>JAUNKY010000044.1 GCA_030532515.1 Actinomycetaceae bacterium
CACCACAACAACGAAAAACCCAAACAAAATCAATAAGAACTGTCCAATAACCCTAATAGTTCACCACACCAAACTAAAAACCCGACTTCCCCCAGTAGTAACAAGGAAAAGCCCGGTCCCCAGCAACACCAAATGTCGTATAACCCTAAAGTGACTGTTTTGAAAGAGCTTACTAAAGCGCGGATGTATACCCGACGTATACTGACGTGTCCCTGGCGTGTCCCTGGGGGTTTGTAGATATGAAAAAATCCCCGGAAATCCGGGGAAAAAAGAGTACTCCCAACGGGATTTGAACCCGTGTCGCCGCCGTGAGAGGGCGGTGTCCTAGGCCGCTAGACGATGGGAGCCTAAGAAGCACTTTCGTGCCGAGTATCATTCCCGATACTTCGCTGGGGTACTAGGACTCGAACCTAGACTAAATGAACCAGAATCACTCGTGCTGCCAATTACACCATACCCCATGGTGTTCCCCTCACTGTTTTCACAATGAGTGGCACGTTCAATAACTTTACCGGATTTTCCTACCAACTTCAAAATCGGTCTGCTGTGTTCCCAAACACACCCAGGAGACAGAAAAAATTTGTGCACAGGAAATAAACGGGCAAAGATATCCACAGTATTCTTCGACCCGTGTAGGAAGCCGTGGGAAAAGCACCTTAAATTCAAACCCAACGGGGCAAAACACTGCCCTTTGGGAACTAAAACAACTAAGGAGCACCCCATGCGCGAACCAACTACTATGCACACCTACGGAGCCGGCTACCTGCTACGCAACTGTCACTTCCAGTTTGATTTAGAAGAAATCCTTCCAGAGTTGATCCCCGCCGCCTATTTAGCAAAACCCGGCGACGAAAGACCTTGGAACGGTGGGAACCTCTCTACAAACTACGGGATGGGACTATGCCGCTATGCAGCTGGCATTCGCCACGCTAGCCTCACTGAAAAAGAAATGCAGCCCTACAGTCTTAGCGAAGAGCAACGTTACGAACTATCGGTTTATAGTCTGCTTACTCTGCACGAAAAAATCGTCGAAGCAGGGGGGATTCAACTAGCTCCCAGTGCGTTGGGAAAAGGGATTCAAAAAGTTACAAACTTGCCTGGAAACTCCGGCGCCTGTTTCTTCGACTATGTGGCGATGGAAGAACTACTTGAAAGGCTCCTGGAAGAAACTGGCCATATTTGGCTGGTACTTCCTTGGGACGTAGACGAACTATACCTGGTGGACGTTGAAGAAGTTGCCTGGGAACCGTTGATAAAACGGTTGGTTGCAGATTTCTTTGTCGAACACTCGGCTGCAGAAATCGAAGCAGCTCAAGATCCAAAACAGGCCCAGGGTAACTTGAACTACTGGTTGCTGCCACGCTACTCGAGTTTGCGGCAGTTCCAGATCCTCTTAAATCGACGCTGGCAGGAAGTCCCGCCCCTGAGCAGTAGCGAAACCGCTGCGATCGACTACCTGAACTACCGGGCAGTAGCTACTTTAGCTGCGTACCGATTTGGCGCAGCAGGAGAAGCTGAAGGGATACGCTCCGAAGTAGGTGGCGGAAGTAATGAAAAACCTGAAACGGGTAAGGAAACACCTGAGACAGGTACGGAAATCCCAGGAGCGGGGGAGGAAAACGAGGACGCCCCCATAACCAGCCGTCAAAAACTGGAAAACCTGGAAGGGGTACTAATCGTCACCAGCCAAATCCACCCCCTCAAAACCACCTACTTACCGCGCTGTGACTGGATCTTCTATGGAGAGGAAACGAAACCACTGTGCCGTGCCAGCACCCTGTACCATGAACTGCCAGAAGTAATCGACGCTGCCGAAGAAAAGCTCCCTTTCTACCTGGAAATCTCCCCGCTCACCAAACGGCAACTACAAAAACTACGCCGCGTGGCGCGGGCGGAAGTAGCCGATTACCTGGCTGGACGGGCCGCCACCCAGGCTACAGATCGGTGGGAACGATACCCCTACGCCTAAACGCAGGCGCACACCAGACAAACTAAAGGCGGGTAGGTGTAAACACCTACCCGCCAGAAAACTCAGTTCATGGATTCTTCTGCACGACGTAAGAACTCGGAAAGACGGTTCGCTGCCGCCACTACCGAAGGTCCAAACTGTCGCCCAGGCTGGCGCCCCATACGCTCAATCGGACCAGAAATGGAAAGAGCCGCAATGACTTTACCACCAGGACCGCGCACCGGCGCAGAAACAGAAGCAACTCCTTCTTCGCGTTCCCCCACAGACTGCGCCCAGCCGCGGCGACGTACAGAAGAGAGCATTGTTGCATTAAAGGATGCTCCGTACAATCCTCGATGCAACCGGTCAGGCTCTTCCCAAGCCAAAAGAATCTGCGAAGCAGACCCAACTTTCATGGACAGGGTAGCGCCAACTGGAATGGAATCTCGTAAACCCATCTGTCGCTCAGCAGCCGCAACGCAAACGCGTTGATCCCCCTGAGCGCGGAAGAGCTGCGTAGACTCCTTCGTATGATCACGTAAAGCAACCAGCACCGGAGTTGCTGATGCTAAGAGGCGATCTTCGCCCGCAACCGAAGCCAGTTCATTCAAACGTGGCCCCAAAATGAAACGGCCTTGCATGTCACGTGCAACGAACCTATGGTATTCGAGAGCAACAGCAAGGCGGTGAGCGGTAGGGCGCGCTAACTCAGTAGCAGCAACTAACTGAGCTAAGGTTGCCGGACCGCTTTCCAAAGCAGACAATACCAGAGCGGCTTTGTCTAAAACGCCAACTCCACTACCGGTGGATTCTTCTTCCTCCATAAATGAAATTATGCCATCTCAACAGGTGAGATGACAAATCTTTTAAAGGAAATGTCAGAGGAAATTTTCAGGCTCAACTACCGCCCTCGGAAAAGAAAAAGCCACCCAACCAACCCAAACAAACCCACCGAAAAACCACGAAAAACCGGTTCTAAACACGCCAAAAAACCATCCGCACCCCACTTAAGCAAACACCGCTTCGTCTAACAGAGTAGAATCTATAGGTGAAACTGAAAATAAAGGACAGGGAATATGGAACGAATTCTGCGAGTCAGCGGGGGCAAACCTCTCACCGGTGAAATCACCGTACGCGGCGCAAAAAACTTTGTGCCCAAAGCGATGGTAGCCTCACTGCTAGGAACCCAACCATCAGTCCTCAGCAACGTACCGCGCATCCGCGACGTAGACGTAGTCTCAGAACTACTCACCCTGCACGGAGTTCGCGTTGACTACGACCCTGGCGCCGGCACTATCTCTTTAGACCTCTCTAACGTAGAAAGCGCCCACGTTGCCGACATTGACGCGCTGGCAGGGTCTTCACGCATCCCCATTCTTTTCTGCGGCCCACTGCTACACCGCCTAGGTGAAGCCTTCATCCCCGACCTGGGAGGATGCAATATCGGTGGCCGCCCCATCGACTACCACCTCGATACCCTGCGGAAATTCGGCGCTGAAGTAACCCGCACGGAAACCGGCACCCACATCACAGCTAAAAATGGTCTAAAAGGTACCAAAATCCACCTGCCCTACCCGTCGGTAGGGGCCACCGAACAAACTCTGCTCACCGCGGTAATGGCAGAGGGACTCACCGAGCTATCCGGTGCCGCCATTGAACCGGAAATCATGGACCTGATCAACGTCTTACAAAAAATGGGCGCCATTATGAGCGTCGATACAGACCGCACCATCCGCATCGAAGGCGTAAAAGAGCTTTCTGGTTTCCGCCACACTTCACTCCCAGACCGGATCGAAGCGGCCTCTTGGGCATCAGCTGCGCTGGCAACGAAAGGTGACATTTTCGTACGTGGTGCCCACCAGCCGGATATGACCACCTTCCTAAATACCTACCGCAAAGTCGGTGGCGCTTTCGATATTTCAGATGAAGGTATCCACTTCTGGCACCCCGGCGGCGAACTGAACTCTATCGTTTTAGAAACAAACGTGCACCCCGGTTTTATGACCGACTGGCAGCAACCCCTGGTAGTAGCTTTAACCCAAGCGCGCGGCCTATCGATCATGCACGAAACCGTCTACGAAGATCGCTTGGGCTTCACCTCCGCCCTCAAGGAAATGGGCGCGAATATCCAAACCTACCGCGAATGCTTAGGCGGACTGCAATGCCGCTTCGGACAACGAAACTATCGCCACTCAGCCGTTATTTCCGGCCCCACGCCACTTAAAGCCGCTGACATTACCGTGCCTGACCTACGCGGTGGCTTCTCATACCTGATTGCCGCCTTGGCAGCTGAAGGAACTTCCCGCGTCCGGGGCATTGACGTAATCTCCCGTGGCTACGAACACTTCCTATCCAAACTCCGCTCTTTGGATGCGGATGTGGAACCAGAAAACTAACCTGTTTCCACCCACGCCTAACGCGTATCCGCCTCCCGTCACACATTCCCACCTAGAACAAGGAAACACTGGTGAGCAAAGCACCTGAAGGAATCTACCGCCTGGCACTTGAAGTTTGCCGTCCAATAACCAGAGGACTAACCAAAGCCACCTGGAAAGGCCAGGAAAACTTCCCCAAAGACCGGCCATTCATCGTGATCATGAATCACCTGACCGAGTTCGATGCCTTTGTAATCATGCACTTCATCACCGATGAAGGTATCGCCGTGCGCGCCATGGCCAAAGCATCTCTTTTCAAAGTCCCCCTACTTGGAACCATTTTGCGTAAAACCAAGATGGTAGAAGTCCACCGGGGCAGTGAGCGCAGTAAAGACGCTTTAGAAGCAGCAAAACAAGCCATTCGAGACGGTGAAACTATTGCCATCTTCCCAGAAGGTACCCTAACCACCGACCCGAAGTTCTGGCCAATGCACTTTAAGACCGGCGCAGCCCGCCTGGCCCTAGCAACCGGAGCTCCAGTTATCCCAGTGGTCCACTGGGGAAGCCAAAATGTCATGCACCGCTTCCGTGACTCCATCATGAAGTTCTGGAAGCGCCATCCAACTACCGTCGTAGCCGGTCCGGCAATCGACCTTAGTGACCTGCCCCAAGACGACACCAACCGCGAAGCTGTGCAAACAGCCACCCGCCGGATGGAAGACACTGTGCGGGCAATGTTAGCTGAGATTCGCAACGAACCCGTACCAACTGAGGTGTGGAACCCGAAATCCGAATCCTACGAACCACTAGCAGCAGGGGAGTGAACATGACTGAGCAACTAGACAAGGCAACTGAAGCCCCAAAAATCCGCGTCATGCTACTTTTCGGTGGTCGCAGCGGCGAACACATGATCTCTTGCGCCACGGCAGCAGCTGTAATGGAAGCTATTGACCGCTCGCGGTTTGAAATCGTCCCCGTTGGCATCACCCTTGACGGGATTTGGGTGCCTGCCCTTGATGACCCGCAGCACTATGCTCTAAAGGACGGTAAGGGAACTTTCGTGGAAGCAACTGACCAGCGGATTGCCTTCTTAGCAGGGACCAACCGTTTAGTAGGCTTCTTAGCTTCCAACCCGGCGGAACTCACTGATTTGGGTGAAATCGACGTAGTTTTCCCACTGCTACACGGACCTTTCGGAGAAGACGGGACTATCCAGGGGCTGTTGGAAACCGCAGATCTTCCGTATGTGGGCTGTGGCGTTTCTGCCTCGGCCGCTGCAATGGATAAACATCTGACAAAGACTATTATTTCGCAAGCGGGAATCGCCGTTGGCCAGTGGGAACTGATCACCGACCGGCAGTGGCTAACTGACCGCGAAGCCGTCTTAGAACGCGTGCGCGCTTTGGGTGAGGTTGTTTTCGTGAAGCCTAACCGGGCAGGTTCTTCTGTGGGGATTACCCGCGTGGCAGATCCGGCAGATTTGGAAGCCGCGATTGAAGCTGCTCGAAAGCACGATCCGCGAGTTATCGTTGAGGCGGCTACGCCGGGTAGAGAGCTGGAATGTGGCGTCCTCGAATTTTTGGATGGGCCGCGCCCTTCAGAAATCGGGGAAATCGCGGTATCGGGTGCTGATTTCTATGATTTTGAAACGAAATATCAAGATCCTGATGCCGTGCAGCTTTCGATTCCAGCAGATATTCCCGAGGGCGTTAAAGAACGTATCCAAACCGCGGCAGTGGCTGTGTTCGACGCCTTGGGATGCGAGGGATTGTCTCGGGTAGATTTCTTCTATAACGAAAAAACTGACCAGCTTTCGTTGAATGAAATCAACACCATGCCGGGATTCACGCCATTTTCAATGTATCCAATGATGTGGAAGCAAAAGGGTCTAAGCTATTCTGAATTAGTGTCTCATCTGATTGATCTGGCTTTGACTCGTCGGGTGGGCTTACGGTAAGCCATCAATCCTATTGCTTTAACAATGGGACTATTGGCCGAAACCTAGGTTTGTCCGCATTATTTACACTAAGGTAGAAGTATGAAACCACGCGTAACGCTTGTAACCTCAAAAGAAATGCCAAATCTATACTCTGATGAGGCCGGTCTGTTGGACGCTCTGCGCGAGCGCGACTGCGATCCACAGATTAAGTGCTGGGATGACCCAGAGGTAGATTGGAAAGAAGCTGGGCTGGTAGTTGTCCGCTCAGTATCCGATTACGCTAGCCGTCGAGAAGAATTCTTGGCTTGGGCGCGTAGTGTCCCCCGGATTCTTAACCACCCAGATGTTTTGGAATGGAACACCGATAAGCACTACCTGCAGGTATTGGAAAAGTACGGTTTGCCAATCATTCCTACCACTTGGATTGAAGCCTCTGACAATCTCTCTAAGCACCGCGTGCACTCACGCTTCCCAGCTTTGCAGGACTTCGTTATTAAGCCAGCGGTTTCTTCTGGTTTGCGTGATATCGGTCGTTATTCCGCGATTCAGCCAAAGTCTCGTCAGGCAGCGGTTTTGCACGTAATGGATATGCTCTCTCAAGGGCGTTCCGTCATGTTGCAGCGCTACCGCGAAGAAATCGACGCCCACGGCGAAATTTCGCTGGTATTCTTCAACGGCTTGGTTTCTCATGCTGTTGAAAAGAAAGCTATGTTGCACCCAGCTGAAGTAACTGACGCAGCCATGCACGAAACTCTGTCGGTAGCTCGTGAAGCTACGGCTGAAGAATGGGCTTGGGGCGAGCAGATTCGCCGCGCGGTACACGCTTATGTGAAGGACCGTTTGGGCCGTGATGAACAGTTCCTGTTTAACCGTGTTGACGTGGTGCCTGATGGTAAGGGGTCGTTTATGGTGATGGAAGTTTCCCTGGTGGACGCTCAGCTTTACCTGAACTCTTCACCAGAGGCGTTGCGTAACTTTGCCGATGCGATTTCCGTGCGAGCTCACTGGTAAAGTTCGTTTTTAGTTGTGCCCGGGGTTTCCTGGGCACAACTTTTATTGGGTTGTTGCAATGCTCAGTAAGCTTCAGATAGCTTTTATTTGCTGACGTAATGCAGGTAACAGTGTTCTAAATTTGTGAATCGGGCATTGCACCTGATATTCTTCATTATGTTGTTGAAAACAACGATGGTGGCTGTAGTTCAGCTGGTAGAGCACCTGGTTGTGGTCCAGGACGTCGCGGGTTCGAGTCCCGTCAGCCACCCGGCTAATCGCCTCAGAGTAAATCTGAGGCGATTTTTCATTTTCTGCGAAAGAGGGCGGGGTGTTCCGCCCTAGGAGATTGTCGAGGGCGCCCGCCAAACTTCGGGTTATACGACATTTGGTGTTGCTTGGGACCCGGTTTTTCCTTGTTACTACTGG
>JAUNKY010000045.1 GCA_030532515.1 Actinomycetaceae bacterium
ACACCACACGCAACCCTACCGACAAGACTGGGACTAAACCACCCCCAGCAACACATTTTGTCGTATAACCCTCACTTTAGGCAACCGCCCTCGGGAAAACCCCGTCTTTAACTAAGCAAAAATAGCAACCCAGCGGCTACGACAGTAACTACCCCCGCCACTACCAGCGCATCCACCCAAGTTGGTTTAACCGGCAGGTCCGTAAACTTCGAGAACTGGTCTGCTTCCCCTTTAAGCGTCGACGCAGGCGCCAACGCAAAATCCACCACAATCTCAAGCTGCGGAAAAACCACCAGCGATACCCGCTTCGCTCCATCAGCAGTCCCGAAACTATAGATCGTGCTGTGCCCACGTTTAAAATACTGCTTCCCACCGTAGAAAAAGTCGTATTCCCGGTATTCTTTGCGCACCGTGGGATTTCCAAACGCGAACGTAAAAGCCTCTAACAACGGAGCCTGGACGCTGCTAATGCCCGTGTGCTCTTCATAAACACTGGCCCCGTAAGTGAACATTACCTGCGCAACGCGCCCGGCTTGGTATTTCACGTGCGCACCTGGAAATCCCAGCGAAGACCGCTTAGTGACGTAGTTTTCGCATTCTCCGTCGGAAACCTGCTCCCAATCAACCGCCCGAGCAATCGCCTGCATTTGCTGATAATCTAGTGGTTTTTCGGCGGCAACCAGGTTTTCCACAATTCCCAGTGCCTGTCTGGGGCTATAACGATTTGCTCGAATCCGCTCCCAATCGGGGGAAGTGAGTTCCTTTAAAACCTTGATTTCAAGCTGATTCTCACCGGCTGTTACCGACCAAAAGAGAGTTAGCGGCACCAATTTTTGCTGTAGCCGGGCTTCTAGCTCCCGCGCCACCAGCTCTGCCTGGGGACACTCCCAGCGCAGACATGCGCCGCGCGGATAGTCTCCCTGCAGTTCAAAAGTCAGCTGCGGCGGTTGCAGCGCGGCTGGCAGCAAGTTATTTTCCCGGTGGGTGCGCAGCAGTTCGTGAGGCTTCTGCTCCTCATTCCCAAGGGCGCCAGTTTGCGGTAAATAATAGTGAGCAAAGCACTCATCCAATGCAACCAGCCCGTGGGAGCGGACAAAACGCACTAAAGTAACCGCGTTAATCGGCCACGGTAAAGCAAACAAACCTAGGCAGAGTTTTTCAAGGTAATCCACCGGCATATGAATCAAGGGCTCCCCCGTTTCCTGCGGTTGCAGTGCCCAAAGTGTAACGCCCTGTTTTACCTTCGCAACCGAGTGCAAATACTGGCCGGTGGAAGTTCTCCACCACAGGTACTGCCAGCCGCTTCGATCCTCGCTCCGAACTTCTGGCTGCCCGTATATCGGGGCAAGTAAGGTTACTAACTGCGCTACTAGTGGCTTTATAACCCGGTTTTGCTCCGACTCAGCCGATCCCAAAAGTTGCCAGCTACAGCTTCTTTGCCCCGCACTGTCCTCAGGTTCTTTACTTGTCTCAGCTGCCGCTTTAGCAAAGAAATCGGCCAATTCAGCAAGTAGTTGTTGGTTTACTTCAGTCACTGTTTTACCCGTGAAGCTCCCACGTCTTACCCACGCTGCGACGGATCACCCGAAATAGGAAATGATTATCATAATCACTAGCATGACGCCGAAGAAGAATCCCATGAGCTGCGCCGTTGTGGCTGGTTTTCCCTTCAGATGTTCTGCTGGATCAATCTGCCCATCAATGTCAGTGTCTGTTTCTTGACGCAAATGCAGCGTCAAGAACATAGCGGCGCGTGTAACTACCAGGTGAACTGCGTGATCGGTTGCTTCATTTTCAAAAATGTACAGCTTGGCCAGTCCCTGTTCCGTTTCCGTAGCCGCCCCGTAACGCCTAGTTAACTCAGTTTGCAGTTCAGTGCTTAGCTTTTGGAAAGCTGGGTTAGAACTATCAGAGAAGTTCCCTAAGTTCAGTGTAATCGCTTCCACAACCCCGTCTTTAGCCGTTACCGCCACTTTAGGTTGCCCCGGGTGAGACAGTTCGGTGTAGTAGTTTTGCGTGAAGGGCTGCCGGGTCCTCTCCCACCCCAGGTTCTGCGCCAAATAGTCAGCGTATTCCGCGGTGATAGGCGCTGGTAGCTCCATCCACTTCTCTAAAACCGCCATGGCTTCGCCGGCCGTAAGCGCAGTTTTCTCAACCCGCGCTAACACTGGCAGGGGCGAGGTGGCTCGCACCGTAATCTGAGCAACGTCATTTCTAATACGTGCGTCAACTTCTAAGTCCCCCGGTAAATGCCACACATTAACTGGTCGCGTGGCAGCAGGATAAGTCATGCCCTTACCGTAGCGGTGCTTCAACTGTTCAATAATCTCTTGCACCCTCTGGTTAAGCAGGCGCATACCTGCTTCCGAGTAAATTTCCCGCACCTGGTTGGAAATTGCGAACGTAATGGAAATCGCCAGGCCATTACTGTAGTTAACGTATGCTTCCGGAACACGCGTATGCAGTTGCGCATTTGCCGGGGCAGCTGTAGGAAGAGCTACCCCCACCAGCGGGGCTTTCCCATAGTTGGTGTAGAAGTAGACATTGGATTCGGCAATCGGAGTCCAGCCCAACGCCCTCGTAAAACGCATCAGCTGGGGAACGTCCAATGGCCACGACGCTGCCACCAGCTTCTCAACCAACAGCGTTGCGTCGGAAACCGACATTAGCTCTAGCCGGGCTTCTGCACCCGTAGTTGTGCCGGAGCCCGCCGCGGAAGTAAGCGGACCTGAAATGAAGATTTCCCAGTACGGGTCGTCATCGAAACGCAGGTTAATGCGCAGTCCCTTAGGGTGTTCCCACCAGTAGTTCGAGAAACGAATGTACTCATCCTCCCACGCCATGGGTTCACCATATACCTGGTTAAAATGGGTGATGATTTGTGCACGGAACTCTTCCCAGTCTTCATCCATGAGGTCCTTGCCTAAGGCATACTGCACCTCAATTTCGCTAACTTCCTGTCCTTTGCCAACCGGAAGCAGTGACCAGACAAAGTCAGTGGGGAGTGGCACGGGCGACCAGCCAATAAAACGGCGGCGGTCTTGCGCCGTAGTGGGGACTGGCTGCGATTGGTAAAGTGGCCAGGTTAAGGTGGTTAGCGAATCAATGAAGTTCGTTAGCTGAGTGAGTTCAGTGGCAGGCTGGCGGCTCATATACTCCCCTATTGTTTGCAAACTTTTTCTAACTTATTACAGTTTTTCATATTTGTTGGCTGCGAGCATGCTATACACTGAAAATAATTCGCATAGTTCTTTAAAAAGGTGAGTATTATGGGCGTTCCCGCGGTTCCGCTACCAAAGTCTTCAAGAGAAGCTACTACCGCCAGCCGGGTCATTGATTTCATCAAACTGCTGGTAATGGTTGGGTTTATGGTAGTTATGGTGTTCCAGCTGGGGCTGACTACCTTTATCGCGCAGCAGTCGTATGAGGGACGCACCGAAGGAGCTATCACGATCATTCAACCGCGCCTGCGGGTAGTTCCCATCACGGATCTGGGAAGCACCTGTAAGACGATTTATTTTTATAAGCCTGCAGACGAGGTTCTTGAGGGGGTCACTTATGTGCCCGGGTCCTGTCCAGATCCTAAGCAACCCGTCGAGATTCTGTACGATCGCAGTAATCCTACAAATTCCGTGATCCCGCTTAATGGTCACCAGAAGCTGTTACTGGGGGTGGGTGTGTTTACCACGGTAGGAGTCTTTTTGCTCTTTCTTTTGAGCCTGGTACTCCGCCGACATGACCAAGCGCTCGTGGATGCACACGATCCGTATATGCAGCATTTGAATGCGCTAACCAGTAAAGAAGTGCGTAACACGATTTCTGGAGTGCGCGCGCTGCGCTAGTCTTTAACCATCGCAAATCGCGGAGTTTCGGGGGTTCGTACGGATTTTGAGTGGGTTAAGCTGTCTTGCAGTTCGCTTTCTATTCGTATTTTGCGCAGAGCCTGTTGTCGAAGCTCGTCTCAGTTTGGGTTTTTGATACGAGTTTCGTTTTCCGGTTTCGTTTTCCGCCCTCGAAAATTGTCCCGAGGGCGCCCCCAACTCTCAATTCGCATACGAAAGCCGTTTCCCGTGCGAAATGGGCACCCAAGCCCGCTCAATTCGCATACGAAAGCCGTTTCCCGTGCGAAATGGGCACCCAAACCGGCGACTAAAGCACCTGCCGAAAACAAATGGGAGCACCCCAACATCGTTGAAGCGCTCCCATTTGAAACGTATTTTAGCCTTCGAGCAGTGCCTTCAGCTTCTTAAAACGTTCGATGGTGACATCCTTCCCCAGAATCTCAATGGATTCAAACAATGGTGGGGAAACTGGACGCCCAGAGATTGCCAGACGCAGTGGACCAAAAGCAGCGCGAGGCTTCAGACCCATTTCGTCAATCAGAGCAACACGCATGGCAGCTTCAATCGCTTCCACCGTGAACTCGGTCAGGTTCTCAAGAACAGCGATCCCCTTTTCAAGTACTGCTGGCGCATCTGCCCCAACCTTAGCTACTGACTTTTCGTCGTACTCGATAGTTTCCGTACCGTTGAACAAGAAGCCCAACATGCCGGTGGCTTCACCCAATAGCTGAATACGAGTTTGGATCAGCGGAGCTCCCGCTTCCATAATCGCCTTTTCACGGTCAGTCAAAGCATCGAAGTTATCGGCAGAAACTACTCCGTCGCGGTGCAGGTAGGGAACGCAGCGACGCATGAAGTCTGCAGTGTCCAACCGGCGAATGTGCTCAGCGTTAATGGCCACGCACTTCTTCAGGTCGAAGCGAGCTGGGTTCGGGTTCACGCTGTGAACGTCGAAAGCCTCTACCATTTCTTCCGGGGTGAAGATGTCGTAGTCGGGGCTGATTGACCAACCCAGCAGGGCCAGGTAGTTCAACAGACCTTCGCGGATCATACCGTTTTCGCGGTGCAACAGCAGGTTAGACTCGGGGTCGCGCTTGGAAAGCTTCTTATTACCTTCACCCATCACGTATGGCAGGTGTCCAAACTCTGGCATTTGCTGAGCAATTCCCAGTTCCAACAGAGCGCGGTAAAGCACGATCTGCCGTGGCGTGGAAGACAGCAGGTCTTCGCCACGTAGCACGTGGGTGATGTCCATCAGCGCGTCATCGACTGGGTTTACCAGAGTGTAGAGTGGGTCGCCGTTCGCACGCACAATTACGTAGTCAGGAACAGAGCCTGGCTGGAAGGTGATTTCGCCGCGTACCAGGTCAGTGAAGGTAATCGGCTCATCTGGCATGCGCATACGCAGAACTGGCTGGCGTCCTTCAGCGCGGTATGCTTCCTTCTGTTCCTCGGTCAGGTCGCGGTCGAAACCGTCGTAACCCAGTTTTGGATCGCGTCCAGCTGCCTTGTGACGAGCTTCGATTTCTTCTGGAGTGGACCAGGATTCGTAGGCATAGCCCGCTTCTAGCAGCTTAGCCGCAACATCCTTGTAAATGTCCATACGCTGTGACTGGCGGTAAGGTTCGTGTGGACCGCCCTTGAGAATACCTTCATCCCAGTCCAAACCCAGCCAGGTGAGCGAATCAATAATCTGGTTAAACGATTCTTCAGAATCGCGCTGCGCATCCGTATCTTCAATGCGGAATACGAAAGTTCCACCAACGTGGCGAGCCCAAGCCCAGTTGAAAAGGCAGGTACGCACCATTCCTACGTGAGGGGTGCCAGTTGGCGAGGGGCAAAATCGAACGCGGACTTTTCCGCCAGTATTTGTAGTCATAGTAGTTCCAGTTTACTCCTTTTTTCGGCGGGTTTTAAATGGGCTTTTCTGTGGCGCCAGGCGCGTTTTGCAAGTGTTCTTTTTGGATTCTTTTTCCCGTGCTAAGTTAGTTACAAAAGTATTATCCCGTTCCTGTTCAACGTGGCTCAGGAGATTTTATGCGCAGTTTCGATGACTATTCCGCTGATTCTATGCGCGCTTTGCGCACTATGAAGTGGTCTGTTCCTTCTTTTGTGGATCATATTCAGGCTCCGCCGTTGCGGGGGCACTGGGTTGCGGAAATGGATTTTCAACCTTGTCCGCAAGTTGCTGCGGCTCTGCATGAGACGGTAGAAAGCGGTTACACCGGGTATCCTCCCTGTTGGTTGAAGGATCAGATGGTGCGTGCGGCTGCCGAGTTTTACGAAGCCCAGTTCACGTGGCTGGTGGATCCTAGCTGGATTACACCGGTTATGAGTGTGTTAGACGCGTTCCGCGCCTTCTTGCATATGCTACCGGCTAACTCGCAGGTGATGGTTCCTACCCCGGCTTACATGCCGTTCCTGTCTTATCCGCAGCAGGTTGGTCACACGGTTTTGGAAGTTCCTTCAGTTTCCAAGCGGGTTGGTCATTCACTTGAATGGGAGCTGGATTTTGCGGCGATTGAAGCGGCCGCACAGGCTGGTGCCACCGGCCTGGTGCTCTGTAATCCTTGGAATCCCACGGGGCGCGCGCTGACTTTAGAGGAGTTGCAGAAAGTCAGTCAGTTGGCGCAAAAGTATGGTTTCTTGGTCTTTGCGGATGAGATTCATGCGCCGCTGGTTTTGCCTGGGTTTAAGCATATTCCGTATCTTTCGGTGGAGGCGCAAAACCGCCATCATACGGTTGCGGCTACGGCTGCTTCGAAGGGTTTTAATGTGGCGGGGTTACACTGTGCGCAGGCGATTGTGGCTCCCGATTCTGAGATTTATCCGCAGTGGGAGCGGCTTTCTTATGTGCTTGGGTGGGCGGCTCCGCTGGGTTTGAAGTCTACGATTGCTGCATACACTAAGGGCGGTCCGTGGTTGGATTCGGTGCGGCATTATTTGGCGGATAATTTGGCTGTGGCGGATCAGATTTTTGCTGATTTTAACGCTTCTGGTGGAGATTTTGCTTGGCAGCGTCCGCAGGCTGGTTATTTGGCTTTCTTACGTTTCCCCTCCAGTTTTGCTTCTCTTCCCGAGGGCGGTTTGGGTGAAGCGCTTTATCGTGAGACTGGGGTGCTTACCAATCCGGGTGAAACTTTAGGTAGGGACTATGGGAACTTCGTGCGGTTTAACTTCGGTTCGTCACGCGCGGTAGTTGAAGAATCTTTGCAGCTGGTTTTGGATTTCGTTAAACAGCACGGGTAGTCTCTCCCGCTTCGCTCCCCTTCTCTCCCTTCCTATCTTTCTCTCTTAATGCGGGAACCGCCGTTCCCACATTGTTTAAGAAGGTAACAAAGCAAACAAACTTCTCTTCAAACCCCCAATTATTAATGCGGGAACCGTAGTTCCCGCATTGGTGTTGGCTAGCTATTGACTCCCAGACCGAGTGCTAACAGCATATAACTCAGCAACATAACTAAAGTAAATAAGAATAGTAAGATACTGCGAAGCTTATAGGCACAAAATGCTGTAATGGCTCCGCCGATTACCGAGTACGCAATAACTACTTTGTATGCAGATTCTGGAATTGCGAACCCCGCGACCGCTAAAACGAATGGATATGCCAGCACAGTGAACCACCCAAGAAGAAGCGCCCAGATAGGTTCTTCAGCGCCCACAAAGCTGAAATTTTTAGGCTGCGGCAACTGAGTTTGTTGTTCCATTTCAACTCCTTATTTAAAAGTTTTTTCCAGTTTAGCGAGTTTCGCCCCCCCCGATAGTGTTTTGAACCATCCTTGAGTTCTAGGGATCGTTGCAACGCTGGCCTTGGAAGGGGTTGGTTGTTGT
>JAUNKY010000015.1 GCA_030532515.1 Actinomycetaceae bacterium
GGTCGGTTGCCTTTGCTGGCTTGCCAGCTTCAACGCCGGTGATTTCACCGGTTACTGGGGTGCCGTTGTCCTTCACACAAGAGTAGGTGAAGTCGAATGGACCAGCGTTTACGTTCGCATCCAGACCGGTTACGGTCTTCTTAACTGCGAATGGAGCAACTACCTTGGTGTAAACGTTTGCAAATTCTGCTACTGGAGTTGGGGTACCAGCTGCGCCGATGGTTACGGTCTTTGGAGCTGGTCCTTGCAGTTCGTAGCCTTCGATTGGTGCTGGCTGGGTTTCACGAATAGTACATTCGTAACCAACTGGTACGTTTACGTTGGAAGCGAATTCAGTGCCATTTGCTGGCACGTCGGTGATGTCACCAGTCAGTTCTGGCTGGTTGTCCTTCACACAGGTGTAGGTGAAGTTGAAGCGGTATGGTTCTGGACGGTCTGGCAGACCGGTAACAGTCTTCTTGATAGAGAAGGTGCCCATATCCTTGGTGTACGCGTTGTTGAAAACAACTTCCTTTGCAACGGTTTCAGAATCAACAGTTACCTGCTGTTCCTGTGGCATTTGCAAGGTGTAACCGGCAACTGCTGCTGGCTGTTCTTCAGTAACGGTACATACAGAACCCAATGGGAATGCCTTGTCGGATTCTACTGCTTCGCCATTAGCGGTTACGCCTGCAATGCGACCCAGAACAGCTGGGTTATTGTCCTTTACACAGGAGTAGCTGAATGCGAATGGGCCTGCCTGTACGCCAGCGTCCAAGCCGGTAACAGTCTTCTTTACCTTGAACTTGCCAACCTTCAGGTTTGCCTTGTTGGTAATAGTTACCTGTGGCAAGTTACCATTTTCGCCAATCAGCATGAAAGTAGCGTTATTGTCGAAAGCAACGATTGGTTCAGCCCACTTCAGGTCGCGAACTGCTTCAGAGATAGAAGCAAGATCTTCGTCAGCTGGGGTAATGAATACCTTGGTACCCTTTGGCAGCAACTTGCCTGGGTTCTGACCAGCTGCAAGACATACGGTGGTCTTACGGAAGTTGATGATGCAAGATGCCTTACCGGTCTTCTTGTCTGCATTCAGGGTACCTGGTGCAGTCCAATCCTGGTAAGCATCTGCTTCCAGTGGCAATTCGTAAGTGTAGTTGACGTTTACAGTGTGAGTATTTTCAATCAAACCTTCAGCAGCACCGAATACACGCTTTTCAATTGCGAAGGTGCCGAAGCCTGGAACTGCCTGTGCAGTTGCCTTTGCAGAGTTACGGTACGCACGGTTCAACTGGAAAGAGTGGTTAGAACCTTCCAGATCAATGCGGTTGCTGTAAACAGTACCTTCCTGAATACCCTTAGGGTTCAACAGGTCAGTCTGGTAAGAAATGGAATAAGTGTATGAAGCGGAGAATGGACCCTTCACATTGATGGTTGCAATGTGTGGGGTTGCCTTGTTGAATTCCACGCTCAGTTCAAAAGAACCAATTTCTGCTGGGGTTTCACCAGTCTTATTGTCGTCTGCACCTGGGTTTGCAGAATCAATACGGTAGCTCTTGGCATTTGCTTCCAGCTTAACCGCGCGGAAAATCCAGTTTTCAGGATCGGCTGGAACAAGCTTGTCCGGATCAGTTGGATGTGGCTTGGTGCGGAATACCTGACCACCATCAATTTCTCCCTGTGCGTTCACCAGAGAGTCACGGAAAGTAACTACCTGGCTTGGATCATCGTAGTTAAAGGCGTCACCTAAATGCCCCTTCAAACGAATGCCACTCATGTAGATGGTATAGTCACCAAACTTCTGGCCTTCTTTAACTGAGGCTGCCTTATAAACCGATGCAGGAACGATTTCAGCCGCTTTAATCCCAACAGCACCATTTGGGCCAACTGGCAAAGTTACAGGTGTATCCTCACCATTAACACCAACGTTTACCTTAGGCTGGTCAGTACCCTTTTCTACGTTTACAGTAAGGGAGAGAGCCCCAGACCATTGTTCAAACCCACCAGCTTTGAGAGTGTCAACATTAGGTCCAAAAGTACAGGTAACAACCTTCTTTTGAATATCACAAGTTGCTACTTCAGTGGAAACTCCATTTACTGGAATACTCATTGGTAGCTTTTTAACTTCAACGTTGTTAAAGAACTCGCCTAAGTTGATAACAAATTTATCACCAGAACCAAATCCTGATTTATTAGCTGCATCCCAGTTAAAGGCCAACACAGCTTTAGCACCAATATTTAGCTGACGATTTGGAAAGTCAGTAATCCCATCGGTGTAAACTGCGGAAACCGGAGTAACCGTGATGTCTTGATCAGCCGCAACAGCAGGGCTTCCTGACAACAGTGTGCCTCCTAAAAACAAGGTGGTGGCCACTGCCAGTACAGAGCGAAAGCGCTGCTTAAAGGAACGACTTAGCATCATTCTCCTTATATTTTAAACTAGCAAATAACATAAAAGTCCGTCGAATGACGGTACCCCTATTTAGCAACTTTATAAAAGATATTTTCATATTGTCAATGGCTGGGGGATTATCTCACACTTAATTTTCCGTAAGATTTAGCCAAATTTTTATAAGATCACACCATATGTGACATTACAATATGGCACAGATATTAGGGGGCAGAATCTTAATACTCAATACTTTTTATAAATATTAATGAAACAAATGGCTTGAGGACAATCATTATAGACTCTTGTGATAGTTCTTCATTAACTTCTAAAGTGAATTATCCCGCAGACAACCCCATGTTAAATCGTCCCCCTTAACACGGTCGTTCCTAAAGCCTTTATTAACAAACTCAGTTTGATCTACAATCCATAACGTAAAATCACAGTATGGAACTATGCTCTTTTATTCGGCGGGCAGATACCCCGGAACTTCAAGCAGCCCTGACCCTTATCAACGCCTGCTACGCAGACGACGTTGAACTGGTTGAAAAACTACTCAAAAGCAACATAGATCCAAACCTAGCTGACCCCTGCTTATTCGAATCTCCAACCGGAACCTACTACCGTGGTCTGGGTGACCTGCTCATCAAACGCAATCAAGTTGCCTGCTTAAATCTGCTATTAGACCACGGCTTATCCCCAAATACGATGTACGCAGCTTACCACGTCGACGAATTCCTCATAGAGCTAGCCATTAGCCTTGATCGACGTGACTGTTTCAAAGCCCTTTTAGAATATGGTGCGGCTCCTGATGTAGGCACTTATGACTCTGATAGTTCCATCAGGTTAGCCCTGAGCAAACCAGATACTTTCTGGGGTAGAGAACTTGTCAAACACGGAGCCTACCCAATGCCTTTCATGAAGAAAGCACTCGCAACAAAAGATACCGACCTGATTAGATTTCTCTTAGCTCACGGTGGAAAGATCCCCTGGCGTTACCGCCTGCTAGGTATCTATAACCCCAAGTTCTTAGTCGCTGCCCTAACCTTAATCACCGCCGGCATCTTTGCCCTCTATTACATAAAGTAACCGCCCTCGAGGAAAGCAAACTGCCAACCCCGCGGGCGGTTAAGACGAAAACTTAAAAATCAGTCTTCCAAAATACCCTGTTGCCATAAGGTAGCGTGTGGGTGATGAGTTTCCAAACGGCGTTGAATACCCGCGGTAACAATCTCTTTCGCGGTTTCCACCGCGGTTTCAACGGAAGCACCCTTCGCCAGTTCAGCGGTAATCGCAGCTGCTAAAGTACAGCCTGCGCCACCTACGCGTTCTTCGCCAACCTTTGGGCGGGCAAAACGGGTTGCCTTTTCGCCATCCCACAAGATATCAACTGCTTCAGAACCAGGCAGTTCCACCCCGCCCTTAGCGATTACATACTTTGGACCCAGTTCACCGATTTTCTTAGCAGCTTCAACCAAATCAGCTTCGGTCTCTACCTTCATCCCCGAAAGAGCTTCAGTTTCAAAAAGGTTCGGGGTAACTACGGTAGCCAGAGGCAAAACCTTAGTCTTCAAAGCCTGGTCAACGTCATACGCTGCCCCCGCTTCCTGTCCCTTACAGATCAAAACTGGGTCCAAAACAACGTTCTTCCAAGCTTGCTTCTGTAGGGCTTCAGCTACCGCATCAATGGTAGGAACGGTACCCAACATACCGATTTTTACAGTATCAACATCGTGACAAGCGGTAGCCGCCTGAATCTGATCGTGAATTACCGTAGGATCGACTGGAACGAAACGGTGGTTCCAGTTGTTTTCTGGGTCAAATGACACAATACAAGTGAGCGACCCCATCCCGTAAACACCCTGCTGATGGAAAGTCTTCAAGTCTACCTGGATGCCGGCTCCACCGGTGGATTCACTACCGGCGATCACCAGGGCTACCGGAGGGCGCTTTACTTCAGTCATTTTTACTCCTATCCATATTGAAATGTCGTGTATCTAGCCTAGCCGATTAACCGCGAGCGGTCACGCGCTGTCCAGCGAAACGTGTTGACAAAGACATTCTGTAGGAAGAAGCCACCCGTTTCTAAGCGAAAATAACTCAGCCCTGCTGACGCGCCAAATCGGAAAAACGCGCGTAATGCCCTTGGAAAGCTACTGGCAAAGTAGCCGTTTCACCGTTACGATGCTTCGCCACGATAATGTCAGCTTCCCCGGCGCGATCTTCCTTATTGTAGTAATCCGGGCGGTGCAGCAAGATAATCACGTCGGCATCCTGTTCCAAGGAACCGGATTCACGCAAGTCCGCAATCATCGGCTTTTTATCGGTACGCTGTTCCGGACCACGGTTTAGCTGCGCCACTGCCACCACTGGCACTTCCAGCTCTTTTGCAAGAAGCTTCAAGGAACGAGAAAACTCAGAAACTTCCTGCTGGCGGGATTCAACTTTCTTCCCCGAAGTCATCAGCTGCAGGTAGTCGATTACTACCAGGCTTAACCCCACCTGCTGTTTGAGGCGTCGGCACTTTGAGCGAATTTCGTTCATCGCCATGTTAGGTGAGTCGTCAATATAAAGTGGGGCTTCAGACAGGCGCCCTAGGGAAGCGGTAATCCGACTCCAGTCTTTATTCGACAACTTGCCGCGGCGCATGTTGCCAAATAACACGCCGGCTTCGGCTGCCAACAGACGCATCCCGATTTCCGAACGCGACATTTCCAAGCTGAAAATAACTGCCGGTTGCTTATGGGTAATCGCAGCCGAACGCAGGAAGTTCATTGCCAACGTGGATTTACCCATTGCTGGGCGGGCGGCCACGATAATCATCTGCCCCGGTTGTAAACCGGTAGTCAGATGGTCTAAATCGATCAAGCCGGTGGGTAGGCCCTTGGCGGGACCGCCGTTTGCTTCAATTTCTTCCAGTTCCTGCACCAGTGGGTCGGTTAGAGAACTTAAAGATACGTAGTCTGACCGGCTGCGGTCTTCAGCTACCATCATCACTTCGGCTTGGGCGGCATCGACAATGTCGTCTACTTCAGTTCCGTCGGTGGCGTAGCCTAGTTGCACAATGCGGGTGCCGGCATCTACCAGGCGACGCAAGATGGCGCGTTCTGCGACGATCCGCGCATAGTAGTTTGCCGACGCGGCGGTGGGCACTGAGGAAATCAGAGAGTATAGGTAATCTCGGCCGCCGATAGTCGTTAGTTTGCCGCTGGTTTGAAGGGCGTCCGCTACGGTAATTGCATCTGCAGGCTCTCCTTCAGAATGCAGTTCCATGATGGTGTTGTGAATGGTCTCGTGTTTAGGCAGGTAGTAGTCTCTGCCTTTGAGAATTTCGGCAACTTCGTCAATGGCTTTTTTAGAGAGCATCATTGACCCAAGTACTGACTGTTCCGCTTCTAAATCTTGCGGGGGCAGTCGATCAAATCCAGTGGGGTCAGCCATTTCGCGTTTTCACACCCTTAGGTTGCGGTAAATAGCTGTTGGTTGTCAGTACCTGTCGGCTACTTTTTTGCCTTGTTTTTTGGATAATTCCGCGCTTTTTGGGAAGTTATCCCAAGGGTTTTCCACAGCTATTTTAGAGTTTTGCCAAGTTTCTTATCTGTAGGCAGAATACCCTGGATTTGTCAATCTTAATAGCCGAGTTTAAACCTTCAATGTGGATAACTTAGAGAATTCCTGTGGATATCGTGGGAAATCCTGTGAATTGCTGTGGATAAATTGTGATTTCACATATTTCTAACAAAGTCCCCAGAACTCTCATTTGGCTTAAAATCGCGGTATAGTTACCCACAGATTCATTCACAGACTGTGGATAAAAACTACAACTGTGAATTAGTGGATAACACCCTAATGGTATAGACAACCTTAAAGCGGAACTTAAAACTTTATGACTGCAGCAGCCCCCGAGCCACCGGACACCCCTAACCGGCCGGACGCTTCCGACCCACCGGCCCCTGCCCTTTCCAACGAACCGGAAGCCTCGGTCACTAAGCAAATCCTCAGCCTGGCCCTGCCGGCGCTGGGCACCTTAATTGCGCAGCCACTGCTCACTACCATCGACTCCGCCATGGTAGGGCATTTAGGCACCGCCCCTTTAGCGGGCCTGGCCATTAGCTCCACCATCTTAATGACCACCTTCGGGCTGTTCATCTTCCTGGCTTACTCCACCACCTCGATCACCGCGAAGCATTTCGGAGCCGGCCAACTTAAAGCCGGCTTGCAAGCCGGTTTAGACGCCCTCTGGTTAGCTCTCTTCTGCGGCGTGGGAGCCACCCTTTTCCTGCTGCTATTTGGTCCGCAACTGATCGGACTTTTAGGCACCAGCGCCGCCGCCCTGCCCCACGCTACCGCCTACCTGCAGTTTGCCGCCCCCGGCCTAATCGGGATGCTCATTTCTTTAGCCGCCACCGGAACTTTGCGCGGACTGTTAGATACCCGCACTCCCCTGATTGTTGCCACTGTGGGAGCCGGTGCCAACGCCATTCTTAACGCGATTTTAATCTTCGGACTCAACTTGGGAATTACCGGTTCTGCCATTGGTACAGCTGTCACTGAAATCTGCATGGGGGCTTTCTTAGCCTACAAAGTGCTCCAAGCCTGCCGCGCGCACCAAGTTCGCGCCGTAGCGAACTTTAGTGGCATTTTCAAAGCCTCACGCACCGGAGCACCGCTGATTATCCGCACCCTTTCCATGCGCATTTGCCTTCTATTCACTGTTATCACCCTGGCTCATGCCGGTGACTTGGCGGTGGCTGGCAATCAGATTGTGGCAACTATTTGGGGATTCGCAGTCTTTTCGTTAGACGCTTTAGCTATCGCCGCCCAAGCGCTGGTAGGTCGCAGCTTGGGCGCGCAGGATGCGGTGCGCACGCAACAGCTGCTGGGCATCCTGACTCGGTGGGGCATTGTTGCCGGAGCAATTCTGGGGGTAGTTGTAGCTGCCAGTGCCCCGCTTCTGCCGCTGCTGTTCACCGCTGATCTCCCGTTGCAGCAGGTGGCTACTGTGGGTCTTTGGTATTCCGCGCCTTTCTACCTGCTGGCTGGGTACGTGTTCATCCTCGATGGGGTTTTGATCGGCGCCGGAGATAACCGTTACCTGGCATTTGCGGCCACGTTAGTTATGTTCGTATTCTTACCTGCCCTGTGGGTTTACGAAAAGTTTTTCCTCGAGGGCGGCGGACAAAACATTTCAGTTCAAAGCAGCGCCCTCGGAATTATCTGGCTGCTATTTGGGGTCTTCTTTATGGGTGGGCGCGCTGCCACCTTGTTTTGGCGCACTCGCAACGCCGCTTGGCAGCGGGTTGCCAACTGAAGAAACCGCGTGATTTCAGGCGGATTTAGTAAGCAAGGTCGCTAAAGCTAACGCTAGCTAATAGGGCCGTAATAGGTTAAGATGGTTAGTTGATTGACCTATCTTAATACGGGTTTCTGCCATCAGAGATTTGGTTGAGATATCAAGGGAAATCAATCGCATATCCCTCCTGTCACGGACCGTCCGTGACCGATTTAGTCCAAAGGAGGTGGGGAAATAATGCGTGCTTACGAACTAATGGTGATCTTCAATCCCACCGTTGACGAACGCACCGTCGCTCCCTCAATGGAAAAGCTGTTGGCTCTGGTAACCGAAGCTGGCGGCACCGTTGAGAATGTAGACGTATGGGGCAAGCGTCGCTTGGCATACGAAATTCAGAAGCAGTCTGAAGGTATTTACGTACTGGTTCACATGACCACTACTTCCGATGTTGCACTGGAAATCAACCGTCAGCTGACCCTGAACGAATCCGTAATGCGCACCAAGCTGCTGCGCAACGACGCCTGACATTAGCCTTTCCCCGCAAGAAATCTAAGGAGTAAAGATGGCTGGAGATACGATCGTAACGATCGTCGGCAATCTAACCGCCGACCCTGAATTGCGTTACACGCCTTCTGGTTCGCCAGTAGCTAACTTCACCGTCGCTTCAACCCCGCGCACCTTCGACCGGGCAACCGGCCAGTGGAAGGAAGGCGACGCTCTCTTTATGCGTTGTTCCGTTTGGCGCGAGTTTGCAGAAAACGTAGCTGATTCTCTGTCCAAGGGTATGCGCGTTGTGGTTCAGGGTCGCCTGATCCAGCGTTCATACGAGGGTCGAGATGGTACGCAGCGTACTACTGTGGAACTTCAGGTTGATGAAATTGGTCCTTCGTTGCGCTATGCGCGCGCCCAGGTGACTCGTAACCCATCTAACTATGGGGGTCAGTCTGGCCAGGGAGGTTTTGCGCAGGGTGCTCCTGGTGATTTCAACCAGGGTGGCTACAACCAGCCTGAACCAAGTGGTTTCGGTGGCGGCGCACCTTACGGCGGCTCTCCAGCCGGCGGTTTTGGTGCCCCTTCCGGAGCTCCTAACTTCAGTGCTGCCCCGGGTGGTTCACCTGCCGATCCGTGGTCCACGGGTGGCGGAAGCTCTTTTGACGACGAACCACCGTTCTAATCAACTGTTTAACTTAGTTTCTTTAAGTTACAAAGACCTTATTAGGAGACACCATGGCGAAGCCACAACTTCGCAAGCCAGCTAAGAAGAAGGCAAACCCTCTTCGCTCGGCTAAGATCGAAAACATTGACTACAAGGATACCGCTCTGCTGCGTAAGTTCATCTCTGATCGTGGCAAGATCCGCGCTCGTCGCGTAACTGGCGTATCCGTACAGGAACAGCGTCGTATCGCAAAGGCTGTTAAGAACGCTCGCGAAATGGCACTGCTCCCTTACTCCAGCTCCGGCCGCTGAGATTTGAAGGAGACTGAAATATGGCAAAGCTAATTTTGACCCACGATGTCCCTAACCTCGGCGCAGCTGGTGATGTTGTTGTAGTTAAGGACGGTTACGCACGTAACTACCTGGTTCCACGTCGTTTGGCTGAACGCTGGACCCCAGGTGCACAGAAGCAGATTGACGCTGCAGTAGCTCTGCGTCGCAAGAAGGCAATCGCCTCTATTGAAGACGCTCGCGCAGTTCGCGATCAGCTGGAAGCTGCAACCTACACCGTTGCAAAGCACGCTTCCGCACAGGGCAACCTGTACGGCGCGCTGTCTTCCGCAGATGTTTGCGCTGCTGTTGAAGCTGCTACCGGCGTTAAGGTTGACCGCCGCAAGGTAGTTATCGAAAAGGCAGTTAAGACCACCGGTACCGTAGTAGTGTTCGCTAACCTCCACCCAGAGGTTTCCGCACGCCTGAAGGTTACCGTTGTAGCTGGCTGATAGCTTTTAGCTTCTTTAAGTCGGGGCTTTTATTCACCGTTTGGTGGGTAAAAGCCCCGACTTTTGTTCTGCAAGGCGCCCTCGGGAAAATCTCCGCCGCCGCACGCAATCCCGGCTGCAGCTAATTCCCCGCCGTACGCAATCTCCGACTGCAGCTAATCCCCAAACTCGTATCAAAATCGAAAACTGATACGAGTTATCCTCGGTTCTCACCCGGTTTTCACGATAACTCGTATCGGAATCAAAATCTGATACGAGTTATCCCCAAAACTCCCCTAAATATGCAGATAACTCGTATCAAAACGCGATTTTGATACGAGTTTCAAAATCCCACTGCCTCTGCACCACCCAAAAAAGCCAGAAGGGGCAAGCTGCTCACAGCTCACCCCTTCTAAACCAGGCAGATGCCTAACTATCCTTTTCATTCGGATCACTTGGCGGTGGAATCACCGGTTCTGGCGCAATAGGCGGCTTCGGATCCTGTGGCTGCTCTGGCTTCAGCTCTTCGATTGGTTTTTCAGGTTCAGTCGGAGTCTCTTCCTTAGGCTTTTCTTCCTTCGGTTTCTCTTCCTTCTTTTCTTCTTCCTTCTTAGGATCTGGAGCTACAAAAGCGTGCTTCTTGAACTTAGTTTGGCGGTGCTGCGCCACGTACCAGTCAAAATCAGCAACCTCGTACTTATGGACGATGCCCTTCATAAAGCTCAACCACACGTCACCTGGAATAGAAGAACCCGTTACTTCACGTAAACCATTCCAAGGAGTAATCGACTCTTGCTCCCCATTTGGCCCTACCTGGTAGAAAGAAACCGTAGTTACCAACTGCGGGATGAAAGCAACGAACTGCGCCGACTTAGTGTCTTCAGAAGTACCGGTCTTACCCGCTACTGGGCGACCCAAGAAACTTGCCTTTACACCGGTGCCACTAATCGTGGCATCCTTTAGCGCAGGCAGAATTTCAGAAACATCCTCAGAGCTGTAAACTCGTTCACCTTCCGTTGAGGCAGTGTAGATAATATCGCCCTGCCCATCGAAAACCTGACGCACAATATGCGGCGTGGTACGAATCCCCCCTGAGGCGAAAGTTGAATATGCGCGAGTCAGATCAATGTTATGTACCGCAACCGAACCCAACACGTTATTCAAGTTATCTTCCAAACCGATTACGTCATCAGTGAAGCCCAGACGCTTAGCTGCTGCAACCGTCTTTTCTGGACCCATCGCGTCATTCATCCCCAGGAACGAAGTGTTTGCCGAACGGGCGGTAGAGAACCGCAGGTTAACGAACCCGTAAGAGATGTCATCGTAGTTACGAATCGGTGGGGATAGCTGACCGGTACGGGAGTCCTTAATCTGAATCCCACTATTGGCGTTGTAAACGTCATTAATGGTCCCGCCCTCGGCGATATAACCCATTAAGCCCAGTGGTTTCATGGTGGACCCGGCCATCGCATAGTCTTGAGTCACCGAGTTAGACTGCAGCTTTTGGTAATCTGCCCCCGCATATTCGGCAACGATTTCACCGGTACGTGGGTCTACCGCAGAAAGCGCTACTCGCAGGTTTTCTGAGTGCCCTTCGGGAATCTCAGAAACGGCGCGCAAAGCCTGCTCTTGAGCTTCTTTATCGATAGTCGAAACAATCTTATAACCACCGGTATTAATCTGCTCTTCGGTGAAACCACCCTTTTGCACCAGTTCCGTGCGGATCTGCTGCATTAGATAACCCTGTGGGCCGGCAAAAGACAGTGAAGTCTTAGGTTCAATCACCTGCGGGAAAACAGCGGCCTTACGCTCTGCTTCGGTAATCCACCCGTCTTCAACCATCAGGTTTAACACGCGTTCCCAACGCTGTTTAGCAATATCGGGGCTGATTGCCGGATCCCACGCAGAAGGAGCCGGAATAATGCCACTGAGCAAAGCAGCTTCAGAAATCGTTAGTTCCGTAGCAGGATGCCCGAAGTAACGCTGTGAAGCCTCTTCAATCCCATAGGCGCCGCGGCCAAAGTAAATCGTATTTAGGTAGTTCCCTAAAATCTCGTCTTTAGACTGCTGACGGTTAATCTTCAAAGCTAAGATAGCTTCTTTAACCTTGCCCAGGTAGCCGGTGGTGGTATCTAGGTAGTAGCGTTCCACGTACTGTTGCGACAGGGTTGAACCGCCCTGCAATGGGCCACCCTTTAAGTTGTTGTACGCGGCGCGACCAATACTCCACAGGTCAATCCCAGAGTTAGTGTAGAAGCTCCGGTCTTCAGAAGCTACCACCGCATGACCCACGTGTTTTGGCAAAGTGGCTGGATCAATGATGGTGCGGTTAAGTTCCCCGAAGGTTCCCAGTTGCGTTTCACCGTCAGAGTAGTAAACAGTGGTGTTCTGCGCTAAGGCGAATTCACCTGGTTCGGGCACTTTGATGCTGGCATAGGCAATCACGAAGGCGATGATGCCCAGCGTGAAGCCCACCAGGCCGGTTAATAACGTACCTTTGAGGATGCGTTTGCCCCAGCTAGGTTTTTTCTGCTGTTTCTTAGCTTTATTTCCGCCTTTTGGTGCCACTGGTTCCTCTTTTCGTTGGGTCGAAGTAGCTTCCCGGGTTGCCCAAACTGGAGTTTTAGTGTCCTCAGCCGGGGCGTCTGCAAAGTCCGCAGATTTCGCGCTACGCGCATTTGCTGATGCCGCTGCTGAACCCGCCGCCTGTCCGTCAGCATCACTTGGTAAACGCCGTTTAAATAAGCTGACTCGTTCAGTTGCTTCCACAGCTTCAGTTTCTGAAGCCGTTGTAGGCGTAGTCGTAGCTTCCGCTCGTTTAGCGTGAAGTTCCCGGCGGGTGGGTAAACCTGAAGGTTTTTCGGGCATGCCTGCGCCAGAGTGTCCTGGCGTATTTTCGTGTTCAGCCATAGATTCCCCTTCCGTTTAGGCGCGTTCCTCTGGTCGGCCTGGTTCCGCCCACAAAGTGTGGAAAGCACCTGGCTGATCAATGCGCTGGTAGGTGTGTGCGCCGAAGAAGTCACGCTGTCCTTGGATGAGCGCAGCTGGTAGACGTTGCGCACGTAAAGTATCGAAGTACGCCAGGGCAGATGAGAACACGGGAGTTGGCACTCCGTGTAGAGCTGCCGCGGCTACGATGCGTCGCCATGCCGGTACAGCTGCATTGACTTTAGCAGCGAAGTTTTGGTCTGCCATCAGCAGCGGAAGCTGCGGATCACGCTCATAAGCTTCTGTAATGTCGCCTAAGAAAACAGCGCGAATAATGCAGCCGCCACGCCAGATACGGGCTACGTCAGCACGGTTAATCTCCCACCCGTAAGTGCGAGCTGCTTCGCTAATCTGATCAAAGCCCTGTGAGTAAGCCACAATCTTGGAAGCATAGAGCGCTAGGCGCACGTCCTCGATAAATGCGTCGCGGTCTGTAACATCCCAAGCTGCCGTCTGCCCTGCGAAGCCAGCGGCGGCCTCACGTTGCGCTACCGCTGAAGAAGCGCCGCGAGCCATAGTGGCTTCTGCAATGGCGGTTACTGGCACTGCCAAGTCTAAAGCGTTTTGTACAGTCCACTTACCGGTGCCCTTTTGGGAGGCTTGGTCAACAATCAGATCCACCAGAGGTTTGCCGGTCTGCGCATCGACCTGGCGCAATACTTCCGCGGTAATTTCAATCAGGTAAGAGCCCAGTTCTCCCTCATTCCAAGAGGCGAAAATTTCAGCAATTTCACCTGCGGAAAGCCCCAGTCCCTGTTTCAGCAGGTCGTAGGATTCAGCAATAACCTGCATGTCAGCGTATTCGATGCCGTTGTGCACCATTTTTACGAAGTGTCCGGCTCCGTCGGTCCCTACGTGGGTACAGCAAGGTTCGCCGTCTACCTGAGCGGAAATCGCTTCAAACATGGGTCCTAAACGGTCGTAAGAGGCCGCGGTACCGCCGGGCATGATGGAAGGTCCCCACAGAGCGCCTTCTTCACCGCCAGAAACGCCGGCCCCTACGAAGTGCAGTCCGCGAGCGCGGCACCATTCTTCGCGGCGAATCGTATCCGTAAATAAGGAGTTGCCGCAATCAACGATGATGTCGCCGGGCTCCATGTGGGCGGCCATACCTTCCATTACCGCATCAGTAGCAGCGCCGGCCTGCACCATGATAATGCCTACGCGAGGAGTTTCCAGGGCGTTAATGAACTGTTCCATGTCAGCTGCGGGAACGAAAGTAGCTTCAGAGCCGTGCTTTTCCATGAATTCTTCAACGCGGGTGGCGCTGCGGTTGCCCACGGCAGTGCGGTAGCCGTGGCGTGCCAGGTTGCGTGCTAGGTTTGAGCCCATTACGCCCATGCCGTATACGCCGATATCCGCGGTGCCTGCTGCTGGCGGGTTAAAAGTCATCGTGACCCCTCAGTATTTCGTTAAATCTTTAGTTAGTTTCATTTTCGTTGATTTAACCAAGGGATGCCACTGCGTGACGATTATTGCGGGGTATTCCACCATTCTTGGAGCAGTTCCGTGGCACGTTCTTTACCCAGCGGACCGTGTTCCATGCGCAGTTCCATCAGGTACTTGTAGGCGCGGCCTACTTCCGGCCCGGGAGCTAGTCCCAGCAGTTCCATGATTTCTTTACCGTCCAGGTCTGGGCGGATTGCATCCAGTTCTTCGCGTTTTTTCAGTTCTGCGATGCGGGCTTCTAAGTCCGCGTAAGCAGCTTCAAGGTAGGCGGCTTTACGCTTGTTGCGGGTGGTGCAGTCGGCTTTAGTGATGCGGTGTAGATATTCCAGCAGGTGCCCGGCGTCAGCAACGTAGCGGCGTACGGCTGAGTCGGTCCAGGCTTGTTCACCGTAGCCGTGGAAGCGCAGGTGGAGTTTCACCAGTTCGCAAACGTCTTCGGTGGTTTGCTTATCGAATTTCAGGGCCTTCATGCGTTTGCGGGTCATTTTCGCGCCCACATAGTCGTGGTGGTGGAAGGAAACTGATCCGTCGGCTTCAAATTTGCGGGTGGCGGGTTTGCCAATATCGTGCATCAGGGCAGCGAAGCGCAAAGTGAAGTTGGGGCCGGGTACCGGCCCGTTTTCATCGGTTTCGAGGGCGATCGCACGGTCTAAAACGGTGAGAGTGTGCTCGTAGACGTCTTTGTGTCGCTTATGTTCGTCAACGGTTTCTCTAAGGGCTGAGAACTCGGGGAGCACCAGGTCACAGACGCCGGTATCGACCATCAGCTGCAGGCCCAGTCGTGGGTAGGGGCTGATTACCAGGCGTTCTAATTCGGCGCGGATGCGCTCTGCAGAGACGATTTCTAAGCGGTGGGCGCCGCCGCGCATTGCGTCTTTAACTTCGTCGCTGACACCGACTCCCAGTTGGGCTGCGAAGCGGGCAGCGCGCATAATCCGCAGCGGATCGTCGTCAAAGGACTGTACGGCGGATACGGGGGTGCGCAAAATTCCGGCAGCTAGGTCTTCTAAACCGTTGTGGGGGTCTACAAGTTTCAGGTCGGGAAGGGTGATGGCGCAGGCGTTTACGGTGAAGTCGCGGCGAGTGAGGTCGCCTTCTAAGGTGTCTCCGTATTCTACTGCCGGTTTGCGAGAGCCTACTTCGTAGGCTTCGGTGCGGTAGGTGGTGATTTCTACGGTGAGTTTATTTTTGTGGCCTCCGATGGTGCCAAAAGCGCGGCCAACTCCCCAGGTGGTGGCTCCCCACTGGTGGAGGAGTTCTTCGGTGACATCTGGGTGGGCGTTTGTGGTGAGGTCGAAGTCGTGGGGGGTGAGCGCTAGGAAAGCGTCTCTTACCGGGCCGCCAACAAGGGCCAGTTCATAGCCGGCGGAGACGAAAACGTGACCTAAATCAAGAATCTCTGGCGGAAGTTTTTTTAAAGCTACGTGCGCGTTTTCTAACAGACGCTGAGAATCTAAGCATCCTACGCCGAAAGTGGTTTTTGGCAAGCTCAAAAGAAAACTCCTGCAACAGTCAGTTTGAGCCGGATTTCGGCTCATCTCACACCAGTATAGACTGTTCTATTGCTTCCCAATATCGCGAATCTACTGCTTTAAGACTTAGAGTAGTAGTATGGCTCAAAGTAATTCGCACAAGATGATGGCGATTCCTCGCCCTCCCCGCCACCAGCCGGTGGTGCATTTTGAGCGTGCGCAAGGACGGGGCCTGCCAGTGGTGGAAGAACAATCCGCTGGTGGTTTGGTATTAAAAATTGAAAATGGTCGCCCTTTGGTGGCAGTGATTGCCCGCCGGAATCGGGCGGGGAAGATTGAATGGTGTCTTCCCAAGGGCCATATTGAACCGAATGAGTCCACAGAAGTGGCGGCTATCCGCGAGATTGCGGAAGAAACTGGGATCACTGGGAAGGTGATTACCCCTCTGGCGGATATTGACTACTGGTTCTCTTCGTTGGATCGGCGGGTTCATAAAATCGTCTACCACTTCCTTTTAGAGTATGAAAGTGGCGAGATTACGGTTGAAAACGATCCGGATCATGAAGCTGAAGATGCCGCTTGGTATCCGCTGAAGGACGTTTCGAATATTTTGGCTTATCCGAATGAGCGCCGGGTGGTAGCCATTGCCATGCAGCTGCTTTATCCCGATTCTTATGTGGTTGATGACCGGTACGGTGATTATGCATGAGTCAGGGTCGGAAGGCGACAGGTTTTAAGTCTTTACTTGCCGTTGCCGCAGCTGCTTCGGTAGGTTTTTTGGGGGTTTTAAGCCCCACTGCCGCCCTCGGTAAGCAATTTGCCGGGGGTAGTGAAACTACCCAGAGTCTTCCGCAGCTGGCTTTGCTACCCGCGCAATCGACGCTGCCCAGACAATCGACTTTGCCCGCGCAACACCCGCAGGATGAAGAGCTGTCTATTCGGATCGATAATTTGCACCCGCGGGTACTTACTGACGAAGCGAAGCTGGTAGTTGAGGGGACGGTTTTCGTTAAGCAGGCGACCCCCGTTTTGAACTTAGTAGTGCGCGTGGGGACTGCTACGCCGTTAAATGCTGAGCAGCTGCAGGCGTATTTGAAGCAGCAGTCTTTCGCGGGGCAGTGGGTGGCGCATACGCAGCTAAAGGATGTGCCGGCGCAGAAATTGACGCGGTTTAAGATTGAAATTCCGCGCGCGTCCCTGCCACTGGGAAATGAGTGGGAATGGGGACCGCGTGGCATTGAGGTGGCGGCCGAGAGTTCGTCGGCTCGGGCGGCGGATCGGTCCTTGCTGATTTGGGATTCACAGGTGAAGGTGGCTCCGTCGCGCATTCATGCGGTAGCTCCCGTGCCGGTGCGCGCCGACTTTGTTGAGGGGCGTGTGACAACGCAGCTTCCTACGGTGGCAGACTGGCAGTTTCCTTTAGAGGCGGCGCAGATTCGCGGGGTTTCTTTAGCGGTGCCGGCAGATGTTTTGCAGTCTGAGTTTGCCCAGCAGCATTTGCAGCAGGCGGCGTCTGAGTTGTTGGCGGTGCCGGTTGGTAATCCTGATGTGGTGGCAGTTTCTAAGCTGCCTGCTTCAGCTGATTTCTTAACGCAGTTGCGTGCGCAGGTGGAGGCTGAGGACTTCGGACAGTTGCGAGTTCGTAAGGATGTGGTGGTGCCGTTGGTGCCTAAACCGGATTCGCAGTTGGAACAGAGTTTGTTGCCGGATACGCCGGCGCTTATTGATGCGCAGGTTTTGCGCCAGTGGGCGGGTTGGACGGTTATCAGCGGCGAGTTAGAGTTGGATGCGCCGTGGCAATACAATTATTCGCCGGGCACGTTTGGTTTTTATAAGGCTGATGGCACGTTGTCGGCTTCTGCGCCGGCCGAGGGCGGTTTGCTCTTAACCACCCAGCAGTCGGTGGATCAGGTTTTCAATCGGGTGCCTGCCAGCGCGGATGAGCTGTTGGATGATACGCAGTTTTTGCGGGCCGTTTCGGCGACGTTGACGCGGGAGCGCCCGTTTGAGCCGCGGAGTTTCTTAACTTTGCTGCCGGCGAATGGTTGGCATCCGGCGCAGGTAGAGCGGTTGCGGGCTTTGTTAGAAAATCGTTGGGTGGCGACGCAGGCAGCTTTTTATACTTCCGAGGACGCCGGTAGCACTGCTCCGTTGCGAACTGCGACTGGAGAGCCTGCTCATCCAGTGGTTTTCGTGCAGCAAGCTGATTTAAAGAGTTTGGAAGTGGCGTTAGCTAAGGCGCTTCCGATGGCTAAGGCGATTGGGGCGCAGGATCAGGTGCGCGCCGAGTATTTATTGTCTAAGCAGTTTTTACTGGGTGAAAGTGCCACTGCTGATTCGCAGCTTCACGCTAAGATTGTGAGTAACTTTGAAACGCGGATGCAAGAGTTTGCGCAGTTGATCCGTGTGGCTGAGCCTTCGACTATTAACTTAGTTGATAAGAACGCTAATTTGCCTTTGCGTTTGATTAACGAAAGTGGTTCAGCTGCGCAGGTGAAGGTGCGTTTACAGCCTTCTGATCCGCGTTTGCGGATTGAAGACGTGGTGACCGTTAAGATTCGTGGTAACTCTCAGCAGGCCGTTGAGTTTCCGGTGAAAGCTATTGGCTCTGGTGATGTTGAGGTACAGGTTATTGTCACCGCCTCTGACGACACAGTGATTAATGCGGATGCGAAGTTTATGGTGCGGGTCAGGGCTGATTGGGAATCTAATGCTACGGCAGTGATGATGTTCCTGGTAGTTTTAGCCTTTATTTACGGGTTGTTCCGGACTTTACGGCGTAATCGTAAACAGGCGCGGGAGCGTGAACTGGGAGTGGTAGAAGAGTTGAATGAGGCGAACGATGAGTGAAGAGACGATGGCAAAAGCGCAGGCGCAGCCAGTTGGCGACCCAATTAAGAGTTCGGTTCTCAAGTCTTCGGCTGTGATGGCCTTAGGTACTTTAGTTTCTCGAGTTTTAGGTTTTGTACGCTGGTCATTGCTAATCGCTGCGATTGGTGGCTTGGCAGCGAATGATGCTTTCCAGATTGCTAATAACTTACCCAATACGGTTTATAACCTGTTAGCCGCCGGTGTTTTAGACGCGATTTTGGTGCCGCAGATTGTGCGCGCTTTTAAGTCTAGTTCCGGGTCTGACTATGTTAATCGGCTGATTACTTTAGCGGGGACAATTCTTTTTGGCATGACGCTGCTTACTTTGGTGGGCGCTTCCGTGCTGGTGAATATTTTTGCCGTGGAAATGTCACCGGGGTGGAAGTCTTTGGCGATCGTTTTCTCGCTTTGGTGTTTGCCGCAGATTTTCTTCTATGGGCTTTATAACCTGCTGGGTGAGACACTTAATGCCCGCGGTATTTTTGGCCCTTACACCTGGGTTCCGGTGGTTAATAACATCATCGGTATTGTTGGTTTAATTGTTTTCATTTGGGTTTACGGCGGAGCTACGAATGTTGACGATCCGGCGATTTGGACTTTTGAACGCACCGCCTTGTTGGCTGGGCCAGCAACTTTAGGGGTGGTAGTTCAGGCGCTGCTGCTGATCATTCCTTTGCGTAAAGCGGGGATTCGGATTCGCCCAGACTTTAAGTTCCGCGGGGCTGGTTTACGTTCGGCTTCAAAGATTGCCGGCTGGATGTTCGCAGTGTTGTTGGTGAATCAGCTGTCGATTATTTCCACCACGAATATTGCGGCAGCTGCCAATAACTGGCGTGAAATCACGGGTCAGTACGCGCCTTCTATCACTGCGGTGAACTTTACTTTCATGATCTACATGATGCCGCAGTCAATTATTGCTACTTCGATTGCAATTGCTGTTTTCACGCGGATTGCTTCGGCTGTGGCTGATAATGATTTGCCACAGGTTTCTCAAGATTTCCACTTCGGGGTGCGCGTTACTACCGTTTTGAATCTGTGGGCAGCTGCGATTTTAGGTGCTGGAGCAATTCCAATTTTCCAAGCGCTGGCTCCGGGAACTGGTGAAGAACAGGTTTACGGTACGGCTTTAGCTCTGGTAGTGATGCTTCCAGGTTTGGGCGTGGCCGCGATTTCGATGTTCGCGCACCGGGTTTTCTTTGCTTTAGAAGATGGTAAGCCGATTTTGCTTTCGGTATTGGCGCCCACGGTTGCTTTCGTAGTTACCTCTTGGGTTTTGAAGGCTTTCTTGCCGGGTTATCTGTGGGTCACGGGAGCTTTGGCAGCTGAAGCAGCTATGCGCCTGGGGGTTGCCTGGTTGAGTTTGCGGTTTGTGGCAGCTCGTATCCCCGGGGTGCGTAAAGCAGTGATTGCTTCAGAAACGGCCGTCTACTTTGTGATCGCGTTACTTGCGGGTTTGGTTGCCTATGGGTTGCTGTGGTTGGTGAATCCGTATGCGCCGGGAGCTTCTTACTCAGTGCAGCTCTTTGGTGCTGCTTGGCGTGGCATCGTGGTAGTTTTGGCCGTTACGGTAGTTTACGTGCTGCTTATGGCAGTATTTGATCGGCGTAGTTTCGATGCTGTTTTGCAGGCGGTTGGTAATAGAATTCCGCGTGTGAAACAGTTTGGTGAAAAGCTTCCGCAGGTAGATCTTTTTAAGTCTTCAGACGTTGAGCCGGTTCCTACTGAGGCAGCTGATTTCTTTGCTGCCGGCCCAAATCCGCTGCAGCCGGTGTGGTTTAGTGAAAAGCTGGCTAGTTCCAGTGGTTTTGTTGCAGATGAGGTAGCTTCTGAAGCAGCATCTAAACCTGCTGAAGCTGCTCCAACTTGGTTTGAGAAGCTTTTTGAGCAGCTTTATAAGCTGGCGGTAGTGTTCCAACCAGCGCCTTTAAAGCATGCTGATCCGGTGGCTGCACCTGCAGCTGACAAGACTAGTGGGCAGCCTTCTGGCCGGGCTACAGCTGCGGTTACGGATACAGCTGTGGCTAAAGTGAGTGAGTTTGGAACGGCTTCCGAATTTGGTGCGGCTGCTGAATTTGCCTCCTCAGGCGAGCCGGATTTATCCAATGAATTTGGTGCGGCTGCTGAGTTTATGCCTGCTTCGGCGCACTTAGATATTGATTTAGAAGAAACTCAGGTAATCGGGCATCTTCGCCCGCTTCCCGCCCGCTCTCACTTGGCTCCGCCCGCGCAGGAATCTCACGCAGACCTGCACCGCCCGCAGCCAAAAGAACCTCTGCATGAGCCCCAAGGTGACCAGCACAGCGAGCACCGCTCTCACCCACTGGTAATTCGCCGTCCGTCTCGGCCGGTTCACCCTGAGGTAGCTGCCCCGCCGGCCGCCTCCAGTGCTGCGAAACGCGCTTCGCAGCAAGTTAGTGCACTTACTTCCTACATCACTCCGGCGCTGTCGAAGTTAAAGAACTCGGCAAGTTCAGCGTTAAAGAGCGACCGAACTGGAAAGAACGCTGCAGAGGCGTCCTCGGAAATCAGCTTCAAAAACGGCATCATGGTGGAAACTCTGCACCGCGGCACCCGCGTGATTTCGCAGTCTTTGGAATCCGCCCGCCAAACCGTCGACGATTTCCAAGCCGGGAAACGGGTAGACCCCACCAAACCAACTATTGTGATTTTCGCGCTGGCAACGCTATTTGCCCTGCTACTGGCACTGGCTACTCTGGGGCTACTGCCCAGCGGCGGGTCGCACCTGGATAAGGGCGCGGATACGCCAACTAGTAGCGTTACTGCCACCGCTCCCCCCAACTTAACCAACCACCTGGCGAAAAAGTGATCTGCACACCAAAATCTGCGGATCTACAATGGGTGGGAATAATCAGTTTCTAAATCTTGTTACTTAACTAAACAACTTATTGGAAAGGTGCGCTCATGTCTGAGATTCATGACGTAATTATCGTAGGCTCCGGCCCTGCCGGGTACACCGCCGCTATCTACACTGCGCGCGCAGGTTTTAAACCACTGGTGATTGCCGGTGCGATTACTGCTGGTGGCGCTTTGATGAACACCACCGAAGTTGAAAACTTCCCGGGGTTCCCAGAAGGTGTTATGGGCCCAGACCTGATGGTAAAGATGCAGGAACAGGCTGAAAAGTTCGGTGCTACCGTCATGTTTGAAGATGTAGTTTCCGTAGCGTTGGAAGGTGACGTAAAGACGGTTACTACCGAAGATGAAACTTTCCAAGCCCGTACGGTTATTTTGGCAACTGGCAGCCAGCACCGCGTTTTAGGATTGCCTGGGGAAGAAACCTACGCGGGACGCGGCGTTTCCTACTGCGCTACCTGCGACGGCTTCTTCTTCCGTGACAAGCCAATCGTAGTTGTCGGCGGTGGTGACTCAGCTATGGAAGAAGCTAACTTCTTAGCTCGTTTTGGTTCTAAGGTGACGGTTGTTCACCGTCGCGACCAGTTGCGTGCTTCAAAGGTAATGGCAGACCGGGCGCTGGCTAATCCAAAGATCGAGTTTGCTTTCAACTCTGCCGTAGTTGATATGGCTGGCGAAGGCTCTTTAGAGTCGGTAACTTTGCGTGACACGGTTACTGGTGAAGAACGCGTTATTGAAGCTAACGGCCTATTTGTTGCCATTGGACACGACCCTCGCGTCGAGTTGGTCCGCGATCAGCTTGAACTGCGCGAAAACGGCTACATTAAGGTGGCTGATCCGGGTACGCACACTAATCTCAAGGGTGTTTTTGCCTGCGGTGACGTAGTGGACTTCACCTACCGTCAGGCCATCACTGCCGCTGCTTCTGGCTGCCGCGCGGCTTTAGATGCGCAGCACTACCTGGAATCTCTGAACGACTAATTTTTGAAAGGCTAACTTATGGCTAAGGTTATTGACGTAACTACCGAATCTTTCGCAGAAAAAGTAATCAACTCTAACGTGCCAGTGCTGGTTGACTTCTGGGCTCCTTGGTGTGGTCCTTGCCGCCAGATTGCCCCTATCTTAGAGCAGGTTGCTGACGAACTGGATGGCAAGTTGGTAGTTGCGAAGGTGAATGTGGATAACGAACCTGCTTTGGCAGCTAAGTTCGGTATTATTTCGATTCCCACCATGCACCTATTCACCCTGGGCGAGTCAGTGAAGACTATTGTGGGCGGTCGTTCTAAGGAAAAGCTGATCTCAGAAATCAGCCCACTTTTGGGAGCCTGATTTCCGCACAGTTTTAGTCGGCACTTTCGGTGTGTATCCGCTGGTATTTAAACTTAGCGAAGCCGAAGGTGCCGACTTTTTTGAACTCTTACTTGGCGGGGCGTTCAGGCTGACTCTTGGCAAAGCAACTTAATATTTTTGTTTATTCATGGCAAAATTGAGCTACTTGCACAACCTAGTGAAAGCGTAAGAAAAATGACTGATAGTGGCACTATGCGCGAAATGCCTACCGGCACCCGACTCGACCCTTGGTTTAACGCGTACGCCGCGCGAGCGCACGGCCTGCGTTCATCAGAAATTCGCGCGCTTTTCGCAGTGGTTTCCCGCCCCGAAGTAGTTTCTTTAGCGGGGGGGATGCCGAATATTAAAGACTTGCCATTAGATGAACTGGCTGAAGACGCCGCCCGTTTGATTCGTAACCACGGAGCTCAGTTAATGCAGTATGGTTCCGGCCAAGGTTGGGAGCCACTTCGCCAACGCATCGTTGATGTAATGGCTTATGAGCACATTAAGGGCGACCCCGATAACGTAGTGATCACTACGGGTTCTCAGCAGGCACTGGACTTGGTTTCTGAAATTTTCCTTGATCCCGGTGACGTTGTTTTAGCTGAAGGCCCGTCTTATGTGGGGGCGCTGGGTACTTTCCGCGCTTATCAGGGTGAAGTGGTCCACGTGGATATGGACGCTGATGGTCTGATTCCTGAGGCTTTGGAAGAGACTATTCGCCGGGTGCGCGCTGAGGGGCGCACAATTAAGTTCCTTTACACGATTCCTAACTTCCATAACCCCGGTGGCGTCACGCTTTCCGCTGAGCGTCGCCCTCAGATTGTTGAGATTTGTAAGCGCGAGCATATTTTGATTGTGGAAGATAACCCTTATGGTTTGCTTGGGTTTAAGGCTGAGCCTTTGCAGGCAATGCATGCGCTTAATCCCGAGGGCGTGATTTACCTGGGGTCATTCTCTAAGATGTTTGCTCCCGGCTTCCGCATTGGGTGGGCGCTGGCTCCGCATGCGATTCGAGATAAGCTGATTTTGGCTTCCGAGTCGGCGATTTTGTCGCCTTCTATGGTGGGTCAGATGACGATTGAAAGCTATTTGACGAACTTTGACTGGTTCTCTCAGGTACAGACTTACCGCGGAATGTATCGTGAGCGTAAGGAAGCCATGTTGGAGTCGTTGGATGAGCTGATGCCGGACTGCACTTGGACTAAGCCCGAGGGTGGTTTCTACACCTGGGTTACTTTGCCGCCTGGTTTGGACGCGAAGTCGATGCTTCCGCGGGCAGTTAAGAATCTGGTGGCTTACGTTTCCGGCACGGCTTTCTATGCGGATGAGCGCGGCGGCAACCACTTGCGTTTGTCGTTCTGCTACCCCACTCCCGATAATATTCGCGAGGGCGTCAGACGACTGTCTGAGGTGGTTAAAGCTGAAAAAGAATTGGTCGACATGTTCGGCACTAATATTCGCACTGAGTTACCATCTAATGCAGTTTCTGCACCTGCACCGGACCACATCTAACAAGGAGATACCATGGCAGATAAGCTGAAAGTACTGGTAGTTGCGGGTGGTCTTACCCACGAGCGTGACGTTTCTTTGCGTTCCGGTCGCCGAGTGGCTAACTTGCTGCGCCAATTAGGGCATGTAGTGGAAGTTTGCGATTTGAATGGTCAGTTTTTGCCTACTGTCGCCGAGTTTGAACCAGATGTAGTCTGGCCGTTGATCCACGGCTCTGTGGGGGAAGATGGTTCTATTCAAGATCTGCTAGAGCTGGTTGGTTTCCCCTACGTGGGTTCGCAGGCGCACGCCTGTGTGTTGGCTTCTTCTAAGCCTACGGCTAAGTCCTTAGCTGCTATTGAGGGGATTGTTACTCCTGCTTGGATTTCTTTGACGCAGTCACTCTTCCGGCAGGTGGGGGCTCCGGCAGTTATGCAGGCACTGTTGCAAAACCGCGACGATTTGCAGTTCCCGCTGATTGTGAAGCCTTCTGACGGTGGTTCTGCCCTGGGTCTTTCTAAGGTTTCTTCTGAGGATGAACTGCGTTCTGCGATGGTGGATGCTTTTGCATACGGTGACACGGTTATGGTCGAACAGTTCATTCCGGGTCGTGAAATCGCAGTTTCGATTGTGGATTTGGATGAAGCTTATGCGCTTCCTCCGGTTGAGATTGTCACTGACGATGGCCGCTACGATTATGATGCTCGCTATAACACGGGTCGCTCGCAGTTCTTCGCACCGGCACGTTTAAGTGAAGCTGAGACGGAAGCTGTGCAGCGGATTGCTTTGGAGGTTCACGAGCTGTTGGATCTGCGCCATCTGTCCCGTATCGACTTGATTTTGGGTGAAGACGGCGAGATTTATCTGATCGATGTGAACGTGGCTCCGGGTATGACGGATACTTCCTTGTTCCCACAGGCTGCGGAAGCTGCCGGTTCGTTTAGAGATATTCTGGGCGAGATTGCGGCTTTCGCTGCGAAGCAGGGCTAGTTTTCGCATTATTTAGTTGCCGTTTTGGGGCTGGTTGGCCTAGTTTTGGGTTTCTTTTCCTTGTCCGAGGGCGGCAGTTAAACTTGCTGTTGCGCACAGCGTCACGGTTCCTACTAAGATTAGGGTGTTTAGGGCGCCTACCCAGATTAAGAGGTTGCTGTGCACTGCTTGCCCCAGCGCGGTTGCGCCTAGAGCTAGGGTGCCTATGGGGAAGGTAGTTGCCCACCAGCCGGGGGTAAATGGCATGCGTCTAATGAAGCCGCGGACGGTGACGACTGTAGCCCAAATAGTCAGAGGTGTGCCTACTATAAACATGGCAAAGCCGTACCAGTTGGCAAAGCTTTGTAGGGTATCTATTAAGGTTCCTGCGCCGTATTGACGACTATTTGTGGCGAAGGCTTGTACGGCTGCCGTTGATTGTCCAACCAGCCCTAGTGGTATCCAGGATGAGGCGCTGGCAATTAGCGGGAGTGGTTTGCCTGCTAAGTGCTGGTAGTAGGCTTGTAGGAAAATAGCCCAGCCCAAGGTAAAGCTCACCATAAAACCGGTCATGGCAAAGATTAGCGTGGGTGTACCTAAATGCGCGGGTAGGTGCGTTGCGAGGTTGGCGCCGCTGGTTGCGGCTACCATTGGCCCTACTACGGCCAGTCCCCACACGAAGTTGGGGGTTCCCAGGCTGGTACCTACCATGCGGGCACCAAAATAGAAGGCGGAGAGAATCCCAATTAGCGCGCCGATTAGCCATAGCACTGCGTCTATTTGCCAAGCGAGTGCTGCCAGGTTTGGCCAGTGATGTGGTAAGGCGGTGGCGGTGGCGGATCCGACTGAAAGGTATCCCATTGAGACGGTTCCCCAAAAAGGGATGACTGTGGGGGCAGTGAAGGCTTCTTTAAAGTGCTTTGGGTTGTGTATTCCGCGGCGTACAAAGGAGCCTGAAAGATAGATCAGTAGTGTCCAGGCGATGGCCAGTGTTACCAGTGCCAGGTAGGTGGCGCCCGGCAGGCGGTGCGCATGTTGGATTAGTAAGGTAGTGAGGATTCCGGTGCCCATTACCGAGGGGAACCAAACTGGTCCAGCTGGTGGTAAAGTGGTTTGTTTTCCAGTTGTTTGCGGTGCAGTTTTTTCTACCAGCTTCACAGGGTTCATGTTTTTCGCAGTTTTTCTAATCTCTTTTGTAGTTTTACCGCCTCTATTTTCGCAAATCTGCGGGTTGGTTTGAAACACGGTGGTGGGCTTTAGGCGTAGCCTAATAGTCCTCATGTGTATTTTCTGCGTCCTCATTGAGTATGTTTATCAATGAGCGCAAGCATTTTATTAATGAGCGGTAGTTATCTTCTGCAATGCCCCTGAGGGTTCTCAGCTGGAATTTTCGTTGCAACACCGCTTATGCTGGCTCTCTTATCTATTCTCTAGTTATCTTCATAACTACATCATTGCTAAATTTTCTCACTCTTTTACACATGAGGATTGTATTTTTGTCAATGAAGCTCTATGATTTGTGTATGATCCTTAATGAAGCACAATTACTTGAGACTTTGGAGCTCTTACGGATTCGTAAGGGAGACTCCACCAGCATTGAGGTAAAATCTGCACACGGCGGCGTGCCACAAAATCTTGGCTCTACTCTCTGCGCCTTCGCTAATATGCCTGAAGGTGGAACAATTATCCTTGGGGTTGATGAACGACTGGGATTTGCTATTACTGGCGTGAGTGATCTTGCAAAGCTAGAACAACAGGTTGCGAGCATTGCTCGCCAATCTGTTGTTCCGGCAGTAAACGCCAGTTTCCAATCTTTTATTCTTGAAGGCAAAACCGTTTTAGTAGTCCGAATCAATCCCCTCCCCTTATTAGCGCGACCAGCTAGATGGGAGGGTCGTGCTTATCTTCGTCAGTCTGATGGCGATTATGTTATGGCTGCATACGAAGAGCAACTCATCGAGGCAGAAGAACATCGTCTGCATAAGCCTTTTGATTACGATCTTGCTCCCCAACCGAATACTACCCTTAACGATCTGCATGCTACTAGACTAAGTTCGTTCTTAGGTAAAGCACGACTTTCCAACCGTCTGGCTGAATTATCCGACGACGAAATTCTTAGGATTACGCGCGTAGTTGATTTAAATACGCAGTCGCTTACACTAGCTGGCCTTTATGCCCTGGGACGGTTTCCAGAGCTGTTTGATAAAGGTTTGTGCGTTACCGTTGCTGATCTACCTAAGGCCAGCGAACGACAGGTTAATGATTTGCACACTTTCTGCGGATCCGTTGCGGAAATCCTCGAACAGGTAATGCAGTGGATGCAAAGTAACCTCAAAACCCAGCGCACCTATAACGCTGGGGGGCATTTCGTTGAAACTTACGAACTTCCCCTTAATGCGATTAGAGAGCTAGTAGCGAATGCATTAATCCACCGCGACTTGGGACCATATACGTTAGGAATTGGCAAAACTATCCAAATTCGCCTCCTACCGGACCGCCTGGTGATTCAAAGTCCCGGTGGTTTAAGAGGTGTTTCAATAGATCAGCTCTACAGCGAGGCGCATGCCCAAGCAGCAGTTAATAAAACGCTTTATGAACTTGCTAAACGCTTATCAACTAAAGACGGTGCTTCCGTTATTGAAGGTGAAGGTGGGGGTATTAGGGAAGTCTTACGTGCCTGTGATGAGCTCGGCCTAGCAAAACCAGTTTTTAGTGACAAGGGTACTGAGTTTACCGCTATATTATTCCGTCCAGTCCAAGCTCATTCCGTACCAGTACTTTCTTTCAGTGGTAGTAAGGCTGCAGCTCTTGCTCTTAATAAGAACGCTCAACTCGTTCTTTCAAGATTGGCAGACCACGGTCGCTCAACAATAAACGAGCTCTCATTCTCTCTTGGACTTTCAAAACCGCAGGTCCGCTATGCTCTTAAGCAGTTGCAAGCAGCTAATTTGGTTTCACTAGTCGGTAAACAAGGTAGTCGTAACTCTTATTATGAGATGGCGGATACTCAGTCCGAAAGTCCTTAGAGATCTGCGTCTAACTAGATCAAGTGCCCTGCTCAGCGCTTGCCCGGCACCGCGGGTATACGGCACTCTGCAGAATTGTTTCACGTGAAACATCGTTCTATTATCATTGTCTGTGCAATAGAAAAGCTCACGTAAGTGTATAAAACTTACGTGAGCTTTGGGGGTTTAAGTCTAAATGGTTCTAGGCCACGTCGACGTATTCTTTGATGGCTTTATTCGCTACCAGTGTGTTAGCAATATAGAAGAAGGCAACGCTTAACAAAACTGCTGCTGTAAGCACTGTAATCCACAGAATAGTAGGTTCAAAGAAGATCCCATAACTGCCCAAGGTTAGTGCACCTAATAGGAAAATTCCCGCTTGCACACCCATTAGGTGACGGCCCGCAAAGTTTGCAATATTCCAATTTCGCAGGGATTGTTTTGAAAGTGCAGTGCGCACGCCAAGGGCGGAATTCTGCGGTAATTCAACGTTCGCTGCCTGACGCATAGCATACCAAACTACGCCACTATTTAGTAAAAATAGCGCGGCTACGGCAAGTGATAGAAGCTGATACATTCACGTACTTTCTTATTTTTCTGCAACGATGCTAACTACTAGGTTATAGGTGGTTTCTTTTACTGCCACCTTAGTCTGCGGGTGTAACTGTAGCGAAGCGTCTGCATTGTCGCACAACTGCACCTGGTCGATGGCACGAATGATGAGCGCCCGCTCTGCATTAGTTACCCAGTAAGAGAGGTTATCCGCTTCAGTTCCTAACCCTGCTCCCCTAACTGCATGCTGTGCATACTCTGGCAAGGTAGTCACATCTACGTATGGACAGACAATAGTGGCTTCTGTCCACTTATGTCCGGGCGCTACCAGTTGTACAACTTCATCTGCAGTTTGGGGCTGTGCGGTTTGTAACTGGGCGGCGCCAAGTCCTTCCACCTGATAACGATTAATCCCGTGCCAAAGAGAATAGATGCCAAAGCTGGCGATGAAAGCAAACATGCCGATAATCAGCATCCAAAGGAAACGCGAAAGACGTGCCCGATGTTTAGTCAGCGGATCTGGACTATAGAGTTCATCGTCGTTATCCATATTTTCCTCCCTATGTTTCACGTGAAACGTGGCTTAGGTGCCGCACTGAAAATTCTGTGAGAGCCACGAGGCTAGAAATTTGCTTCCTTGAAATCCGAATTAACGCGGCCACTTTTCTGGTCTGACCCGATTCTCAGAAAGCTAATTTCGGCTCGCCGGCTTCCCTAGGGACGCTCACCGGAAAGTTTTAGCACCTGCACAAGTGCGGCAATGCGTTCCAGGTCCTCTGCCCCAGCGAACTCGACAATAATCTTTCCTTTGCGTTTGCGTTGCTCTACTGTCACCTTTGTGTCAAAGAGGTCAGCTAAACGATCCTGAACAAAAGTTGCTTCAATCGACAAAGGGGCGGCCGCTTTCTTTGCGACCACAGCTTTCTTCGCCAACCGAACGTCACCTAAAGAAACTAGCTCTTCAGTGGTTCTAACTGAGAGCCCCTCGGCTACGATTCGTTCTGCCAGGTGCTCCATCTTCTCCACCGAGTCCAATCCAAGCAGTGCGCGCGCATGTCCCATGCTCAACACATTCGCCATAACCTTTAACTGCACACTGTGAGGGAGCTTGAGTAGACGAATGGTATTAGAAATCTGTGGACGCGAACGCTTGATTCGCTGGGAGAGTTCTTCTTGGGTACAACCGAATTCATTTAACAACTGCTGATAGGCAGCCGCCTCTTCAATTGCATTTAGTTGGACGCGATGGAGGTTTTCTAAAAGCGCATCGCGAAGCATTTCGTCGTCTTGCGTATCGCGAATAATCGCTGGAATTTCCGCTAAACCAGCCAGTTGGGAGGCGCGTAAACGACGCTCACCCATAATCAGTTCATACTTCAATTCCGCAGGTTTGCCAGCCCGAATTTGGGCTTGCGAGAGTGCTTCATAGCGCTTGCTTTTATCGGAAATTTCTCTAACAACGATAGGCTGCAGAACACCAATTTCTTTGATTGAGTCAGCCAGTTCCTGCAGTGCTTCTTCTTCGAAGTATTCGCGCGGCTGATCTAGGTTCGCAGCGATTTCAGCGATCTTCAATACTGCCATGCGGGCGCCAGGTACCGGGAGTAGTTCCAGTTCTTCTCCGCTGGCAGCGTCTGGCACTGCCAGGTCACCAACTGCTGGTGGGATATTTTCGGCCGTACGGCCGGATACAGATTTAGCCGATGCTGGAATACCCAGGGTGGCCTTGGCCGCGGATTTTGCTTTTGTTTTTTGGGTGCGGCGGGCAGGCGGCTTTAGAAGATCTGCAGTAACTGCACTATGTCCGGCGCGGGAAGCACCCGTGGTTTCGCCAGAGGGGGGAAAGAAAACGTCCATCGCCTTCTCTGGGGTCAGTGATGTTTCACGTGAAACATCACTTTCTTGGGTGGGAATCAATGACCCTAACCCGCGTCCTAACGCCTTACGCTTTTCTGCCATCTGTGTCTTCCTTTAAGCTGCTTGGAAATCCGTTTATTTTGTAGCTTTCGCCAGGCGCTTAGCCAGTTCTAACGCCGCTTTCTTGTAGCTTAAAGCGGCTATTCCGCGCGGGTCATGCGCGAAAATAGAGGTGCCGAAGCTGGGTGCTTCTGAGAGTTTTACTGACCTTGGGATCGCAGTACCCAACAACTCGTTGGGAAAATACTGGTAGATTTCTTTACCGACCTCGGTGGCTAAGTTGGTGCGCTTATCGAACATAGTCAGCAAAATGGTGCCGATATGCAGGTTTGGATTTAAGTAGTCGCGGATCTTGTTTACCGTGTTAAGTAACATCCCCAAACCTTCCAACGCATAATATTCTGCTTGGATTGGCACCAGCACCTGATCGGCAGCTGCAAAGGCGTTAATCGTTAAGAGACCAAGACTTGGCGGACAGTCAATCAAAACGACATGCGTTTTTGGTTGCTGTGTTAGATACTCTTCTAAGGCGTTTTTAAGCACGAACTCGCGGCGCTGTTTGGCACTCAAATCCAGTTCTGCTCCGGATAGGTCGATAGTTGCCGGACAGACACGCAGATTCTCTGATTCGTCACAGCCTACCAATACCTCAGCAAGTGCTTTCTCGCCGATGAGCACTTCGTAAGTAGAATCAATCCCCGTATGGTGTTCAACCCCAAAGGCGGTTGAACAGTTACCCTGCGGATCAGAGTCAATTACCAGTACATTCAAGCCGCCCTGCGCTAAGGCAACTGCCAAGTTCACGGTAGTAGTTGTCTTCCCTACCCCACCTTTTTGGTTAGCTACCGCGATTACCACCGGCTTCTTTGGTTTGGGGAACACGGCATTTTCCAGTTCAGCTCGCAACTTTGCGGTAGCTGAAAGCTCATCTGCTAACGGGGTGTTATTTGCTGCCACAGCTAGTCCTTTCACTCTATCTTCAAGTGTAAACGTTTGCTCCGACAGAAACATCTTGCCAATGAATGTTTCACGTGAAACATTCATATTTCACACTCTAACGCAGCTGTTAACCTGCTCTCGCACAGGCACCCTAACCGCCAATAGCGAAATCCTTAACCCGCTCAGAATGCTAAGAATAAAGTGGCAATCCAAACCAGCGAGAACCTCTCTCACTGCCGGAACTAAGCTAAAGATTACATATAAACATAGAAAAGCGCCTGCTTCACAAACTAAGTTTACGAAGCAGGCGCCTAACCATTGATCTATTTGAGGCGTTTAAGCTCAACTACCATTGTGGATTCATCTTCCATAACAGATGGAACCTCATGCACCTGCGCTTTAGCCACCCCAAACTTCTTAAAGAGTTTACGGGCTTGGTCGACTTCTTCCTGTGCTTTACGGCCCTTAAGAGCCAGCAACGAACCTCCCCCACGTACCAGTGGCAAAGTAATCGGAATCAGTTTAGAAAGATTAGCTACCGCGCGGGAAGTAACAATATCTGCCTTACCCTGGCCATGCAGTTCTTCTGCCCGCTTATGGTGCAAAGTAACGTTATCTAAGCCCAGCTCTTCCACCACATCTGCCAGCCATTCAATCCGGCGTAGCATCGGCTCCACCAAGTGGACGTCCACATCGGGGCGCATAATCGCGGCCACCATACCTGGAAAACCTGCCCCAGAGCCAACATCCAGCATCTGCGCATTCGCCGGAATAAACGGAACGATTGCCGCAGAGTTAACCAGGTGGCGTGACCACAGGCGAGGCAGCTCGCGTGGACCAATTAAACCCCGCGTCTCCCCTTCCTCAACCAGCATTTGTGCAAAGTGAGAAACCGCCGAATAAGACAGGCCGAATAGTTCTACCGCCGCCTCATTCGGAGTCTCTACTGGTAAGCCTTCCAACTCAGACAAGAAGGTCACTCTGCTTCCGCATCTGCCGCTGGTGCAGCAGCAGGCAAGACTACCACACAACGGTTTGGCTCAACGCCCTCGGATTCAGAAGCCAAGCCGGCAGTCGCAATCACATCGTGGCAAACCTTGCGTTCGAAAGGATTCATCGATTCCAACATGACGGGCTCACCGTAAGTGCGCACGCGGATAATCGCTTCTTCAGTGATCTCTGCCAACTCGCGGCGGCGGTCAGCGCGAAAGCCTGCGATATCCAGCATCAGACGGGAGCGCTCCCCGGTGCGGGCCTGCACTGCTAAACGGGTAAGTTCTTGCAAAGCATCCAGAACTTCACCATCTTCGCCAACCAAGCGTTCCAAATCGCCAGCGCCATCTTCAGAAACAATATCAACCAAGGCGCGGTCGTTTTCCACATCCAGCACCAAGTCGCCATCTAAGTTAACGATATCTAGAAATTCTTCCAGGTAGTCAGCTGCAAACTCGCCTTCTTCAACCAGCTGTTGCACGCGCTCTGCCTTGTTTTCTTCAGCCATATTCTCTCTCACTTACTTAGAGTTAGTAGGTTCTAAACTTTACTGCTTTTTCTTTTTTGCATCGCGCTTCGCCGCGCGGCGAGCCTCACGCGCTGCTTCCAGCTCAGCCGCAGACTTACCGGCAATATCCTGCGCCAACTGCTGGGCCTTAGAGGTAGAAGCAGCTTCTGCCTGACGCTGGGCCTTAGACTTACGCTGCGGTTGGACACGTGGCTCAGTGCTGGTAGCCCGTGGAATGTAGCGCTTAGTCCAGTGTTCATCTGGCAGGACCTGCCATTCTGAATAAGCCAGTTCGCGGTATGCACCAACCTGCAGTTCTTCGGTAACTGCTTCTGGGAACTGGGTAGGTACCTTGAACTTCCGGGCGCGTGCCTTCAAGTCTTTCAAAAGATCTGCGCGCAGCTGTGCCTTCTGGTCTTCCGTAGCGCTCAAACGCAGTTCTTGGTCATAGGTTTCAAACAGCGGGCGGATTGCTTCAACGTAACCGGTACGACGCTTATTCATCAGCTTGTTGTAGGCGTCAGAGCCCATAGTTGGCATACGTTCAATGGTCCAGAACTGCTGACCCATAGTCCACATGTTGGTGGTGAACCAGTAGATCAACACACCGGTTTGGAAGAAGAAGCCGGAAGCACCGATCATCAGTGGCATCAAGTACATCATGATGATCTGCGAACGCATCATTGGGTTGTTTGGATCCTTAGCGGATTCAGGCATATTCTTCATGGTCAACTGACGCATGGTGAAGAACTGTGAACCCATCATCAGCAGAATCAAAACTACCAGGACGATCTTGCCCTGGGTGGAGGCGATCCCAAAGTAGTCAGAAAGGTAGGCTCCAAAGAGGTTCGAGCCTTCGATATCCTTGGCCAGTTGTTGATCTAAAGGACCCAGGTTTCCGCCGGGGTAGGTTCCTTCAGCAATGCTCTGAGTAGAAGCCAAAACGCGGAAAAGTGCGAAGAAAATCGGCATCTGCGCCAAAATAGGCAAGCAGGAGGCGAATGGCGAAGTACCGTGTTCACGGTACAGTGCCATCATTTCTTCGCTCATCTTCTGACGGCTTGCCTGATCCTTACGATCCTTGTACTTTTCCTGCAGCTTCTTCATTTCCGGTTGCACCAGCTGCATGCCGCGAGAAGCTTTAATCTGCTTGAAGAACAGTGGAATCAAGACAATGCGGACGACGATCGTCAAGCCAATGATGGAAAGAATCCACGCGGGGCCAGAACCGTCGCTCATTCCCAGAAAGACCAGCATCTTGTGAATGCTGACCATAATCCAGGCAACAACTATCTTTACCGGATAGAGCAAAGTATCAAACCACACAGGCAAGCTCCTTATTCAGTAGTGGACGTGGTGTCCACTTCGTCGTCAGTTGGCCGTACATACGGCTTCGGTTTCCATTTTCCCACGTCAGGTACGTGATCGACACCCCCTAAAGACCAGGGGTTGCACCTTAAAAGTCTCCAGATACTAAGTATCAGCCCTTTAAGCGGACCGTGCACCTGGAGTGCTTGGACCGCATAGTTCGAACAGCTGGGATAGTACCTACAGCGTGGGGGGATAGCGGGTGAAATATAGCGTTGATAGAGGCGAATTGGGAAAGTTAAGATGGCGGTTAAAAAACGCATATCAGTTACTTTCCACCCCCTCAGTAGCCGCATTCTTCCGCGCGAGTTTTTCTAAAGCTCGCGTTAACGCGCTATCCAAAAAGTCAGTAATTTGGGCAAAGTCGGCATCTTTACAGCCGGGTAAGACCCGGATTACGAGGACGCTGTGCGCAGGTAATTGTTCAACCCGGGCGCGCATCAAATGGCGCAGCCGCCGCTTTGCTTGATTACGCTGGTTCGCACGTAGAAATACCTTCTTAGGTACGACGAAACCGACGAGGGATTCTTTTGGAAAATCCTCGCCGGTTACTACGTGCGCTACCAGCGCATGGTTGCCTGCATGGACACCACGACGCATTGCCAAACGGAAAAGTTCGGGATCCTTCAGGCGGTTGCCTGGTGATAACACTCAGGCAGACAGCTTTGCGCGGCCCTTACGACGACGGTTAGCGATGATTGCTCGACCGGCGCGGGTGCGCATGCGTAGACGGAAGCCGTGGGTCTTGGACCGACGACGGTTGTTTGGTTGGAAAGTGCGCTTAGACACGAGTTTCCTCCTAGTAGGGAGGGTATTTCTACAAGTAGTAATACCCACTGTCTGAAATTCGCCTGGGCGAATAATGGTCTCAGTGTGTAGAAAATACACACATACGAATAAAAACTTTACTACCCAAAGCCTGTGAAATCAATGCGAAGCGCCGGAAAATCAGGGTAATCTATGCCATTTTTTAAAATCCAAAAACAGCCACTTCCACAATTGTGGGGAAGCTAAATTCACAATTTTCACGGCATTATTTCGAACTACAAATTTTCCACTTTGCTAAGTAAACACTAAGAATCACATGTTTGTGATTATCTGTCACGTTATCCACAGAATTATCCCCAGAGTGTGGATAACTTTTTGGTTTTGGTGTACAAATATATAGGTATTAATGAGACATCGAAACAATAGACGTGTCTAAAGTCACGTATTTCCTCAGGGGAGAGCCAAATTGGAGACTGTTAGCTTAAAAGTAGCTTGGGAAAAAGCCATCAGCGCTTTAAATCCCGAAGATGCTGGTCCCGCTTTGAAATCAATCGTGGCTCAAACTATTGTTCTGGGCGACATTGACGGAACCATCCTTTTAGCAGTTCCCAACGAATGGTCTAAAAACTACCTCGAAGCCCGCTCTTCCATCATCAACCCCCTGCTTTCCTTCTCCATTGACAGAGATGTCCGGATCGCCATCACTATCGATCCAACTTTAGAAAGCCGCGTAGAAACCGCCCTCGAAGAAGAAGAAATCGAAACCAGCCCAGAATTCGTGCCCAGCGCCGTATCGGCAACTGCACCCGCAAAAAATGAAGCCCCCTTCGATTCCCGTCTAAACCCCAAGTATGTTTTCGACACTTTCGTAATCGGTTCTTCAAACCGCTTCGCTAACGCTGCCGCCGCACAAACTGCGGAACAACCTGGTCGCGTCTATAACCCACTTTTCATCTACGGTGATTCCGGACTGGGTAAAACCCACCTAATCCACGCCATCGGAAACTACGCGCTGGAACTGGCCCCGCACCTAAAAGTTAAATACGTATCTTCAGAAGAATTCACGAATGACTTCATTAACTCCATTCGTGCTGCCCGCGGCGACGAATTCCAGCGTCGTTACCGCGAAATCGACATCTTGCTGATCGACGATATTCAGTTTATTCAGGGTAAAGAGCAGACCGTGGAAGAGTTTTTCCACACCTTCAACACCCTCTATAACGCCGGAAAACAGGTAATCATCACCTCCGATGTACCTCCCAAAATGCTCTCTGGCTTAGAAGACCGCTTACGCTCTCGCTTTGAAATGGGCCTAACCGTAGATATTAAGCCACCGGAACTGGAAACTCGTATCGCGATTTTGCGTAAGAAAACTATTGCCGAAAACCTCGACGTTGATAATGACGTTTTGGAATATATTGCCTCGCGGATCTCTTCAAATATTCGCGAACTAGAGGGCGCGCTAATTCGCGTAACCGCATACGCAAATCTAACGGGTCAAGAAATTAACCGCGCATTAGCAGAACTGGTTTTGAAAGACATTCTTTCTGACCCCGGTGATTCCGAAATTACAGTGGCTCTGATTATGGGTCAGATTGCCGACTATTTTGATGATGTTTCCATCGATAAGCTGTGTTCAGCAGATCGTTCTCGTAACTTAGTGGAAGCGCGCCAAATCGCAATGTACCTATGCCGAGAGCTCACTGACCTATCGCTTCCAAAAATTGGACACGCTTTTGGGGGCCGCGACCACACCACGGTTATGCACGCCTACCGCAAGATTGCAAAAGAGCTGAACTTGAAACCAGAAGTCTATAAGCACGTTACTGAGCTAACTTCGCGGATTAAGCGACAAGCTCGAAATGACAGCTAAATTTAGTAAATTCGTTTAAATTTCCGGGGTTATCCACAAAAATCTGTGGATAACCCCGTTTTTTCGTGGAAAACTTTCCCATTTACACTGCAAGATTGTGCATAAGAATTGTGACTCCCCTAGTTCATTCACACCCACCCGCAGTTAAACACACCTTTATGAACACTCAATACACACCGCAAATTGCAGAAATATCAAAGAAATATCCCCTTATCCGCAGAATTCACAGCCCCTACTACTACGGCGAAATTAATTTCTATAAGCAAACCTCGCGCACAGAGAATCCACAAGCACCCAACCTCCAGCCCGGTTCAAAACCAGCAGCAACTGAAATAGAGCAACCCTTTAAAATAACAAGTCTGGCTAACAGGATGGATTAAAAACCACAAATGTCGTAAAGTAAAAAAGCTAGTAATTTATTCAAATCGCACTGAAATGGAGATGGATCGTGAAGTTCACCGTATCACGCGACGTCCTGGCTGAAGCTGTAAACTGGACTGCTCGCACCGTACCTTCTCGGCCATCAAGCCCAATTTTGGCTGGTATTCGTATCAAAGCTGAAAACGAAACCCTCAGCCTTTCTTCCTTCGACTATGAAATTTCTGCACACGCAGAAGTAGAAGCTCAAGTTGAACAAACTGGTGACATTTTGATTCAAGGTCGCCAACTAGCTTCCATCGCTAAAGCACTTCCCAACCGCGACGTTGAATGTGCTATTGAGGATAATAAGCTAGTTTTAAAATGTGGTAGCTCCCGCTTCGCCCTCGCAAATATGAATGTGGAAGACTACCCTACTTTGCCAGCCGTCCCACCGGTAAAAGGTAAAATTGATGCGCAAGTCTTTGCCCACACCATTAACCAAGTGTCCGTAGCTGCAGCAACTGATGAAACTATTCCGTTGCTAACTGGTATTCGCATGGAAATTGAAGGCGATACGATTACGCTACTGGCAACGGACCGTTACCGCTTGGCAATGCGTACTTTCCAATGGGAACCAGCTGAATCAGGAATTTCCACCTCCCTCTTGGTTAAAGCAAAGACTTTGAATGACGTTGCTAAGAATATGGCAGTTGCAGGTGAAGTTGAAGTTGCTTTTAACACTGGTGAAACTACTGGGCAATCACTAATTGGTTTCCGTGCCGGCGGGCGTCACACCACCTCAACTTTGATGGATGGTGATTACCCACCAGTGCGCCGTCTTTTCCCAGAAACTACCGCTACTACGGCATTGGTAAATCGAGCAGATCTACTTGAAGCAGTTAAGCGTGTTTCCTTGGTCGCTGAACAAAAAACCTCCCTGCGCCTGGCGTTTTCCGCTGGACAGGTAGTTTTGGAAGCTGGCCAAGATGACAACGCGCAGGCAACTGAAATCATTACTGCACAGCTAAATGGTGAAGATATCCGCACCGCTTTCAACCCACAGTATCTGCAGGCTGGTCTTTCTGCTTTGAATACTCAGTACGTGCGTTTTTCCTTTACCGATGCTGCTAAGCCAGCAGTGCTAACTGGTCAGAATGAGCCTTTAGCAGAAGATGATCCAAGCTTCCGCTACCTGTTGATGCCAATTCGCTTTGGTGTCTAAACAACTTACTCTTTAATCCAGGATTCCCGGGTTTTAGGCTTGCTATGTACGTTTCACATTTGGCGTTAAATGATTTTCGCTCATATCGTGAAACCCTTATCGAGCTAAATCCCGGGATTACTGTTTTACTGGGCTATAACGGACAAGGTAAAACTAATGCGGTAGAGGCAATCGCCTACTTAGCTCACTTATCATCCCACCGAGTTAACGCCGATAACGCACTGGTACGCTTTCCCCAACCAGGAGAAAATCCTCCCCCAGCTGCAGTAGTCCGCGCAAAAGTAAACCGCGCTGGCAGAGAACGCATTCTGGAAATTGAAATTGTTAAGGGCCGGGCAAATCGTGCCCGTTTAAACCGGGTCGCAGCAAAACCTAAAGACTTAGTTGGAGAAATCAAAGTTGTTGTTTTTGCTCCGGAAGATTTGCAGTTAGTTAAAGGTGACCCGGCTGGAAGACGGCACTTTCTGGATTCTGTAGCTACCCAAATGTGGCCTGCATACGCAGCTTTTAAAGCTGATTATGAACGAGTTTTAAAACAGCGCGCTTCTTTATTAAAACAACTTGGAAAAGCACAAAAAAGTGGGCTTAAACCAGATTTTACAATGCTAGAAATATGGGATGAACAACTGGTTACTTTAGCTCGTCAGCTGGTGGCACTGCGGTTAAAACTCATCGATACTTTAACTCTGCCCGCGCAGAAAGCGCATGAAACCGTTGCTGCCGGAGTTAAAGAGCTGCATTTAGAATATGCAAATTCTATTTTGGAAGCGCTTAATCAGTTACCGTCAGAAATTACCGATCCTCAGGCACTTAATCGGTTAGCTATTGATGATCCACCGCAGTATGAAAACTTGCTGCGACAAGCTTTAGTTGCCCAGCGTAGTAGTGAAGTTGCCCGCGGTGTTAACTTAGTGGGTCCACATAGAGATGATCTTTTACTGTGGTTAGATGAACTTCCTGTAAAAGGTTTCGCTTCTCATGGAGAGAGTTGGTCCGTTGCCCTAGCTTTACGACTGGGATGTTTTGAGATCCTTACTAAAGAAGACTATGACACGGTTGAAACACCAATTTTGATCTTAGACGATGTGTTTTCAGAGTTGGATGGGAAGCGTAGGTTAGCGCTTTTTGAAGCTATTAAGCCCGCCGAACAAGTCATTATTACCGCCGCAGTAGCAACTGATGTGCCTGCAGAAATTTCCGCTGATATTTTGTCAGTAAGTTTCGCAAAAGAAACCGGAAGCTCTTGTGCGAAGGAGCTACCATGAGTGAGCAAAACTCTGTGAATGACTATGCTCTGCAGGCTTTAGAGCGGCAGCAGGCGGCAGCGCGCAGACGCGGATACTTTCCCACCAGTGTGAGTTCTCGAAAGAGAGTAAAAGCAACTTTCGAAACTGATGACGCAGCTACTGGGGAGTTGAACGCAAGTAACTTGCGGACTTTACGCTATCGAGATACTCCGGGAATGGCGCGGGCGGATTTATTAACTGCAAATGACATTCCGAAAAAACTAGAGCAGGTTATGCAACGTATGGTTGCCACCCACGGGTGGAAAGCTGAGTTAAGTGTGGCGGCTTTGAGTGAAAACTGGAGCGAAGTGATTGGGGAAGCTTCGGCTGCGCACTGCTGGGTAGAAAGTTTTGATCCGGCTAAAAAAGTATTGCGTCTAGGCACCGATTCACAGGTTTGGGCCGCGCAGCTGCGCCTTTTGTTGCCGCAGTTGCAAGCAAAAATTACCGCCATGGTAGGTGATTCAGTGATCGAACAGGTAATTATTTTAGGTCCGGAAGCAACTGCTCGGCGTCAGCAAGCTGATTTCGATTAGTAAAACTATCTGTTTGCGCATCTGTAGCCGGCTACAGATGCGCAAACGGGCTAAAAAACAGTTAAACTGAATCATTTGCGCATGCGTAGGCACCTACGCATGCGCAAACAGTTTAAACAATGATTCCAGGTTTCTTCGATACTAACGACACGCACCTAAAATGTGGTGAGGCATACACTTTTCCTTTACATATTTCGGGCAAGTTTTGCACAGTCGAAAAACCCTTGAAAAATAAGGCTTTTGAGGCTTTTATCACAGGTTATCCACAACTTATCCACAGTCTTTGTCAGTAATTCACAGCGAAGCCGTGGAAACTATCCCCTACACCCTGTCTGCTCAGGGAAGAGAGGATGCAAAAATGGTAGAATAATCAAGGATTATTGTGGAATTTTTCGCCCTCGAAAAAAGCGAAAAATCAAGTGCGAGTGAACCTGTGTTCACCCCGAAACTATTAAGGGGGCCGGCTTGGCTGACCAAGAAAAAACCGGAACTGATACCAGCTCATACGGTGCAAGCGACATTACTGTTTTGGAAGGGCTCGAAGCCGTTCGCAAACGACCCGGTATGTACATTGGCTCCACTGGTGAACGCGGCCTGCACCACCTGGTCTATGAAGTAGTCGATAACGCCGTAGACGAAGCCCTGGCAGGCTACTGCGACCACATCGAAGTCACCATCCGCGAAGACGGCGGAGTCACCGTAGTCGACAACGGCCGTGGCATCCCCGTAGACATTCACCCCACCGAAGGCAAACCCACGGTGGAAGTAGTTATGACCATTTTGCACGCCGGCGGTAAGTTCGGCGGCGGCGGCTACGCAGTATCCGGCGGTCTGCACGGCGTAGGTATCTCAGTAGTTAACGCACTTTCTAAGCGCGTTGACACTGAAATCAAACGCCAAGGATACGTATGGCGGCAATCCTTCGGTAACGGTGGTAAGCCACTTACCTCACTGGTACGCGGTGAAGAAACCGAAGAAACCGGTACCTCACAAACTTTCTACCCAGACCCAGAAATCTTCGAAACCGTTGAATTCTCATTCGAAACGCTACGTAAACGCTTCCAGCAGATGGCGTTTTTGAATAAGGGTCTACGCATTTCCCTAACCGATGAACGCGCCACCTTAGACGACGGTGACGAAATTGCCGGTGAAGACACTGACGAAAACGCAGTAAAAGAACCTCTGACCGTAACCTACCAGTACGATCAAGGCCTCTATGACTACGTACATTTCATCAACTCTACGAAGAAATCTGAAGTCATCCACGATGACATCATTGCCTTCGAACACGATGCGGGCACCCTCTCTGTAGAAATCGCCATGCAGTGGACTAAAGCCTACTCAGAGTCGGTATTCACCTATGCAAATACGATTTCCACTACGGAAGGTGGTACTCACGAAGAAGGCTTCCGCTCCGCGCTAACTTCCATCATTAACAAGTACGCGCGTGAAAAAGGCATCCTCAAAGAAAAGCACGATAACCTCTCTGGTGAAGACATCCGGGAAGGCCTCACCGCAGTTATCTCTGTAAAACTCACCGAACCTCAGTTCGAAGGCCAAACTAAGACGAAACTTGGAAACACCGAAGCGCGAACCTTCGTGCAGCAACAGGTTTACCAACAGTTCGGCGACTGGCTAGATTCCCACCCAGCCGAAGCTAAATCCGTCATTATGAAGGCGCTTTCGGCCCAGGAAGCTCGCCTAGCTGCCCGTAAAGCCCGCGAAGCTACCCGCCGTAAAGGCGTTTTAGAATCCGCTTCCATGCCGGGTAAGCTGCGCGACTGTTCCTCCCGCGACGCCGCTAAATGCGAAATCTACATCGTCGAAGGTGACTCCGCGGGTGGTTCCGCGGTAATGGGCCGCGACCCTGAACACCAGGCCATCCTGCCACTGCGCGGAAAGATCCTCAACGTTGAAAAAGCACGTTTGGATAAGGCTTTGGACAACCAGGAAATTCGCGCCCTCATCTCTGCCTTTGGCACTGGAATTGGCGACGAATTCGATGTTTCCAAGCTACGCTACGGAAAGATCGTGCTGATGGCAGATGCTGACGTGGACGGCCAACACATCACTACCCTGCTGATGACCCTTCTGTTCCGCTACATGCGTCCCATTGTTGAAGCTGGACACGTCTACTTGGCACAGCCACCGCTGTACCGCTTGAAATGGACCAACGCCACCCACGAATTCGTGTACTCAGATGCAGAACGCGATGCTGCCTTGGCGAAAGGTAAGGCCGCCGGCCGCCGCCTCCCAAAAGAAGGTGGCGTACAGCGCTACAAGGGTCTGGGTGAAATGAATGCCCAAGAACTTTGGGAAACCACCATGGACCCAGCTAAACGTACTTTGAAGAAGATTGAGATTGCCGAAGCAGCTGCTGCTGACGAAATCTTCACCATCCTCATGGGTGACGATGTGGAATCACGTCGCTCATTCATTCAGCGTAACGCCCAGGACGTACGTTTCCTTGACGTCTAAACCTGAATGAAATATCCCGAAGCAGAAGATTGAAAATATGAGCGAAGATAAGAACACCCCTGAAAACGACGTAACTGCAAACGAGGCAACTGAAACTGAAACGATCGTAGACCCAGTGGAAGCAGCTGCCGTAGATGAAGGTCGCATTAACTACGTCGACATCGAAGCAGAAATGCAAAACTCTTACCTGGCATACGCCATGTCCGTTATTGTCGGACGCGCCCTGCCAGAAGTAAGAGATGGTCTTAAACCCGTACACCGCCGCATTCTCTATGCTATGTACGACGGAGGTTTCCGCCCCAACGCTGGCTTCTACAAGTGTATGCGTGTAGTTGGCGACGTTCTGGCGAAATTCCACCCGCACGGTGACGTCGCGGTTTACGATGCATTGGCTCGTCTGGTACAGCCTTGGTCCCTGCGCTACCCACTTATCGCCGGTCAGGGTAACTTCGGTTCCCCCGGTAACCTGGGCCCGGCAGCGCCCCGTTACACCGAATGTAAGATGGCTCCGCTAGCAATGGAAATGGTCCGCGATATTGACGAAGAAACCGTTGATTTCGTAGATAACTATGACGGCCGCGACCAAGAACCAGTCGTGTTGCCCGCCCGCTTCCCGAACCTATTGGTTAACGGCTCTGAGGGTATTGCAGTTGGCATGGCCACCCGCATTCCGCCCCACAACTTACGAGAAGTAGCCGAGGGCGTCCAATGGTACTTAAATAATCCAGAAGCGACTCGCGAAGAACTGCTTAACGCTCTGATCGGGATTGTTAAAGGCCCTGATTTCCCTACCGGCGCCACCATTTTGGGACGCACCGCGATTGAACAGGTGTACCGTACGGGCCGTGGCTCCATCATCCAACGCGCCGTAGTTAATATTGAAGAAATCCAGAACCGTCAATGCCTGGTAGTTACCGAATTCCCCTACCAGGTAAACCCAGATAACTTGGCACTAAAGATCGCCCAACTGGTTAAAGACGGGGCTTTGACTGGCATTGCCGACATCCGCGACGAAACTTCCGACCGCTCTGGTCAGCGTCTGGTAATCGTCCTAAAGCGCGACGCGGTAGCTAAGGTAGTGCTTAACAACCTCTACAAGCGCACGGATCTGCAGTCTTCCTTCCCCGCAAATATGCTGGCCCTGGTAGATGGCGTGCCACGCACCCTGTCCTTGGACGGTTTCGTCCACTATTGGGTGAAGCACCAGATTGACGTTATTGTCCGCCGCACCAAGTTCCGCCTGGTAAAGGCAAAGGAACGCCTCCACATTTTGGAAGGCTACCTGAAGGCACTGGATGCGTTGGATGAAGTGATCGCCTTGATTCGCCGCTCGGCCACTGTGGAAGATGCGCGCGAAGGTCTGATGGAGTTGCTAAAGATTGACGAAGTTCAAGCTGACGCCATTTTGGCCATGCAGTTACGTCGTTTGGCCGCCCTCGAACGGCAAAAGATTCTGGACGAGCACGCCCAGCTGGTGGCCCGCGTGAAGGATCTGGAAGAAATTATCGTTACCCCGGCTCGCCAACGCGCGATTGTCAGTGAAGAACTGGCTGAAATCGTAGAGCGTTTCGGGGATGAGCGCCGCACCGAAATTGTGCCGTTTAATGGTGAAATGACGGATGAGGACCTGATTCCAGAAGAAGAAGTGGTAGTCACAATTACGCGCGACGGCTATGCGAAGCGCACGCGTGTTGACAACTACAAGGCACAGCACCGCGGGGGTAAGGGTGTGCGCGGCGCTAAACTGCGTCAAGATGACGTGGTTGAGCACTTCTTCGTGACCACCACCCACCACTGGCTGCTATTCTTCACCAACTTGGGACGCGTCTACCGTGCAAAGGGATACGAGATTCCCGAGGGCGGTCGTGACTCGCGCGGTCAGCACGTCGCAAACTTGCTGGCATTCCAACCTGACGAAGCGATTTCGCAGGTACTGGCAATCCGCGACTATGAACAGGCTTCCTACCTGGTACTGGCAACTAAGTCCGGTTTGGTTAAGAAGACGGCGTTGGGAGACTACAACTCGCCTCGTTCCGGCGGTTTGATTGCGATTAACTTGCGTTCTGACGAGGACGGTCAGGTAGACGAATTAGTGTCTGCAGCTCTTGTAAACGCTGAAGATGACCTGATTTTGGTTTCTCGCGGTGGACAATCGCTGCGTTTCAACTGTACTGATGAGGCTGTGCGCCCGATGGGTCGTTCCACTTCCGGCGTGCGCGGTATGCGTTTCCGAGAAGATGACGCGCTGCTGACGATGGAAGTTATTGAACACGACTCTGACCTGCTGGTCGTTACTGAGGGCGGTTTCGCGAAGCGTTCTGCGATTGACACTTATCCGGTGCGCGGACGTGGCGGCCTGGGTGTGAAGGTAGCGAACCTAGTTGAAGATCGTGGCGGACTGGTTGGGGCTTTGAAGGTCCACGAAGAGGATGAAGTCTTAGTTATCATGGAGTCAGGCAATATCGTGCGGATTCCGGTAGCTGAAATTTCCCGTACTGGACGTACTACGCAGGGTGTGACTTTCGCTCGCCCATCTGAAGGCGATCGCATCATTGCCGTAGCACGTAACTTGGAAACCAGTCTTGATGAGGCAGCTGATGAAGGCACTGAAGCGGCTTTAGAAGCTACCGAATCAGCAACCGATACCACCGAAGAAACCGTTGTGGAAACTCAAGCACCACAAGTAGAGGAGGCTAAGTAGTGAGCACCATGCATGAAACCCTAGAGGTGGATGAACTAAGTGACGATGTTCCCCGTCAGCTCACGCTTACGGTTGCGCGCGTTGATTTATGGAGCGTCGCAAAGATTGGCTTCTTGCTTTCTGTAGCTGGTGCCATCATCTTGAACGTGATGACTTTAGTGATTTGGCTGATGTTAGACGCGATGCACGTCTTTGGGGCGATTGAAGAGTTCCTAACGCGTATCGGCGCGGATAACTTCGTTAACTTGCTGAAGTACCTGCATCTGCCACAAGTTATGTCGATGACAACTTTGGTTGGGGTGGCAAATATTGTGCTTCTAACGGCACTTTCCACCCTGATTGCACTGATTTACAACCTGGTTGCTTCTTTAGTTGGCGGCTTGCGTGTCACTTTGATGGACGAGTAAATCGGCTTTCTAACGGGCGAAACTTTTTAGTGCTCCACTTCACCTTTGGTGTATTTGGCATTTATGGGTTAAGTCAGTTAGACTTTTATAGTGCGAAACGCACGGAGGGCCTATAGCTCAGTCGGTTAGAGCGCTTCCCTGATAAGGAAGAGGTCGCTGGTTCGAGTCCAGCTAGGCCCACTGTTCCTAACGGAACAGCCTTTGGGGCTATGGCGCAATTGGTAGCGCACCTGCTTTGCAAGCAGGGGGTTAGGGGTT
>JAUNKY010000046.1 GCA_030532515.1 Actinomycetaceae bacterium
ACAAACACCCCCCAAAAACCACCCCAAAACAATGCGGGAAACCAAACTCCCGCATCGTTTGGTTTTCTGACTCATGCAAAAGGGGGGATGTGAACTGAGTTCACATCCCCCCTTACCGAAGACTGTTACTTATGCCGATCTGGGCGCCCTCGCCAAGAACGCAAAGCGGAAACACCCAGAATCCAAATGCCGGAAATCCACCAAGGAATCGCTACCCACATGGAAACTACCGGGTAGAAGTAAACCAGCAAAGCGGTCGTAACCACCCAGATAACTGCAGCTGCGGCGTTAAACTTCCGGTACTGCTTCACGCGGAATGGGTGCACCCACTTCCATGGCACGACAGCCAAGATAGTGAAGACCACGATAACCAGCCAGTTTAGGTAAACGTCAATGTGGAAGACCCACAGAATAATCGCCACCACGTTCCAAGCTGCCGGGAAACCTACGAAATACCAGTCGGAGGACTTCATCAAGTTATTGGCGTAGCAGAACATAGAAGACATCGTTACCATCGCAGCCGCGATAATTGGCAGCGGCATTGGCCCAAGTGGCAGTGCCATCACCATAAACACTGCTGGAATGAAGGTCCAAGTAAGGTAGTCAACTACGTTGTCCATCATGACGCCAGAGAACCAAGGCACTACTTCAGAAACTTTGGCTTTACGTGCCATTGGGCCGTCGGCTGCATCGACGACCATCGCCAAAACCAGCCACATCCACATCATTTTGTAGTCTTTATTGAAAAGCGCCACTACCGCCAGCAGTGCCCACAGCAAACCGGTCATGGTAAACGCGTGTACGCTCCAAGCAGCAATGTAGTTTTTCAGCGGCCAGTTAAGCTTAGCCGTTGCTTCGCTAAGTTTCTTAGTCAAGGTTTTCTCCAATAGATCCGGGTAACTGCGGATGCCCACCGACATTGTTTACAAACAGAAGTGGTACTTAGTTACGCCTTTGTTACTTTCTAGCATATGGGAAACCCTGGGTTGAACCAAGCTTGCGGGCAGTTTCCATTTTCAAAATGCCCGTATCTGTATATGGTTTATCCCACACAGCTTTGCGAAGCAGACTTTAGTACTGATTCAACGTGTTTATCGGCGCGCACTCGGTACGCTTCCCAGGCAAAGGTAATAAAGATAAGTAGCGCAATCGTCACCAGTACGTGCAGCGGATAATTAGAGCCGTTCGCCCCAAAGTAGAGGTAGGGCGCTAAGAAAGTCACTACGGTAACGATGATTCCCACCAGGCGTAGCCAAAGCTTACGCGCGGTCATCATTGTGATCAGCCCCCAGGTGTACGGCAAAGCCGTGGCCAAGTCGATGAACCACAGCATGGCCAAAGAGCCTTCAAATTCTTTCACGAAAGTTACCGGCAACGCGCGTAAAGCCGAATAGGTAAGCACCACTGCGTAGGCAATGAATTTGGGAGTGGTAACTACGCGCACCAATTTGCTACGCTCCATTACTTTTACTCCCGCATTAACTACCTGGCGATAGACGCCGGCAGTAAGATGTAGCCCGTCAATGTCGTGGAGGGATTTTTGTAAGAAGTCTAGGTCGGCTGGCAGTGCTCGCTGCGCCAGGAAGCTAACTAGTTTCAAAGGGGCAATCCCATAGGGCGTGATGGTTTGCCCCAGGCATTCTTGCTGGGGACCAACTTGCATTAGCACTTCGCCGTCTAACCATTCTTCCCATTCGGCGTGCACTTCCGCGGTCATCGGTAGTAACCAGAGTTTTTCGCGTTTACGCACTGAATCGCGCAGGATGTAGATTAGTGCGTCGCGGATTGCCGGCGTGTGGAGCTGTTCCACGGCTGGCAGTTCTCTGATGTGTCGGTTACGTAAGTCGCTCAGGCGGTCTACGCCGGCGGCTTCTCTAACTGCATATGGGTCGAATATGTAGTCTTCACCGAATGAAAGGTCGATTAGCAAATTCACCCTCTTAATTTAACTGTTTTTGCTAGAAAACTTCTCTTAGGGCGATTCGTGTCAAATAAGGCATACTGTTTTTATGACTGAAGATCGTGCGGATTTGGCATTTAAAGCCAGCCCTTCCCAACCCCACTTGAGTTTTTCGACTACCCAAACAGCCCCGGTGCAACCTGATTTTTCGCCGCTAAACCTTTTACTTAAAGCAGCAATCCGCAATCCACACCGGCTTCATCTGGTGGGGGTTGCGCCGCGGGATAAGTCGATCTTCACTCCATTTTTGCCGGCGCAAACTGCCCTTCCAGCCACTGCCAGTGCGACTGAGCATTTTCAGATCAACTTTGCGTCTACCATTGCGCAGTCTGCTGAACTGACGCTAAAGCTGGTGTCGCTTTTAAAACGCGCCGGAGTGCAGGAAAAGGACCGCGTGGCGCTGTGGGGTCCAAATAGTGTTTGGCATTTGTTAGTCCACATTGCCTGTGCCGGTTTAGGCGCTATTTCGGTGCAGTTAGATCAGCATTACACTGCTGAAGAGTTCGCGGTGGTCGCATCTGACTGTTCTCCCAAGCTAGTTTTTGCCGGTCCTGCGCAGCAGCAGCGAGCAGCTGATACCTTGGACGGTTTCACTTGGTTTTCGTTGGCGCAAATTCCTCAGCTGTTAGAGTCGCTTCCGGCGGCTTCCCAAGCAGATCTTCCCTTGGTGGATGATTCTGTGGTGGGGGCGATTATCTATACGTCGGGTACGGCCAGCCATCCAAAGGGGGTGGCGCTGACGCATGCGAATCTGTGGTGGGGTTGCCGGAATTTCCGTGAGGTTTTCGAATATTCTTCGGATTTTGTTGAGGCGGTAGTGGCTCCGCTTTCGCATATTGGCGGTTTTAATGGCACCACTTTGGATTTGGTTTACAGTGGTGGCACTGTGGTGGTGGTTGAGAGCTTCCATCCCGGTGCGGTTTTGGAAATTTTAGAAGCTTTCCGCGTGCAGATGATGTTTGGGGTGCCGACTATTTATCTGCGTCTTTTAGCTGAACCGTCCTTTAGCACCCGGGACCTGTCTGCGTTTGTGCGTCCGCTAATTGGTGGTTCGTCTTTACCGGCTGCTTTGGCGCAGCAGATGCACGCGGTTGGTTGGGCGCCCTATAACGTGTGGGGGATGACTGAGCAGTCGGCTTCGGGTACTTGTTTAACTCCGGGGATGGCTCCGAATTGCGAAAACGGGGTTGGTATACCGTTCCCTTATACGCAGGTTAAAGTTGCCCGTTTGGATAAAGATTCCGCCCTGCTTGCAGGTACTGAACTGGTTGAAGCTTCTCCAAATGAGGTGGGGATGCTGGTGTGTTCCGGCCCGTCAGTTTCTGCCGGATACTGGCAGGATGAAGCGTTAAATTCGGCTTCTTTTGTTGGAAAATGGCTACTTACCGGCGATTTAGGGTTCGTTGATCAGGCGGGTTCCTTCCATTTTGCGGCGCGCGCTGCGCATACCATTAATACTGGTGGTGAGAAGGTGCTACCTGACCCGGTTGCCGAAACCCTCCATGGTATACCAGGGGTTGGGCAGGTGCAGGTAGTGGGCATTCCCGATCCGCAGTGGGGGCAGCTGGTAGCCGCCGTAATCATTCCTGATAATTCTCCCGAGGGCGCCCACCTACGCTCTCTTCCCGAAGCAACTGTCTTAGAAATTCTGCGCACAGAAGCCGCTAAATCCCTGGCCCGCTACAAGCTTCCGCGAGCGGTAAAAGTGGTAGAGGCTTTCCCGGTTTCTTCAAATGGGAAGGTTTCTTACCCGGGGTTACAAGAGCTTTTTAACTAGCGCTCAGTTCGCTCCGGAATTCCCAGTTGCGTGCGCGTTAATTTTATTTCGCACCGGAAGGTATCTTTCCGGTGCGAAATAACGAAATATATTTACGCTTCCTCTTAGATCAGTGACAGCCACATCCACTGCCGCTTGAGACGATTTGCAAACCGCCCTCGGCTAAATGCGTCCCAACGGGAGCTGCTGTAGTCGCCTTGCCGGAACCGCAGCAACCGCCGCCCTGCCCGGTTTTCGCCAGGTTGCGAGCCACACGCGCATCCAAACGCGCCTGCACTGCGTCAGCTTCTTGGTGGGCGGCTCCTTGGGAAGCGAACTCTACCAGATCGTGGAATTCTGCCGGGATTTCACGCCCCAGCTTTTGCATAACTTCCACCCAGAGCTTGCCCGAACGGTAGGAAGAACGCACCAGCGGTCCGGACATGCAGGCGGGGAAGCCCATTTCGTACGCCAGGTCGCGCAGTTCAATGAACTCCTGTGGCTTCACCCACCGGTCAATGGGGTGGTGCAGCGGAGAAGGACGTAAATACTGGGTGATCGTCAGAATATCGCAGCCGGCTTCCAAGAGGTCACGCATCGTCTGTTCGATTTCTTCGCGGGTTTCTCCCAGCCCCAAAATCAGGTTGGATTTGGTGACGATACCCGCGTCTTTGGCGGCGCGAATCGCGGCCAGGGAACGTTCGTAGCGGAAGGCCGGGCGAATAATTTTCATTAGGCGTGGCACAGTTTCGATATTGTGTGCGAAAACCTGGGGGCGGGCACTGAAGACTTCTTCCAACGCGTTCACGTCGCCTTTGAAGTCGTCCACCAGCAGTTCCACCCCGGTGCCGGGCATCCGCGCGTGGATTTGGCGGCAAGATTCAGCGTAGAGCCAGGAGGCTCCGTCAGGCAGGTCGTCGCGAGCCACGCCGGTGATGGTGACGTAGCGCAGTCCCAGCTCTTGGACGGATTCTGCCAGGCGGCGCGGTTCGTCTTGGTCGTATCCTTCGGGGCGCCCGGTGGCGATGTCACAGAACGCGCAGCGGCGGGTACAGATGGCTCCGCCGATTAGGAAGGAGGCTTCGCGGTCTTCCCAACATTCGTAGATATTGGGGCAGTTGGCTTCGGCGCAGACGGTGTTTAGGCCGCCACGTTTAACCAGGTCGCGCATTTCTTGGTAGTTTGGTCCGTTTGAAACGCGAGTTTTTAGCCAGTCTGGGTGTTCTTCGCGGGGCACTTGTTGGTTGCGCGCTTCGATGCGGAGCAGCTTGCGCCCTTCGGGTTGGGGTAGTGTCGACATTAGTTTTCCCCTCCAGTTGGTTGGGTTGACGCCTGGTCGCCTTTGGTTTCCCAAAGTAGCGGGTGCAGGTGGGTTTCTAATTTCTTTACGAGGGCGGCGGCCGCATCTTCTAAGGTGGTGTCTACGCCTTCTTCTTTAAGTGAGGTAACGCCGGCGTCATCAATGCCGCAGGGGATGATTCCAGTGAAGGCGTTTTGGAAGTCTGGGTAGAGGTTTAGGGCCAGCCCGTGCATGGTAGTGTTTTGGGCGACTTTTAGGCCAATCGCGCAGATTTTACGGTCGGGGTTGCGGAGCCAGACTCCGGCGCGTCCTTCGACGATTTCTACGGGAAGTTTCCAGGTTTCTTGGATGGCTTCAATTACGGCTGCTTCGACTGCGCGGATGTATTTGATGCGGTCTACGGGTTCTCCCAGGCGGACGATTGGGTAGATTACCAGTTGTCCGGGGCCGTGCCAGGTTACGGATCCTCCGCGGTCTACTTCGATGACCGGCAGGTCGGCGTTGCAGATGTCTTCTGGTTTGGTGCGTCTGCCAGCGGTGTAGGTGGGTTCGAATTCCACGACGATTAGGGTGTCATCAACTTCTCTGTCTTTGACCTGCTGGAAAGTTTCTCTTTGGATGCGGTCTCCCTCTAGGTATGGGAGGCGTCCGTTTGGTAAAAGGTTAAGAACTCGCACGTATTCAAGTTTAGCGGGGGAATTTGGAGATTGCTTACCTGGGGTTGGTTTAGCTGTAATGACCTCTAACACACTCACTTGTTTAGATTGAAAATAGGTTTATTTTTCCTTTTCTGAAGTCTGTAAGCATAAATGGAAACATGCACCTTATTTCAGTTATTTGATTTTTCCTGGATAATTGTATAAATTCCTTGGTATACAGCTGTTTTCCTGGAAGAAACTTTGTAGTATTAAAGTAGGCTGTTTGGCAGGAAAATGTCATCAATGTCGATGGAAGCTAGGTTTAGGCCTTCTCAGTTGGCAGAAATGATTCCTTCCAATAGGTCGTTTCAGGAAAAACTAAGTTACTATGCCACCAAGGAAGGAGGTCAGGTTTACATGGAGAAACCATTTCAACTAGAAGTACACATCGATCGTGACTCTACTATCCCTCTGTACCAGCAAATCGTTGATCCATTCGAAGAAGCTATCGCTCAGGGACAGGTTTCTCCCGGCCAGTTAGTAGAAGATGAAATTTCCATGTCAAAACGTTTGGATGTTTCACGCCCAACCCTGCGCCGCGCACTGCAAGAGTTAGTTAATCGCGGGCTTTTAGTACGTCGTCGTGGCATTGGCACGCGCGTTGCCCCCTCCCAGATCCACCGCCCGGTGGAGCTTAGCTCTCTTAACCACGACCTTCTAGAAGCTGGATACACTCCAACTTCTCGGGTAGTTTCCTACCAGGTTGTGCAGTCTGACGATAAGGTTGCCGAACAGCTGGGGATCAAACCCGGTGAGGGCACTCTGCATGTAGTTCGCATTCGCTACATTGACGAGCGCCCTTTAGCTATTTTGCGTAACTATTTGCCGTTGGATATCGCGCCTTCTTGGGGAGAATTACACGAAAAAGGTCTCTACGAATGCTTCGCTAATCGCGACATTAAGGTAGCTTCTGCAAACCAGATTATTGGGGCGCGTCCGGCTACCGAAGAAGAAGCTCAAGATTTGCTTGTTCCCGTCGGTTCTCCCCTTTTAACGATGAGCAGAGTTGCTTTTACGAAGGATGGGCGCGTCGTAGAACTTGGTGAGCACGTCTATAATCCCGAGCTTTACAGTTTCCGCTTCACAGTCTTCACAAATTAGTCTCAAACTAGTGTGGTCCTCGTTAGTTTTCTAACGAGGACCACTTTTTTATGCGCTAATTTTGGGTTATTGGACAGTTCTTATTGATTTTGTTTGGGTTTTTCGTTGTTGTGGTGCGGGAAAGTGGGTGTGAAAATGTGTTGAAAATGA
>JAUNKY010000047.1 GCA_030532515.1 Actinomycetaceae bacterium
ACCGACAAGACTGGGACTAAACCACCCCCAGCAACACAATTTGTCGTATAACCCGATTTTTATGCAGATGTTTTTAGTGGTGGTTGGTGTTTTTGATGTGTTTGCGCATCCGTAGCCATCTAGCCGTGCGCAAACACATCGTTTTGGGACAGTAACGTAAACCACAACCTAATATTCATTCATACGTTTGCATATTCATTCATTTAGATGCATGATTATTACGACACTAGTTTTACAAGAAAGAATAATCATGAAGAAAACCACCTCTTTAATCACCCTACTGGCAATCGCAACTATTGGCTTGTCAGCCTGCTCTGACCCTGACATTGCCAAGCCAAAGGCCTCCAACGAACCCACTAAAGAAGCCCCAGCAGCAACTTTCAACCTGGACGAAATTGAAACTGTCCCAGAAATCGCTGCTTTAGTTCCTGCGGAACTAAAGGAAAAGGGCATTTTGCTAAACGGAGCCTCCACCGACTACGCCCCTGCCGAATTCCGCGCTGAAGACGGCCAAACCCCCGTAGGCTACGACATTGATATCACTAAAGCTTTGGCGAAGGTAATGGGCCTTAAAGAAGGTCAGACTCAGCACGCTGAATTCGCCACCATCATTCCGGCTCTGGGTTCTAAGTTCAACATCGGCGCTTCCTCTTTTACCATTACCCCAGAACGTTTGGAACAGGTAAACATGATTTCTTACGTTGAAGTTGGTTCCTCATACGCGGTTCCAAAGGGTAACCCAGGCAAGTTCGATCCAAACGATGTTTGTGGCAAGACCGTTGGTATTCTCTCTGGCACTTATCAGCAAGAATACATTCAGGTTAAATCTGCAGAATGTGAAGCAACTGGTAAAGCTGCGGTGAAGATCATGGCACACGATCTGAACACCGACGCCATCACTAAGCTTGTTGGCGGCCAGTACGATGCAGTTCTTTCGGATTCCACCGTTACCTCTTACGCAATCACCCAAACCGATGGCAAAATTGAACAAGTCGGTGAAGTTATTGAAGCTGAGCCACAGGGCATTGCAATTGCTAAGGATAATAAGGAACTAACCGAAGCAACACAGAAGGCAATGCAGTACTTGATGGATAAAGGTTACCTGAAGAAGATTCTGGACAACTACGGTGCCGGCCAAGCGGCCCTCACCAAGGCTGAACTGAATCCAGGTAAGTAAGCCTCATTTTAGACAAGTATGCCCCGATTCTAGGTTCCCTAATCTAGGATCGGGGCAAGTAATCCGTTAGAGTCCTTTGAACGAATTAAGATGATGGAACCAGTACAACTCGTCAATCTGAAACCACTTCCAAAACCGGGCAGGTGGCTGTCTGCCGCCCTCGTTGCAATTCTAGTTGCCGCTACGGTGCAGTCTTTAGCTACCAATCCCAACTTCCACTGGGAAGTCGTCTGGGCTTGGCTCTTTTCACGCACGATTATGCTGGGGGTTGCCTACACGCTAATCCTCACAGTTGGCTCCATGCTGATCGGTACGGTGTTGGCGTTAGCGATGGCAGTAATGCGCCAATCCCCTAACCCAATTCTGCGCGGAGTCGCCTGGTTCTTCATCTGGTTCTTCAGAGGCACTCCCGTCTATACGCAGCTGATTTTCTGGTCTTTGCTGCCAACTCTGTACCCGCAGATTTCTTTGGGGCTTCCCTTCACCGACGTTTATTTTGCGCAGTTTAAGACTTTAGATTACTTTACGCCGATGTTAATGGCACTGATCGGGCTGGGTCTTAATGAAGGTGCTTACCTGGCGGAAATTATTCGGGCGGGTTTGAACTCGGTTGATAAGGGCCAGTGGGAAGCCGCGATGGCTTTGGGCATGCACCGGTCATTAATTTTGCGCCGGATTATTTTGCCGCAGACTATGCGGGTGATTATCCCTCCGCTGGGGAATGAAACTATTTCGATGTTGAAGACGACTTCTTTGGTTTCTGCGATTCCCATCACGTTGGAATTGACTTGGGCGGCGAAAGATAAGGGACAGGCTTTATTTGACCCGGTACCGTTGCTGATTGATGCGGCACTTTGGTACTTGTTTATTACTTCCGTGCTGATGGTGGGCCAGTCTTATTTGGAACGCTATTACGGACGTGGTTTTGGTGAGGAAAACAGCCGTTCGAAGTCTAAAAAGCGCGGGGTTTCAAAGCGTCAGCAGGCGATTTTGGACGCGCATACCACTAAAGAAGATCCATTTATTGAGGTGACTCCATGACTGACCAGCCGATTGTAGCGATTAAGGGCGTTCATAAGTTTTTTGAAGAGCTGCATGTTTTACGTGGCGTGGATTTGACTGTGAAGCGCGGTGAGGTGTGCGTGTTGTTGGGGCCGTCTGGCTCAGGCAAGTCTACCCTGCTGCGGTTAGTTAATGGTTTAGAGTCTGTTTCGGCGGGGCGCGTCTATTTCAACGGCGAGTTGTTGGGGATGCAAGAGAAGCTGCGCGGTGGGAAGCCGGTTTTATTCGAGCTTTCGGCTAGGCAGCAGGCGGCGCAGCGAGCCAGGATTGGTATGGTTTTCCAAAAATTCAATCTGTTCCCGCATTTGACGGCTTTGGAAAATGTGATGGAAGCTCCGTTGCGGGTGTTGAAGCGTCCGGCTGAGCAGGTGCGTAAGCAGGCTTTAGAGTTGCTTGAGAAGGTTGGTTTAGCGGATCGTGCAGATTATTTTCCGTCGCAGCTTTCTGGCGGGCAGCAGCAGCGCGTGGCGATCGCCCGCGCGTTGGCGATGGAACCGGAGCTGATGCTTTTTGACGAGCCTACTTCTGCGTTGGATCCAGAGTTGGTTGGTGAAGTGTTGGCGGTGATGAAGGATTTGGCGGCTTCTGGTATGACGATGCTGGTGGTTACGCATGAGGTTGAGTTTGCGCGGCAGGTTTCTGATCACGTAGTTTTCATGGATGGCGGCGTGGTAGTTGCGCAGGGCAGCGCGGCTGAGGTGATTGATAATCCGGTTCATCCGCGAGCGCAAGAGTTCTTCGGTCAGGTAGCTGGCTAGTTTTCTTTTCCGAGGGCGTCACAGGTACTTTTTAGTTCTGTGGCGCCCGCACTCATGTCGCACGGCAATCCCCCAAATTCGCACGGGAAACGCGTTTCCCGTGCGAATACAAAGGGTACGAAGGCTCAATTCGCATACGAAACGCGTTTCCCGTGCGAATGCAAAGGGTACGAAGGCTCAATTCGCCTTGAGGTTAGTTTAAGGCAGTCGCAGAATACGCACTGGGTCTTGCCGTGAAGCCCAGACTGCTCCTGGCAAAGAAGCTAACACCATTGTTAGTAAGACTAAATATGCCAAGGCCAGAGTAAAGCTCACAGGTGGAACTTGTCCCCAGTAACTAGTGAGTAGATGTCCGCCTAATATACCGAGGAAAATACCTAGCACTGTGGGAGCAATTACCCTGCCGATAGTGTAAAACACTATTACTTGACGGGTTGCTCCTAATGCCAATCGTCTTCCTAAGTCGGCTCGTTTCGCCAGGGCATCTGCAAATACGATTAGCGCAGAGATTAAGGCCCCGAACGCTAATACGCCGTAAAGGACGCTAGCGTTATATTGACGCACATCTTCAGCAATGCTTTGAGTGAGTTCAGCTAAAGTCACCGGAGGTTGAATGTTGATATTCTCTGGGTCATGTGCGCCTAGAGTGAGGCGAATCAGATTGATTACTTCTGGGTTTTCTCTAAAGTCCGTGGTTATAACCCTTGCAATCTGCGTTGCTTCGCCCTCGGGTGCTTTGATTACGACTTCAGCTATTGCTTCTGCATCAGCTTTAGGCCGGTAGATCCCAACAAGTGGTGCTTCAGTTTTATCAAGAGGAATCAAAACGGCCCCGGTGGCAGTGTCCAGGTGTAGTTCTTCTAACCCTTTCTTAGTAATGAGTGCTTCGCCCACCCGTGGCCAGCGCCCACTAATAAGCTCGAATTCTTTAGCAAAGTCTGTATTTACTCTGACCGTCGTAGTGGTTTTCCCGTCTGCACCGATTGATAGATTGACTCCATCTTTTAAGATGCTCGTGCCATAGACTCGCTGCACATTCGAGAAACCACTGATCGCTTGAATGACTTGCGGAGTTAAATATTGGAGCTGATTCTTATCTGTTACCAGGATCGTACGTGCGGCACTTGCCTGTAAACGCTGTTCGATTGTTGCATTTGCGGCGGCGCGTCCCACGGTGATAAGTGACGCCAATGTTACCAGTAAAGTGACGCCCAGAATAAGGATCGAAGAGGTGCGCATCACCAAAGTGCTGATCGCAATCTCTCACAGTAGTTCTTTAAGCTTCATTGCGCTTCTGCCTTTAGTTCAAGCACATAGTCAGCGTCTTTTACAACTCTTTCATCGTGGGTAACGACGATGACAGTGCGCCCGGTGTCCGCTTGATTTTTAAGAAGTCCCATAATCAGCTGCGTATTTTCAGTGTCAAGGTTCCCGGTGGGCTCATCTGCCAAGATAACTTGCGGGTCGTTTATTAAAGCCCTTGCTACTGCAACGCGTTGTGCCTGTCCACCTGAGATTTCATTTGGGCGGTGAGTGTACCTGTAGTCAACTTTTGTAAGTTCCAATAGCTCAAGTGCTTTTGTTTTCGCCTCGCCGCGACTTTTCCCTCCGTAAAGTGCTGGTTCGATTACCGAGTCGAGAATAGTTCGATAGGGATTTAACGCTGCGTCTTGGAATACAAAACCAAGTTTGGTAGCACGGATTTCCGCTTTCTGATTGGGAGTCTGCGTAGAGACTCTAACCCCGTCAAGTAGTACTTCACCTCCGGTCGGGTTTAGCATTAACCCAAGAATATAAAGGAGCGTAGATTTACCGCATCCTGAAGGACCTGTGATAGCCGTAACTGCGCCAAGAGCAAAGGTATGGCTGAGCCCTTCAAAGAAGGTTTGCCCCTGTGGGGTGTAGCGGAAACGCAAGTCATTTACTGCCAGCACCATTTTCGTTGCCTTTTTCTAGCGTAAGCTTCAAAACTGTTCCTGCTGGGATCCCTTTTACCGCAGCTAGCCCTTGATTAGTACCAAGAATTTTAACGGTGTGTTCTTGTCCGTTGCTATCAACTACGTACGTTTCATTTTGTGCATTAGTGCGGATCGTGGCAAGGGGGATGATGATACCTTCAACGGGTGCACTGGGGCTAACCTTGGCTAAATAGTTTTGCTTACTAGCAACTGGAAGCTGGTGACATTTTGGGTCACAAAACTCTTTCCCATTTGCTTGTGCAACCAAAATTTTAGTTGTCGTTGCACTTGTATCAGTCTCGTGTTCGGTCACCACACCAGTTAGGATCATGCCGTTAACAGAGACCGTCACATTTGCCCCTAGGGGAGCAAATTCAAGCTGTTCTTTCGCTAAGCTCAGGTAGTATTGCCGGTTTCCTGAGGTTGCCCGTAAGAGGTCTTCTCCGCCAGCAAGTTGTTTTCCTTTACTAAGGCCGTCAGTGTGTTCAACTGTCGTTGGCAAAGTTGGGAAGGCTACCAGGGTTCCTAGAGGAACGCTCTCAACGTGTTCTCCTTGGTTAGCTTTTTGCAAGGCACGCCAGGCAAAGAGAGTCTGATCATCAAATCTTCCAGTCGGTTCTGCTTGATAGTATCCAGTATCTTTGAGCATTTTCTGAAATGCTATTACGTCCATTCCGCTTAGGCCATATGAAAGTTCTCTCCAAAATGGCAGGTTGCTTTGTACCCCATAACTTGGTTGATTATTGATGCGATATAAAACGCTACCTGGCTTTACCTGAGTTTCTCCTACTTCAGTGACGATTCCGGGAGTCAGGTTTGATCCTACCGAAGTAAGCGGTGTTTCAATCGTCATCCCAAATGTGTATTCACGTTGTAGCACGCCTGGTTTAGCTTCCACCGTAGTTGTTTCAGCTGAAGGCAGATCAGCTTCATTAACTAGCTGCGTTTGTTTCGCAGCCCAAAACCCCAAGGTGAAAGTTACTGCTAAGACCAGTAAACTTGCAATGATTTTAGTAACTAAGCTTAGTTTTGCAAGCATTTAAACCTACTTTTATTCGTTTAAACCAGAAAATTCTAGGATTTCACAAGCATCAATTTCATCTGATGATTGCTTCCCAATATTTGAGTAGTCACGCACCTCGTAAACTTGCTTGGTTGCGAAGTAATAGTCCGTGTAGGTTTTCTTTGAAGGAAAGTTCTTTACTTCAAAGCCTGCTTCTTGAAGGCAAGGGATAACCTTATTCGTAACGTTTTCCCACTGCTGTTCGATCATCGTTTCGTCTGGGAATTCCAAACTGCCATCGAAATAGGCAACTCCACATTCAAACTCGGCATACTGATAAGCTAAGGCATCCGCAGAGGTCTTAAATTCACTTACGATTGAGCCGTCTTCAATAAATGCGTTGGTCCAGCCCTTCGTATGTAAGCATTCAAGTCGTTTTCCCAGTTTTTCTTCGGGTCTTTGTTTAGAAATGTCTTCAATAAGTTGGATTGTCGGGCGGGAAGGTGGTGCTACGCCCTCGGTTTCGAAAGCACTTACCAGTTGTTCCCACGCAGCATCTTCAATGTCTTTCATTGTCAAAGAGGGAAAGCTGCGTTTTCCGTCTGCCCCCACAACTACGGTAGGCAAGTCTTTAAGCTCAGGCTCTTGCTGAATTTGTTGGGTATCTTGCTTTGCATTAGATTCTTGAGGGCTTGCTTGCTGTTTACTCTCGGCGCATCCAGTCAAAATGAAGCCCACAGGCAAAAGTAAAGCCAGGCTCTTAACAAGAGTTCCTCTAAGCACTTCATCCCCCTCTATTTTGTATTACTTTCTTCTTAGAGAAGTAAATCAAATGTTTAGATAATGCTAGCTTCCCCCCCCCAGAAAAAACAAGCATTGGGCGGATTCTAGTGGTGGTTGCAACGTCTTTGTTTCAACTGATGAGTTCTAG
>JAUNKY010000016.1 GCA_030532515.1 Actinomycetaceae bacterium
CGCACCACAACAACGAAAAACCCAAACAAAATCAATAAGAACTGTCCAATAACCCTCAATTCGCATACGAAAGCCATTTCCCGTGCGAAATGGGATGGGAAAACAAAAAGACCTTGCCGAAGCAAGGTCTTTTACTGCGTACGCGAGAGGGGACTTGAACCCCTACACCCGAAGGTACTGGAACCTAAATCCAGCGCGTCTACCAATTCCGCCACTCACGCAGATCCCGATAAACTCAGGTACCTATCAAGCATAACTGGTCTACCGGCAAAATAAAAACTGAAAAAGCCTACCAGCTCCCAACTCGCCGTGTGGAATCAATTACAGCGTGAGCCAACACGCGGTTTCCACGGTAAACCACTAAAGACTGCCCCGCCGCAATTCCGCGCACCATCTCGCCCAAGGTAATCTCAAGACTACCTGCCGCTTGGTCCGCTACTAAACCAACTACTGGAATGGGGCGACCGTGTGCCCGCATCTGCGCATAGAGACACTGATCATCATCAGTTCCCATCTCTTGCCAGTCAGTAGAAACTACTACGCCAGCGTCATCTGAAGCCAGCCAAGTAAGTTCCTTAGCCGTAACCGTGTCAATCGAAAGCAGCGTGGCAGAACCAACCACTACCTCATTGGTAGCCGGCCGGGTTTCCAACACATAGCGTGGTTTTCCGTCCTCGGCAGGACGATCAATACCCAACCCCTTGCGCTGCCCCACCGTATATTCGTAGTAGCCGCGGTGAGTACCTAACACGTTCCCATCTGGGTCAACGATATTACCGGTATTTTCACCTAAACGAGCTCGCAAGAACCCCTGGGTATCCCCATCTGGAATGAAACAAATATCGTAAGAATCTGGCTTATTCGACACGCCCAAACCGCGCCGCTCAGCTTCTTCACGCACTTCCGTCTTAGAGGTAACGTCCCCCAAAGGTAGAATCACGCGTGCGAGCTCGTCTTCTCCCATGACGGCCAGCACGTAGGATTGGTCTTTTAGTAAATCGCGGGCTCGCAACAACTGCTTACCTGCCGGACCATCCTCAACGCGGGCGTAGTGTCCGGTACAAACTGCGTCAAATCCCAGGGCCTTAGCGCGTTCTGCCAGCTCTCGAAACTTCACGAACTCGTTACAGCGCACGCACGGATTCGGAGTCCGCCCCAACTGATACTGCTCAACGAAATCGTTAATCACAGTCTCTTCAAACTCATCTGCTAAATCCCACACATAGTATGGGATTCCCAAAACCTCGGCGGCGCGGGCGGCGTCTACCGAGTCTTCCAGGGAACAGCACCCGCGAGCGCCAACGCGGCAAGACTGCGGGCTGGATGATAACGCCATGTGAACGGCAGTGACGTCGTGACCGGCTTCTACCGCACGGGCAGCTGCTACGGCTGAGTCAACGCCTCCAGAAAGGGCGGCTAAAACTTTCATTAATTGCCTTATTTACTACTTATTTTTCTTCCGAGCGTCTAGTTTATCCAGCGCCATAGCCTGGTTCAACGCGAGTGGCAAAGCTTTAAGGAATCTCTCAACATCGCTCAGCTGCGAAGCCGGGCCGAAGGAAAGCCGAATTACGCCTAATGCTTCAGTTTCGCTGCGTCCCATTTCCATGAGCACGCGGCTCGGCCGGGTCACGCCAGCATGGCAAGCGGATCCAGCAGAAGCCCATACGCCCGCTTGGTCTAATCCCAGTAGTACGGCTTCAGGGTGTGCCGTGGGAATCGACAGGTGGGCGATAGTTGGAGCTGTTTCACAGCTAATAGTTTGGGATACTCCGGCTGGTAGTTGCCCGCTGGCAACTAAAGAACGCACCGCAGACCACAGGTATGTTTGGAGGGCTTCACAACGTTCGCGCAGTTGGTCTCTTTCAGCTACCGCAGCTTCTAAAGCGGCTGCAAAAGCGCAGGCTCCGGCAACATCTACAGTTCCTGAACGATGTTTTAGTTCTTGGTCGCCGCCGGGGCGATCCGTTTGCAGCGGGGTGCCACGTTTAATGGCCAGTGCGCCTACCCCTACCGGCCCCCCGATCTTGTGTGCTGAAACCGTGATCAGGTCCAGCCCGGTTGCGTGCAGATCAACTGGGAGGGTATGGAGGGCTTGGCAGGCATCACTATGTACGAGGGCGGTGCGTTTACCTTCTCTATCGGCATCTAACTGCCGAGTAGCCGTAACTAAATCAGCTACCGGTTGTAAGGTGCCGGTTTCAGAACAGACTAGAGAAAACGATACTACCCCGGCGTCAGCATTAATTGAGCGCGGGTCGATTACCCCGTTTTCATCTACTGTGAGGGGTTTAAAAACGCCGCCTTCGCGTTCTATTACAGTAGCTTGGTTCCAAGAGGAAGGGTGGTCCGTGGGACTAACCTGGACGGTGTTGTACCCGAACTTCTGCATCCCTCTGAAGCCCCCCACGATAGCCAGCGCGTTGGCTTCAGTTGCCCCGGAAGTGAAGATGACTTCAGCGCGGTCTGCACCCAGGTTATGGGCGATACTTTCGCGGGCATCTTCTAGGAGGCGTTTGGCTCCGCGTGCCCCTTTATGCAGGGCGGCTGGGTTCCCCGGGTGGAGGCGAAGTTCTGTAATTGCGCGTAGCCACGCCTCTTGCGCTTCGGAGCGCAGAGGCGTGGTGGCAGCGTGGTCTAAATAAACTTCCGTTGACACCGAAAGCTCAGCGGTTTTTGAGGATTTCCAGTGCTTGGGGGATGACTTCGTTAATATCCCCCACTACCCCGAAGTCCGTCAGTTCGAAGATTGGTGCATCTGGGTCGTCGCAGACCGCCACAATCTTTTGGGAGGCTTGGATGCCGCAGGTGTGGTGGATTGCGCCAGATACCCCCAGGCCAATGTAGACGCGGGGGGCGATGGTGACGCCGGTTTGTCCAACCTGAGCAGAGCGGTCAATCCAACCTTCATCGCAGGCCACACGGGTGGCGCCCACGCCGGCTCCTAAGGTGTCGGCTAGTTCTTCTACTAAAGTGAAGTCGCCATCGGTACCGCGGCCACCCACCACTACTACCGGAGCTTCGGTGAGGGAAACGCGTCCGTCGCTACCTTGTTCAGTTGAGGAAAGTACTTTAACTGCTAGAGAAGCAGCGCAGAAATCAACCGGTACTACGGTAACTTCCGGGCTGGTAGGCTGCGGTGCTGGAACGGCTTCTACGGCAGAGGCTCGCAGGGAAATGATCGGGGTGCCACGGGTGACTTTGAAGGTGGAAGACCAGGTGCCTGCCAGAATGGTTTTCGCGGCTTCGATTTGTCCATCCACTACCTGGCAGGAGGTTACGTCAACGGCTGCGCCGGATCCCAGTTTGGTTGCTAAAATACCGGCGACTTCCCGCCCTCGGTAATTGGAAACGTTCAAAATGGCTGCGTATTGGGCGCCGGAAGCTGCTAGAACTGCCAGCGCGCAGTCGGCTACCACGGATGCGACGCGCGGGGAATTTCCGGCGAATTCGGGGCTGTACACGTGGGTGACTCCGTAGGTTCCCAGGGCTGCCAAGTCTGGCGCTGGGCTAAGGGCAATCGCGTGGACTTCTCCCGAGGTGAGGGTTCGTGCCAGGGTGAGGAGCTGCATGGAAGGGCCGGTGAGGGTGAAGCCTTCTGCTACAGATCCGGTGTGGTCGGTGATTACAAGAATAGGAGCAGTTAACATTGAGGTCCTCACTTCAGCAGGTCAGCTAGGTAGTTTGCCAACTTTACGCCTGCGTCGCCGCTGTCTTGGATTACGGTGCCTGCGGTGCGTTCTGGTTCTTCATCTGCGGAAATCAGCTGGGTTCCAGCACTGTCGGCGCCTACGTGGGCGGTGGCAGGATCCAAGTGGGTTAGGTCTTCCAAGGTCCAGCTGTCCAGTGGCTTAGAGCGGGCGGCTTTCATCGCTTTGAAATTCGGGTAGCGGGGGTCGTTCACCTGGTCGGTGACGGATACTACGGCGGGGAGGGTTACCTGCAGCTGGTCGGTGAAACCGTCGGCGCTGCGTTTGATAGTTGCGGAAGTTTCGGTGATTTCCAGTTCGGAAGCCAAGCCAACGTAGGGCAGGTCGAGGGCGGCAGACAGCGTGGCCGGCAGCATGGAGGTCATTCCGTCTAAGCTGGCCATGCCGGTGATTACCAGGTCGATCGGCGCTTCATCCTGTAGTTGTTTAATGGCGGCGGCCAGAACGGCTGCGGTGGCTACGGCGTCGGATCCGCCCAGGCGGTCATCCGAGATGACAATGGCTCGGTCAGCGCCTTTTTGTAGGGCTAAGAGGGCGGAGTCTTCAGCGTCTTCTGGGCCCATAGTTAGGGCGATTACTTCTCCACCCAGGTCTTCGACGGCTTGGACGGCAGCTTCAATTGCGTTTTCGTCCAGTTCGTTTAGGGTGTCGTCTTCGCCGCGTACAAGGCGGCCATCTTCGATCCGGCGTTGTGATACTACGTCCGGCACGTGTTTGAAACAAACTACAATCCTCATACCTATAACAGTAACTAAAGATTGCGAAAAATGGGTTGTTGGTTTGAGAGGTGTTTGCCACCTTACAGCTTTTAGGGGGTTTCTGTGCTTCCCTCTTTTTGGGGGTTTTCTGTGCTTCCCCACCTGGGTTTGACCCGGTTGTACGTATTTTGAGAGGCGCTTGTCAGATTCTGGATAGGTTTAGCGTTTTGGCATACCAGTGAGTATTATTTTCAATGGATGATTTTAAGGACATCAGACTTTTAATGTCTGGGCTTTGAAAAATTCCTTGAAAATAAGCTGATTCCGTCGACCTAGTATTACTTTTTAACCACTATGAACGCATCTACTTCTGCTAACTCTGCGCCGGTTTGGAAACTTTCTTCCCAGACCTTGCCTGCCGCCAAATCTGGCGCTACCTTCTTTGGGGCACGCACGATTGATGATGGGGTGGAGTTCTGCGTGGTTGCTCCCTATGCTTCCGCGGTGGAACTGTGTGTTTTCCCGTCGGCGGATCCGGATGCGCCAGAAACGCGTTTTCGGATGAATTTGCACGATGGAGGCACCTGGAGCGCGTTTCTGAAAGGTGCGGGTGTAGGTACTCACTATGGCTACCGAGTAAGTGGTCAGTGGGATCCGCAGCGTGGGTTAACCTATAACCCTTTTAAGTTGTTGCTTGACCCCTATGGGCGTGGTTTAGCCGGCGTTCCGCAGCATCACCGCGCGATGTATGCGCATGAAACTGATCCGGATACAGAGGCCCCTACGCAGATTCCACCGGTGATGTCTACGGTTGACTCGGCGCCCTATCAGGCGCGTTCGGTGGTAATTAATAATGAGTTCCCGGTGAAGGAACCGATTCGCCGTGCTTGGAATGAAACCGTTATCTATGAGTTGCATGTTAAGGGTTTCACTAAGAATCTGCCCGGTGTTCCGGAAGAGCTGCGGGGTACTTATGCGGGGTTGGCTCACCCGGCTACGATTGCTCATTTTAAGAAACTGGGTGTTACGGCGATTGAGCTTTTGCCGATTCATGCGAAGTGGGATGAGCCTTTCCTGACTGAGAAGGGTTTGACTAACTACTGGGGTTATAACACGCTTTCCTATTTCACTCCTGAAGCTTCGTACGCTACTAAAGCCGCGCAGTTGGCTGGGTCGCAGGCGATTATCGATGAAGTTCGGGGGATGGTTTCGATCCTGCATCAAAATGGGATCGAAGTGATTTTGGATGTGGTTTATAACCACACTGCCGAGGGCGGTTTATACGGCCCTTCCCTTTCGTGGCGTGGTTTTGGACAGTGTATTTACTACCGTCACACTAAGGGTCATCCGGTGCAGATGGTGAATGACACTGGCTGTGGCAATACGGTGAACTTTGATCAGGCTCGCGTAGTGCAGATGACGTTGGATTCGTTGCGTTATTGGAGTGAAGAAGTTGGGGTGGATGGTTTCCGTTTCGACTTGGCCACTACTTTGGCGCGGTTCGACACTGGGTTCACCTCGAAGCACCCATTTTTGATGGCGGTTGCAGCTGATCCGATTTTGAAGTTGCAGAAGCTGATTGCTGAACCTTGGGATATTGGACCGGGTGGTTGGCAGACTGGGAATTTCCCACTTCCTTGGTCAGAGTGGAATGACCGGTATCGGGACACCTTGCGGTCTTTCTGGCTGGCTGATTTTGCGAACTTAGAACGTGGTTATCCAACTCAGGGTCCAAATGATTTGGCGACGCGTATTTCGGGTTCGGTGGATTTATTTGGTGAGACTTTGGAGCATTGGCGACGTACCCGTTCGTCGGTGAATTTCGTGACTGCTCACGACGGTTTCACCATGGCGGATCTGACTTCTTATGACCATAAGGCTAATCACGCTAACTTGGAGAATAACCGGGATGGTTCGTCTGAGAATCGTTCTTGGAACCACGGGATTGAGGGCTATCCGTTGGATGGTCCGGTTGATGAGAACGTGGATGAGGGTTTCTTTGATGCGGTGCGTTTTGCACGTTTGCGTTCGATGCGTAACCTGTTTGCAACCATGATGGTTTCTGCGGGGACCCCGATGTTGAATGCGGGCGATGAGTTTGCACGTAGCCAGCAGGGTAACAATAATGCTTACTGTCAGGATTCTGAGATTTCTTGGGTTAACTGGGAGTGGCAAGAGACGCAGGCGCAGCTGTTTGAGTCGGTGCGTTATTTGATTCATTTGCGTAAGCTCCATCAGGTGATGCGCCCGGTTTACTTCTGCGATGGGCAGGTAGCTGAAGGCGACGTAATGCCTGATTTGGCGTGGTTTAGTGCCTGTGGTGCGCCGATGACTGTGGGTGATTGGCATAACTCGCAGCACCGGGTTTTGCAGATGGTGCGTTCGGGGCGTCCGCATAATGATGCGGATTTGCTGGTGGTTTTTAATGCCACGTTGAATCCGCAGAAGGTGGTTTTACCTCCGGGCCGAGGCAAGCATTGGCGGATGGTTTTTGATTCTTCGTGGGAGACTCCGACGCAAGGTGGGGTTTCGCCTGATTTTAAGGATTTGTCTGGTTGCGAGGTGTTTGCGCCGCAGGCTTCCACTCAGGTTGAGCCGCAGTCGATGCAGATTTACTTTACGGTTGGCTAAGTTTCGGTTAGTTTAGGCTGTTTTTTGAACTGTTTGCGCATCTGTAGCCGGCTTGGCATGCGCAAACAGTGCAGTTAACGGATTTTTCGGTGCGTTTGCGCATCTGTAGCCGGCTTGGCATGCGCAAACAGTTTGGTTTAGATTTTTTCTTCCCGAGGGCGCCGGTGTGCGCTATTAATTAACTATGTATGCTGCAGCAAATGAACCTTCCCTGCCGGTCTTTGGAGCCGGTCCCATTTTTGCGATCTTTGCGTTTGGCGTTTCCGGGTTGTCCATACTTTTGTGGTGGTCGGGTGTATTTTCCAGCGGGCAGCTGACTGCTCCGCTTTGGGTGTTTAGCCTGCGCATTATCGCCGCGTTGTTAGTTGTTCTAGGTATTTTCCTGTGGGTGGGGACGGTGGTTTTAGGGCGGATGGTGCAAAACATTCGCGCTGGGAAACTGATGACTACTGGCTTTTACGCTTGGGTACGTAATCCTCTGTATGCCGGGATTTTGTTGCTTAACTGTGGGCTCTTGCTTGCTCTTGCGAATTTGTGGGTGGGTGCCTTGCCGTTGCTTTACTGGTGGTTTTTAACGGTTTTGTTAAAGGTAACTGAGGAGAAGTGGCTGCTTGCGAAGTTCGGGGCGGACTATGTGGCTTATACCCATCGGGTGAATCGCTGCTGGCCGTGGTTTCCTCGGCGTGACTGGCAACATGCCTATCAGTGTGACTGTTAGTTAAAGCCGCTCCGGGTTACTTTTACCGTTTGCGCATCTGTAGCTGTCTAGCCATGCGCAAACGGTTTGTTTTTTGTAGGTGGATCAGCTGTGGCTTTGCAAGATTTTTTTCGGTTTTTTGTCTCCCAGAACAACTCTCATAGTAACTTCACACATAAGCTGTCTATTTGTGAATTACAACTCAGAATACAGGCATTTTACCGCCTAAAAATATTAGAAGTTTTAACGAGATTAGCACGAACCACAAGTACCTTAAAAAACCCTGAGAAAACTATTTACACTACTTGCAAAAAGTCGCGCTGGAATGCGGAAAACACCCCACTACTCCCCTATTAGCAGGTTGAAAACATTCAAGATTTGGCAAAATTTCTTCCCGAGGACGCCCATGTACTAACAGCAAAACCCCCGCTCCCATGCTTTAATACGCACCCCAGTTTGCCATGACAAAAAATGTGAACCATTTCATCAAAACCAATTTTGTTTTCCATTTTATTTCGAGTTTAATCAAGGCATTGCTTCATTTTGTTACCGCGGTAACAAAGCATTTAAGAAGCAATGCCCCCGACCATCTCCCGCCCACACAGCCACCTACGAGGTCTCACCATGAAAGCACAAAAATTTGCTTCGACCGCCGCGGCTCTAGCCGCGGGCATCTTGGTCACCACCCCAATTTTGGCGCACGCCGAAACTGTTGCAGATAATTCTGCAACCCCTGAAGAAACCTCTCCCGTAGTTGAAAGTGCTCAGGCACCAGAAAAGTCACTTGAAGAAGCTGAAGCAAACGTAAAAACTGCCCAAACAGAAGTTAAGGAAGCTCAAGCAGACCGTGACGCAAAGGCAAGTGAAGCAGCATCTGCTAAAGACTTTGCCAACCAGACAGCTGTAAAACTTGAAGAAGTTAAGCAGGTAGCTACCGATGCAAAGGCTGAAGCTGACGCTTCTTTAGCCCAGGTACAGCAACAGTCACAAGCTGCTGCCGAACTGGCAGCAGCCATGCAAGCACAGGCTGCTAAAGACCTGGCCGCCGCTGAAGAAAAAGTAACTCAAGCTAAGGCTGAACAAGCTGCCGCCCAACAAGAAGTTGAACAGGCACAAGCCGCCCTCGCCCAGGCAGAGGCTAACGCCCCTGACGCACAGGCACTCGCCGACGCTGAGAAGAAGCAGGAACAGGCACAGGCTGACAAAGAAGCAGCCGATAAACTACTAGAACAGCGTGCCACCGCCCTCGAAGAAGCAGAAGCTGCAAAAGCTGCAGTTGACGCAGAAATCGAAACTGCCACCCACGCCAAGGACGCCGCCGAAGCCGACCTGGTAATCGCCCAGAATAAGGTTCAAGAAGCGACTGCCGAACTGCAAAAAGCACAGGAACTCAAGCAAAACCTGGAAAACGACGCAGCCCACCAAGATTTGGTAGACGCTGCCGTCCAGAACGTCGCACAAAAAGAAGACGCGCTGGAAGCTGCCCGCCAAGAGGCCCAGACCAAGGCGACTGAACTAGCTGCTGCCGAAGCTGCTTTACAGCAAAAGCAAACTGAGCTGGCTGAAAAAGAAGCCACCTTGGAAAACGCTCGCCGGGAAAAGCAGCTGGCCTGTGAAGCAGCAGATGGCAAACGCCAAGAAGTAGCTGACGCAGAGACCGCCAAGACTACTGCCGAACAGGAACTCGCGCAGGCGAACCAGGCTCTGACTGCTGCCAACGAAAAGAAGGCGGATGCGGATCTGAAGCTTCAAGAAGCCCTTAAGACACGCGACGCCGCGCAGGCACAGCAGACCAGCGCGGCTGAAATTGAGCGGTACTCAAAGCGCGGTTCCTTGGGGCTATTTGAATGGTTGCACGCGCAAACTGACCTAACTGCAGATCAGAAAGCTGACTTGCTTAAAGCACAGGAAATCATCAACCACGGTCTGAACGAAAATGTTTCTGACTGGGCCGCAGGGCACCTCGATTTCAGCAAGAACCCTATGAAGGGTCTCGATGCTAGCGGCGGAAAGACCGCTACCTTAGCGCACGAACGCGACGCGATTTCACTGCGGAACACGCTGCTGGTTAAGGATTTCTTCACTGCCGTTGAAACGTACGTTGCCTCTGACGACCCCTACCGCCGGATCTTCGTCGAAGGACTAAAGAAGAAACTCGGCGTCACTGAACTGGCCAACGGCGGCGTTGCTATGACCAACTTCTCGGCAATCGCCAGCGCCCAGCTAAGCGCAGACCGGAACTCTTTCTACCTACACCACAACCCTCGCTGGCACTTCCACGGCGCCAACGGAGAAGTACTATCTTCTGCTGGTCGACCACAAAAAGACGTGGAACTGTGGAATAGTGAAAAAGAATTCTACGATGCAGCCGCAGCTGAACTCGGCATCTCTGTCGATACCCTCACCTACTCTGACGATCCAAACTCTGACTGGATGCGCCTCCGGAAGCTAGCTGCGCAAAAGGGAGAAGTTGGGCACTACGAGTTCTTCCTCTTCTCTTCGGCCAACGTCGTAATGGGCTACGGTGCCACCCAGTTTGACCCCGGTCAGACGGCGTTCTTCTCCACAAACGGCACGGCTCAGAGCATGCGCGATCACACTGGCGCTATGACCTTCGACCAAATGCGTGCGCTATTGGCTCGCTACGAAGCCTTCTTGGCTAACACTGGGCAAAATCAAGCTGAGCTGACCGCTGCCAACCAAAAGGTAACGCAAGCCCAAGCCGAGGTTCAGGAAGCTGAAACGAAGGTACAGACGGCTACCGCTACGGTCGCTGAAAAGCAACAGGCTGTACAAACTAAGACCGCTGACCTGGGCAAGGCACAGCAGGCGCTAGCTGCCGCTGAAAAGACCTGTACTGACCAGGAAACGGCGGTATCTGAAGCAGAGGCTGCTGTTGCCGTGGCCCGCAAGCAGGTAACGACTGCTGAAGGTAACCAGGCGCAGGCTTTGGAAGCGAAGACTCAGGCTGACCAGTTAGTTGCAAATGCTGACACGCAATTGCAGCAGGCTAATGCTGAACTTGCTACCTTGCGTAATAAGGAACAGGCACTTGCTGACGCTGCTGCAAAGGTAGTTGCCGCGCAGGCTAAGGTTTTGGAAGAAACCACCGCCCGTGACGGTGCTGAAGCTAAAGTGCTGGACGCTCACGATAAGTTGCAGGCAGCGCAAAACTCTTTGGCTACTAAGGTTTCTGCCGTAAATGATGCGAAGCAGGCTAAGCAAACTGCGCAGACTAATGTAGATGAAGCAGTAGCTGCACTGCAGGTTGCTGAAGCTGCTTTGGCTCCGCTAACCGAAGCAAACCAGAAGCTAGTGGAAGCTCGTCAAACTGTAGAAGATGCCAAAGCCGTCAAGGCCGAAGCCGATCAGGCAGTAGTGGATGCTGAAACTGCTAAGGCTGCTGCTCAGCAGAAGGCAAATGAAGCTCAAACTGCTAAGGAAGCTGCCCAGGCTAAGCAGGTTGCATTGCAGGCTGTGACCAGTGAGATGGCAGCAACTGGCTTTGATGATGCTCTGTTGCAAGCCCACCCTGAACTGGTAGCTGTGGCAGCTAAGTACACTAAGGCTAATGAAGCTAAGCAGGCGGTTGCTCCTGCAGAAGCAAAGCTCGCGCAGGCTCAAGAAGCCTACCGTATTGCGGCGGTACATTTTGTTGAAGCTGATACTCGTTTGCAAGCTGCTAAGGCGAAGTTGGTTGCAGCAGAAGCTGAATACCGCGCGATCTTGGGCATTACTGTGGATGCGCCGCAGTTCATCAACCCTTCAGCTGCAGATCCAGCTTCTTGCACTGTACTGCCCTACGCTACCGTTACCGATCTGGCCGGAGTTACCTACACGGTTACTGTCGATGGTCAGCCAGTGATGGCTAAGGACGGAAAGTACGAATACCCTTACGGGAAGACCATTGTGATCAAGGCGGAAGCTGAAAATGGTATTCGTTTCGCTAAGGATGCTCAGACTGAGTGGAGCTGGACTGCGATGCAGGCTGAAAGCTGTAAGCAGCCGCAGGTAAAGACTCCATCTGCTCCAAAGTCGGTAGCCGACGGTAAGCAGGGAGCTGACGGTAAGCAGGCCGGCCAGGCTAAGCAAAAACAGCTTCCAGCCACCGGTTTGTCCGCCAATGTTGGCCTAACTGCTGCACTGCTGGGTGCAGGAGCAGGTTTCTTGGTATTCGGCCGACTGTACCGTAAGCGGGAAACCAACTGAACCTTGGTGTGATACGAAAACTAGCTAGCTAAGCTGAGCCAAACTGTTTAGTTTAGTTATCGTCTGACGCGTTTGCGCATGGGTAGCCCTCTAGCCGTGCGCAAACGCGTCAGTTTTATGGTTTTTCGAACTGTTTGCGCATGCGTAGCGCCCTACGCATGCGCAAACAGTTGTTTTTGGTTGAAGATATTGTTTCTGTTTTTGGTTGAAGCTAAGGTTCGGCGTTTCGAGCAGATTCGTGCAGATCTGCAAAACGTCGGTTTAGAAGTGACGGCTTGTCACCAAGATTGGTACGAAACGCCGTTTACTGGGGGCGCAGATCAGCCACTGATGGTTTTCGTGGCGCGCAAAGTTGGCTAGTTTTCTTTTCTGTTCGAGGGCGGCGGTTGAGCGTCTTTGACCACCCGCACCAGTTAGAATTTTTGAACTAAATCCACCTGACACTATTTTGCGTCAGTTAGCTATCTTCAATACCTTATTAATTGTCGACTACCCATTTCAACCCCTCTTGACGCAATCGCCATTTCGTCAGGCCTTATTTTGATTCAATGAAACCAGGTTTGGAAACGTTTAAACGAGACTTTTACAAACATCTGATGTGAATACTTAATAGACGAAAACAATCAACTACACACATTTGAAGCCAGCTAACCAGGCGACCTAAACTTTTTACACTATTAGCAAAGTCTTATTATTATTAAAATATTTTGCCTAGCATTGAAACCCCGAAGCTCCTCGAAACCAATCCCACAAACACCCCTCAAAGCACCACTTTTCCGTGGAAATACGCCGTTTCCCAACCTCAATACAGTTCCTTCTTGCTTCCGCCTGCACAAATTTCCATATACGATTATCTGCTACCTCACATTCGTGAATTTATATTGCTTGGTTAGATTTCAATTTCTAACCTGTCAGGTGACAATCCCTTCAACACAATGTCGCCCTCCTGTACGAATGCACTTAGTATGCTTCGTACTAGTTGGCGCGCCTATGGAGTATTTTCCATGCGAAAGATACAGCTACGCTCTGTCGTAGTCATTTTTCTTGCCGTCTCTTTGGCGTTCTTTGGGGTACTCATAAATACCCCGGCTGCTAATACTGCCCCCGGCGATGCCCGCTTGGTAGTGTCACTCGGCAATTTAACGACGGGCCGATCTGGCGAGTTCTACGAATACGATGTGCGTGTCTCGAACAACGGGGCAGATGCTAGCAACGTTACCGTTTCCTTCGATTTAGCTCCCGGAAGCCACGACATCAGTATCGTTAACGCTGATGCCGCTTGCCAAGAATACGAATACAAGGCTAATGGCGCTCATAGTGGTGACATCGCGATTGGCAATCCCGTTAATTGTTTCAACGGTACTCCGGCTATCGCGCATGGGGCGGAAGGCGATAGCGATCAGGCGAACGTTACAGCTGTAATCTCTTCCATCAAGACCCTACGAAGCTACCGTTTCAAAGTACGTGCTCGCATGCCTTTCCATTCAACTACTGCCCAGTTGAATCTACGTGCTTTTCTACGTGGAATCCAAAATAACGAAGGCTCTGAGAATATCATCACTGTAAGCCAAAGTGTTGACACCTCCAACCGCTACAAGACGCGAATTCTCTCCTCGCTTACACCTCTGACTCTAGGAACCCCACTATCGCTGGGCGATCGCAACCAGATTTCTGCGAACACCTCAGTCTTGGAGTACGAAGCTACCTGGGAAAATAAGGGCCCTTATACGGCACGTAATCTTGTATTAGATACCTTCTTCAGTATTTATTACGACGGATGGGGTGGCGATAGCTGGGATGAATTAGTTAACTCCGCTTTTAGAACAGTCGCTACTTGTGATCCGACTAAATCCAGCCCAGGTGTCTGTGATCGCATCCAGTTACCTACAGAATATGTAGTGCGCAATCGATCTACCTCTGCTTTAGACAGAACTAACCCTACTATCAGCAAACTTGCAACAGGCGAGAAGATCGTTCTGAAGATCCGCGGACAAGTTTACGGAAGCTGTCTTCCCACTAGGAATACCGGTTACATCGTACGCGCCTCTGCCTATGCACTTAGTGGCGCTGGCAATCTTGACCTAAGCGCATCGACTGCCGCTTCAAAGGTAACAGTCGCAAACCTAGCGCCTGCCCCCTGCCCACAGGCAACCCTTAAAGTCACTAGTTCTCTGCCACAAAATGGAACGCCGCAAGGACCTGATAACGTAACAAACTACATCCTTAAGTTTGAAAATACCAGTCAAGTTGATATCAACGATTACGAGTTCTCTAACACCTTTGAACTAAACCCGAGTCGACACAATGACAGAATCACGGCCGATATTACTTTAACCTGTAGTTCCAGTACCCCCGGATTATGTCCAGCGGAGAAATTTAATTATTCAATCAAAAACATGTCCTTCGCCCGCGATTTAATCGCCCGCGATTTCAGGAACGTAGATATTCCAGCCGGTCAAAGCATAACTCTAGATTTTGCTGTGCGTTATAAATTCTCTAGTTGTTTAGATGCTGAATCTGCAAATGGACAGGCAATTCCAAAAGGTCAACCAGTACTTTTAAAGGTTACTCACGCGGAGCTTTCACCATACAACGCAGCGACTTCAGACGGTGCAGTTGTCGTCCTAAGTCACGATAGTATTCGTTCAGTAAAACATGATCTGACGGGCGGTGTTTCTTGTGGAGAAACTAAACCTACTCTACGAGTCTCAGCCGACTGGGACAGAGAAGCAATTGGCTGGGGACAAAGCCGTACCTATACTTTCACAGTAGAAAACCTCAGTAACATCCCCGCAAATGACATTAAGTTAGAAATTAATCTTGATCCCGGTCCAAACCCTAACCGCCCTGGCAATGCTGGCTTATCTTACCAGATCCTAACGCCTCTAAATGGACCTGAACCAACCTCTTCAGGTGGTAATTCCGTTTCTCTAATCAATAGATACACTTCTAGCGGAATCTCTATCCCGGCAAAGGACCCCACTAATCCTGAGGCTAACAAACGTTCATTCAACGTTACGGTATTCTACGATGCTTTACAGCTAAAGCTCAGACAACCCATTAGCTGCCCAACGGTAGGTGATCGCAGTACTCCTGGAGCATACGGCGCTGGTCTTACCCTGGATCCATACAATAACGCAGCATTCGGGTATGCAAACTATAAGCTGCTACCACTGGTATTGCCAAAAAAGAAGCAGTTGATTTACTGCAACGACGTAACAGGTAGCATCCAACTTTCAAGTAGCACTGGTCTTGGTTCGCAGATTGGCCCTGATCAACCACTCGCTGTGAAAGCTAGTTTCCAAAATAACTTGGGCTATGCTCCACAGTCCCCATATGAAATCCGCTTACCTGAAGGCTCAATTGTCTTCCCCGAGGATGTACTCAACAAGGAACTGATTGAGGGTGGACAGCACGTGGTACCAGGCTTGCTCTCTTGCAACACAAGTTTCCGTAATGGTTGTAATAGACTAACTGCACGCCTTACGAAAGAAACGATTTCCGGGAGGAAGTATTACATTCTTAAAGGTTCACTTCCTCTCAGTACGCCCGCTTCGAAGCTAGACCTCACTCTCAATGGTCGAAGTGGCGTAATCGGTAACGACCGCGTCGGTTATAAGGCAAGTGTTATCACCATGCCCGATGGAGACTTAGTAACTTCGGGGAATGATCCAGAAACTGGTTTGAATAACAACACCTACAATCTCAGCAACTCTACTTGGAAGATCGCTAACCAACAGGTTCAGTACGGCATCCACCATCAGGTCACTGTTGAAGGGGCTACGAATGCGCAGCTACCGCAACTTGATTTTGCTGCTGAACTGGAATGTACCTCCAGCTACGCTGAAACTCCGGCTGCTGTAACCGTCCCTGCTGGGCAAACCAGCGGCGCACAAGTAAACGCTGGCAAACAGTGGTTGAAGGATAAGTGTACGCTTACTGCCACCGCTCCGGAAGCTCCAGCTGGTTACGTTTGGAAGAACGCCAATGCTCCCGCTGGAACCAGCCAGTTCGCTACCAGCTATGCGCAAGACTCCAAGTACACGGTAGCAACTGACAGCCCCTACACCTACCGGTTCAACTGGACCTTGGTTCCTGACCCCCGCGTCGACCTCCCCCAGCCGGTAGCCGTAGACCCCTGTGGCCTTGACAATGCCCACTGGGAGCTTCCCGCAGATTCTGCCAACTATTCTTGGAATCTTTCCGGCGACGGTGCATTAACCGCCACCGCTTTGAACAAAGCTTTATTTGCCCCTGACTTTGCGGCTACGAAGACTTTCCCTAAGCCGGCTGATTCCGGTCTGCTGTGCCCCACTATTAAGCTCAAAGTCCGCGGTGAACGCGTGGCTAACAGCGATCACCAGTTCGCTTTGAACTGGTTGCAGCCAGCAGCTCAAAATGGTGACACGCAGGTCGCGGCAGCGACGAATATTCCCGCTTCAGAAACGGCTTTCGAGGCGTCCTCGGGAACTATCGATCTCAATGCCGGACAAGCAGCCACCCTGACGTTGCGCACTACCCCAGGGGAAGCAGCTCGAGCTTACGCCCGCACCCTCACCTGCACCGACACCGCCCCGGATGCGGCAAACGCTAACCTAACGGTTCCAGCTACCGCGCAGACCTTGGCAACCGGTGAAACCAGCTGGAATGTTACCTTGCCAGCTTCCGTGAAGCAGGTGGAATGTGCAGTGCAGATCCAGCCAGCGCTGAGCAAAGTTACCGTCGTCGCTAAAGACGGAGGCTACCCAGGGCAGCCTTCAACCCAGGCGGTAGCCTTAGACGGTTCTGCTTGGTCTCTCTTCCCCGCTGTAAATGGAGTCATCGACACGGCGCACCCGATCCGGATGGCTCAGGTCCCCGGTCAGACGGGTCAGTTTGAAGCAACTGACCTGCTAGAAGGCACCTACTATCTGTACCGCGTTACCACTCCGGCTGGCTACGAAGCTTCGCAGTTAACCGGTACGGGTACGCCAGCTGCGGATGCGGTTAAGGCGATTACCATTGCAGACGTACCGTACCTGCAGGTGCGCTTGCAGGCCGGCCAGCCGCTTACCGTAGAGACCACGACTTTGCGCCAGTTCGGCACGTTCACTTTAGAGAAAGTTAGCGGCACGAATGGCGAGTTGCTGGCTGGTTCGGCTTGGGAAATTACTGAGATTTTAGCTGGCAATGCACCTGGTGAAGTGCGCCAAGTAAGTGACTGCGTCGCCGATTCCGAGGGCGGTTGTGCAACTGCTCTGGACCGTGACCACGCTGCTGGGCGGATTCAGGTAAAGGGTCTGCCTTGGGGTACTTACCGCCTGGTGGAGACTAAGGCTCCGGCAGGGTATCGCTTGCCTGAAGCAGCTAGCTCTGCCAAGACTTTCACTGTTGGTGCCACTTCCCTATCGCCAGCTTTCACTGGCGCTGAGGCGATTAAGAATGATTACGCCTCTATCCCTGACATCCCGCACACAGGCGGGTTAGGCCGTGAGCATCTGCTCATTGCTGGCGTGGCAGTCCTGCTGCTCGCTGGAGCTGCCACTGTGCTGTTGCACCGCAAGGCGCAGCATATTTAAGAACACCCGCCCATCGGAATAATTAACACAGAAAAGGAAAACCTCATGGGTACTCGGACTCTGAGCGTTAAGTTCTCTCACGCTCTGGCCCTGTTGCTGGCAGCATTGCTGGCTTTGGTCGCATTACCTGCGTTCGCAGAATCTCCTGCTCCACTTGGTCCAGGCAACATCAACCCAGCTACTAAGGGTTCTATTACCGTCCACAAGATGGCTGAACCTTCCACTGGTAAAGCTGGCGATTCACACGAAATCGGCGACGCTCCACAAGGCCCTACCGGCGCTAAGTTGAAGGGCGTTAGGTTCAGCATTAAGAAGGTTGAGGGCATCGACCTGGCAACTGCTGCTGGCTGGGATAAGCTGGCTAAGGTTACCGCTAAGATGAACGCTGCGGTTGATGCAAAGACCGCTTCTGAAGCTGTTCAGGCTGAGGGCCTGAACCTAGTTGCCGCTGAAGGCAACGGCAACACCGAAGAAAAGGTAACCACCATTGAAGGTAAGGTAGAGTTCACTGACTTGCCGATCGGCGTTTACATGGTTATCGAAGGTGACGATACCGGTAACAACGGGATTACTTCTAAGGCCGCTCCTTTCTTGGTAACTGTGCCATTCCCTTCTAAGACTGAAGCTTCCGGCTGGAACTACGCTGTTCACGTTTACCCTAAGAACTCGGTTTCTTTGGTAGAAAAGATTGTTGCTGACGGTACTGCACAAAAGCTGGGCGACAAGCTGAAGTGGTATGTTTCCTTCTCTATTCCAGCAGAAACTGAAACTACTTCTTTCAAGTTCGAAGATAAGTTGGACGTTGACACCGATTTTGTGGCTCTAAAGGCTGCCATTGTTGATTCTACGGTTGCTAAGGATAAGTTCGCTGAAGAGTTTGCGAAGGGCACCTCAGTTAACCTCCCAGTTGTAGCAAATGACAACGGTTCTCCAGCTACTGTTAGCGTTGCTTTGGATAAGACCTCCGCAGAAGGTACTCAGGCGCTGCTGGACCTGAACGCAAATAAGGGTAAGAAGCTGGTTTTCGAACTGGAAGTTACCGTAGCGCGTTTCTCTGACGGCGCTGTTTCCAACGGTTCTGACGGTGAACCTTGGGCAAAGGGTACTTTCAACAACTCCAACACCCCACTGAGCCCCACTACCCCTCCAACTGCTTCTGCTTGGGGCAAGGTAACTTTGGAAGTTCTGGGCGATGGACAGGATTCTAAGAAGCTGTCCGGCGCTAAGTTCACCGTTTACGGTTCTAAGGAAGATGCTGAAGCTGGCACTAACCCCATCTTCACCCCTGACTTGGTAACCGGCGCCGACGGTACCACTGACATCACTTTGCGTACCGGCACCTACTACCTGGTACAGAATGAAGCTCCTGCTGGTTACAACAAGTTGCCAGAACCAATCCGCTTCGACATGAATGGTAAGAACGACATCACTTACTACGATCAGCTGGTAGGCGGTTTGGGCACCCCGGTTAAGGACGCTAACTGGAAGATCACCAACAAGCAGCGGACTCCTGGCAATAGCCTCACTGACCTGATCCCAGGTCTGCCAAACACCGGTGCTGCTGGTCGTTTGCTTCTGGGTCTGGCTGGCACTGCAGTTCTCTTCGTAGCTGCTGGTACCTTCATGGTATCGGTACGCCGTAAGAACCAGGCCTGATCTTAAAGTATGATTTGGTGGGTGTAGGCGTTTAAACGCCTGCACCCACCACCTCTTTATGCGGATTAGGAATCTTCATGCGTCTTTTCGTGCTTCGTTTGCTTACCTCAGCTTTGATTCTGCTTGGCGGTGGCTTAGTCCTCTACTCAGATGCTGCCTCTTGGCTAACTCAGTATCGCCAGTCAGAGGTTATCAACGCCCTCAGCAACAACGTGGGCAAACAGGGTCACGGTAATGCCGACCAGTTAAAGGCTGCGAAAGAATACAATGCGGTGCTTAGCTCCGGCGCGGACCTGCTGGCCCACCACAACACTCCGACGGGGGCAGGTAGCATTGCCGAAGCTGAATTCGCGAAGCTAAAACCCTATGAAGAAATCTTGAAAGCTGACTTTCAAGGGCTCATGGGACGCGTCCGCATTGACGCTATTGACGTTGATTTACCCGTCTATCACGGAACTTCCGAATCTGTACTGCTTCGCGGCGTGGGGCATTTGCAGGGTACTTCTTTCCCAGTTGGCGGGGCCGGCACCCACACAGTGCTTACCGCACACCGCGGCCTGGCCCAATCAAAACTCTTCACTGACTTAGACCAGTTGGTTGAAGGGGATACTTTCGTGGTCGAAGTGTTCGGTGAAGTGCTTACCTACAAGGTATTTCTCCGGCAAGTAGTTGAACCCGGTGAAAATGAGAGTCTCAGAGCAGTCGAAGGCAAGGACCTGGCTACTTTAGTTACCTGTACTCCCCTGGGGATTAACTCGCATCGCATCTTAGTTACCGGTGAACGCATCGAACCAACCCCGATTAAAGATTTAGAACACGCTAATGAGCCCTCTGCCCTGCCCCGTTTCCCCTGGTGGATGATCTGGGCCAGCGGTTTCATTTTATTAGCCACAGCCAACACTCTTTACGCCGTCAGAGATCATACTAAACGCAGTTCACGGACCGCTAAAGAAAGTAACAGCCGGTGAAAATTAATCTGTTCTAGTTTATATTAGCTCTCTCATTTCGATAGAAGTATAGCGCTTTGAACAGCACTCCGTATCTTATGCCTTTTATACTAAATACCGAATTATCTCAAAAAGGGTTCATAATTTGGATATTCATAAAATAAGGTGACCTTAATAGTATTATCACTATTAAGGTCACCTTCGTCCGTAAAAGTACCTAGATCCTACTTAGATTCCTTAACGGTCGTATCTGGGTGGCCTTTCCCATATTTTGACGTCACATAACGTCCAGTTTTAGCGCTACGGAATTTTCCGCCACCAGTTCCTTTGGAGCCTTTAGCCATAGAATCACCTCCTTTCAACAATTTCTTTCATATTAACAATCAACCGACTGATGAAGAACTCGAAACGCCCTCTCGAACAGATGTTCTCTTTAAGCAGAATTTGAAATAGCTTGCCTGAGTTAATAGTAAAATTTCGGCAACTATCGCCTAACACAACATTTACTGAGACTGCGCATTGTTCACCTAAAGCTACTTAACAAACATAAATCCACATTCAAAATGCTTCATCTAATAGTTTGGAAGTTAGCTTCTATATCAGGAAGTCTTTCGGTTAAAAGCTCTGCGCACCAGAAAATTCATAATCCCCAAGTTCGCAAACATCACGATTACCAGTATCCCACTGGGAATTAAAAGCTCAGCGAAAGCTTCTACCCCATCCAATGGTGGCCGCATAAACCACAGCAAAATAGCTATTAGCGGCACTTGCAAAACCGCCGAGTAAAGTGGCAGGAAATATCCTTTAACCCAGGTAAAAACCAATTGCGCGCAGTGCAACAACAGGTGTACTAAATAGGCAACGACCATCGCTTTTACCCACAGCGGGGGTGCCAGTAAACCGATCAGCAAAATGAGCACAAGCTGTTGCAGGGCAATAACCGTGAACTGCTGGTGGTTCATTCGCATGCGCGCTAACCGCGTGGGCAGGCGATTTTCATTACTAGCCAACCAAGGAATTAAAACCCGGTACTCATCGACCTCGTGCCAGATAAAGAGGCAAACAAAAACTGCCAGTGCCCACATAGTTTGCCCTAGTGGCGGACCATGCGGATTTCCAACGGCACAGACGCTTCTTCACCTAAGAATGACTTCTCTACCCCGTCGGTGACGAAACCTAAACTTTCATAGAAGCCGATCGCCTGCTGGTTTTCTTTAAGCACCCACAAAGAGCAAGGTTTAGTTCCCACTGCAGCTTCAAATAGCTTCTGCCCTACCCCGGAACCCTGGTATTGGCGAAGAACGTAGATCATCGTCAGCTCCAGCTCTGTCGGAGCATCTTCATCGCGAGAATCCATCGCGTTGACAACCCCGACAATCCGTTCGTTACCGCTGCGAATCCCCCGCGCGCGATCTGAGTTATTCTCTACCGAGGCATCCGCAGCGTGGTTAGAAACTTCCTTGGCGTCCTCGTGAAAATCGTCTTCCACGGCAACCCAAAACTGCACGCCGTTATCCATTAACTGCGCCCACCAAGCCGCGTGTTTAGGAACTTCATTATCGCTGGTAATAAACTGCAGGAAATCCCCGGGGAACACCTGGTCATAGGTTTCCAACCAAGCTTGCGCTTTCACCTGCGCTGCCGGAAGTAAATCAGCTTTTGTCGCCAGCCGCACCGTAACCATGGAACCTCCTTGTAACCCGGTTGGCAACCTACCCTCCGTTGCCAAAATAGTTGGTGTTAACTTTAGCTTAACAAACCTTACTAGCTGCGGTTAATCAAATCAGCTATCTGCTGTTGGGCAGCTTTACCTTCCGGAGTTGGAAAGACCGGGTAAACGTGAATCATACGCTGCGCTACCACCAGAGTATTGTCTACGCCCCCGCTCGAAAGCAACGCGTGAAAGTCGCGAATATCGGGGAAAAATACTTCATGAGTGCCTACAAAAGTGGTGATCTGCGGGTATCCTGCCACCTGCTGGGGTGCCAAATTCACCGGGCTAATCAGCGGGTCAGTCAGGTCGTGGTGTTCTCCTACCCAGCAGCGTCCGGCGCGAATCAGCCCGGCAATGGAAATCATTGGTTCAACCGCATCGTAGTAAGGAGTTTGGAAGTGATCCATCGCAGCATTAACAAAAGGTGACAGCAAAATAACTTGTCCTGGCATTTCCAGCTGATTTTCGCGCAGTACTTGCAATAAGGACACTGCCAAACCGCCGCCCGCCGAGTCCCCCATCAGTACCACGTTCTCAGCGCCATGTTCAGCTACTAGTTGCTGGAACAGTTCTAAAATCTTGGGCAGTTCTGTAAACACTGAGTGTTTCGGCCCCAGCCCATATGAGGGAAAGACTACGCGCGCCGCGGTAAGTTTCGCGACCCGGTTAATCATCAAGTAGTGTAGGCGCGAAGCTCGGTGAACATATCCGCCGCCGTGTAGGTAGAGGATTACTTTCGGCCCGCGGTTTTCATTCCAAGAAAATACCTGCCGGTCGCCCACTTTATATTCCCGGTAGCTGGTTACACGCAGCAAGCGTGCTGGGAATGTGTCTTCATCCGCGCCTTGGGTGAAGCTGGCGCTGAAGTCTTCTGGATCGTTGGCGCGCATCCGATCCTTATACCCGTAGGCGCGCATCCCTTTTTCCAGCAAGAAACTGGCAACTGATTGTCCGTATTTCAGTTTTCCATATGCCCCGTAGGTGGCCAGTCCCAAAGTTGCTGAAAGCAGGGTTTTCTTCATGTTATCCTCGCGTTCTTAATAGTTCTTTTCCAAGTTTAACGCCTGTTTTAGAAAGTTTTTGCATAAAATCCTACTTTGCTTTTCCCGTCATTTGGGTGCTTTGGCAGCGTGTTTACGAGCTTTATCGAGGGCGGAAAACCCTCTCATTTTAGCTAAGGCAAACCATCGTAAGGCAACGCTATCCTTGCTAGAAAAGCCCGAAATTACAATATAAAGTGGGCGTATGTTAAAGAATAAAGACTTAAAATTACCAGCAGTTCACCCAGCTAATTTAGACACGCCTGCTACCCGGGTACCGACGTTAGATACGCCTGCGTGGGGTGACCCCGTCTGCGTGGCCACGCGCCTGCGGATTGACTCTGCCGGCAGCCCAGTTTCGCAACACGCTACCCCCGTAACTGAAGCGACGCCTTCCGTCGCCTCTCGTTTGAATTGGCTGCGAGCTGGGGTGCTGGGGGCTAACGACGGTATTGTGTCGATTTCTGGTTTGGTCGTGGGTGTCGCGGCCGTGGATCCTACTAATACTACGGCTATTGCGTTAGCGGGCGCGGCGGGGATTGTGGCGGCTTCACTGTCAATGTCGGTAGGCGAATACGTCTCTGTTTCTACTCAGTTAGATACTGAACGTCAGCTGGTGCAAAAGCAGAAGCAGGCACTGGATGTCGATCCGCTGCAAGAAGAGGCTCGGTTAGCTAAGTTATGGCAAGCTCGGGGGCTTTCAAAGACTACGGCTGCGATTGTAGCTAAAGAACTTTCCGATCGTGACGCCGTGAAAGCTCACCTAACGGTAGAGCATGGGATTGACCCTGACGATCTAACTTCCCCCTGGGCCGCCGCGTTTTCAAGCTTCGTAGCATTCGTAATCGGTGCTTTGCTGCCTTTCCTCACGATGTTGCTAATGCCTGCGTCAACGCGTATTCCAGCTACTTTCGTCGCTGTGATTGCGGCTTTAGCATTGACTGGCTACATTTCCGCGTGGTTGGGAGAAGCAAGCCGCGTGAAAGCGGTAATTCGTTTAGTAGCCGGCGGAGCCGTGGCGATGGCTCTGACCTACTTCGTCGGTAATCTATTCGGGGTGGCTGTTTAATCCGCGTGCTCGGTTCCGCCCGGGTTTTCAGTTTCGCTGTGGTTATTCGTCTGGGCGCTGGCAGCTGGTTTTGCTGCCAGCGCGATACGTCCAGTTTCGGTTCCGAAGAAGGCCAAACTTACAAAGATAATAGTGATCACACCCGTTGCCGCCATTACTTCAGCAACCCCGAATGCTTCAGTAATCGGCCCTAAAGCCACCATCCCAAAAGGCACTCCCAGGGTGAAGAGAATATTGGCTTGGCTCATCACCCGCCCCATGTACTGGGGATCTGTGTGAGTTTGCAACTCAGTGGTGGATGGCCCCGCAAAAAGTGGGACAAAATAGCCGGTTAAACCCATCAGCGCGATGGTAATCCAAATCTGTGGGCTGAGTGCTAAAGCAATCGATAAGATTCCAAAGAGCACTGAAGTGACCAGCATCAGGCGCAAAGCTGAACGCTTCGCTAAGAAAGTAGCAATCGAAATAGCCCCCAGCAGGGTACCTACGCTAAAGGCTACTTCAATAGCGGAAAGATGCCAGACTTCAGCGTTGAAACGTTGTGCGGATAAGAGCGGTACCAGGAAGTTCGGGGCCACAATCAGGACGATTACCATGGTGTAGATGGTCATCATCCACCGGATGAAACGATGGGTTGCCGTATATTTAACGCCCTCTACCAGTTCCTTTAAGAAACTTTCTTGTTCTCTTACCGGAGGTTGCGCCTGTAGCGGAATAAAGAATAGTAGGACGATCCCGATTACTGCCGTCACCACGTCTACGTAGAGGGTTTTCTCAATCCCCCCTAAGCCGTAAATAGCCGCGCCAGCTGCCGGAGCCACCAATCCCATTAAGCTTTGAATAGTGCCGTTTAATCCATTAATCCGAAGCAGCTCTTTTTCAGGGACAATCGCCGGGATCAAGGCGTTAATAGCTGGTGCCTGGAAACCTGCGCCAACAGAACGCACCGCCACCACTAGGAAAATCACCCACAGATCTTTCACTCCGCTAGCCATTAAAAGTGCCAGGCAAAGCGTAGCCAGCGCAATCAGCATATCCGGAATAATGATCAGCAGTTTACGATTAACGCGGTCTGCTAAAGTCCCGCCAAATAAACTCACCAGCCCCTGAGGCAAGAAGGCAAATATAGCGTAAAGAGCCACCACTGAAGCAGATTTAGTTTCTAAGGTCAGGTACCACATTACGGCGAATTGGACTACGGAAGAGCCAAACAGCGAAATTGCCTGGCCACCTAAAAACATGCCAATATGGCGTTTCCAATGCGGGTGGATCTGCTCTTGCGTGGCAGTTTCAGTCATCGTTTTTCCTCAAAACTTAATATTTTAGGCGCAGTTTATTACTGCGACAGTTTATCCCAGGTGCGGTGTTCTCCGCGTAATGAAGCTCGCCCGGTGCTGGACCATCCAAAGGCATAGATGATGAAGCTGAAAGAAGCCAGCCCGGCGACGAAAATAATAGTTGCCACCCCGAAGATTTCAGACAGTGGCCCAAAGACCACCATGCCTACTGGCATTGACAGGATGAAGACAATGGATACCTGGCTCATCACCCGCCCCATATACGCTGGGTCAATCCGCTCTTGCAGTTCAGTAATCGAAGGGCCAGCAAACAGGGGTACGAAACAGCCAACTAAAAGCATCACCGCGAAGCTGAACCAGACGCTGGGGCTAATCGACATCAGCATCGTCAGTACACTCACCGCGGCAGCTCCCAATAGCAGAAGTTTAATCCGCGAGCGCCGCGCTAAAACTGTAGCCACCGCTAAACCACCAATAATAATCCCCACGTGTAGCAGCGTTTCAATCACGGTCAGTTCCCAAACTCCAGCTGCAAATCTTTGGGTGATAAATAGTGGCACTAAGAAGCTGGGGGCTACTGCCAGAATGAACATGACCGCATAGACAGTAATCAGCCAGCGGGCGAAGCGGTGAGAGGCCGTGTAGCGGATGCCGCCAATAAGTTCGGCATAGAAATTCTTTTGTACTTGGGCAGCTAGGTGCTGTGGCAAGCTCACAAAGAACAGCATGCCGATCCCAATAATCGCTGTGGCGACATCTACGTAAAGCATTTTTTCTACGCCTCCCAGCCCGTAGATAACGCCGCCAGCTGCCGGGGCCACTACCCCGATTAAACTCTGCAAGGTGGTGTGAATACTGTTGATTCGCAGCAGTTGGCTGGGGGGAACTAAGGCGGGGATCAGGGAGGTTACGGCAGGTTGCTGAATACCGGCGGCGATGGAACGAATCGTCACTACCGTGAAGATAATCCACAGATCCGTGAAACCAACTGACATTAGTAGCGCTAAAACTAAAGTTGCTAACGCAATAATGGCATCAGGGATGATGATAAGTAGTTTTCGATTCCACCGGTCAGCTAAGGTCCCGCCAAAGAGGGTGATAATCCCCTGTGGGCCAAACGCAAATAGCGCGTAGAGCGAAACAATAGTAGCCGAACGTGTTTCTAATGTTAGGTACCACATGAGGGCGAATTGGACCAGCATTGAACCGAACATAGAGATCGATTGTCCCGTTAGGAACAAGCTGATATTTCGCGCCCAGCGTTCCCCTCCCGTTTGCGTATTTTCCATGTTGCTAGCATAACGCGCTGGTTTCATTCCGGTTAATGGCACACTCGCAGTTAGGTGACTTTATCGGTTTGCCTGCCCCAACTACTCAGATTTTTCCCAAAACGCTAGACTATTAACCATGAGTACCTCTGATGAAGAAAAGATGGAGCGCAGCACGGATTCTGCTTCCTTAGCTCGCGCTTTACAGCGTTCCCAAGAAATTGATAAGGCTATTGACGAAGACCCAACTCGCTTCCGAGTCCTAACCGGGGATCGTCCTACCGGTCACCTGCATTTAGGCCACTACTTCGGCACTATCCGTAACCGCGTGCTCTTGCAGCGCCGTGGCGTAGAAACCTGGCAGTTGATTGCTGACTATCAGGTAATTACGGACCGTGATGGCGTGGGTCCGCTAAAGGAACGCGTCTTTTCTTTGCTAGCTGATTACATTGCAGCTGGCTTGGATCCGGAAAAGGCAGTTATTTTCAATCACTCAGCTGTTCCCGCTTTGAACCAGTTGATGCTTCCGTTCCTATCTTTGGTAACTGAGTCTGAACTTCACCGTAACCCTACGGTTAAGTCGGAACTGGAAGCTACCGACGGGCGTGCGATGTCCGGTCTGATGCTGACTTACCCGGTACACCAGGCAGCAGATATTCTTTTCTGCCGTGCGAATGTGGTTCCAGTTGGGCAAGACCAGCTGCCTCACTTAGAGCAGGCGCGTTTGATTGCTAACCGTTTTGATAAGCGCTATGGCCGAGTTAACCCAGAGCAGCCTGTTTTCAAGCGTCCAGAGGCGCTGCTTTCCGAAGCTATGCTGGTACTGGGCTTGGACGGGCAGAAGATGTCTAAGTCCCGTGGGAACACGATTGAGCTGCGGATGACGGCTGACGAAACGGCGGCGCGGATTAAGAAGGCAAAGACTGACGCTGACCGAGTAATCACTTTTGACCCCGTTAACCGTCCAGAAGTTTCGAATCTACTCACTTTGGCTTCTTTGGCAAACGGTGAGGCTCCCGAGGCAATTGCCGATCGCATTGGCGATGGGGGCGGCGGCGTTTTGAAGGCTACCGTAACTGAGGCGATTAACGATATGTTGGCTCCGATTCGCGCTCGCCGCGCCGAGTTGGAAAATAACCACGATTACTTAGTTTCGATTCTGCGCCGTGGTAACGAACGTGCCAATGAAGTTGCTGAAGAGACGTTGCAAGACGTGTTGGCAGCAATGCAGATGACTTACTACTAAACAGTTTTTCTTTCCGAGGGCGCTTGTGTGGCGTCCTCGGAAAAATTTTGGGGCGCAACCAGAGGAACTATCCCAGGTTGCGCCCCGCCGCGTAGCTGCCTATTTGTCGAACGAGTCTACGTTTTCTTCGGTAAGTAAATCAGCATAGAAAACTTCCCGTGCCAACCACTCGTTTGTGGCAGGCTGGAAGTTATCGCAAACGACAATCGCGATCTGTGGTTTGCCTACCTCGTCATAGACCAAGTTGGAATCTGGGTCGTAGGAGTTCACGTCGATGCGCACCTGGTCGCGATACCGGTAGCAGGCGTTATTGCCAGCAGCGTCAGAAACTTTAATGATGTCTCCGGGTTTAACCAAGCCTCCCAGCAGCTGGTTGCCGATGCCAACCGTGTCAGAATAGGTGTGTCCGGTAAGCACGGCTTTACCTTTTGATGCCCCCACCTGCGGCCCCAGGTTGTACCAGCCCAGGGTGTGGGTTTGCGAAAGTGGCGGCGCTGCCGGAGCGGAGCCGGTTTCATCCAAAGCTAAAGAAAGCATCGGCAGGTTAAGTGCGGGACGGTCGGCTTGGAACTTGGTGGGGTGATTGAGCGGCGCCGGAGTAAGGTCACAATCCATTGCTTGGGCGCGCCCTCGTACAGAAGCAGGGTCGATTTTTGGTGGGTGTAGTCGCGCCCATTCTGCCGGGTCAACGAGTTCACGTGGTGGCAGTGGTAAGGTAAGCGGTTTAAGCGCCGGGCTGAAAATCCCGCTGAGCCACAGGGCCGTGCCAGTTAAGACTGCGACTATTAGCATGAGCAGAGAGAAAAGCAGCTTGCGAGAGCGTTTCTGCGGTGGTTCACCACCGGTTTGCGCATCTGTGACTAATTCGTTATCCAAACTCAAATACTTCCAATTTCAATATCAAACCAAGTACTACTGATTCTAAACTATCTTGAAATTCTCTATTTTCCGCGTCCAAAGTGCGCGAAAACGCCGAAAAATAGTTAGACTGTTGAATGTAAAACATCGAACTACGCGAAGGACGTTTTGAATGATTGGCAATCTTTCTCGCCAACTACTTGCTGGTGTAGCAGCTGTAGCTGTCGCTGTCTCCCTGTCTGGTTGCCATGGAAACGCCTCTGGAGTAGATCCTAAGCTTGAAGCCACCGTGAAGGAAGCTTCTGAGAAGGCGAAGTTAGACAGTCTTCCCGGTAAAGAACTTTTTTCAGACTTTAAGATCAAAGCAGAAGCACCTGCTACGTTGGTGTACGAATACACCTACAAAGACTCCATCAACACTGAAGAAATGAAAACCCACCTAGAGCAAAATGCTAAGGATAACTTACGGACGGTTGCTGAAAATATTAAGCAATCCCTAGTGGCTGAGGGCGTCAAGGATGCGAAAGTAACCTACCGCTATCTAGACCACTCAGGCAAAGTTGTCTGGGAACACACCTTCTAATTAGCTATCTGGGAAAATCACGAATAGGAATACTAATGACCTCGTCTATTGCTAAGCGCATCCTTGCAATCGCCACCACCGCTATGTTGGCAACTACTTTGGCTGCTTGTGGGGGCACTTCTTCAACTCCAACTGCTGAAAAGCCAAAGTCTCTGAGCGAAGCTAAGGAAAAGGCAGATAAGTCTACCGAAACTAAGACTGAAGAGAAGAAGGAAGAAAAGGCAGAAGAGAAGCAGGAAGAAAAGAAGGAATCTTCTGAAGCTTCTAACGAAGAAATCCACCCCATGTTGAAGGTTATGGTTGATGCTATCAACGACCTTGACATTAAGACTCTGCCTGGTGGCGACATGCTGGAATCCGTTCGCGGTAAGGCTGAAGCTCCTGGCACTTTGATCTACGAATTCAAAGTCAAGGGCGACCTGCAGAACAACTTCTTGGTAGAGGCAATGGATAAGAATGCTGACACCACCTTGGCTCCAGTTGCTAAGCAGATTAAGGAACAGATGGCTTCTTTGGGCATTCAGTCTCCTAAGGTTGTTTGGCGTTACCTGGACAAGAGCGACAACGTAATTTGGGAACGCGGTTACTGATTCTTTTTCGGAAGCCTCTCCATTTCGGAGGGGCTTCCCTCTATTTTCTCTATCCCAGGGGTTTGCGAACCCTACTGTTTCCCAGTTACGGTAAGGCTCACGTCTACGCTGTTAACTATCCCTGCAGGGCTCACTCCCCCTCTGTTATTCCCCATCCCAGTGGTTTCCAAACCCTATTGTTTCCCCATCCCAGTGGTTTCCGTCCCGTAACAATAAATAAGGACTTTTCATGAAGCTCTCTAAGAAATTGGCCGCCGCGACGTTGGCTTTTGCTCTGACGATTTCATTGTCTGCCTGTGGCAACGGTATTTCCGCCGCGGATCTTAAACCTAAGCCAGTTAAATCACTCAGCGAGGCGAAAGAAAAGCAAGCTGAGCCAGCAGATAAAGATACTGCCCAGGATAAGAACTCTACTGATACTTCTAAAGATTCTGATCAGAAGGATTCCCAGGCAACTGACGGCAAACTGAATCCAGTATTGCAGGCGATGATTGATGAAGTTAACGCTCACGACATCACGAAAACTCCAGAGGGTAAGCATCTGCTGAGTGCACGCGCAATTGGTGAAGCTCCTGGAACTTTGATCTACGAATACGTGTTGAAGCCAATTCCAAGTCCAACTGCTTTTGCTTCCAATATGGATAAGTTGGCTCCTAAGGATCTGGCTCCAATTGCTGAGCAGATTAAGAAGCAGATGGAAAAGTCTGGGATCGAGAATCCAAAGATCATTTACCGCTACTACCTTGATAACGGCGAGACTGTCGTCTGGGAGCATACTTTCTAAGCTCCTGGCTTGTGAAGCCCCGTTGTTCTAACCTTTTGAGGCTGTTAAGGCTGTCAGTGTGATTAGACTGCTGGTGTGATAAGACTGCTGGCTTGCTCAAACTGTTGGCTGATTAAAATCCCCGGTTTTCTTCTTTATGTACGAGGACCGGGGTTTTAGTTACGTTCAGTTTCCCCCTGTTGTATAGCTAAAGTTTCTGTACTTCCAGAGTTAAGGTTCCCCGCGTATGCACAGCTGGCGCGCTGTGGTCACACACAGCGGTCAGGCATCCTCTCTTTTTTCCCACCCCGCAAAAAACGATTTACGCATATTTGTGCCCTGAAATATACGGGTTTCATTTTCAGCAGCGCGTTTTAGACCGGCAAACTTCACGCATCGCACTTTCAAAACAGGCTTTTTGGATAACTCGTATCAAAATCGCGTTTTGATACGAGTTTCGGGTGGTTTTCGCCTTGTTTTAGGGATAACTCGTATCAAATTGGCATTTTGATACGAGTTTCGGATTTCAAAGAAAGTTCGGTGCGCCGCCCTCGGAAAATTCTCGAGGGCGCCCACCCAACTCTCAATTCGCACGGGAAAGCCGTTTCATATGCGAAATGAGACCCCAAACCCGCCAAATTCGCACGGGAAACCGCTTTCGTATGCGAAATCAGCCCCCAACCCCACCAAATTCGCACGGGAAACCGCTTTCGTATGCGAATCTGGCTACTTGCCATGCGAAAACGTCGCTGCCCTGTTACGGATAATGTCTTTAGGTCTAAAGGTGATTTCCCAGCTGTCTTTCCCCGGTACACTAAAGAGTGAACTTGACCTTTACTCTGCTACTGCGCTCTGCCACTAACCGCTTTTGCAGCTGCCAAACCTCGTGCAGAGTATTTATTTCGCCGAAGGAGTGTCATGGCTACCAAACGCCGCGTAACGATTCGCAAGACTGCACCTAAGAATTTAGTTCCTCCAGCAGCGCAAATCACCCGGATTCCAGCCACCGAAGTCTTCCCAGTCATCGAAGGCGGTCTGTGGGCAGCGAAAGCCACCGAAGGAGAAGCCTTCCCCGTACGCGCCACCGTTTTCCGTGAAGGCCACGACGCCCTGGCAGCTGAAGCTGTACTGGTTAACCCACTCGGGGTAGAACATCAGCGAGTCCGCATGTACGATACTGCCCCCGGCTTAGACCGCTACGAAGCTTGGGTAATGCCAGACACCCCCGGTGATTGGACCTTCCACATCGACACTTGGGCAGACCCTTTCGCCACCTGGTCCCATGACGCTTCCGTTAAAATCGCGGCAGAAACCGACGTTGAACTGATGTTGGAAGAAGGCGCTCGACTCTTTGAACGAGCCCTGAAAGAACTGCCTTTAGATGCAGCAGCCCAGCAGATCATTTCCGAAGCTATCGTCTATTTACGCGATACCTCAGCAACCGCACAGCGACGCCTTTCTGGAGGGCTCTCAACTAAAGTCCGCCGCGTTTTCAAAGCCTACCCGCTGCGCGACCTTTGCCAGTCAACTCGCGCATACCCACTGCAGGTTGACCGCAAACTTGCTCTCTACGGCTCGTGGTACGAAATCTTCCCCCGCTCTTACGGTGCCTTCCAAGACAGTGAAGGTAACTGGATTTCCGGTACTTTACAAGCCGCCGCTAAGGAACTGCCCCGCATCGCCGGCATGGGCTTTGACGTAATTTACCTAACTCCGATCCACCCCATTGGCACCACCCACCGGAAGGGGAAGAACAATACGCTTACAGCCGGCCCCAATGATCCCGGTTCACCTTACGGCATTGGTGCCGCTTCTGGCGGACACGACGCAATCCACCCGGATCTGGGAACTTTCGCAGACTTTGCTGCCTTTGTGAAGGCTGCTAAAGCACAGGGTATGGAAGTTGCTTTGGATCTGGCATTGCAGTGTTCTCCGGACCACCCGTGGGTCGCTGCACATCCCGAATGGTTCACCACGCGCGCCGACGGTTCAATTGCCTACGCAGAAAATCCCCCAAAGAAATACCAGGACATTTACCCACTCAACTTCGACAATGATCCAGAAGGAATCTACCTGGCAATCCGCAACGTGGTTTACACCTGGATTAAACATGGGGTAACGCTTTTCCGCGTCGACAACCCACATACTAAGCCTCTTAACTTCTGGCAGCGCCTTCTGGCAGAAGTACGCTCAACGCATCCAGAAGTCATTTTCCTGGCAGAAGCATTCACTAAACCCGCCATGATGCGAACCCTGGGCGCGATCGGCTTCCAACAGTCCTACACCTACTTCACTTGGCGTACCACCAAAGCCCAGTTGGAAGAATACTTCACGGAAGTTTCGCACGAAACGGCGCATCTGATGCGCCCGGCATTCTGGCCGACCACTCACGATATTCTTACCCCACAAATGACTGCCGGTGGCACCGCCATGTTTGCTTTACGCGCTGTGCTTGCCGCCACGGCGGCTCCCACCTGGGGCATTTACTCTGGCTACGAGTTCGTTGAAAAAGAACCGCGTCCGGGTTACGAAGAGCAAAATAACAACGAAAAGTACGAGTACCGCCCTCGGAATTGGGAAAAAGTCGGCGACTACGGGATTGCTAACTTGCTGACGCTTCTCAACCAGGCTCGTAAGGAACACCCTGCTTTACAGCAGCTACACAACCTAACTATCCACCCAACTTCCGATGACCGCCTGATCTGCTTCTCTAAGCATGTTGATGCTAAGCATTCTCCCACCGGAGTTGCTGACACGGTTATTGTGGTAGTTAACCTAGATCCCCAAAACACCGTCCAAGGTGAGGTATATCTGGACTTCGGTAAGTTGGGAGTTACCGGGCAGCATACTTCCGCCGGCCCGCTGCTAACCGTAGTAGATCAGCTGGATGGGCGCGAATACCAGTGGGGCGAACGCAACTTCATCGAGTTGTGCCCACAGATTCGCACCGCGCACGTGCTGGCTGTACAGCATGGCTGAGGAACTCACTTTCGAACCAAGTTGGGTGCAAGAACTTCCCCTTCAGCCTCAGAGCGCGCCCGTTGATTGGCAGGATTTACCTGCGTCCTTACAAACGCAGCGGTGGTTTCCCAAAGCCTCGGACGGTTCTGCGCCGCAGTTGGCTTTTGCCGGAACGCTTTGCGCTGCGCCCAGCGGGTTCTGCGGCGATCCCGGAGAGCTTCCTGACCAAGCTGACACCGCGGTTTACCTCGTGCAGTTTCAAGATAAGCTGCTCTATATCCCGCTGCAGCTAGCTGCTACCCCGGATTTCGTTGACGGAGCTGACTCACCCGGTTATTTGCAAACTGTACTGCGGGTTTTAGAGGTTCCCTTTGAAACCGGACAGACGCGCAGTTTAGGGGCGGAACAGTCGAACTCAAATGCGGTTGTTGACCAGCAGTATCTGGTGAAAACCTATCGGAGGCTCTTCCCCGGCTGGAATCCTGAGATTTTGGTTGGAGAAGCGCTTACGCGTTTGGGTTCGCAGATTACGCCGCGCACTTACGGAGCCACCTACGTGCAGTTGGACGGGCAGCCCTACGTGACTAACTTAGTTTCTGAGTTCGTCCCTGGCGCAACAGATGCGTTCGGAGAGTTTACATCTGCGGTGTGGGATCCAATCGCTCCGGCTACGCAGCTGGGAGCGGTTACCGCTACGATGCACACTGAGTTAGCCCAGTGTTTTGGCTCTTCGCAGGCGCTTTCTACCGCGGCTTTAGCGCAGCGGGTGCGCCAAGAGTTGGCAACTACCCTCAGCGCAGTTCCGCAGCTTGCCCAGCAGCCTTGGTTTAGTAGTTTTGCAAGGGAAGTGGAAGCTACTTTAGGCGCCCTCGAAACGGCGGGTGCTACCCTGCCCACCCAGAAAATCCACGGGGATTACCACCTGGGGCAGGTTTTGTATGCGCCCGCTCGGCCCCAGCCCTGGCTGGTTATTGATTTCGAGGGCGAACCTCTGCGGCCTTTAGCAGAGCGGATGCTCCCTGACGTGGCGCTAAGAGATGTGGCGGGAATGCTGCGTTCGTTCGCCTATGCGGCCGCGATGCATCAAGCAAACCAGACTGACCGGCAGCAAGGAACGGATGCGCGTCAGGTAAAGCTGGCAGCTGATTGGGAGGAGCGTGCAAGGAATTCTTTCCTTGCCGGCTATGCTCCGCAGGGTTTAACGGCTCTTGAAAAGCTTGTTTTAGAAGCTTTAGAAATTGAAAAAACTTGCTACGAATGCCGGTATGAAGCCACTTTCCGCCCGGACTGGTTGCCGGTTCCACTAAGTGGGTTAAAACGATTTGCCACCACAAGCGCAAATCCGTCCCCATTACGTCAGATTATTGACTAAAATTTCAACGCCGATAATTAGTTATTCCAACTTAATCCGTGGAAGAATCAGAATATGAAATACAACGAAGTAACCGTCGAACCTCACGTGCTGGAAGCCGTGGCAAAGGCAACCTATCACGATCCTCACTCAGTCTTGGGCGCGCACCTATCTGACAACGCTGTCACGATTCGCACTGTGCGTCATCTGGCAGATGCAGTACAAATCGTCACTAAAGAAGCAGTTTACGATGCGACCCACGAGCAAGCTGGCATTTGGAAAGCAGTCCTGCCTCTGCAGGAAGTACCCGACTACCGGTTGCGCGTGACCTATGGCGACCAAACCACCGACGTAGATGACCCCTACCGTTTCTTACCTACTTTGGGTGAGGTCGATACCTATCTGATTCAAGAAGGCCGCCACGAATCCCTCTGGCGCGTTCTGGGGGCGCGCGTTCGCCACTACAGCGGCGAGCTGGGCGATGTTGCCGGTGTCTCCTTCGCCGTGTGGGCTCCGAATGCGCGTGCAGTGCGCGTAGTTGGCGACTTCAACTACTGGGATGGTAGCGGCGCTGCCATGCGTTCTTTGGGTGCTTCTGGCGTTTGGGAACTATTTATCCCTGGCGTGCAGGTGGGGGCCCGCTACAAGTTTGAAATCTGCGGTCCAGACGGCAACTGGTTCCAAAAGGCAGACCCCATGGCCCGCGCCACGGAAATCCCACCCGCAACTGCTTCAGTTGTCACTTCTGAGTTCCATCAGTGGGATGATGTGGCTTGGATGGAAGCCCGAGCGCAACGCGATCCGCACAACAGCCCGATGTCAATCTATGAACTGCACGTCGGGTCTTGGAAGCAAGGATTAGGATACCGCGCTTTAGCTGACGACCTGATCCCCTACTTGCAATACATGGGCTTTACGTACGTTGAATTCATGCCGGTAGCAGAACACCCCTTCGGCGGTTCTTGGGGCTACCAGGTAACTTCCTACTATGCTCCTTCAGCTCGTTTCGGTACCCCGGATGACCTGCGGTACCTGATCGATCGCCTGCACCAAGCCGGCATTGGTGTCATCATGGACTGGGTTCCCGCCCACTTCCCCAAGGACGCTTGGGCGCTGGCAAAGTTCGACGGCACTGCCCTGTATGAAGATCCTGATCCGCTGCGCGGAGAACACCCTGACTGGGGTACTTTAGTCTTTAACTTCGGACGCCGCGAAGTACGTAACTTCCTGGTGGCAAATGCCCTGTACTGGTTGGAAGAGTTCCACATCGACGGCTTACGCGTTGACGCGGTAGCTTCTATGCTCTATTTGGACTACTCGCGTAAGGATGGCCAGTGGCGGCCTAACCAGTACGGTGGCCGCGAACACCTGGATGCGATTGATTTCCTCCAAGAAGCTAACGCAACCGCCTACCGTGTACACCCCGGCATCGTGATGATCGCGGAAGAATCCACCGCTTGGCCAGGGGTTACTGCGGATACTTCGCAAGGCGGCTTAGGCTTCGGCATGAAGTGGAATATGGGCTGGATGAATGACACTTTGCGCTACTTGCAAGAAGATCCAGTTAACCGTTCTTGGCATCATGGCGAGCTGACTTTCAGCTTAGTTTATGCCTTCTCTGAAAACTTCGTGCTGCCTTTGTCTCACGATGAAGTTGTCCACGGTAAGGGCTCTTTAGTTAATAAGATGCCTGGCGATAAGTGGCGTCGTTTGGCAGGGCTACGCTCACTGTTGGCTTACCAGTGGTCGCACCCCGGCAAGCAGCTTCTGTTCATGGGACAAGAGTTCGCTCAAGAAGCGGAATGGAATGAAGCTAACTCACTGGATTGGTGGCATTTAGACGATCAGTCTCACCGCGGCGTGTTTGAACTGGTAGCACGTTTGAACCGTCTCTACACCGAAAACCCTGCTTTCTGGGACGATAACTACACCGGTTACGAGTGGATTGATGGTTCGGATTCAGCCCACAACCTCATTTCTTACATCCGTAAGAATGACCATGCGGAACCGGGCGAAGGCTCTAATATCATCGTCTGTGTAGCTAACTTTGCCGGTAATCCCCATGAGGGCTACCGTATTGGTTTGCCATTCGGCGGAGACTGGGAAGAAGTGCTTAACACCGATGCTGAAGAGTTCGCTGGCTCTGGCGTAGTTAACATCGGTCACTTGCAGGCAGAAGAGATTGCTTGGAATGGTCGCTCGCACTCAGTTGAGTTGCGCGTACCTCCTTTGGGTGCTGTTTGGTTGCGCCCAGTGCGTCACTAGCCCAGCCGGCTTCTTAAAGGAGCAAGTGGGGGCGGCGAAAACTTCGTTTTCGCCGCCCCCGCCTTAGTTTTACTGGCTTAGTTCAGTTTAGAACAGTACCGTTGCTAGCCGCCCTCGGGCAGATCGCACCAACGGGTCCGCGTTGCCAAGTAGGGTGAACATTTCCAAAATGCGCACGCGAGCTGCCTCAGCAACTTCGGGATTAGCATACTTATTCTCTGCGATCAGCTCTAATAAGCGGTCAAAAGCAGCCGCTACTTCCCCGGAAGCAAAAAGAGCATCCACTTTACCTAATGGGCCAGCGTCTTCTCCGTCTTTCAGACGAGCTGCCAGGTTGAGGCGCGCCAAAGCCTCTTTAGCGACCTGATCCTTAGGCTGCTTCTTCAAAACCAGCTCCCATTCTTGCAAAGCTAGTTCTAAGTTACCTGCATCTTCGGCAGCGCGCGCCGACGCGTAAAGCGGATTTTGAGCTTCTGCTTCGGCTTCGCTCATATCCACCATGCGGCCGGTGAGGCCTGACTGGCTTGCAATATTGAGCAGCTCGTTGAAGACCGCCACAACGTTCTCTCGCGGTTGTAAACCGGCGAATAGGGGCAGCGGGCGCCCATTCAAAATAGCGGTAACTGCCGGAACGTTCTGTACCTGCAGGGCCTGGGCAATCTGCGGATGTGCAGCAATATCTAGCTTTGCCAGCACAACCCGTCCAGCCAGCTCTTGAACTAAGGAAACTAAAACGGGTTCCAGTTCCAAGCAGGGAGCTACCCCCGGCTGGTAGATGAACACTACCACCGGCAGTTTGTCGGAAATCGCAACAATGTCGGTGAGGTCAGCAGCTCCAATTTCGCGGATGATGGGGCCGCGCAGTTCTGTGGCAGCTGGTCCAGGATTAGCTGCAGGCCCAGGATTAGCTGCTACTCCGGGGTTAGCTGCAGGCGCGGCACCGGCATTAGGCGCGGGTGCGGTGGCCCCTAGTTGGTCTAATGAGACTGCTCCGCGAGTATCTGCTGGCATCTGCACTCCTTCTATGAATAACTTTTTCAGCGTTTAACGTGGCGCAGCACTCTTTCAGCTGCAATAACCTTAATCGGATCTTTAGAGCCAACTACCGGCAGGACCATTGCCACTGTAACCGTGTAAGAAGCGGTTACTGGCGAATCTGCACGGACTTCATCATCGTCGCCCTCCAGTAAGGTAGCGTGCACGCCCTGCACCTTCAAAGAACCTTTTTCCTCAGTGCGGCTGTAGACAAGATCTTGATTCAAGTAACCGAATACTAAAGCTGAACCGTCGGCAAGCTTAACTGCGGTCAGCGCATCTTCTTGCAGTTTGGCAGTGTAAGTAACTTTACCCACCTTGCCCAGTTGGTCACTCAGACGCTTCTTTTCTTCTAAGTAGAACTTCGTAAAGTCATCTACCGTGTAACGCTGCGGATCAATTTCTGCCCCGTTAAGCCGAGAAACCCAAGTCTGCATAGCCTTTAGCGGAGTCTCCACGTACTCTGCCGAATCTGCTTTTACTACCGGCGAACCTTCCGAAACCTTAATGGTTTGCAGCTTCGAAGATGGGAATAGGCGTGCCCAGTTTTCTAGCATGTACGGAGATCGCGCATCCGCCTGGGTAATAAGCAATACTGAAGGCAGTTCGCCTTCAACGATTTCCGTTCCCAAAACAATCGCCCGCGGCCATTCTTCGGATTTGGTGACGGTGGCAGTTGCCTGATCCATGAACAGCGTGGGTACCTTTGCCTGGGTCTTTTGCGCCAGCGTGTAGTAGCCGCGGCGCATAGTCAAAGCCGGGTCCTTAACGCGTTCTACCAGCAGGTCTGCGTTCTTCGCTTCATCTGCTTTAGAAAGTACCTTAGTAAGTTCGTTCAAGACTGAACGCACCTGATCTGCGTCCAAGTTTGGGGCTTCAACGTCAGGATTTGGAACCACTTTATCAACGCGGGGAGCTTGGTCTGCACAAGCTGCCAGCAGACCTGCCGTGGCAGTTAATGCGAATAGCCCAAGGGCTTCTCTTCTTTTCATGATCACTCCGCTTCTAAGTCGGCTTCGGCAACGTCTTTAACCTTCTTAACTACGGGGATTAGCCCGGTTTGGAAAGATTTGCCGTCAATTTCGATAACGGACTCACCGCGCAGGCGAGCCTCCTTAATGGCCTGTCGAGATGGGAAGCGTACGGAGCGAGCACCGATAGTGGTTTCGATGATATCTCCGTGGGTGCGCTGGTGAACTGGTTCTGCCTGTTCACGGGTGTGGGCAGCCGGTTGCGTTTCTTTGGTCGGTTCGGAAGCTGGCTGCATTTCAGTTGGTTCCTGGGGTTGGGTTTCCAGGTCCAGCTCATTTTCGAGGGCGGAAATAGTAGCTTGAGAGTCTTCGTCTGCGGTATCTGCTACAGAATCTTCAGGTACTGGCGCTACGTGAGCGACACTGTCCTCAGGCTCGTCTGAGGTTACCTGAGACTGAACGGTTTCGTCTGCAGCATCGCCCTCGGAATCTGCGGACTCTGCGGTATCTGTGATATCCGCGGTATCTGTGGAATCAAGCGTAGCCGAGCTACCCACGATTTCCCCAGCCAGCTTACCCTGTGCCAGCTGCTGTGCAGTCTGATCGCTGCCAACCTGCTTTTGCTTAAAGACCCACAGCAGCGCCAGCCCCGCCAAAGTCAGCAGCAGCCCCAGCACCAGCAGGGTAACTCGCCAAAGCAAAGAGGCGGCCATAGTCCACGCTAACTGCAGCTGCGGAGCCGGTTCTTTACCATCGGTAGTAGCTAGAATCGCCATTCCCTTAGTGGCCTCAGAAGTCGTAAAAGTTACGCTACCTTCATTCTGAATAACTTCCACCCACATATCGCTTTTGGCGGGATTGGGCTGCTCAGTCTCAGGAAGCTTACCGTCTGAAACCTCCGCATGCAGAGTTTCCCATGAATCCAGACCAGAAACTTCAGTGTAAGGAGCCTCTCCAAGCCAAGCGTGAATATCCTTACTACGCCCCACCACTAAAGTAACCACCTGGTCAGACTTAGCCGTTGCCGTGATAGTCATCGGCTGCGTACCGCTAAGTTCAAAAACGCCCTCGCGGGTCATAATGTAAGGAGTAGTGGGAGCATCCATAGTTGCATTTACCTGCGTCTGCGGGCGCGCAATTGTTAAGGTCACCAAGCTAACCAAGGTGGCCACTAACCCAACGCAAATCAAAAGCACAGACGGCAACAAGTTGCGAGAAAGTAAGTTTTTCAAGGCAGAGACTCCTAAAAATACTAATAGTCAACTCTAGCCTATGCGGAAATTCACTTCCGTGCTAGGTAAATACATAAATTACTAGCAATCTCACAGAAAACTGCGGATGTCTTAGACATCCGCAGTTTTCATTCTTTGGGGCATACCGCCCTAATAGCCGTAATTCCTACCCAGGTCCCGCTCCCAACAATCAGGATGCCAGTGACGCCGGCTGCCGACCCCAATATCTCTGCCAAAAGCACCTTCGGTACGCCAAACCACTACGTGGGCAGACCCCGGAGAAATGGGCGCTGGACAAGCGGGGCAAACATAGGTTTTTGTCGCAGAAGAAAGGTATTGGACCTGATAGGTTTCTCCGCGTCGCTCAATTGAACGAGGCATCGACGAAAGCCGAGTCATATCCAGTGGCCGATGGGCACTGGCGTACGGGCGTTTCGAAGACCGGCGGGCCATTACTTTCCTTTCTGCTAAAACGTCAGGCTACCACCTTACCACGGCGGTAAACGCGCTCTACCTGCAAGTCAGCAGAGACAACTACCACGTCAGCGTGAGCTTTGGCACGCAAGTTACCGACCCGAGGATCACCCAAAATCTTCGCCCCTTGTTCGGTACACATGTAGACCACGTCAACCAGCGGAATATAGCCTTTACCTGCCAGCAAACGAATCTGATCTAACAAGCGAGAAGTACCCCCGGCAATTGATTCACCGGCAGCCAAACGGGCTACCCCGTCCTTCACCGTCACCGCCTGAGGACCCAACTGGTAACTGCCATCAGGCATGCCAGCTGCTGCCATAGCGTCCGTAACAAAGACTAAAGCTTCGCGTCCAATAGTTTCATAAACAGAGCGGATAATCTTTGGATCCAAGTGCACGCCGTCCGCAATTACTTCCAAAATAGCGCCATCACGGGCCGCATCAGAAATGAACTCTGGAACTGGTCCTGGATCGCGGTGGTGAATAGGACGCATCCCGTTAAATAGGTGGGTGACAGTTGCCTTTGGAGAACGCGGAGCCGTTTCAGCCAGCTTTTCACGCGAATATTCCAATGCAGCGCGAACGTGGTCTGGTCCCGCATCCGTATGACCCCAAGAAGGCAGAGCACCGCCCTCGATCAGAACTTCGGCTACGGAACCTGCCCCATACGCCTTATCCTTTTCTGGGGCGACGGTCATGGTGGTGCAGTAGCCGGCGCAAATGTCCAGCAGTTCCTGGGTTAGCTGTGGGTCAGGGTCAATGATGTAAGTGGGATCCTGCGCGCCGCAACGAGCATGTGAGACGAAAGGACCTTCGAAGTGAATACCGGCCAGTTCACCTTCCTTGCAAAGCTCAGTCAATACCGCAGCACGAGCTTTCAAAACCTCAGGGGCGGCAGTCACAGCTGACGCAACCAAGCTGGTGGTGCCCTGGAGGCGGTGGGACATTACTGCTGTCATCGCCTGTTCAGCGGTTTCGGCGTTAGGGAAGGATTCTCCGCCGCCGCCGTGGCAGTGTACGTCTACCAAACCAGGGAAAATGTAGCCCTCAACAAGTTCGGCTTCAGCCAGTTCAGCTTCGGTGAGGATGTCGGCTGCAGCGCCGCTCTTTAGAACTTCATCAGTGAATACAACAGCGCCGTCTGCAATAACTTCAGTGTCGGTTACCAGACGGCCACGCAGAATAGTTTTAGTCTCCATAGTTTCTATTTTCCTACTTTGTTCGCTCTCTGTCACGTGACTTTTGGCTACTATAGTAGGTTTTTACAAACTAATTGCGACTTTTAAAAGAGCCTGAACTCCGCGTCATCCATGCCACGCATAGCGTCGTAATCCAAGACCAGGCAGCTAATCCCACGGTCCTCGGCTAAAGTCCGTGCTTGCTTAGAAATTTCCTGCGCCGCGAAAATCCCACGTAAGCCGTCTAAGAGCGGATCGCGTCCCAATAACTCCAAGTAGCGGGTTAGTTGCTCTACCCCATCAATGCCGCCACGACGTTTCACCTCAATTGCCACAGGTAGCCCGGCTTGGTCTCTTACCAGAAGGTCCACCGGGCCAATGGCCGTAGGGTACTCACGGCGAATCAGCGTCCAGCCGGCACCTAGTACTTCTGTTACCTGTTCAGCCAGTAGCTCCTGAAGGTGGGCTTCTACCCCGTCCTTGATCAGACCTGGGTCGATCCCCAGTTCCTCATGATGTTCAAGATAGATTTCGCTCAGCCGGATCACCAGGCAGTCGTTTGTTTTAGTTGCCTGGACGGTCCAAATTTCTTGGATACCTTCGGCGGCTTCTTCAGGGGTGGGTTCGTTGATTTGCAGATTGCAAGGGGCGCTCATCCAGTTCAGTGGCTTATAAGAGCCGCCGTCTGAGTGCACCAAGACCGAGCCGTCGCCTTTAAGCATAAGCACGCGTTTAGCCTCGGGTAAGTGGGCATCGAGTCGGCCGGAATAGTCTACAGAACATTTCGCAATCACAATTCGCACGTCTTCCACCTTAACACGTTCGTGCCTGCGGTTATACTTCGTTCCATGCCGCCCTCGGTACTCCAATGCGGGAACGCCGGTTGCCACATCGATGAGCGGCAGAACAAAGCAAACAAACCCGCCATCCCCAACCACCCCAACCAATGCGGGAACGCCGGTTGCCGCATCGATGAGCGGCAGAACAAAGCAAACAAACCCGCCGCCCCCAACCACCCCAACCAATGCGGGAACGCCAACTGCCACATCGATAAGTGGCAAAACAAAGCAAACAAACCGCGGGAATTACCAAAATAAAAGAAAACTCGGGTAAAAACCCGAGTTTTCTGCAGTCTAAACTTCCTTAGAACAGTTTGCGTGGCTGTGGAGCTTCGGATTCCACCCACGAAACCAACCCGTTATACCACTGCGTAGCCATGGTGCAGTGTAACTTCTGCCCGTTCGCTTCGATCACTACCTCAACATACGGAGAAGTAGCCAAATCCTTGGGAACGGAAATCAGCATTCCGCGTCGAGGAAGCCGAAATTGTGGACTAGGGCGGAAACCAACCAACCTGAACCACTGCAACTCATCTTCCTTAAACCTCGCCATCCCAGAAGTCCAAGAGGCCGATTCATTCGGACGAGTCCAGCATTCGAAAGTCCCCACAATGTTTCCAATGCGACGAATTCGAAAAACCAGGTAAAGCCCCACCAGCGAGACCACAATAACTAAGAAAAGAAGGACGCTAAACACGGCAACTAAGTAATCCATGGTTAACGCCCTTCTTTCCTTTAATCAACTCAGTTGTGTCGCACGCTGCCCGCTTCAGAAACTACCGTCACAAAGTCGGAGTCAACTGAAACAAAGCCACCGGTAACGTCAAACTCAAGACGCCCCTGGTCGACAGAGTCCACGCGAATAATCCCTTCACGCAGCACTGCCAGAATCGGTTCGCGCTTTGGCAAGACGCCAAAGTCACCTTCGATGGAAGGAAGCATTACGTGAGTGGCCTTGCCTGCCCACAGAGTTTCCTTTCGGGTGACTACCTCAACTTGTAGTAACTGTTCAGCAGCCATGCTTAAGCCTTCTGCAGTGCGTGGTAAGCACGTTCGAGGTCTTCAATACCACCGATGTTGAAGAACGCCTGTTCTGGAATATGGTCGTATTCGCCCTCGGTAATGCGCTTGAAGGCTTCAATGGTCTCTTCCAGAGGCACAGTGGAGCCAGCCACACCGGTGAACTTTTCAGCCATGTAGGTGTTCTGAGACAAGAACTGTTCGATACGGCGTGCACGGGCAACGGTGATCTTATCTTCTTCAGATAGTTCGTCGACACCCAAGATCGCGATGATATCTTGCAGTTCCTTGTTCTTCTGCAGGATGGACTTGACGCGAGTAGCCACTGCGTAGTGTTCTTCGCCCACGTAGGTTGGATCCAGAATACGGGAGGTGGAAGCCAATGGATCCACTGCCGGGTACAGACCACGGGAAGCAATTTCACGAGAAAGTTCGGTAGTTGCATCCAGATGCGCGAAGGTAGTCGCTGGTGCAGGGTCAGTGTAGTCGTCCGCAGGGACGTAGATTGCCTGCAGCGAGGTGATGGAGT
>JAUNKY010000001.1:0-102792 GCA_030532515.1 Actinomycetaceae bacterium
CTTGGAAAGCGTGTTGGGTGCAAGCCCTCGGGGGTTCGAATCCCCCATCCTCCGCAAGTCACCCCGGTGTTTCGTTGAAATGCCGGGGTTTTTGTTATTTTCCGCCCCCAATCGCACGGGAAACGCCTTTCGCATGCGAAATGAAGGGTTACGGACGCCAAACTCGCACGGGAAACGCCTTTCGTATGCGAAATCAGCAGGTTCACCCCCAAAATTCGCACGCGACACCGCTTTCGTATGCGAAATAAGCAGGTTCACCCCCCAAATTCGCACGGGAAACGCGTTTCGTATGCGAAAACGAGCAGGGAGCATAAAAAAGTTTTAGCCGAGCTTTACAGCTCGGCTAAAACTAATATCCCATCAACACAGTGCGAGTTCTCAACGCATTAGTCTAAAACTCTACTTCAGAGAAATCTTCTGAAGATATTTCTATAGTAAGGAACGTTCCTGAGGACACCATTAAATGAACCTTAGAGTTTCCTGGGAAATTCTAATCTCCTAAAAACCCACCAAAATCCTTGGAATTCTGCGCCAAAAACTCTAGCAAAACCAACGCCCCACTCTTACTCAACGGGTTATTCTTGTTCCCGCATTTCGGAGACTGCACACAACCAGGACACCCGTCCTCGCACGGACAAGCTCGCACTAAATCCAAAGTAGCCTGCACCCACTCTTTCGCATGGTGGAACCCATAGGCAGCAAACCCCGCTCCCCCAGCAAAAGCATCGTGCACAAATACGGTCGGCACCAGCGTTTGCGCATGCATCACCGTAGATAAACCACCTAAATCCCACCGGTCACAGGTGGCTAACAGTGGCAAAATCGCAATCATCGCATGCTCGCAGGCATGTAAAGCACCGGGCAGTTCATCTGCCGGAATCCCTAAATCCTCACCCACCGCAACGGAAAGCTCAAACCACGTAGACTGCGTTTCTAAAACCCGCGGTGGTAAATATAAGGGCGTATTGCCAATATATTCCAGCCTGGGCAAGCGCAAAGTGTCAAAATCCGTAACCTGTTCTGACACCCGCGTATTACCCAACTTCCAAGTGACCTCACCAGAAGGGGAAGTCCAAGTTTGTTCCGGTTCTCCTAAGATCGTAACCGCAGTGTGCGCGCCAGAAACCGTCCGTAGCTGCGTATTTACTCGCTGCGCTAAAGCAACAGTTACCCCCGCGACTTTACCCCCAGAACCCCCAGCACCACCCGAACCGCCAGCGCTTCCAGCACCGCCAGCACTCACCGTATCGGGTACGTACTGCTGAATTTCGTAGGTCTGCCCCTGATGCACGTAAATGGCGCCCTCGTGAACTTGCGCATCCGCCTGGGAAGCCGACACGGTGCCGATAACCCGCCCAGTTTCCAGCTCCACTACCTGTACTTCACCGGCGGCTCCGCGCAAATCCGTCAAAGTATGCGGGGAAACAGCCAACGCCACATTCCAATACCAACCTCCCGGGCGAGCCCGCAAATACCCGGCTTGTTCCAACTGCTCGAAATAACTGGTGTCAGGTAGCCCAAAAATGCGCGCATCTTCTAAAGTTAACGGCTGTTCCGCCGATGCTGCACACAGATGCGGGGTCAAAATATAAGGATTCGTTGGATTAATCGTGGCCGCTTCAACCGGTTCAAAAATCGTTTCCGGATTAGCAATCATATAGCCATCCAGCGGATTATCGGCGGCGATGAAAACTCCGATCCCAGCTGTCCCAGCGCGCCCGGCCCGCCCAATCTGCTGCCAAAATGAAGCGCGCGTCCCCGGCCATCCCACGGTTAAAGTTACGTCCAAACCGGAAATATCAATCCCCAGTTCCAACGCGTTCGTAGTCACCAGACAGCGGACTTGCCCATTTCGCAACTGCGCTTCCAGTTGGCGGCGTTCCTCAGGCAAATAGCCCCCGCGATAGGCGGCCACCGCAGTACTCAGGGACGGTTCCAGCCCCTGTAGGTAGTCGCGCGCATGGGCTGCCACCGATTCAGCCGCGGCCCGCGAGCGCACGAAAGTTAAAACGCGCGCTCCGGCTGCCACCAGGTAGGCGGTAAGCTGCGCGGCTTCGGCGGTGGCGGAAATACGTTTCGGATTCGTCTCATCCTCGCTAAAGGTGAACCCGGGTCGCCAAAAGATCAGTTGCCGGGCGGCGGCGGGCGAGGTATCTGCGGTAATGGCAGTGATTTCCGAGCTTTCCACACCAATCAGGGCGGCGGCGGTTTCATGTGGGCTGGCAACCGTGGCAGAGAGAAAAATTACCGTGGGGTTGGCGCCCAGGCGGCGGGCGAGGCGAAGCAGGCGACGTAATACCAGGGCAATATGCGAGCCGGTAATTCCGCGCCAATAGTGCATTTCGTCGACTATCAGATACTTTAGCCCGCTGAGGATGCGCACCCACCGCTGGTTTCCCGGCAGCATCACGTGGTGCAGATAATCCGGGTTGGTCAGCACCAGGTTCGCCTGGGCGCGCACCCATTCTTTCGTTTCTTTGGGAGTGTCGCCGTCGGCTATTCCCACGCGGATTTCGCTCAGATTTTTTCCGAGGACGGTGAGCTGATGTGCTTGGTCCGCTGCCAGCGCTTTTGTGGGCGCAAGGTAGAGGGCGGTGGGTGGTTTAGCCCAGTTTTTCAAACTGAGTCGTTCGCTTTGGCTAGCCTGCGTTTGCAGGGCGTTGAGAACAGGTAGCCATGCTGAAAGTGATTTTCCAGAGCCGGTGCCGGTGGCAATCACCGTGTGCTTTCCGGCGTGGATCGCTTCGGCTGCGTCGATTTGGTGTTTCCACGGTTGTTCCACGCCGGTTTCGGTGAAGGCCTGCATAACTTCGGGAAGGGTCCAGCTAGGCCAGGGGGCAGTTTCTGCTTCTCTTCCCTGAAAGTGTAGTTGCCGGGTAAGGCTTCCACTTCCTCCGTCTAGGTTTACCAGTGTGTCGAGGAACTTTTGGGAGTTTGCTGAGAAGCTGCCGGCGGACACGGGGTGCCTTAGTTTCTTTTAGAGGGTTTTGATAGTGGCAACTACATGTGCCATGAATTGCAGTGCTTCTACGGCGGTGTCAACGGCAGCGGAAATATTTTCAAGTAGCTGGGCGTCGTCTAAGCCTTCTGCGATTGGAACGATGAAGTCGGCAACTACCTGCATTTGTCCGTCAACGGCCACGATATATACGGTGGGGAAGTATTTTTCTCGGTTCCATGAGTCTGCGGCGGTGAATAGGTGGGGTAGCTGGCGGGCTTCTTGTTCCAAACCTGATTCCCATACGGCGCGGATGGAGAGGAATTTATTCCCAGAGGTGAAGTGGAATTGGAAGGGAACGTTGTTGATGTGCGCTAGGCCCGCGTTTTCAACGGTTTCTAGGGTGGCTCCCAGTTTTTCTACCTGTTGTGCGATGCGTTCAAGGGTAACTGGCGCGATAGGGTCAGTGTTTTCTACGCAGTACAGTTCCATGTCAGTGGTTCCTCCAGGTAACAAGTTGCGGAGCCGCAGTATCGAGGTCTTGGAATAGTCCCATAATCATTGTCAGGGCGGTTTCGTAGAAGGCGGCGAGTTGGCATTCTGTGGCGCCTTGGCTGACGATTAGATTTACTTCTGCGCCAACTGAAAAACGCTGGTGGTTGTCCATGGGAAGCATGTAGGCTTTGGGACCGGATCGGTGGAGGTTACATTCTTGTACCAGGCTAACTAAAGTTGCGAAAGATTCATCATCTGCGGTGATGCCCCGCCATTGTCCGCGGATTTGCAGAATATTTTCATTGTTTTGGTTAATGAAAATGACACCTGATTCCGTGGGGTAGACTAGTTCGTTTTGATATTCCTTGAACTCTAGGTCAAAGTCGGTGCCGGTTAAGGAGTTTAGGAAGCTCTCAAGGCGTTGGCGGTTTACCGGAGACGGTGCGTTCACTTGCCTGGGTCTTTCTGGGTTAGAAGGGAATCAGTTTGCTTATTCGAGTCTAGTGCAGTTTACCAGTTAGTGCGCGCGCAAGGCGGTTTGGCAGTGTTATGGTTAGGTGCATAAAGGTATTTGCGCTGCGGGTCTGGAGGTGGTTTACGTGGATGAGTCGAAACGCTCATTACCTAAAGCCGCTTTAGAGCAGCAGAGAAATCACCGTCGTAGCTTAGCTTCCCCGGTTGAAACTGACTCTAAACCGGCTGGGGAAAAGCCTGGTTTGCGCCCAGATTTAGGGCCGGCTGATTGGCGTCGCCCGGTGCGGGTGGGTACTTTTTTGCTCACTACGGTGCTGTTGTTTTTAACGGTGCGGTTTAGTTTAACCAGTGTTTTAGGGCAGACGTTAGACCAGCTGGTTTTAGATCAGGCGATTCTTGCCTTCCCCTCGGCGAAGCTATTTGCCTGGCCGGTTACTCGGTCTATTTCGCTACTGGGGATTGCCGTAATTACTGGGGCGGCGCTGCTCATTGCTGTGGCTAAGAGACGTTTCGCTTTGGGGTTACGCATAATTTTTCTGGTGGTCGGCGCGAATCTGACTACGCAGGTGATTAAGAACTTCCTGTTGGACCGCCCTTATTTAGGGGTGGGGTTTGAGCTTCCCAACTCGCTTCCGTCCGGACATGTGACGGTGGCAGTTTGTGCGGCGATTGCTCTTACCGTTGTTTCTGGGCAAAAGATCCGGGTTCCGGTGGCGATGATTGGCACTGGTTTTGCCGGGGCTGTGTCGGTAAGTGTCGTGCTTTTGGGTTGGCATCGTCCGTCAGATGTGGTTGCCGGCGTGCTGGTGACTTTTTGGTGGGCGCTTTTGCTGGTTCCGCATGAACGCCCACAGGGTTTTGGAACGCGGTTAAACGCTTGGCTGCTGGCATTTTACCTGCTGGTTTTAACGGGGTTTTTGACTTTTACGGGGATGGCTTTAGGGTCTTTGCGACAGTTAGTTTCAACTACTGTTTCCCTGCCACGGGCTCCGGGGGAAGTTACTGAGGCGGGGATTCCGTTGGTGATTTTCCAAGATTATCCGTGGTCTATGCATGTGTTTACGCTGGGGTCTTTAGCAGCCCTGGTTGCTCTAGTAGGTTTTGTTATACATTTTGTAGTGCTTTTAGAGTCTGGACATAAAAACAAACACTATATCTAGTGACACGCCATAAAAATACCCCTATATATAGTTATATAGGGGTAGTGTTAGAAACCGTCCGGGAAGTTTATACTGACCGCCCTCGGGAATATCTCTCACCCCCAAAAACGGTAATAACGCAAGGAAGCACGCCATGTCCAACTCCAACTCAGCGATTGACGCCATCTCCACCGTCGAAGAATACCTAACCCGCGCAGATTGGCGCGTAAATGCCAACGCCAACCAGGATTACAGCTTAGGTGGATTGATTCTCAACAGCAGCGGCAAAATCATTGCCAACTACTGGCTGAACCAGGTGTACTCCCCCGCAGCTGGCGCCGCCCACCGCGAAGGCGACATCCACATCCACGACCTGGATATGTTCGCCGGATACTGCGCCGGCTGGTCCCTCAAACAACTCATTCAACAAGGTTTCAACGGAGTCCCCGGAGCCATCGCCTCTAACCCGCCGCGCCACTTCAGCTCTGCCTGCGGCCAAATGGTCAACTTCCTGGGAACTTTGCAAAACGAATGGGCCGGCGCCCAAGCATTTTCTTCAGTTGACACCTACCTGGCTCCCTTCGTGCGCTTAGATAACCTCAGCTTCGAGCAAGTTAAACAACACCTGCAAGAACTGGTTTTCAACCTAAACGTGCCTTCTCGCTGGGGGTCACAGTGTCCTTTCACCAACTTCACTTTCGACTGGACCTGCCCCGCCGACCTGGCAAACGAACACCCACTCATCGGCGACGAACTCTGCGACTTCACCTACGGGGATTTGCAGCCCGAAATGGATTTGATTAACCGCGCCTTCATCGCCGTAATGTCAGAAGGCGACGCTGACGGACGCGTCTTCACCTTCCCCATCCCCACCTACAACATCACCCCAGATTTCGATTGGGAGGGCGAAAATGTTGATGCGCTGTTTGCGATGACCGCCAAATATGGGCTGCCCTACTTCCAAAACTTCCTAAATTCCGATCTTGACCCCGGCATGATCCGCTCCATGTGCTGCCGTTTGCAACTAGACCTGCGCGAACTATTGAAACGCGGCAACGGCCTGTTCGGATCCGCCGAACAAACCGGTTCGATCGGTGTTGTCACCATTAACCTGGCGCGTCTGGGATACCTGTACGCCGCTACTGAAACCGCGTTGCTAAACCGCCTGGACGAATTGATTGACCTGGCATCGCAAACGCTAGAAACTAAACGAGAAGTGATTGCCCACCACTTAGATAACGGGCTCTTCCCCTACTCTAAGCGCTATTTGGGCACGTTAAACAACCACTTCTCAACCATCGGAGCAAACGGTATGAATGAGCTGATTCTGAACTTCAGCTTAGGCGAATACGGCATCACCGACCCCCGCGGGCATGAGCTGGCAGTGCGCATCATGGACCACATCCGCCAGCGGATGGTGGACTTACAAGAACGTACCGGCAATCTCTACAACTTGGAAGCCACCCCGGCCGAGGGCACTACCTACCGGTTTGCTAAGGAAGATGCGAAGCGTTTCCCCGGGATTATCCAAGCTGGCACCCCTGAGGCTCCGTATTACACGAACTCGACGCAGCTGCCAGTTGGGTTTACGGATGACCCATTCGAAGCCTTGACGCGCCAGGAAGAACTGCAGGGGAAATACACGGGGGGCACAGTTTTGCACCTGTACATGGGGCAGCAGATTTCCTCTGCGCAAGCCTGCAAACTCTTAGTAAAACGGGCACTTACCAACTTCAAGATTCCGTACATTACGATTACCCCGACTTTCTCGATTTGTTCCACGCACGGATACCTCAGCGGTGAGCATGCGCAATGCCCAAAGTGCGCTGCTCACGGTGAAGTCACCGAATGTGAAATCTGGACTCGCGTCATGGGGTATTTCCGCCCACTGAAGTCCTTCAATATCGGCAAAAAGTCCGAACATGCCGAACGCCTGCACTTTAACGAACCCGCTTTAGTCTAGTTAGTGTCCGGACTATGCAGATCGCTGGGATTCAACCACTTTCGACGGTCGATTGGCCGGGGAAACTGGTTTGTACGGTCTTTTGCCAGGGGTGCCCGTGGGCGTGCGTTTACTGCCATAATCATCAGATTTTGGATTGTCGCACCCCCGGGCAGGTGCCTTGGGAAGAGGTTTTGGAGCTGTTAGGTAACCGCGTTGGTTTACTTGATGGAGTGGTTTTTTCAGGCGGTGAAGCCTGCCGGCAAGGTACGGATTTGCTGGCGGCGATGCAGCAGGTACGCGACTTGGGTTTCGCCGTGGGGTTGCACACGGCGGGAGCCTACCCGCAGGTATTAGAAGCCGCTTTAAAAGCGGGTTTGCTTGATTGGGTTGGGTTAGATATTAAAGCTCCGGCGCGGTTTTATCCGCAGGTAGTGGGTGCCCCGGGTGGAGGGCGAGCGTGGGATAGTTTGCAGATTTTGCTCGAGGGCGCCGCTACCTACTTACCGGATTCTTTCGACTATGAGGTGCGTCTAACGGTTTATCCGCAGATGCCGTTTGATCCTCTGGAAGTGGCGGAATCACTTGCGAAGCTACAGGTGCGTACCCTGGTGGTACAAAAGGCCCGGGCAACCGGAGCTCCGGCGGAGTTTGCGCAGACGTTCACGAATTGGGACGTAGAGTATCAGCAGCTAGTTGAGCAGCTAAAGCAGTTTAGTGGTTTGCAGATTCTGTTTCGCTAAAAAATGGACGCTTATTGCATGCGACCAGCGAAGTCAGTAAGCTGAAATTCCGGTCGGAGTTTTTCTGCCTGAAATCAAACTCAATTAGATCGGATTCTCATGAGCACTGACTCATTCGCAGCCCGCTTCAAGCAGGCTTTCACTTGGAAACTTCATGGTGACGGTAAGAATATTGCGCCAGGTGAAGTTGTTATGCCACACGAGCGTTTAGCTTGGTCTCGTACCATTGGCATGGGCGCACAGCATGTTATTGCTATGTTTGGGGCAACTTTCTTAGTTCCGCTCCTGACAAACTTGCCGCCTTCTACGACGCTTTTCTTCACGGCGATCGGCACCTTGCTGTTCATTTTAATTACTGCTGGACGACTTCCCTCTTACCTGGGGTCGTCTTTCGCTTTAATTGCACCGATTTTGGCGGTTTCAAACTCTCTTGGTCCCGCCTACGCTCTGGGTGGCGTAGTGGCTACCGGTCTAACGCTTGCGTTGGTGGGTGTAATCGTACATTTCGCCGGAGCCCGTTGGATCGATTTGGCAATGCCTCCTATCGTTACCGGCGCGATTGTTTCCCTAATCGGTTTCAACTTGGCTCCGGTAGCATGGATTAACGTGCAAAAGGGCGCTGTCACCGCGATTGTAACGATTGTGTCCATTTTGTTGATCACCGTACTGTTCAAGGGAATTATTGGACGCCTGTCTATTTTGATTGGTGTTTTAATTGGTTTTGCCACCGCAATTGTGCGCAAGGAAGTTGACTGGTCAAAGGTGGAAGCCGCTGACTGGTTTGGTTTGCCACAGTTCCACACCCCGCAGTTCTCTATTTCTGTGCTGGGTCTTTTCATCCCGGTAGTTTTGGTGTTGATTGCTGAAAACGTTGGGCACGTTAAGTCGGTTGCTGCCATGACGGGGCAGAATTTGGATGATATTACCGGACGCGCTTTATTTGCTGATGGTATTGCGACTGCCTTGGCGGGTTCTGGCGGTGGTTCTGGTACTACTACTTACGCTGAGAACATTGGTGTTATGGCTGCGACCCGAATTTACTCGACGGTAGCCTACGTGGTGGCAGCGCTCTTTGCTTTGGCACTTTCTTTACTTCCCAAGTTTGGGGCCATTATTCAAGCTATCCCAGCTGGCGTACTGGGTGGGGCAGCTACGGTTCTGTACGGCATGATCGGCATGTTGGGTGTGCGTATTTGGGTACAGAATAAGGTTGATTTCTCTGACCCAGTTAACTTGAACACTGCTGCGGTTGCGATGATCGTAGCGATTGCTGACTTCACTTGGATGCCGGCCGGTATGGAGTTCAAGGGCATTGCGCTTGGTTCCGCGGCAGCTTTGATTATCTACCATGTGATGCGTGCACTTTCTAAGGCGCGTGGTACGGCTTTTGAAGCGGCTTCCCCTGCTTCTGCCCCTGCTGGCACTGAGCTTGAGCATGAGCCTTATAAAAAGTAGCTAGTTTGCTTCTGACCCGCTGCATTGGCAGGTGCCTGTGTGGTGAAAGTTAGTGACAGTTTCCGCCCTGTGGTTTTTCCACAGGGCGGTTCTGTGTTTTACCCGTTAAATTGGAATGAGATAAGGAGTTAGTTATGAAGTTTGTTTCGATTCGTCCTCGTAAGTGGTTCCCTCACCAAGAGCTGAAAGTTAAGCCGCATTTGCGTGGCTGGCAGCATGCGGTGGCGGTGCCTCTGGCATTGGCTACGGCGATTGTTTTAACTGCACTGGCTCCGACTTCGGCAACTCGTTGGGCTTCCGCGGTCTATTTGGTTACTTCTCTGCTTTTGTTTGGTATTTCCGCGGTTTATCACCGTTTCTACTGGGAGCCTTCGTGGGAGAAGTTTTGGCGGCGTTTGGATCACGCGAATATTTTCTTACTGATTGCCGGTACTTACACGCCGATTTGTGTGGCTTTGCTAGATCCTGCTGATAGTAAGTTCATTCTTTCTTTAGTTTGGGTGGCGTCGTTACTGGGGGTTGTTTTCTCAGTCTTTTGGCCTCACGCTCCGCGTCTGTTGATTTCTACTTTGTACGTTGCTTTAGGTTGGGTGGGGATTTGGTATCTGCCGCAGCTGTGGGCAGCTGGAGGAGCTCCAGTGGTGGTTTTAGTGGCCACCGGTGGTTTGCTCTACACCATTGGGGCAGTGGTTTACGCGTTGAAGCGCCCTAATCCGTCTCCGAAGTGGTTTGGGTTCCACGAAATTTTCCACACGTTTACGATTTTGGCGTGGGTCTGCCAGTGTATTGCGGTGTTCTTCGCGGTGCTTTCGGTGCCTGCCGCCTAGATTTGGTTGCTACGTTAGATTTATTTTAGTTGGGCGGGCGTCCTCGGATTCTTCTCCAGAGAACCCGCCCAGCTCAATTCGCATACGAAAGCCGTTTCCCGTGCGAAATGAAGGGCAAGACAAGCTGAATTCGCATACGAAAGCCGTTTCCCGTGCGAAATGGAACTTTAAAAGACAAAAAGGACCCCTCGCGCACCCGTCAGAGCTATCCTATCCTTGCTGCCTTCCGGCCCTGGGGAGGTTCAGAAGATGACGTCACACGAGGGATCTTTTATAGAATACACGGTTTTTCATAAAACCTGTAGTCGAAGCAACCTAACCTTGACTTTACTTAGCTTCCGCTGGGTCTAACGGCAGGCACTTAGGAAGGCTTTCTAAGACAACATTTTCTTGAGCCAGCAAAGCCTTAAGTTCTTCTTCAGACTTCATTTCAGTAAATGCATCCCCAACGATCACATGCAAGATCCCATTTACATTCGGGTCATAGACTACGTCGGCATTTTCAAACAGGCGAGCTAAAGAATATGCCTGCGGTAGCTGCGCTGCATTGCTAATCACACGAACGCTTCCAAAGAAAGTCCCGTTGTAGTTAGCCTTTTCTTTGAAGTCCAGACCCAGATTTTTAAGTGCCGTTCCAACTTGGTCAGCTAAACCAGGGCGGGAAGTGCCGTTGAATACTTTAATCGCTACGCCGTTAAGCGGTACTGCAGGGGTATCTTTCGCGATACACACAACGTTTCCAGGTTCCGCGTAGTTGGTTACTTTATTAAAGGTGTTGTAGTAAGGGAATTTGATGAGACCTACCAAAATGAGAACCGCCACCAGGGAGGTAATCCCCATGAAAGCCACGATGAGGTTAAAGACCTTCCCCTGTCGGCGTTGCCGACGCTTGCGGTACATTTCTCTTGGCGTTAGTTCTGAGCCCATAAACAACCTTGGTTAGCACTTAAGATATACAGAATTAACTTTAGCTTATCCGTCTGCGTCTTAGCAGTAAAAATAAAGCGTGGGGACTCACCTTAACTCTCCCTTTTAAAGTGAATCCCCACATATGTAAATATAGCAAAGTTGCTTTTCCTATGAAAATTTTATTCAGTGTCCCCCGTCACTTAATTTCAAATTCCGTAGTAATTCCGGCATGTGCGAAAGAAATTATGTTGAAATCATATACAACTTTACGTATAAACACCCATATTTCCATTTTTGAAGCTACACAATCGATAATTTCCACCCGATTATATTTGGCTAGTGCAAAAGCTTCTTGACAAGCCAGCTGGGGAGCTTTTTCACTACCGAAGTTTTCGCCAAGCACTTGTGCAGCTCCTAAAGCGATCACATCCGCCTTTGTTTGTAAGGTTTGTTTGGTTTGGCTAACCTGACCAAGCGACAATAGTAAAATCGCCAAAGCCACAATAAAAGCAATTACCCCTACTTGCCACACCGATGCGCTACCTCGTTCGAAATTTTTCACGGTCTTTAAACGCTTATTCTCTTTCAAGACGCACCACCAACTCACACTGCACTGGCAGCCATTGTGAGAATTTATGAGGCAAACTTGCGGTTGCTTGCAGATATCCCCCAGGAAGTGATTCAGTTTTTACAACATAACTGCCGTGAAGTGGGTAGTTTTCGCCAATTGCTACGGCCCACCCAGCCTGCGCCGCCACACTACACGTTTGTGCGCGCAAACTCATCACTGAGACAGCAACAATTAGCAGTAGCACCACTGTAATAACCGCAGGAACGGTGAGTGCCGTTTCTGCAGTCACCATTCCCGCTTCTTCCCGATCATCCTCTTTACTTTTTCTTAACCACATTGCTTTTACTCAGGAAGTAAACGTACGGTTATTAGAAAGTCACGCCCAAAGCTTTTTCAAGAATATTCAGTAGCATTTGGCGCACACTGTCAGAGCGAATAATCGCCAGCAGTAACCCCGCAAAAGCCACTGCTGTAACAATCCCTACCGCATACTCTGCGGTCACCAGCCCGGCCTCATCCCCTTCCTCCGTATTCTCTAAAAGTTGAGTTTCTTCTACTGCGGGATCTGCAGCAACCGCTTGGTTTTCCATGATTCCTCCTTCAAATAGGTTCCAGCAGGTACTTTCAGTGTCTAAGAGCAGCTGACAATCTGCTAACGCGCCCTTTTCAAGCTGTGGATTATTTTTAAAAAATCCTGCCTGGGGACAAACTTATTGGCCGTTCTTACCCCATGAAAAACACCCATGCCACAGGAACCACGCCTAAAAGAATAAAAGCCGGCAAAAAACACAACCCTAACGGCAACGCCAACCAAACCGCCAGGCGCTGCGTCGCCACCTGCACTTGCTGAGCGCGTTCTTTTTTAAGGCGCTGCGCCACCAACTCTAAACCGGTTAGTGGATTTGCGCCGCGCGCCCAGGCGGGGATCAATGCCATCCCCAACTGTTGGGTAAGCACTGACCGCTGCGTTTGTAAAAACTCATGCACTTCCAAGGGCGCTGCCCCCAACAAAAAGTACCGAGCAATTACTTCCAGCCCTGGTTCACCGCAGCTTTTACCGACGGTTTCAAGACTTCTTGGCACCGCTAAACCAGCTTGTAAACAAGCTTCCAACAAACGCACTGCCACTACTGGGTCGACTCCCAGTTGCTTTACGCCCGTTAGTTTTCTGACCAGCTTTTTCACCCAGGCTTTGCCTGCCCACCAAAAGGCACTCCCCACTGCTAAAACCACCAGCCCCGCGGTAGAACTAAAGAAAAACTGCAGTGGATCGGCGCCCACAAGATACGCGATTCCCATCCCCACCCACGGTAAGAACCCCAGTAGGCGAGCAGTCGCTTGCGGTCCAGCTTGGGCAACTTCCAATAGGCGCGCCCCTTCTTCCGCGTCTTCAAGCGTCCCCACTATGGCATCCAGACTGTCGGCTAATCCGATTCCCACAGTTTCGCTCAGCCGCATGGCTGCATTTATCGAGGGCGTTACGGAACTAAACTCTGGCAGTTCCAAGGCTGATTCAGTGGAAGTTACCCCGCTGTCCGCGAGCGCAGCCTCCCAGGCGGCGGTGGTACTCATACCTGCTCTAAGGCAGGCTGCTACGGTGGCTACTACATAGGCGGGCACCAACGGAGTTTGCCTACGTTTTAAAGCCGGCGGTTGAGAGCCAGCGCGCCACCGCCAACGCGCCCGCAATTTTTGGTTGCGCCGTTGTAAATAGCCGGCGAAGATAAACGTGGTCAAACCTGCGGTAAGTAAACTTAGCCAAAATACCATAGTTAGTTCACCTAGTTTTGCAGCTTAGCCTCTAGTTCACGCCAGGCTGCTTCGTTTACCATCCCGGCGTGCAGATCCCAAACTAAGCTGGCGCCTAAAGTTCCCTGGCTGCTGCGACTGGGCACTGCTATTTGGGTGACAACGCGGTTTTGTCCTTTTCGGCTGACATGTAAAAATGCGTCCAACCCGGCAACTGTTTGGGCAGCAACAGTGGTGGGAAGCAGGTTTGCTAAAGCTCCCAGTGCCTCTAGCCGCGCGGGAACATCCAGGGCTGAATTCGCATGTAGAGTCCCCCAGCTACCTTGGTGTCCGGTATTGAGAGCTGCCAGCAAGTCGCGGATTTCTGCGCCGCGACATTCCCCTAAGATAATGCGATCTGGACGCATCCGTAATGCGGTTTGCACCAGTTGCGCTAAAGTTACTTCGCCCTGCCCTTGGACATTTGCCTGCCTCGCTAGTAAAGATACAACGTGTGGGTGGCGCGGGTTTAGTTCGGCAACGTCTTCGATCACTACCACTCGTTGGTCTGCGGCTACTTCGCTGAGGATAGCTGCAAGTAAGGTGGTTTTTCCGCTTCCGGTTGCTCCGCTGATGAGGGTGGAAGCTTTCGCATGAATCAGGTGTTTTACCAGCGTATAAGCTGGTTCAGGCAAGCTTCCCTGCGTTTTTAGTTCTTCCAAAGTGAAGCTGATGGTGCGTTTCGTGCGCAGTGAGATCAGTACTTCTTGGGTGGCCAGTGGGGAAATAACCGCATTCAGCCGGGTGCCATCTGGAAGGGTTCCGTCAGCAATCGGTTTCGCTTCATCTAACCGCGTTCCCGCGATTGCTGCTAAGCGAACCGCCAGTTCGCGGATTTGTGGCAATGCTTGCGTTAGCGGTGCCAGTTCAACTAAATTTCCGGCTTTTTCGACGAATAGTTTCCGACCGTTTATCAGCACGTCGGTTATCTGCGGGTCTTTTAAGAGGGCGGCTAGTTCTGCGCCCGGCCCGGTTAAAAGTGCTTCTAGTTCGCTAAGTTCTTGTTCTAAGTGCTGTTTTGAAACGAAAAGTGAGTTTCCGTTGTGCAGGGCTTGCCCGGCGTTTGCGCCTTGGCTTAAAGCTGCCCGGGCTTTACTACTGAGCCACATGGGTTTGCTCCAGCCGCTGGTGTAGTTCCTGCCAGTTGCTTACCAGGGGTAGCTGCCATTTTTCTTGCAGTTGCTGCGCATTTGCGTAGCTGCGCCGAGCTTGGATGCCAGTGGTAAGGCGCCGCCATAGGCCGCGGATTCCGGATTTCCACTGCACTGGGCAAACTAGTAGTAGTTGTCCCCCACTGTTTTGTGCTAAGTGCAGGTTGGTAACGGTAAGGCGACCGGCATCGACTATTACGGGGGCCCAGTTTGCCAGGTGCTGCAAGATTTGGGCAGTTTTTTCCGAGGGCGCTTGGTTAAAGAAATCGGCGTCGATAACTACCTCTCCAGCGGGCAGGCGTTGGGGAATGAAGTCCGCTGCGGTGGCTTCTCCCTGCCAAGTTACCAGTGTGTAGGGGGTTTGGAGGCGTTGCGTGAAGCTCGGGTCTTCGATTAGGTTTACGCGGATGAGCTGGGTTTTATTTGCTGCTGTGCGTAGCTTTTTTAGAGGGAGTAGCCGCGGGTGGGTGACTAAACGTGTGACTCCGCTTTTACCGGTGGCTCCTACCAAGATTAGAAGCGGGTAGGTGGGTTTTCCAGTACTTTTAGCTGTTAAAGACGCGGTTGTTGAAAGTTCGGTGCTGAGGCAAAAGAGTAGGTCTTCATCACCGGGGATTTGTAGGTCCACTCCCAATCTAAGGATGCGCGGTGATGCAGAGCCTACAGCCATCTGCTGGTCAGTGATCAAGAGGTCGCTGCTGTCAGCTTGGGTGGTATCAGTCCAAGGCTGTGGTGCTAGGTTGTAGAGGTGCAAGCGACTGCTGACCTGGGTTTCTGTTTCTTGTTGGTTTATTGCCAAATAGATTGCCATTGTTTGATTCAAACATGGCAGGTAGTTAGCAGGTACCGCGCCTACCTAGACTTGTGGAAAACTTTTCTCAGTATCAGCCTGTGCACAGTTATTTTGAGTTTCAGGCAGGCGCCCAGCTTGCACGAAACGAATCAGCTGCTGTGCTTCACTAAAGCTTTCCAAGAATAAATCTGCCCATAGGGTAAGCCACTGCACCACTTGCTCTGCAGAAGTAAATGCCAGTTTCAGTTGCTGGTTTTTCGTTGCTTGGAGCTGTAGTTCTTGTACCAGGGCCATGATTTGTGGAAGGTTTCGCACCCACCCGGCCGAAAACTGCAGGCATCCGGTAGGTTCCACTGCGGTAACTACAAGTTGCTGGCGCACATAGGTTAAAAGCACCGGAAGATTCGCTTGTTTAAACACCGGAGACTGTAATGCCTGTGCTACTTGCAAACCTAGGCGCCAGAATTTAGGAACTTGAGTTAACTTATCTATTTCTAGAAACGCCTGCAGACAAGCCCCGTTAGGAATGCTGATGTCAGTGGCCGGTACCGCCAAGTTCGCGCAGGCAAGTTTATGCAAAGAGGCTAATAATGACATCTGCGGCACGCTCTTTGCCCCGGGGTTTTTACCTGCGATTTGTAAGATTCCCCCAGTTTTTTCCCGGCGCGGATTTAAAGGCTCCCAAAGTTGGCTCACCCAAAACTGCATACTCCACAGGTTGTAGCCTACTTGGGCTTCTACTGACGGAAAGGATAACTCAGTTTGCATAGATAGCTCTCTTAGTGTCCCTAAGTCCAGGCGCACGCCCTCGGCAAAGGCTAAGTCTTTCGCGAAGTGTAAGTTAGTTTCGGCGCGGACTAACTCGGCGTTGCGACGCAGTCCTTCTGCAAAGCGCAGTTGCGTTACTTGCTGATTGAACTGTGCCAAGCGATCTTGCAACTGTGGGTCATTCAAAAAGTCAACCAATTTTCGTCCTAATTCGGCGCAGCTATCCCCTGTCTTCACTGTTAAAGGTACAGTATTTTGTATGGAGCACACGCGCGAAGCCAGCCAAAGGCAAAAAACGTCGAAAATCGACTATTACGGGGTGGCGATCTTTTTCGCCTTCCCACTGGCTTTGCACCTAATGTTCAACTCGGTAGCACTCCTCACGGAAGTGGGGGCGCTGGGCACCCCACTGGCTTCCCCCACCGGACATTTTTCCCTGCTGATCGCCACGTTGCTATTTGCCACAATTTCTTACTTACGCTGGCACACGGAACTGGGACTGTTCATCATGATTTTCTGGTCCGGTTTTTGGGCGGCAATTACGCTTGCAGCGTCGCTCTTTTCGTGGCCAGAGCTGGGGCAAGTCATGTTCATTTCGGGAATGACCCCCACTTTGCTTAGTTGGAGCCAGTTACCGCTGCTCTTTCTGCTAATCACGATTGCCACTTCTAGCAACGCCCTGACCCAAGAAATTCGCCTCAGTAAACGGGCCGTTCACTTTAATCTTCCAGAGCGGGTTCGCAGCACCACTTCTTCTTTGCAACTTCTAAATAGCAACGAACTAATCGGGGTACATACCGATTCTGTAAACGTTGAGAACACTCGACCGTCGCGGCGCAAACGCCCACTTTCAAGCTGGCAAGCTTTCTTCCTGACCGTCACCTTGGGGTTAGCTCTGCTGGCGGTGCTGTTTACGTTGGCACCGCGGTCTTCCGCCCCGTTGGTCACGAAAGAATACGAACTGTTCTTAGGGATCAGTTTCTTAAATGCGGTGGCACTTTTAGTTGCCTGTCTGCTGGTTTTCACAATCGCTTGGTTAACGGTGAGCTATCCGCTGGCAGGGCAGCTGGCAGTTTGGCTCACTTTAGCACTTCCCAACTTAGTAGTTTGCCCCCTGTGGCTTACCCTTTCAGCGGTTTCTGCTACCCCGCATAACCCCAGTTTAATTGCCTTTTCCATGTTGCTCCCGGTAGCTGGCTCTTTGGGAATTTCGATTTCTGCATTCGGCGCTATGCATTTGGCTTACGCGCGTTAAGCGGCAAATTAGCTTTGTGGGCGCCCTCGGAAGAAAAAACTACACGGAAACCCAACTTTTTCGGCAAGCCTCCCCCAGTGAAGCTGGTTTTTTAATAAGTTATTATTAGCCGATAAGGAGGTCTTCATGTCAGAAGAAAAGCGCGACGAACACGTCGAAGAAGTACTTAACACCCCAGAACCTGCTGCAGATACCGCCGATTGGGATCTAGGTTCTCCTGAAGCGGAAGCCACCGCAACCGACTTGCTGTCTCCGGCAGTTGAAGACCAAGTTGAAAACCACGAGGTGCCCGTTGAGTTCGAGGACGCTGCTGCCAGCTTCCCAGAAACCCCGGCGGTAGAAGCCGTTGAAACCCCTGCCGCTGACGCGCAAGCCCCTGCTATTGCAGCCAACGCTGAACCTGAAGCGCCTTTGGCAGATATTTTCTTAAGCAAAGAAGATGCGGTTCAAGAAGATATTCCGCGCGATGTTCTGGCGCTACGCACTATGCCAGATCCAGAACCTACCCGCCGTTCTTTCGATTTTTCAAAGCTGGGTGGCGCAGAAACCGCTGCGGAAGAGGCTGCACCTGAACCCCAGAACGCGCCCCTAACCGAAGTTGTTGATGCCACCGCTCCAGAAGCTCTGGTAGTTGAGGAAGTGCCTGCTCCTCCAGCTGAAGTTGCCCGGAAAGAGATTTTCGAGCAAGCCAAGGCAGAAGCGGAAGAGGCTGTTTCAGCTTGGAAGCCACGCGCTGAAGACGCTCCAGTTTCCGACAACACTGCTGCCCTGGTGCTTTCCAATACTTCGGTGCCACTGGTTATCCCTTCGCGTCTGGGGGCCCGCCTGTGGTCCTTCTTTATGACTTTGCTGGGAGCACCAGTTGCCTGGTACCTGCTCTCTGACGGAGCAGCTCGCTTCACCCTTGGTGAAAACAGCCCTTACCAAACCGGCATGTTGAACTTGGGTGCCTGTGTCGAGTTCACTGCAGGTTTGATTCTGGCAGTGGCGCTGCTGATTTTCTTAGTGCGTTCTTCTTTGGGCGCGCTCACTTCCGGTCTGGTACTGATGGTTCTGGGCACGCCGTTCCTGGTAGTTCCTGGGTTCACCAAGGAGTTCTTATCCCCCGCGATTACCTGGCTGAAGGATTGGAATGATTTTGGTGCTAACTTGGCTCACCACCTGAACTGGACTGGTTACACCGGCGCAATTTTCTTGGCTGGTCTGATGCTTTTCGTAATGGGTATTGTGGCGATTTTGGCTCGTCGCGATGGCCGTAAGGAAGCAGAAATTCGCGGTCAGATTGAGCGTTATGCTCCGCACGGCGCAAAGAAGTAACCACCCGGTACGCTTTACTTTCGCCGGCTGAAAACGGCTTAACTAGGGGGCGGGGAGATACTGAAAAGTATTTCCCCGCCCCCTTTCATGTCTGCGGAGCTGAAAACTCAGCTAGATTCTGCTGCGTTTTAGTTCAGCTTTTGCGCGCTATTGCCCAACGCTGGGACAAAGCTGCGCCAGTGGACATTCCCCGCACTGCGGAGCGCGGGCACTACAGATTGCCCGTCCGTGTTCTATTAGCCGGTGGCAAAGGAGTGTCCAATCGTAGTTAGGTAGTAAGGCCGCAATGTCTTTTTCAATCGCTAAGGGAGTTTTAGCGCTGGTCCACCCCAGGCGAGTTGTTACTCTGCCAACGTGGGTATCCACCGTAATAGCTGGGATCCCAAACGCATTTCCAAGGACCACATGCGCAGTTTTTCGCCCTACGCCCGGGAGGGTTTCTAAGGCTTCTCTTTGCGCTGGAATCTCTGCTGCGAAATCTACTACAAGCGCGTGTGCCAGTTCTTTTAGCTGCTGGGCGCGCTTATTTTGAAATCCCAGGACGCGCGTGATTTCAGCTAAACGTTCGATTGGGGCGGCTGCCATAGCAGCTGGGGTAGGAAACTCGGCGAATAGTTGCGGCGTAACTGTATTTACCCGTTTATCAGTTGTTTGTGCACTCAGGACGGTTGCCACTAGTAGCTCAAAGGGGTTGCGGTAATCCAGCGCGCAGTGGGCGTCAGGATACGTTTCAGCCAGGATTTGTGCGCCCGCTTCCGCTATTTTGCGGTCTTTTTCGGTGGGTTTTTGAGTGGATTTTTTAGCTACCATGTAACTTCGCTTCTGCGGTTGGCTTTTCCGATAATCAGTTCAGCTTCTTTCTAGTCAATTTTCAGCAATTATGGTTCGGAATGCGTAATTTTGGGTAAAAATTCGCTAAGCTGGTGAGTGGTATCACAAGTTTTGTGATTTTCGTTGTCGTGCCTCTTTCTTGTGCAGGCAACGCAGCATAGTTTAGTAGTAAGTAGAGATTGAGGTTATCGTGGAAGGCAATTACATTAGCCAAGTTCCTCTCTTCGAAGGTTTGGATGAGGAACAGCAAGCATCTCTTCACGCAAAGATGGGCCACAGCACCCTGCGTCGCGGTGAAGTTCTGTTCGAAGAGGGCGATCCAGGAACCCGCCTGTACATCATTACTGAAGGCAAGATTAAGCTGGGGCATACTTCTCCAGATGGGCGTGAAAACCTGTTGGCAGTGCTTGGCCCAGGCGAAATTATTGGTGAACTGACCCTCTTTGATCCAGGCCCACGTTCCACCACCGCTACTGCTGTTTCTCCAGTTAGCTTACTGTACTTAGACCACTCTGACCTGGTCACCACCTTGTACAACAACCCTTCAATGAGCAAGCACATGTTGCGCGCTTTGGCTCGCCGTATGCGTCGCACCAACGAGTCTTTGGCTGACTTGGTATTCTCTGATGTTCCTGGTCGCGTGGCTAAGGCGCTGTTGGATCTGGCTGACCGCTTCGGCACCCAAACTGAAGCTGGTATTCACGTTCCACACGACCTAACCCAGGAAGAACTGGCGCAGCTGGTGGGTGCTTCTCGTGAAACTGTGAATAAGTCCTTGGCAGATTTCGTTTCGCGTCGTTGGATTCAGCTTGAAGGTCGTGCAGTGACGCTGCTGGACGTAGATCGTTTGGCACGTCGCGCCCGCTGATTTTCTTAAGTTTAGCGTCTGTCTTTTCCGGGTTTTCCGGTTTTCGAGGGCGGTTGATGGGAACTTTTAGTTCAGTCAACCGCCCTCGATATTTGGCGTTTTAAAGTCTTTTGGGGTCTGCGCGTAACGGAAGCTGCGGAAAACAAATGTCGCATGTGGCCTGGTGGCGCACATGCGACGTGCGGTCTTTAACGGTTAAGCGATTGGGCGCTTCATGTAGGCGACCAAGTTGTCTGGGTTGGTTGGTGAGGGGACTACCTGCACCAGTTCCCATCCGTCTTGTCCCCACTGGTCCAAGATTGCTTTCGTTACGTGTACAAGCAACGGTACCGTTGCGTATTCCCATTTTTGCATAGTTTTAGTTTAATCTACTTTGGGGTTTTATCCAGTGTGACTTAGAGTTTAGGCGCGGACTCTTGCTAAGACGTGTGGGATGCGGGGTTCGCGGATTTCCAGTGCCAGGGGTTCTTCGGATTCGGTGAGCCAAATCCACCAGTTTTCTACGTCAGAGTAGTGTTTGAGCATGGCGCGCCGTTCTCTTTCAGTTAGGCCACCCCAGACTCCGAAGCGTACTTCAGATTCCAATGCGTCTGCTAAGCATTCCAGGCGGACTTCGCAGTTCATGCAGATTGAGCGCACCTGTCGTTGTTCGGCGCCTTGCACGAAGAGTGCATCAGGAGTGTCTTGTGCGCACAGTGCGCGGGCTGCCCAGCTTTGATCCGGGTCTGCATTTGTGTAGCTCATGTTTACCCCATTGTTAACTAGCTAAAATTGAAATGCTATATCTGTGACAATACACACATCACTTCCAAAAAGCCAATTGATTGGGAAAATTTCAGCATTCTTTCAGGAACTTTAAGCATATTCTCAGTTTCCTCAGGTGCTTTATTATAAAAAACCAGTAATCTAGTAGTATGTCGAAATCTAGCCATCGCAAAGTCCAGAAGAAGCAGTATCTGACGCTCGTCAGCGCTTTTGTAACTACCTCTGTACTATCGGGAATTGTGGCAGCCGGGGTGGTTGCTCCTACCGCCGCGGTGGTGGGCGTTACCGCGACTACTGCCCCGGAAGTTTTTGACAGTCTTCCCGCAGAATTTGAGATCCTGCCCCCTTCTGAAAAGTCCACTATCGTCACCGCAGACGATAAGGTAATCACTTCTTTCTACGCGGAAAACCGCATTGTGGTGCCACTAGAGAATATTTCTGAAAACCTCCAAAAAGCGATTGTGGCAATTGAGGATAAGCGTTTCTACGAGCACAAGGGGATCGACCCTGACGGTATGGCACGTGCTCTGGTGAATAACTTACAAAACCGCTCAACACAGGGTGCATCTACGCTGACGCAGCAGTTCGTAAAAAACACTCTGCTAGAAAATGGCCTTCAAAAGGGCGATCAGACCCTAGTTGATGAAGCAACTGAACAGACTTTAACCCGTAAACTCAAAGAAATGCGCTATGCGCTGGCATTAGAGCAGAAGATCGACAAGAAGCAGATTCTGGCGGGCTATTTGAATATCGCTCCTTTCGGCCCTAACGTATACGGTGCTGAAGCTTCGGCGCAACGCTATTTCTCGCACTCTGCAAAAGAACTTTCCATTAACGAAGCTGCTTTGTTGGCTGGTTTAGTGAAGTCTCCGGTGGAATATGATCCGTTGCAGCATCCGGAAGCTGCGCAGCAACGTCGCGACATTGTGCTTGATGAAATGCTGCGTCAAAAGATCATTACTGCCGAAGAGCATCAAACTGCTAAGAGCACCCCCATCGCTGACATTTTGAAGCCTAACTTGAAGCCGCAAGGTTGTGGCGGAGCCGGGGTTTACGCCTACTTCTGTGATTACGTGATTCAAGATTTGCTTCGCAGTGACCAGTTGGGGGCTACTATCGACGAACGTCGTCGTAATTTGCAGCGCGGTGGCTTCACCATTAAAACCACTATCGATTCCCGTTTGGAAGGTTTAGCTCACCAAGCAGTTATCGAGCGGGTTCCGGTGAACTTCCCTGACGGTATTAACGCGGTCATTGTCTCTACTGACCCGCGTAACGGCCATATTAAAGCCATGGCTCAGAACACCATTTACGAACCACCAAATGACACCAACCCGGGAGCCACCTTTAACTCGCTTGCTGTGGGGCGTGAACACGGTGGCCAAAATGGTTTCGTAGCCGCATCGACGTTGAAGCCTTTTACTCTCTTAGAGTTCTTCCGTAAGGGCCACAGTGCTTGGGAACTAACTGCGGGGCACCCCGAAGATTTCCGTTTCGAAGAGTTTAAAGCTTGTGGCCAGCCGCTTCCTGCCGGCCAGGTTTGGCACGTGGGTGAAGCTGGTCCTAAGCCCGGTACTTTCAATGCGATTGGCGCTACCGTTAACTCTGTAAACCGTTCCTTTGCCCACATGGCTACGCAGTTGGACTTATGCGACATTATGAACGGTATGCGCGACCTGGGGATTAAGCAGCAAAACGGCGATCCGCACTCTGCGCAGCACCCTTCCAATATTATTAACGCGGTAGCTACTCCACTGCAGATGTCCACCGCCTACGGGGCTTTTGCAAACTCTGGGATCATCTGTGAACCTATGGCCATCACAGAAGTTTTAGACCGTGACGGCAACCCGATTGCTAAGTTTGAACCAAAGTGTCGCCAAGCTACTGACGAAGTTTCTGCCCGTAAGGTGACTACCGTTTTGAACCGCACGGCTGCTTCTCCTTCGTACGCGGGGATTCATATTGGTCGTCCCATCATTGCAAAGACCGGTACCGGTGAAAACAGCGCTAACCTGTGGGTTCTGGGTGGCACGCCACAGCTGATTACGGCTGCTTGGGTAGGGCGCTCAGTTGAGTCTTCCCGTACTTTGAATGGGGTTACTTTGAACGGGGTCACTTACAACCCCGCCTACGGTATTAACGTGACAGCCCCGATGTGGCGTAACTACATGGTGAAGGCCCATGAAGGCGTCGAAGTTTTGGACTTCAAGTACGGTGACATTGGCCAGCCGCCTAAGCCAAAGCAAGATAAGTCGAAGAAGTCAGACGATAAGAAGTCTGAAAAGTCTGATGAGAAAAAAGACAAGCCGTAGTTTGGGCCGTTCCACGGTTAAGACTTTGGGGCTGCTTACGGCAGCCGGAGTTTCAGCCGGGGCGTGGACGCAGTTTGAACGTCGCTGGCCGGCCCTACGTGAATACGCGGTGACGGTTCCGGGGCTAACCCGTAGCTTCACTATTTTGCAGGTTGCTGACCCCCATTTTTTCCCGGGGCAGGAATGGTTAGTCGCTTACTTTCACGAGTTAGCGCAGCTGGATTTCGATTTCGTAGTAGCTACCGGTGACAATTTCGGTTCTTTAGATGCTTTAGAAATGGTTGAGGCTGCGTTTGAACCGCTGTTAGCTAAGCCGGGGGCGTTTGTCTTTGGTTCGAATGACTACTATTCTCCGCTTAAGAAGTCTTGGGCGCGTTACTTAACGAAGCAGCATGCGCATCATAAAGTTGAGCGTACGGTTCCAGATTTGCCGTGGACACAGTTGCGGGATTTCTTTACCGAGGGCGGCTGGTTTAATGCAAATAACGCCCAGGGGTCAGTGTTTTTATCCGCTCCGGCTTTAGAGATCCGCGTGATTGGGGTTGATGATCCCCATATTAAACGTGATCGTCTACCCGCTGATTTTCCAAACTTTTGGAATGTTTCGGGGGTGTTTAAGCTGGGGCTTACGCATGCGCCTTACCAACGGGTTTTAGATGCGTTTGCAGAGGCAGAAGCTGACCTGGTTTTAGCTGGGCACACTCACGGCGGGCAGTTGGCACTGCCTTTCTATGGTGCGTTGGTTACTAATAGTGATTTGCCGCGTGAGTTTGCGAAAGGCCTATTTACTTGGCAGGCTGCGCAGCACTCAGTGCCGGTGCATGTCAGTGCCGGTTTGGGGACTTCTCCGTTTGCGCCGGTGCGTTTTGCGTGTCGTCCAGAGGCGACTTTGCTACATCTCCTACCTGAGTCCTAGGCGGGTTTATTTCACGGTGCTAAACTTGTAGAGGCTTTCGGGGTATGGCGCAGCTTGGTAGCGCGCTTCGTTCGGGACGAAGAGGCCGTGGGTTCAAATCCCGCTACCCCGACCAATTGCTTTTGGGACATGCTGAAACGCATGTCCCAAAAGTTTTTATTAGGCCCGCTAGCATTTTGTTAAGTCTTTGACATCGCCACTTTGTCCGCTTTGTCCCCCCTCGCACCAATGCGGGAGTTCGCGTTCCCACATTGAAGAAAAGGCGCGGGGACGCCCTCGGGAAGAAAAACTCAGCGCTAAGCTACTTTCTGAGCGCGCATCCCACGCGCACCCAGGTAAAGCAGCCCACACACCAGGGCGCAACCGACCGGCGCGAAACCGCCCATTGCCCAGCCGAACCCAAAGTTAAAGCCCGGGCCCACGTCCAGCGAGTACATGATGGCAGCCATAACCGCGACCACCAGCCCCACACCCAAAACTGGCAGCAGGCTTGCCCAGCCGGGCACCGAGCGCCCACTAACTTCCCCCACCGGCGCCGCCTGCGCGTCGCGCAAAATCAAAATCACCGCGATGACTCCGAACACTACGCCCATGAAAATCGCGGCGGGGATCCCCACCGTAAAGTAAGTCAGAGGGCTCAGCTTAGTCAGATCAACCATTGTAAAGCCGATCAGCCCCAGGAAAATAGTTACTGCACTTCCAGCAGCCAGGAATAAACTCCCGTATTTCAGATGAGTCAGCATGTTTTCTCCTTTACTGAGGGTTCTTCGCGAAGCGAAATACGCCGCACATATGTGACGTAGCTTAAACACAATCGTAATCAACAGTTTTTTAAAAAAAAGGGGCGATTTTAGGCACCCTCGGAAAAATATGCCCGCCCAACTACTAAACCCGAACCACGCTACTTCGATACCCCGCAAAAATCGTAAACCCGAACCGCCCTCCTATTAACGCTCCCCGCCCTCATTCCCCTGCCCATCGCAGGCTTGCCAAGTACAATGGAAGTACCTGGCTTGCCCAAGTCAGGTTGAGCGCAAGGAGGCGATCATGAACAAACGTACTATTTTGGTAGGGGTAGACGGTTCTTCTGAATCCTACAATGCTGTAGATTGGGCGGGGGCTTATGCACGACACTACGGAGCATCCGTACACGTCATTTGCACCTATGGGTTGGCTTCTTACACTTCTCCTTCTTTGGAACCCGGTTACGCGACATTAAACGACGAGCAGCTTCGCGAAGCCGCCGAACGTGCCGTAGCCGAAGGTGTCAAGCGACTGAGCCCATTCAATATCCCGGTAACCAGTTCCGTTGAAATCGGTGATGCTGCCGGCGTGCTGGTTGGCCATTCTCGGGAAGTCGACATGGTGGTAGTTGGTTCGCGCGGGGGCGGATCCTTCTTAGACCGCCTGCTGGGCTCGGTATCAGCATTTTTACCAGTCCACGCTGACTGCCCGGTGGTAGTGGTACCCGAATTACTTACCGGAACGCCGTTCATGCCACTGCGGCGTATCGTAGTTGGTGCGGACGGTTCAGAAGTATCGACGAATGCTCTGCAAGCAGCGGTTGATGAGGCGATTAGCTGGCAGGCTGAACTCAGTGCCGTTTCCGCCCTTCCGTACTCTACGGGAGCCGGCATGTTCGCTTGGATGCTGGCGGCTGCCGACCGTTCCGTGCTGCTGGACGAAATGCGCGCCGGCTTGGACCGGGCGATCAGCGCAGCAGTGGCGGGACGGGACCTAACTGTGAAGAAACTGGTGATGGATGGTTCTCCCGCAGAGCTCCTCACCGAGTTCTCAACTGCTGTTGACCTGGTGGTAGTTGGTAACCGCGGACGCGGGGGGATTCAGGGAATTATTTTGGGATCCACTTCGCAAACCGTGCTGGAGCACTCGACTTGCCCGGTGATGGTAGTTTCTTCTCGCAAGCATGCGCGCGCTGACGCGGGAGAACCGGCAGTTCCGAAGTGGGAACGCCGTTAGCCGGTTAGCAGGCTACGCTTCTAAGAATTACTTCCGGCAACTGAGTAACTTGGCAGTTGCCGGAGTTTTTCTTGCCCGAGGGCGCCCCCAGAGCTTTTAGTTTCACTCACTGTTTCTGAGGGAACTATCTGCACCGGTGGAGGGTCGGCGTCCACCTGCTATACTGGAAAACGGCTTTTCTACTTTGTAGTGAAGTCATTGCCCTCGTAGCTCAGGGGATAGAGCACCGCTCTCCTAAAGCGGGTGTCGGACGTTCGAATCGTCTCGGGGGCACTTTCTCAATTTGGTTGGTGAGGCGTGATGTCAAAGACTTTTCACTCGTTTAAACTGTACAACTTCCGCCTAATCTTTACCGCTGCCCTCTTTTCAAGTATCGGCATGTGGTTGCAGATCTTTTCCCAAGACTGGCTGGTACTAACCGAATTAACCGACCGTGATATGACGCAGGTGGGGATTATTACCGCTGTGCAGTTCCTCCCCCAGTTGTTGTTTGCTCCAATTTCTGGGGTGGTGGCGGACCGGATTGATCGCCGTCGTTTCCTACAGTTTTGTCAGCTTACCGGCGGGTTCTTAGCCCTTAGTTTAGGGACTTTGATTGTCACCGGCTGGGTACAGCTGTGGCACGTTTATGTGATGGCTTTCTTAGTGGGCACGCTGGGGTCTTTTGAGGGACCAGCGCGCATGTCTTTCGTCTCTGACGTGGTTCCAAAAAGTTCTTTACCAAATGCGGTTAGTCTTAACTCTACGGCTTTTCACACAGCTCGCATGATTGGGCCTGCATCGGCTGGGTTCATCATCGACTATTTTGGCACTGGCTGGGTGTTCTTACTTGCTGGGACGCTTTACACTATTCCGCCCCTGGCTTTTTCATTCATTCGTAAATCCGAGTTAATTCCGCGTGAGCCGATTAAGAAAGAAAAAGGGCAGATCGCCGAGGGATTCCGCTACGTTAAGCAGCGCCCAGAAATGCAAATCGTACTGTTAGTGATGGCGGTAGTGGCCGGGCTGGGTTTAAATCTGCAAATGACCTCAGCGTTCATGGCTACGGAAGTTTACGATAAGGCTGCTTCAGAATACGGTATTTTTGGAAGCTTTATTGCGGTAGGAGCGATTTTAGGGTCGTTAGCGGCGGCGCGGCGTTCAGTTTCAAGGTTGCGTACCGTAATCTTATTTGCCGGTATTTTTGGGGTGGCGGAAACGATTTTAGCTTTGGCGCCAACTTTTACGACCTTTATTTTGATTGCGATCCCCGTCGGTTTTTGTTCTCTGACGCTACTTATTTCAGCAAATGTGTATATGCAGCTTGCTGCTGAAGAGCATATTCGCGGGCGGATTTTGGCTTTGTACGGGATGATTTTCTTAGGTGTTTCCCCCGTTTGTTCGCCCTTTATTGGGTGGGTGGCTTCTACGTTTGGGGCGCGCTGGTCTATTTTGGTGGGGTCACTATCGTGTATGGCGATTTCTGTAGTGGCTGCGATTTGGGCTTATCGCGTGCGGAAGCGTCAGGGGATTACGCCCCGCTTATTTGATGGTCCATTGCGACGCTTGCAACGGCAGGTGTAGTTGCGGACGCGTTTAAAAGCATAAAGTTGAGGCTCTGAGATTAACTCTCAGAGCCTCAACTTAAAGATTACTGCGTACCCGGTTTAGTTAGGGTAAATGTAGGTTACGGAACCCTGTGCAACAGTTGGGTCAAAGAAACCACGGTAGTCGCCGATATTTGGGTTTCCGTTGAAGTTAGCTTCCATCACGCGGATGGAGTTTGCTGACCGTACTTCAACTACAACGGCAACGTGGTTGCCAGACCAGACGGCGATTGCTCCTGGCACTGGGACGTTACCGATACGGTAGCCCTGTGCGGATGCGTTCCATGCCCATGCTGCTGCGTTACCCCAGTTGTTGGAGACCCAAGGAGCTAAAGTCTTAGCACCCCAAGTACACTGACCCCAAGGGTAAGAGTTGTAGCCGTTGTTTACCGCTGGCTGAATGGAATTCGCGGCCTGTGGGGCTGCTTCAGCTTGCTGATTTTCCAATGCAGCGCGTTCGTAAGCACGGTTTGCAGCGTTTTCGCGTTCCCGGCGTTCAGCTTCCTTAGCGCGTGCTTCTTCTGCTTCGCGTTCTTTACGTTCGCGTTCAGCACGTTCCTTTTCTTCAACCTGGTCAGGGGTGACAACTTCAACAGCTACCTGATCGGCTGCTACCCACTGAAGATCAGCTGGTGCTTGAAGAGTTGGGTTAGCTTCTGCCTGGAATACCGCCTCAGTTACCAGAACTTCCTTGGAATCGGTCAGATCCAAAGAGGTCAGCTCACCAGCATTGGCTACACCTGGTACAACTGCGGAAAGAGCTACACCGGTTGCAGACAAGACTGCTAGAGAACGAACTGGGCTCATAGTGTTCGTCAAATCATTCAGCGGAGTCACTGGACGGCAAGCCCGGCGGTGACGCGCCTTTGGTTTGGAAGAAATCACTGTATTCTCCTTGTGGCCTACGAGGTAAGCTGTCGGGTTCAAGGTGGAGTACCTTGGCCTCTACTGAGACTTCACCCCAAGGGATATTCCCAAAGATGGGTCCCCCGCACTCTAACTAAAGTCTGTTTAACGACGATACCGTTAGAGTCTCAGCCAAATATCGTCGTTAGTACCATCTTTAGATGGAACCTATCTAATAGTATAACGATTTGGATACGGTCGTCATATGTTTGAGGAAAATATGAGACAACTCAATTTCCCCCCAAGTTTGTATTAATTAGCAGCTAGAAATATCCGCTATTTGTCTTAGTTAAAAACAGCGAATCGGCACCCCTTTTTAAGCGGGGTGCCGATCAGCTACAACGCTTTTAGCGAAGCACGAAGAAATGTACTTCCATTTCCTGAGGCAAAATCGCGACCTTCCGATCCTTCGATTCCTTTAGCTCTACCGAGATATCTGCCGACCCTTTTTGGAAGGTAACGCAAATTTCACTTCCGGGGCGCACGCCCATGGCGGCCAGACCTTGCATTACCAGGGAATCCGCTTGGATTGGTTCACCAATGCGTTCGATTCGCAAACCACAGATGGTTTGAGCACCCTCGGCATGTTGCTCGCGCAAATCTGCAATCGAAATGCCAACTGGTTCAGGCGCTCCCGAGAATGGAATCGGGTTGCCATAGGGGTCGTGCGTAACCGAATCGAGGATCTTAAAGAGACGTTCTTCCACCGCATCTGACATGACGTGTTCCCAGCGGCAGGCTTCATCGTGTGCCAGGCGCCAGTCTAAGCCGATTACGTCTACCAGCAGGCGCTCTGCCAAACGGTGTTTGCGCACTACTTCGGTTGCCAGCGCGTAACCTTCGTCGGTAAGTTTCAGTCGGCGGTCACTTTCAACGTGGACCAGCCCGTCTCTTTCCATGCGGCCGATGGTCTGCGAAACCGTTGGTCCTGAGTGCCCCAATCGCTCCACGATTCGCGCGCGCATGGGAGTTACGCCTGCTTCCATCAGTTCGTAGATGGTTTTTAAATACATTTCGGTGGTATCGATTAGGTCGCTCATGGCTTTACCTCCGTTTGATTTTTCTACCGTAGCTATTTCCACCATGCCATAAATCTGCGACTTTTCCAGCGGATATTTTTTCCATTTTCGAGGGCGCCTATAAAACTTCTTTGCCCTTACAAAGTGGTCAGTTTTCGCAGCGGATTTTTCTTTGATTTTTCAAGGTTTGCGACAATGACGTACCGTGTGCAAAGGACGCTAGGCATTCATATTTTCAATGACTTTGCACGGATTATCTCTTTTGTTTAAGCTAACAAAATTTCGAGTTTTTTCAGGAATAACGAAAGCCATTAATTACGAATAAAACGAGGGTTAGCAAAGTGGTGGAGAATAAAACTGCCGCACTGGAAGAATCCAGTGCGGCAGTATCCGACAATTATCAGGCTGGGGTGCCCAGCAAGAGTGCTTCGATTGGCTTCAGCGTAAAGAATACGACGAAGAGAATGCCGATCAACCACATGAGTGGGTGAATCTTAGCAGCGCGGCCACGAGCGATAGTGGTAATGATGTAGGCGATGAAGCCGGCACCAATACCTACGGTGATGGAGTATGCAAATGGCATGAAAGCGATGGTGAGGAAGGCTGGGATTGCGATTGCAGCGTCCTTCCAATCGATTTCTGCTACCTGCATCATCATCAAGAAGCCCACGAATACCAAAGCGGTAGAGGCTGCTTCAGAAGGAATCATCGCTACTACTGGGGCGAATGGGATCGCCAGGATGAACAGGGCGCCGGTAACTACAGAAGCCAAACCGGTACGGGCCCCTTCACCAACACCTGCGGCAGATTCAACGTAAGAGGTGTTCGACGATACACCGCCCAGACCACCTGCTACGGCAGACAGAGAGTCCACCAGCAGGATGCGCTGGGTGTGTGGTGGGTTGCCATTCTTATCCAGCAGGTCGCCTTCCTTACCGATAGCGACCATGGTGCCCATGGTGTCGAAGAAGTCAGCCAACATCAGGGTGAAGATGAGCAGGATAACCGCGATTGGACCCAGCTTGTAGAAGGCGCCGAAGAAGTCGATTGCTCCCAGGGTAGAGAAGTCTGGCAAGCTGAAAACGGAGTCTTTTACATGTGGTTCGGTTAGACCCCAGCCAGTTGGGTTAGTGCCGTCTGGAAGACGCACGCCCAGTGGCTTAATGGCTTCGATGATGAAGCCCAGGACGGTGGAAGACAGAATACCGATCAAGATGGCGCCCTTAACCTGACGTACGTACAGGAAGATGGTAACCAACAGACCGACTACGAATACCAGAGCTGGCCAGCCAGCCAGGGAACCGCCGATACCCAGTTCAACTGGAGTACCTACGCCCGGGCGAATGATGCCGGCGTTTACCAGGCCGATTAGGGCAATGAAAAGGCCGATACCAACAGAGATAGCTACTTTAAGCTGGGTTGGTACGGCGTTGAAAACTGCTTCGCGGAAGCCGGTAAGAACTAGGACGGTGATCAGTACACCTTCCCAGAAGATCAGGCCCATAGCTTCTTGGAAGGTTAGCCCTGAGCCCAGTACCAGGGTGAAAGCCACCATGGCATTTAGGCCCATACCAGCGGCAACGGCCAGTGGGTAGTTTGCGAACAGACCCATAGCGATGGACATAACGGCTGCGATCAGCGCGGTGCCTGCGGCAATCGCGGGGATAGTTAGACCGGTGTCCTTAGTTGCGTTGGACAAGATGATTGGGTTAAGAACCAGGATGTAAGCCATCGCGAAGAAGGTAACGATACCGCCACGTACTTCGCGTCCTACGGTAGAACCACGCTCGGTGATTCGGAAAAATGCGTCAATGGACGACAATTGTGCATTCTTGGTAGTTTCCACGACAGTAGAATGACAAATATTTACATCAGATTTCAATACAGTGCCACATTGTGAACTACCGGCGTGGAAACTCGCTGATTAAGCTAAAGGAATGTCTTTAGAGCTGGGTCATTTCCAGGTCAAGTTCATTGACGCGTGGCGGTGTGACTGGCCATTCCGATCCCTGCTTGGCAACGTCGGTTTCCGAGTGGGCTCCGCAGGCGAAAGTCAGGGGCACCAGTTTTCCGTCCTCGGAAGACCATTCGTTCGCGCATACCCCGAAGTTTTCCCGCAGCGGGCCCTCTAAAGTAACCAAGAATCCGCAAGATGCGCAAGCTGAAGCCTGCTTACGCAACTTCGACTGGGTGCGTGCCGCCCGCTTCCAACGCAAAGTAGCCTGCCCTAATCCTTTGGCAGAAAGTACGCGCAAGCGTGAAAACGGCGGCGTATCTGCCGGTTTGCCAGCTTCTCTTAGGAAGGTGAGGCGTTCATCGACTGCTTTGTACGGTAGCACGTCATCTGGGGAAACATCCCCCGGCTTCAAACGTTCTTCCCAGGGAATCCAAGCAGGCGCTAAAAGCGCTTGTTTGCCTGGAAGCAGGTCGATTTCACAAACTGTGACGGTCTTTGAGCGGGGGGCGCGCGCCACGGTAACTACCCACTGCCACCCTACGTAACCGGGTTTTTCACAGCTGAAGAAATGCGTGTGAAGGCGTTCGCCTTCCACTTTGTCGCCCAGGTGTACGCCAATTTCAGAGTCGGGAATAACTTCGGAAATAATTTCCAAAATCTGCTCAGTGGCACCAGCTAAAACTTTGTCAACTTTCAGCTGTTTTTGCTCAGCAGGTTCAGGCAACTCAGCTTCTGCATCGAACGGGATTTCAGAAGCTAAGTTTTCTGTTTCTTCACTCATCTGGGACTGCGTTTCCTTAGGCATTTGCCGTCACCTTTAGGCATCAAAGTCATCAGCTACTGCACGCAATAGCTGGGCGATTTTATCTCCGTGTTCAGGGTACTTTCCGCGACGCAAAGAGTCTGAAGAAGCATCCAAAAGCTTAATCAGGTCTTCTACAACCGTCACCATATTCTGTGGGGAACGGCGACGAAGTTTCCGCAAGGAAGGGGATTCAGGCACAATCGTCACGTGCAGAGCCTGTGGACCGCGACGTCCATCAACCATTGAGAATTCAACGCGCGTACCATTTTTCACTGCCGTTACATCTGCTGGCAGGGCTGACGCATGCAAGAATACGGATTCACCCTCATCACTTTCGATGAAGCCGAATCCCTTATCGACATCAAAAAACTTAACCTTACCGGTAGGCACTTTGCTCCTCCTGAGCCTCTACTTTTACATCTACATTACCCTATGCCAATCAAGCATACCTTGCAACTATTCAAACAGCAGATTTTTCCACTGTGGGCGGAACAAATGACAACTAACCTCTGCAGGGCACATAATTACTTTTATACCTACAAAATTTGCGGTAAGGAACTCTATGAAACGCCAAAGAAGCTCCGTATTCTTAACTTTTGCGCTGGGATTATTCCTGGTTTTCTCTGCTTTGCCCGCGCAGGCGGCCGGCGATATCTTGGTGAATGACCAAGTGACCGATACCGATGGGTTTTTAGGAAGTAGCTACCAGCAGGAAGTGCGCGAAAGTGTTAACCGCGCGCAGGGTAACGGGGTGCAGCTTTACTTTGTGGTCACTGCGGTATTGGATGAGGAGCCTCTAACTACGTGGTGTGAAAAGACGGCGCAGCGTTCGAATCTGCCCGACAATGCTTTACTTTTTGCCCTGGGGTACGCTAACCGCAAGTACGTTACCTGCCACGGCCCTAACTTCCCTTACGGGGATAAAGAGATTACTAAGGCGACCTCGAAATCTTTGCAGGAGCTGAAAAGCAACCCGCTGCAACCAAGTGACGTAGCAGATGCTTTCGATACTTTCTCTAAGGCGATTTCTGCAGCTGACTCCAGCTCAAGTTCAAGCGGAAACCCAATTTCAAGCTTAGTTTCGGCTTCCTCTTCTTCTTTGCGGTACCTTCTCTTATATCCCCTCCCCATCGTGGTAGCCATGATTGCTTTTGTCGCCAGAAGAAACCGCAATAAGAAACTAGCCCAAACCGGCACTGCGGTAGCTGGTAAATCATTGGAAGAACTGGTTCAAGAAGCAACGTCGAAACTGATGGCAACTGATAACTCAGTGCGTTCTGCTGCCGATGACCTGGCCTTTGCCCAAGCACAGTTTGGGCAGTTGGAAACCACCCAGTTCGTAGGGGCAGTCCAAGAAGCCCAGACTCACGTTTCCAATGCTTTCGTTTTGCACACGCAGATGACAGAGCAGTCGAATCAGTCTCAAAAACGTCAGTTAGCTACGCAAATTTTAGACTTGTGCCAGCAAGCTGAAGCAGTTTTGGCTGATAAGGTAGAGCGTTTTAACCAGCTGCGTATGGCGGGGGCAAACCTGCCAAAGACGATTGCCACTTTGCGGACTCATATTGTCGAAGCCGAAGCGAAAAACGAAGTCGCAAAGGCTGAGATTGAGTCACTGCGTACCCTCTATTCGGATGTGCGCGTCCAATCGCTTTTCGACAACCCCGGCAACGTCACGAACTTGCTGTTGGCTTCCAAAGCTGCGTTAGAGCAAGCTGAAGCTGAGCTGGCGAAACATACTTCAGCTGGCGAGCAGTTGGCTTTGCAACAGGTGACTATCGCGCAGCGTAGCTTCGGTTCGGCTATTTCTCAGTTGAATGAGGTTATGTACGCGGCAGATGACTTGAAGGAAGCGCCCACCCGTTTGGCTGCGGCAATGGCTTCTTTGGGTTCAGATATTCAAGATGTGCACCGCCTGGCACCTAATCAAGCCGGTTTGCACGGTTTGGTAGTTTCGGCAGAGCAGGCGTTGGCGCAGGCAAATCAGGCAGTTTCGGGGTCCGGCGACGTTTTGGCAGCGCTAGCAGCTCTGCGCATAGCCGAGGACGCCTTGGATGCGGCTTTAGCTCCGATGCGGGCTGCTGATGAACAGATGCAGCGTACGCAGCAGCGTTTCAACATTATTAATAATGAAGTTACTGATTTGATTCGCCAAGCGGATTCTTATATCACCAGCCACCGCGGGGGCGTAAACCAGCAGGCGCGCACGCATCTGGCGACAGCTGAGTCTACGCAACAACGCGCGAATCAGCAGTTGCAGGCCTATCTGGCACGGAAACAGTTCGACAAGGCACAGTTGGATGCGTGTTTCAACCTGCTGTACCAGGCAAAGAGCTATGCGCAGGCCGCTATTGAAACGGCTTCATCGAATGTCCGTGATTCCTATAGTTTCCGTCGTGACGACGATGATGATCGTTACAGTGGTAGAAACCGGCAAGGTGGCGGAATTGACCTGGTGTCTTTGATTATTGGCGGTATTTTAGCTTCGGGGAACTCTAGTAGTTCTTCGCGGAGTTCTTCATCGAGCAGCTCTGACTGGGGTTTCTCTGGTGGAGGTTTCTCTGGTGGAGGCTGGTCTTCGGGTGGAGGCGGCTGGTCCTCTTCTTCTTCCGGGAGTTTTTAAGGTTAGCCTACTACGCTTAAAGCATAAATTATAGGCGTTGCAAAGACAGCGTAATATTTCCCCCCTACAATAAGAATTGTTCGGGTGGTGAGGAATCCACCCACTCCTTAAGAAAGGAATAAAAATGGCAGAGAAGCAGTCTATCCTGGGTCGTATCACTCAGCTGGCAAAAGCGAATCTAAATGCCCTGTTGGACCGTGCTGAAGATCCACAGAAGATGTTGGATCAGTTGGTTCGCGACTACACCAACTCCATCGTTGAAGCTGAAGAAGCTGTAGCGCAGACTGTTGGTAACCTCCGTCTGTCCGAAAAGGATTACGAAGAAGATCAGGCTGCTGTGCGCGAATGGGGCGCAAAGGCTGCGGCTGCTTCTCGTAAGGCTGAAGAAACTCGTGCAGCTGGTAACGCAGATGAAGCTGCTAAGTGGGATGCTTTGGCACGTACCGCTTTGGCTAAGCAGCTGGACTTCGAAAAGGAAGTTCGCGATGCAGAACCAGTTCTAAAAGCACAGCGCGAAGTTGTTGAAAAGCTCAAGAGCGGTTTGAACTCTTCCCGCGCTAAGCTGGACCAGCTGAAGGATAAGCGCGATCAGCTGATTGCACGCGCTCGCACCGCTGAAGCTCAAGAAAAGCTGCACTCTACCGTAGCTTCCATTAACGTTTTGGATCCTGCTTCTGAACTGTCTCGCTTCGAAGACCGCGTTCGCCAGCAGGAAGCACAGATCGCTGGCAAGTTGGAACTGGCTGCAGATTCTTTCGAAGCTCGTTTCGAAGAACTGGAAGTTTCCGCTAACGATTTGGAAATCGAAGCTCGTTTAGCAGCTTTGAAGAACCAGCAGTGAGAGCTTCACGGAAGTTGATCTGAAGTAGCCCTGTAGCTACTTAGCAATAGTTAAAATGGTTTCGCCCCCTCAAGTTTGAGGGGGCGAAACCATTTTCCGCACTAAGAGAAGTTCTGCTTAACGACGGTAGTTTGGTTTAACGACGCACGTAGGAACGGCGTAGTCCTAAGAGCAAGCCACCGGCAGCTAGCATTACCAGCGCATGAGCTGCTGAAGTGCCACTTTGTCCACCCGTTTGTGGCAGCGCTTTTGGCTGCTTTTGTACCTTAGGCTTATCCAGGTTCAGGTTTGGACTATCCATTCCCTCTGGTTTAGCTTTCGCGGGGGTAATTTCTACGCTGACCGATTGGGTGTCAGTTAACTGCGTTTCATCAGTTGCTACCAAAGTTACCGGCATAGCTTCTAGTGGTTTGCTAAGATCCGCACACAGGGAGTGATCCTTCACGGTGACGCCAGCAGGTAGCTGTGACTTAACCGCAATGACGATTTCTTCTTCTGTAGAGTCTAAGTCTGAAACATCAATGTGGTGGCAGACTTCGCCTTCACGAACTTGTTCTTCGATCGGTTCTACGAAAATATGTGGTGGGGCAATCACCTGGACTTTGGCAGTTGCCTTAGTTTGTAAGTCGCCGGTATCAGTTACGGCAACGGTCACTGGCATTTGTTCCAGTGGTTTAGTGGTGTCTACGCAGACCTTGCCGTTTTCCAGTGTGAGACCTGCATGTTTTGTCTCTAGTGAGAACTGCAACTTAGCGATGGCGTCTTCTTCGTCAGTGACCACCAGCTCTTGGCACTTCTTACCGTTGCCTTCATCGAGCACAGCGGTCAAGTCAGCGAAGCCCACCTTTGGGGCGGTATTTCGAGGAGCTGCAACTGAGACCGTTGCTTCGAACAAGTCAACGAATTCGCCATCAGTTACCTCTAAGCGCAGTACGTTTAATGACACTGGCTTTGAGGTGTCAACACAAACTGTATGAGTGTTGTTTTTGAGGGACACCCAAGGAATGTTTTCTTGACCAGGGATAGTCACTTTGAGGTTTTCCACCGGGGTGTCCTGGTCAATTAGCTTAACTTCATGACAAACCAGGTTTGTTTCGCCTGGATCTGTTTGTCCTACGGTTAGGAAGAAAGAATCCACCGTTGCTGCTGGAGCATATTTTCCAGTAGCAGCTAGGACAGGTTGATTAACGGAAAAAATACTTGCACACAAGAGCCCGGAGGCTACAAGCAATGCTGGGAGAGAAGCCTTTTTCATTGCAATCCTATATTAAATTAGCGTCTAGTTGGACGAAAATAATATAGTAGCTCAGGTTAGGTTTTACTAGCTTATTAGCCAGTCTCTCTCATCACATTTTATTTATGCGCCGATTGAGCGCACTCCCGCCCCGGAAATTCGGACTTTCTCAAGCACTTTCCGCGCCGTCCGATCATCGACCACCAGGTCAGTAATCAGGCGTGCCCGCAGGGCAGCAATCAGCGGGATGGTCTTCGCCTCACCCGCCACCACACACAGGCGCCGCGGAATTGCCCGCAAAGTGTCCAAATCTGGGCCAGACGCACGATCATTAATCGGAAGATCAGAAGAACCGTCCTCGCGCAATAAAATAGTGCACACGTCGCCAACTACCCCATCTGCACGCAACTGGGCAATCTCATCTGGCTCAATATACCCAGCTGAGTAAACGTGTGAAGGCATATCTCCATCAAATGCTCCCACCCCAAAAACTGCCAGGTCTGCGTCCTCAATCGTATCTAATACATAGCGAACTGAGCGTTCATGCCACAGCTGCGCCTTAGTCTCTGCGTAATCAAAGAAAGCGGGGACGGGGAAGTGAATCATCGTCGCGCCAAATGCTTCGGCTGCTTGCGAAATAGTGGTGTCAATGTAGCGCACTCCGGTACCGGTTGAAGATCCGGCTCCGTTAAGCTGCACCACGGTAACTTCAGGAATTTCCACCGGTGGCAGGTGGCGGGTGACTTCTGCAGTGGTATTACCCCAGGCAACTGCCATGGTAGTGCCTGGTAGCACCAGGTCCAAAAGCCGTTCTGCGGCGACTTTTGCAACCGATGCCAAGCGGTTTACGCCGGTGTCAAAGTCGCGTACGCGCACCACGGTAGAGTTAATGCCGAAGATGCGGTTTAGTTCGCCCGCTAACGTACCCCTCTCCCCCGGAGCAGGCGCGACGGAAATGCGCACCATGCCGGATTCGCGGGCGTAAGCTAGCAGACGCGAAACAGAAGAGCGGGACACACCCAGATGGCGGGCGATGGTCTCCATTGTCTCGCCCTGCAGGTAATACATCGACGCAGCTTCATGTGCGTCATTATCTCTAATGGTCACAATATATAGTGTGCCATGCACACATGACCAATTCATACACAATTCCTCTCATCCTTGAAAATTGCCTTCCTTTAATGCGCAACAATGGGTCTATTGGTATTCTTATTACATAGAACACCAGTTCAAAACTTCACATAAAACCGTAAATACCTACTGCGGTCTACGAAGAAGCAGCCGCAGGTACTTACTGTGAAGACCCCTATAAGCGCCGGCAACCCCGGCTCCACAAGGAAGTGAAAACAATATGACTGAAAAGAAATACGTTCTTGCCATTGACCAGGGCACTACCTCTTCCCGCGCAATCATCTTCGATCACGCAGGTAAGATCGTTTCCGTAGGTCAGTTGGAACATGAACAAATCTTCCCGAAGGCAGGCTGGGTAGAACACAACCCTGCAGAAATTTGGGACAACATCCGCGAAGCAGTTGCTCAGGCACTGTCCAAGGCAGAAATCAACCGCCACCACCTGGCCGCAGTCGGTATCACCAACCAGCGTGAAACCACTGTTGTTTGGGATAAGAACACCGGCGAACCAGTTTACAACGCGATTGTTTGGCAAGACACCCGTACTGCTGAAATCGTTCGCGAACTGGCCGGCGCAGAAGGCGCAGACAAGTACAAGGAAATCTGTGGTCTGCCACTGGCAACCTACTTCTCTGGTCCAAAGATTAAGTGGATCCTCGACAACGTTGAGGGCGCACGCGAAAAGGCAGAAGCCGGCGACCTGCTGTTCGGCAACACCGACACCTGGACCTTGTGGAACCTAACCGGTGGCGTAAACGGCGGCGTACACGCAACCGACGTTTCCAACGCTTCCCGCACGATGCTGATGGACCTCAAGACCCTGCAGTGGCGCGAAGACATCTGTGCAGATATGGGCATTCCTATGTCCATGCTGCCAACCATTCGTTCCTCTTCTGAAATCTATGGCTACGGTCGTAAGAACGGCCTGTTGGTAGACACCCCAATCTCTGGTATTTTGGGCGACCAGCAGGCAGCTACCTTCGGCCAGGCATGTTTCGAAAAGGGCATGGCAAAGAACACTTACGGTACCGGCTGCTTCATGCTGATGAACACCGGACACGAACCAGTACAGTCCGAAAACGGCCTGCTCACCACCCTGTGCTACAAGATCGGTGAAGCTCCAGCAGTTTACGCTCTGGAAGGTTCTATCGCGGTTACCGGTTCCTTGGTACAGTGGCTGCGCGACAACTTGAAGATGTTCTCTTCCGCTCCAGAAATCGAAGGTCTGGCTCGCTCTGTTGAAGACAACGGTGGCGTCTACTTCGTACCAGCCTTCTCTGGTCTGTTCGCCCCTTACTGGAAGGACGACGCTCGCGGTGCGATTGTTGGTCTGACCCGTTTCAACAACGTCGGTCACATTGCACGCGCCACCTTGGAAGCAACCGCTTTCCAGACCCGCGAAGTTCTGGATGCTATGAACGCTGACTCGGGCGTAGCTCTAACCGAACTGCGCGTTGACGGTGGCATGATCGCTAACGAACTGTTGATGCAGTTCCAGGCAGACATCCTGGGCGTAGACGTAGTTGCTCCACAGGTTGCCGAAACTACTGCACTGGGCGCTGCCTACGCGGCAGGTATTGCAGTTGGCTTCTGGGAAGGCGAACAGGACGTTATCGACAACTGGGCAGAAGGCAAGCGCTGGAGCCCATCCATGGACGTTGCTGAACGCGACCGCACCTACCGCTTGTGGAAGAAGGCGGTTACCCGCACCTTCGACTGGGTAGATGACGACGTACGCAATGCCTGAGTAATCTAAAAAGTGGGGTTCTGCCGTGGCAGGGCCCCACTTTTTATGGGTTTCCAGGTGGGTTTGGCGGGGTTCCTAAGTGGGTTTGGCGGGGTTCCTAGGTGGGTTTGGCGGGGTTCCTAAGTAGCTGCGGCCGGTGTCTGAGCCGTAGTAACGGGAATCTCGACATTTCGGCGGGTTCCAAGCGCCCCTTACCGGCAGTCATTTTGATAACTCGTATCAGTTCTCGATTTTGATACGAGTTTGGGTGATTTTCAGTGGCTTACAGGGCATAACTCGTATCGAAAGCCGATTTTGATACGAATTATGCCCAATTTGCAGGGTTTTTTAGAGATAACTCGTATCAGTTCTCGAATTTGATACGAGTTTGCGTTTAAGCAGGCTTTTCCCGAGGGCGTCAAACAAGGCCACAACCACGCTCATAACCTCAAAACACCAGCCACCTAGATTCACAACAAAAATGCCACCCGCAGATACTGAAATCCCCGGGAGGAAACAAACCTGTTTCCTCCCGGGGATTTGCATAAAGTTTCAGAGTTACTGGCGCTTAGTCAGTGGGAAGGTGATCGTTTCGCGAATGCCTTCACCCGTAAGAGCCATGAGCAGACGATCCAAGCCCATGCCCATACCACCGCTTGGTGGCATACCCTGCTCCATAGCTTCTAGGAAGTCTTCGTCCAAAACCATAGCCTCTGGATCGCCGTTAGCGGCAGCCAAAGCCTGCTCTTCGAAACGTTGACGCTGCACTACTGGGTCTACCAGTTCAGAGTAGGCGGTAGCCAACTCAAAGCCGCGGACATAGAGGTCCCACTTTTCTACGCGGCCTGGCAGGCTGCGGTGCTGACGTACCAGCGGAGAAGTATCTACCGGGTAGTCGCGTACGAAAGTTGGCAGGTAGAGGTGATCACCTACCAGGGCTTCGAAGATTTCTTCAGCGATCTTGCCGGCAACAGCGTGATCGGCGTAGCCAATCTCGCGTTCATCAGCAATTGCCCGCAGGCGTTCGATCGGGGTTTCTGGACTGATTTCTTCACCCAGCGCTTCGGAAATGCAATCGTAGAAAGAAATGGAGGTCCACTGGCCAGAAAGATCATATTCGGAACCGTCGGAAAGAATTACCTTTTCAGTACCGAAAGCGTCGCGCGCCGCCTTTTGGATGAATTCGCGGGTACGCTGTGCCATGGAATCATAGGTGCCGTATGCTTCATAGGCTTCCAGCATAGTGAACTCTGGAGAGTGCGAAGAGTCAGCACCTTCATTGCGGAAGTTACGGTTGATTTCGAAAACCTTTTCGATACCACCAACCACAGCGCGCTTGAGGAACAGTTCAGGAGCGATACGCAGGTACAGTTCAGTGTCGTACGCGTTCATATGAGTTTGGAATGGACGCGCCGCTGCCCCACCGTGAATGTTCTGGAGCATCGGGGTTTCAATTTCGATGAAGCCTGCGTCGTGGAAGTATTCACGCAAAGAACGCACTACGCCAGCGCGGAAGCGCACCATTTCACGAGCTGCCGGACGCACAATCATATCCAGGTAGCGACGACGAATCCGCACTTCTTCGGACAGGGTCATTTCTTCGCCGTCCTCGGTAACGAAAGTCTTTGGAAGCGGACGAATCGCCTTAGCAGCCAGCTTCCATGCCGGAACCTGCTCAGCTGGAACAGCGAAAATCGACAGTTCGCCGCGCTTAGAGCGCATGGCAGGACCGTGCACGAAGAGGTGGTCGCCCAAGTCAACGTCAGCCTTCAACGCCTTGAGGGAATCCAAACCAACTTCGGCGGCAGAAAGCATCACCTGAATGCGGTTGCCTTCACCGTCTTGTAAAACTACGAACTGAAGCTTTCCTGAACCACGAATCAACATGACACGTCCAGCTACCCCAACCGGAGCTTCGGACTGTTCGTCGATTTCCAAATGCTGGTAGTCGGCAATCACCTGCTTGATAGTCGTGGTGATAGGTAGCTCAACTGGGTAGGGGTCAGTTCCTTCAGCTAAGAGGCGAGCTCGCTTTTCAGCGCGGACGCGGATCTGTTCAGGCGCTTCGTTATCTACGCCGGTTTCTGCTAAGTTCTGGTTATTTTCCACGGTATCTATCCTAGCGTTCTTGGGCTGACATAGGAATTAGCGAAACAGGTCGGCGGCTTTGTCTGCACTTATGCTGACGGCCTGGTTTTCACTAAGCTGGGTGAGGGATGGTTTAGGGCTAACTAAACCTGGCTAGAGGGCGACTTAATGCTGTTTCCCGGCTGAATGCAGCGGCTTGGGACCGCCGGTTGCGTTAGCAAGCTCTGCCGGGATGATTCCGGCATTATCACCCTGGTGAATCTGCCGGTTATTTTCGTCTACTAGAACAACTGATTGTTTGAAGCCACGGGCTAATGAATCCGGCACCTGGGCGTAGGCGATGATGATGACGATGTCACCGGGATCTACCAGGTGGGCGGCGGCTCCGTTAAGCTGTACAATCCCCGAACCTTCGTCACCGCGGATCGTATAGGTTGATAGACGCGCCCCGTTAGTAACGTTCACGATGTCGACTTTTTGGCCTTCTAAAATATTGGCGTTATCAAGCAGTAAGCCGTCTACCGTGATCGAACCTACATAGTGTAAGTCAGCACCGGTTACCGTGGCGCGATGGATCTTGCCGATCATCATTTCGCGCGTAAATTCAGTCATTTATTTAACCTCTACCAGGTAGTTGTCGATCAGGCGAGTGCTTCCCACTTTAGCAGCGATAGCTAGTACGCCAGGGCCGTGAGTAACTGGCTGGAAAGTCACTGGGTCTACCAATGCAATGTAATCCAAAACCAGGGCTGCTTGCGAATCTGCAGCGGCAGATGCTTCGGAAATCACAGTTTCAGCGGCAGTGAGGATTTCTGCGGCTGTGCCTCCGGCCAGGGCAACGGCTTGTCCGGCGCGTAATGCCGCCGATAGTGAGAGCGCTACCTCACGCTGAGTTGGCGTCAGGTAAGCGTTCCGCGAGGACATTGCCAGTCCGTCGCTGTCGCGCACGATGGGGGCACCCACGATTTCTACCGGCATGTCTAAGTCTTCTACCATTTGGCGGATTAGCGCCAGTTGCTGCGCGTCTTTTTGTCCGAATACGGCGACGGCTGGTTGCACCAGGTTAATAACTTTGTGAACTACCTGCAGCACACCCCCGAAGTGGGTGGGGCGGGTAGCGCCTTCCAAAACCGTGGCAGTTGGTCCCGGGTTAAGGGTGACGCGCGCAGGGTGGGGGTAAACTTCCGCCGGCGCAGGCGCGAAAACTAAGTCCGCGCCGACTTCTGCCAGAAGTTCTACGTCGCGTTCTAGCTGGCGGGGGTAGGCATCGAAGTCTTCTCCCGGCGCAAATTGCGTGGGGTTTACAAAAATTGAGACCACAATGTAGTCGGCAGTTTTTTGCGCTGCTTCAACTAGGGAAAGGTGTCCGGCGTGCAGGGCGCCCATGGTCATTACCAACCCGATCGTGTGCTTTTGGCGCGCTTTGTGCAGGGCTTCTTTAAGTTCAGCGCGAGTAGTGACCACCTGGGGGCGGTGTAGCTGGGTCATAGCGGACTCCTTTGGTTTGATTCGCTACTATTTTAGCCCGGGCGGGCGTTTACTGGGCATCCAAGATGGTGTGGATTGCACGATACTGGGCATCAGTGAGCTGCCCGTTGGCATGTGCTAAGTTAGCGGTCGCGCGGGCAAGTTCTTGGTACGCGGGTTTTATGTCAGTTACCGAGGGCGCTGCTAAAGCCTCTAAATGAGAAGCTAAGGTAGCTACGTCAGCGCGTCGAACGGGCCCCGTTAAACCAGCAACTCCTTCGGTGAGAGCTCGTTCTGTAGCGGCTTCTACCAGGGGGCGCAGGTACTGGGCGGGGTCAGCAATCCCAGATTCACTCAGGGCTTGGAGTGACTGCACAATCAGGGTATTAAGGTGGTTCGCAGCATGTGCTAAGCCAGCGTGGTAGAGCTTCCGCTGGTCATCTTGGACGATTTGTGGAACGCAGCCCATTTCGATTAGCAGGGCTTGTCCAATGGGCTGGGCTATGGCGGTAGCAGTTACTGCAGCCGGGCATTCGTCTAAGCGCTGTAGGTCTAGGGACGTGCCGGTAAAGGTCATGGCGGGATGCAGCGCGAGGGTAAGGGCACCGGCGTTAGCTGCGGCCGCCAGAGCAGCTAATCCGTGCACCCCACTGAAGTGGGCTACGATTTGCCCTGGTTTCCAGGCATTTAAAGCACCTAATCCGGATACGACTGGCTGAATTTGATCATCGGGGACGGTGATTAATACCAGTTCTGCTTGGGCACAGATAGTTTCGGGGTCAAGTGTGGGTACTCCGGGTAGCAGAGCTTCTACCCGGTCTTGATTTTCTTCGCGGGTGCTGGTGGTGATGCCGATAATCTGGTGTTGTACGCGGCGCAGGGCGGCAGCCAGTACTGTCCCGACTTTGCCAGCTCCAATCACGCCAACTTTCAAGCGTCCGGGGGTGGGGGTGGCTGCGTTTGCGGGTTTAAAGTTCATAGTGTCATCTTGTCGGCTCAAGGTACTGGTTTAGTTTGCGTAAAACCAGAGTGGGTAAGTAGTTACCTGGCTATTTTACTGGCTGTTACGCGTACGAGTTCAGGCTTCCGATGGTTTTCGCTAGCTTGATTTCGCCAACTTAGCGTTTTGGTTTGCCTGCTTGGCGCTGTTGTTTAGCTGCTTGGGTGGCTCGTCTTTCAATTTCAACGAAGAGGTATTTTGCCAGCTGCGCATCGACGTTTCCCATATCGGCGCTAAAGACATTTCTAATCCCCACCATTTGCGGGCTAACGTCAGCAAGGCGGGTCAAGCGCGCCAGAGGACCTTGCGAAAGGCGGATTTTCTGGATTCTGGCAAGCTTCATGAGGGTTAAGCGACGATCAAATTTTCCGCTTCGAATGAATAACACGTTTTCGGTGAGGTAGTGAGCTTTACGTCCGGCGGTGAACCAGTCGAAGAGGCGCGAGCGCGGTGGGTTGTTAATGTATCCACCGCCTGTACCGGCGCCCTCCAGACCCAGTTGCAGCGTTTCCACGGGATTTTCCACGCCAAGGTGTGGGAAAACCATCCAGACCGCATAGAGCATTTGTGTCTTGGTGCCCAGCGGTAGCAACAGATTAGGAGCGGCTTCTTTGGAATCGGTAGTGGAGGCTCCGGCTTGGATGATTTCAACCCGATAGAGCCCCAGTTTTCGCCAGAAGTAGGGTTGTTCAATTACCAGGCCGTGGATGCGATCTAAACCGATGGTTTGCGCGTGGGTTTGGGTTAGCCCGGCGCGGATACGAATCCCTTCTGCAGTGCGGTAAGCCCGGAAGTTGAAGTTGCTTTTGTAGGTGGAATAGATATTAACCGGGACGGCAAAAACCAGCATAATGAGGATTACCCAGAGGCGGTAGTCGGTGCCGCCCGTTGCCCAAGTAAGGCTTGCAAAGGCAAGGATGAGTATGAAAAAGACTCTGTTTGCGGCGTCTCCGATGTCTAAAATAGCGCCGCGTAACATGGCGCTGGGCGGAATGGTGAAGATGAGCTGTCCTTCATTTTCCGCGTTCAGCAGACTGTCGGTTGGGCTATATTGAGTGGGTTGGACAGTGGTCGGGACGGTAGGCGCTGCCACTTGTACATTAGCCTGCGGGGGTAACGTAGTCGGTAAGTGCCGGGCTACTTCTTTGAGGATTTCTTGGCGCAGTAGTTCTAACTGGGTAGTTTTGAGGTAGCCGATGGAAATATTAGAGTCCACTCCGCCAGCTACTTCAATCTCAATCTGTCCCAATCCAAAGAGGCGAGCAGCCAGAGGCTGGGTGATATTGATCGATTGCACCCGGTTGAATTTGGCGGTGCGTTGGTTTTTGAGAACTATTCCTGAGCGGTAATAGAGGGTGTCTCCTATCAGCGCGTAGCCGATGGACTTCCAACGGAAATAAGCGTAGATGAGCACCAGCGGCAGAAAGAAGACCAGTAGGATTATCGCTCCGATAATTCCTGGATGTCTGCCACTATCTAGCTGCGAAGGGAGTTTCAAGATAGGCGTTAAGAAACTGACGCGACGCCAGTGTCCCGCTGCCGGATCTAGATTTGCTTCGCCCGCTGGTGGACTCATCTGCGTTGAAGTCACTACAGCCCAATCATTTCTGCTTCACAGCGGGCAGAGAGGTAGCTTCGTAAAGCGGCTGCGTCTGCTTCTGGTAAGCCGTCGATATTTCCCTCAGTACTGCCGGCGGCGGTGAGTACGTGGAGGGAGTTGATCTGGAAGTAACGCATCAGTGGGCCTTGGGAAGCTTCCACGTACTGAATACGCCCGTAGGGAATCGCCGTGATTTGTTTAAAGTAAAGGCCTTTTTTAATGAGTAGCTCGTTTTGCATCGGAGCGTACTGGAAGGCTTTCACCTGGGGGACAATCAGCAGCATCCGCCACAGGTAGAGCGCCGCAACTACTGCCACAGCAATCCAAATCCAGCCAGTTACCCAGATGCTCAGCGGGATGAGAATGGCGCTGAAGATAGTCAGGCCCAGGATGGCGTTGCAGAAACGTACCTTTACCAGGCCGGAAGAAACGCCGCGGAATGCGACACCTTCGAATGAAAATAGGTCAGCCATTTTTTGGACTTTCAATACTTTAGTTTTGCGGGGTAATTTGGTTGGTTTCGAAGCTGGTTTCCAGCTGCGCAGTGACTGGAGACGGAGCCGATACTGCTTGGTAGCTTTGCTCTGTATCCAAGCCTGCATGTACGCGCTGGGCCCACGCCTGGGGGTTTTCTAAGCTGCGTTGCAGGGAAGAACGTTGCTTTAGTTCTTCGAAAAGTCGCAGTGCTATCTGTCCATCAACGTTCCCCAGTTCGGTTTCGACACTGCTGAACGCCCCGCCCACCATTGAGAGGTGGACTACTGCCAGGTCTTTCCACCGAGCCAACGGGCCCTGGGCTAAGTACATCGACTGGAGGCGGGAGAATGAAGTGATCGTCAGATTACGGGTGATGCGCCCCTTGCGGACTAAGAGAACTTTGTCAGTTAGGCAGTGGGCGTTGCGGTTGTAGGTGATCCAGTTGAAGATACGGGCGCGTTTTGGATTGTTAATGAATCCGTTGCCGTCTCCGGTGCCTTCAATGCCGGCACGCAGCGTCTGGAGCGGATCGGCAACCCCCAGGTCAGGGTAGATCATCCACACGGCGCGCAGCATGTCGGCGCGGGTGCCTACGGGAAGCAGAATGTTTACGTCTGCTTTATCTGCAGAAGCATTAGCGTCTTGGAAGGCAGCTTGGGTGATGCGCACGCGGTACCAGTCGAAGAAGCGCCAGAAGAATGGTTGTTCTACGTGGACGGCGTGAATCCGGTGAGGCGCAATAGTTTGTGAACGAGTTTCCAACAGACCGGCGCGAATCCGGATGCCATCTTCTGCCAGGTAGGCGCGGAAGTTAAAGTTTGAGGCGAAGGTATTAAACATCGCCGAGAAGATCACGAAAGCGAAGGAACCGGTACCCAAGAGAGCTCCAAAACCGCCCTCGAAAACGAAGAAAAGTACCAGCGAACCAACGATTGAGGCAATGCCAAATAGCAGGGAAACAAGGACGCCGATATTTACGGCTTGGGAAAGCAGCAGGCGGCTAACTGGCACTGAGAAAATCAAGTTGCCTTCGATTTCCGCGTTGGTGACGGCATCTTTCAAACCATAGGTAACTGGGGTTGCAGTTGGCATTGCGGCTGGAGCCGTTGGGTTTGTTTCCCCAGGAAGTAGCGTCGCCGCTGGTTGATTTTCATTTCCGAGGACGCCGGTGGTAGCTACCGGAGTTTCACCGTTCTTTGCGGCGCGCAGGTAATGCAAGATTTCTAGGCGCACAGCTTCAAGTTCACTGGTTTTTAGCAGGCCGAACTGCAGGTTTGAGCCGGCTCCCCCGGCGACCTCGATATCAATCCGCCCTAAGCCAAAGATGCGCCCAAAGAACGGGTGGGTAATGTTTACCGCTTGAATACGGTTTAGTTTCGCGCTGCGCTGGTTGCGAGAAATAATGCCTTCTTTGAAGTAAACCGCTTCCGGGGTGATAGCGTAACGCATCTTGCGCCAGGCGAAATACGAATAAATGCCCACCAGCAGGGCAATTAGTAGGGAGCCGGTTAGGAAGACGAAGAGGACGGCGGTGAACATCGAATAGCCCCAGTACCCTGGGCCCCAGATAACTTCTGGAGAGAATAGCTTGGAAAGTTCATCGTAAGTTTGCCAGGTCAAGATACCTAACAGGGCAGCCAGTGCAGACCAGGTTTGAGAAATTGGGGTGAGGGGGTGCAAAGCACGCCACTGCTGAGGGTCAAGCCCAATTTCGGTGATTGATTCTTTCTTTGCCATTACATCGCCGCCATTTCTGCTTCGCCGCGTTCAGCCAAGTAGGTACGCAGAGCGACGGCTTCGGCAGTGGGCACTCCGGGGATGGTGGCATCGGTTGAAGCGGAAGCAGTGTTGATTTTGATGTCTGCCATGCCAAATTTGCGGGCGATAGGACCTTCTGCCAAGTCAACGAACTGGATACGTCCGTAGGGAATTACGGTGAGGTGTTTGAACATGATTCCGGTGCGAATGAAGAGTTCATTCTCTCCCAGGGCGTATTGTGTGGCTTTGACTTGGCGGTTGATTAGAACCGCTGGCCAAATGTGTAAAACAAGCATTACTGCTACGCCAATCCAGAACCAGGGCGAAAGCCAGATGGCAAGGGCTATGAAGGGAGTGGTGAATACCAATCCTGAAATTGCAGTGCCGGCCATACGCACTTTCGCTAAGGTTGGGGAAACATGGCGAAATTGCGCTTCTTGAGGCGCAAATAGGGAAGACATCAAAAGCCTTTCGTTGAAATTTTGTATCACCACCATTATACCTGTCACCATACAAACCTTTGGCAGTTCCCTAACAAGGGTCGACAAGTTGCTTTTCTAACCTAGCAGGCATTTTTCTTCATCCAGCCACCATCCGAAAAATTTCAAGCAAACATCCAGTTAACTTTCAGCTTAATCAGTTTTATTATTGAAATATGACACCGTATAACTCCTCTGCTCCCTCAGAAGAAGCTCGTCTACTTGTCGTTGATGATGAGCCCAATATTCGCGACCTCCTGGCCTCATCCCTGCGCTTCGCCGGTTTTGAAGTACTCGTCGCCTCAGACGGCGCCTCAGCTTTCAACCTGGCCGCAACCGAACACCCCGACCTGGTAGTCCTCGATGTCATGCTGCCCGACATGGACGGCTTCACCGTCACCCGTCGCCTACGCGACGCCGGCATCCGCATTCCCGTCCTCTTCCTCACCGCCAGAGACGATATGCGCGACAAGATCCAAGGCCTAACCGTAGGCGGCGACGACTACGTCACCAAACCATTCGGCCTAGAAGAAGTAGTCGCCCGCATCCGCGCCATTTTGCGCCGCACCAAGGAAAGCAGTGAAAACGGAATACTCAAACTAGCCGACATCGTCATGGACGAAGACGCCTACGAAGTCCGTCGCGCCGGCCACAAGATCGACCTCTCCCCCACCGAATTCAAACTACTGCGCTACCTGATGATTAACGAAGGACGCGTAGTCTCTAAAAACCAAATCCTCGACCACGTCTGGGAATACGACTGGGACGGCGATTCAGCCATCGTCGAATCCTACATCTCATACCTACGTCGCAAGCTTTCAGTCCCTGGAAACTGCGGTGACTTAATCCAAACCCGCCGCGGCGTGGGCTACATGATCCGCACCCAGGAAAACTAAGCTTTGGCGGCGCCCTCGGAAAAATAATCCCCCAACACTAAATCCCCTCCCAGCCCATGTCTGAGCAAAAGCAGTCTTTCACCAAATCACTCTTGGCGCGGTGGAGCCAACTCTCCCTCCGCACCCGCTTAGTGACCCTCTTTACTGCCATCCTCACCATGTGTTTCATCTTCGCCATCACCGCAGTACTGGGGATTTTACAATCGCACCTAGTCAGCCAGCTGGATACGGAACTGAAACTCTCTGCCAAATCCCTGGCAGTAGAAGCCTCTTCATCGTTACTACGCAACGAATCTACAAAAATTCCCACCAACTACTACGTGCGCATCGACTCGCTGAGCGAACCCACCCAAGAGTTCATCAACCCCTCAATCGCTGAACACTACGGGCACCCCAACTCAGACACCCTCTTAGCTTTCGGTGATATCCCGGAAGATTCGATTACCGCTCCCACTTCCATCGGCTCTTCTCGCCCCGGCTCATACTGGCGCGCTGTAGCAGTGCCCATCGCCACAGCCGACGGCAAACAATTCGGCGTCGTCACAGTTGCCCTGCCAATGACCGGCATCTCCGATACGCTCATCAACTCAGTCACCTACTTTGTAATACTTACTTTACTGGTGATTCCCCTGGGAGCCTTTGGATCCTTCGCGATGGTGCGCCACTCACTGCGCCCCCTGCGCCGCATCGAAACCGTGGCAGCCCAAATCGCTGCCGGAGACATTTCGCAGCGCATCGACATTGAAACTTCCACCACCGAAGTAGGCTCACTATCTGCTTCCCTCAACCAAATGCTCACCCAAATTGAGCAATCAATTGCCCAGCGCGACAAAGCCCGCGAGCGCATTGAACGCTTCATTTCTGACGCATCACACGAACTGCGCACCCCCCTGGCAACTTTGCAAGGCTATGCACAGCTCTACCGCATGGGCGGGGTTCGCCCCGACAACATTTCAGACGTAATGGGGCGCTTCGAATCTGAAGCCAGCCGCATGAACAACCTGGTAGAAGATATGCTGCGGTTAGCACGCCTTGACGAACAGCGTAAAACCGTGAAAGAACCCGTAGATCTAATCGCGCTGGCACAAACGGCCGCCCTTGACCTGCGCGCTTTAGATGCCACCCGAGAAGTCCAGGTTTTGCCGGCTCAAGCTATGAAAGAGCTGACAATCGAAGCTGATAAAGACCAAGTTACCCAGGTGCAGACCAATATCGTCAGCAACATCGTGCGCTACACCCCTGCCGGTAGCCCGGTAGAAATTCTCATCGACCGGACCGAAGATATGGCGGTAATCGAATTCCGCGACCACGGACCGGGGATTTCAGATGAGAACCAGGAGAAGGTTTTTGGACGTTTCTACCGCGTTGACAAGTCGCGTTCGCGTGAATCCGGAGGCTCTGGCCTGGGGCTTTCCATCGTTTCTTCGATTATGAGTTTGCACGGCGGAAAAGCCTCTATTTCCAGCACTTTCGGCGGAGGGGTAACCGTGCGTTTAGAGTTCCCACTTCCCACCGCAACCAAACACTAATGGTTAACTTCAGTTGAAACTACCCCGAAAATTCGGTTTTTGCGATGGAAAGTCATAGGATTATCCTGTGCAAGAGAATTTGTCGGGACGCTGCACCACCCCAGTTTGGTTACTGCGCTCCTTTGTAGACTCAATGTTGGCTTGCGGGGCAACAGCAAGTGAAGACGCTCTTTCAATGGCCGGAGAAAAACTTCTTTTCCGGTGGGGAGCGCAACAACGCGTATTTCATAACACCCGCTACCTGGCAGCGGTAATCACCCATATTGACGAACTCTCTGACGCTTGCCACGACCCCAACCTGCTGCGAGTAGTCGCCTGGTATATGGGGGCAGTTGAGCCAGTTTCAGTTTATTTACCCGACGCTGATTTCGCCGCGCGGATTACTCAATGCCAAGCATACTTGGAAAAATCCTGTTTAGCTTTAGGCGTTCCAACGGCTACTTTACAGCGGCTACAAGAGCTGGTGGCCCTCACACTGTCTCACGATCCTGCGCAAAATGAAGTAGACGCAGCCGTACTAAATGACGCCGATCTGGCGGTTTTAGCTGGCACCCCTCAAGAGTATAAGAAATACCGTTTAGGGATTCGCGAAGAAAATCGGACCTTGGACGATTTCTCATACCTGCAGGCACGCCGCCGTTTCGTACAAGCCCTTTTGCGACGCAAGCATATCTTTAAATCCCCCGTCGGTGCTCAGTGGGAAGCCGGGGCCAGACAGAATCTGGAAGCTGAGTTAGAAAATCTAGATGCCGCTATCTGTCACCTGGACCCCACTTGTGAGTCAGAATTTGAATGGCAGGTTGATGAACCCACTGACCCTACGGCGACTAGTACCGCGCTGATTTTCAAACGCTCAGCGATTAATGTCCCCGTTGAAGTAGAAGCAGAAACTACCAGCTGTGCTCTGCCGAAGTTTGTGAGCGCCGCTGAAGAAGCCTTGCCTGATGATACTTCGTCTTTAGAGTTTGAACCTACCGTTTTAGAAAAGCGTACTGCAGGGGTTGTGCGGCGGCTTTCAGCCAAGGAATTAGCGCGTCAAGCGTCGAAGCGAAAACAGCAAGAAGCTGGTGAATAATACCTTTAGTGGGGACTTGTAGGGGCCAGTGCTCTAAAAGAAGCCGAAATTTGTCCCCAGGTGGATAATCGCAAAAGTTTTCCACAAGCTACCCCGCTGCCGTTCGCACCTTCCACCCCGTCTTGCCAAACTAAAAACGTTCACTCACCTAACCAAAGATAGGAAAGAAAATGAGCGTTTTTCACGTTGACATCGCCGAAGTTTCCCGCACTTCCGCATTAGTCCACGCCTCAGTTGAAAGCGTGCGTACTGAAGTTGCAAGCCTAATGGCTAACCTCACCGCCCTCGAATCATCTTGGAGCGGGCAAGCTGCCGGGCAATTCCACCAGCTCACCCAAGAATGGCAAGCTACCCAAAGCCAAGTCGAAGCTGCCTTAGATGAGATTGGCTCTCGCCTGCAAATCGCCGCGAATCAATACGCCCAAGCCGAGGCCCAAGCAACCGGACTATTCAGCTAGTTTCACCAAAGCAACTCCCGGGGCGGAACCCACTGAATCGGAGTTTCGCCCTGGGACTGCAAATGCTGATTTGCCCGCGAAAAAGGAGCCGAACCAAAGAACCCTTTACTAGCTGAAAGGGGTGAAGGGTGGGCAGATTCAATCACCAAAATATTCCCCCGCTTTGGAATCAACTTACGGAGTTTCTGCGCCTTTGCGCCCCACAGAATCACCACCAGTGGTTGAGGTCGCTTCACCAGTGCCTTAACTGCGGTTTCCGTGATCTGTTCCCAGCCTAAGTTCTCGTGAGATCCTGGGTTTCCAGCGGCGACGGTAAGGACTCGATTCAAAAGACACACCCCTTGATGTGCCCAGTCAGAAAGATCCGGACTGCGCAGATTATTTACGGTAATTCCCGGCTCATTAAGCTGCAGGTCAGCAATCAACTCTTTAAAAATATTGCGCAAGCTAGCAGGTAATTTGGCGTCTGCAGAAACAGAAAAACTCAGTCCCACTGCATTTCCCACGGTAGGATACGGGTCTTGTCCGATCAGCAGTACTTTTACTTCGTTAAACGGGTATTGAAAACAGCGCAGCACCTGTGAAGCGGCGGGCAGAATCGTTTCTCCTGCGTCTTGGCGGCATTGGATTTGTGATTCCAAAGCGCGCAGATTATCTGCTACCGGGGCCAGTGCTTGTTGCCAAGCTGGATCCATTCTGTCAAAACCGAAGTAATCATCCATATTCCCAGTGTAAAACGAGGCACACTCAATCATTCGTCCGGCGTGTCAAAGCGCTGAAATGCTAAGGAAAATATAGCCTTAAAAGATGAATACTCAGTATCCAGAAGATGAATTTGATGAAGCTGGTAAGCAGTACCCGGTGGGTGCTTACCGTCAAGCACCTTCAAAATGGAAGGCTGTTTTGCCTTTCTTGCTGGTGCTACTCGTGGCTCCCATCTTAGCTTGGGCCGCGGTCTCTTTACTGACCGGAGGCACTTCAAATCAAGCTACTCCTTCCGCCCCTGCCCCATCCGTACAGCAAAATCAGGATCAGGCAAACGAAAAGACGGCGGAAGAAAAAGCTGCTGAAGAAAAAGCAAAGGCTGAGAAAGAAGCAGTGGAAAAGGAAGCCGCCGAAAAGGCTAAGGCTGAGAAGGAAGCTGCTGAAAAGGCTAAGGCAGAAAAAGAAGCCGCTGAAAAAGCTGCTGCTGAAGTTAAGAAAGATGCTTCAGTCGTAGTTTTGAACGGTACGAATGTAAACGGTTTAGCCGGTGGCGCAGTTGCGAAACTCCAGGCAGCCGGATTCTCTAATCTGCGTCCCGATAACGCACAAGGCTGGCAGACGGAAGTTTCCACTGTTTACTTCCAGCCTGGCAACGAAAGTACTGCGAAGGCTGTTGGCTCAGCCCTGGGCATCAGCAATGTAGTTGAGTCAGCTGATTCTGTCGGCGCAGTGACTGTAGTTCTAAAGAACGACTACAAGCCTTAAGCATAGTTTTCCAATCTGTGGGGGTTACTTCTAGGAAGTGGCCCCCACAGATTTTTTACGCGGTTGCTACCTGCGCCTGGGGTTATACGACATTTGGTGTTGCTGTGGACTGGGTTTTTCTTAATCTGCCGGTACTTTCCGCGGCACCCCACCTGGCTGAAATCGAATTACGTACATTTCTGCCTGGTAACGTTCGTATCCCGTTTAAAATCGGGGGTTTGAGGCTGTGTGGGGCGTCAAGCCTGCCGGTTTTGTTCCCTTTTTGAAACTCGTATCAAATTCGCGTTTTGATACGAGTTATCCCTGGTTTAGCCCCCGTTTTACCCATAACTCGTATCAAAATCAGTTTTTGATACGAGTTATCCTCATTTTGCGTTGGTTTTGGGCGATAACTCGTATCAGTTTGCGATTTTGATACGAGTTTGGATTTTTCTTTGGCGGGAGCGTGGTTTAGGGCGGAGACTTGGCAGTTTGCGCAAGACTTGGGTGGTCCGCCCTCGTAAAAATTTTCCCGAGGGCGCCCCTGAATGCTTAATTCGCATACGAAAGCCGTTTCCCGTGCGAAATAAGCCCCCAAACCCTCTCAATTCGCATACGAAAGCCGTTTCCCGTGCGAAATGAGCCCCCAAACTCTCTCAATTCGCATACGAAACGCGTTTCCCGTGCGAATTGGGCACCCCTAACCTGCTCGCCTTGCACTCTCAGGCGGAGAGTGCCAGAATTGGGATTAGCACTCGCAACGGTAGAGTGATAAACAACATAGGTTTCTGCCCGCAAACACGCGGAAAACTCGCAGAAACCCCAACCGTTACCGCGAAGGGAACAAATAACAAATGGCAAAGATGATTGCATTTGACGAAGAAGCACGTCGGGCAATGGAACGTGGCCTGAACATCCTGGCTGACACCGTAAAGGTCACCCTGGGTCCAAAGGGTCGCAACGTAGTTTTGGAAAAGAAGTGGGGCGCTCCGACCATCACCAAAGACGGCGTTTCCGTAGCTAAGGAAATCGAACTTTCCGAACCATACGAAAAGATCGGCGCAGAACTGGTTAAGGAAGTTGCCAAAAAGACCGACGACGTCGCAGGTGACGGCACCACCACCGCAACCGTTCTGGCACAGGCACTGGTACGCGAAGGTCTGCGCAACGTAGCAGCCGGCGCTAACCCAATCGCTCTGAAGCGCGGCATTGACATTGCAGTTGCTAAGGTCGTCGAAAAGCTGCACGAAGCAGCTAAGGAAATCGAAACCACCGACCAGATCGCTGCTACCGCTTCCATCTCTGCAAACGACCCAGCCATCGGTCGCCTCATCGCAGAAGCCATGGAAAAGGTCGGTAAGGAAGGCGTTATCACCGTCGAAGAAACCAACTCCTTCGAAACCGTTTTGGAAACCACCGAAGGTATGCGCTTCGACAAGGGCTTCCTGTCCCCATACTTCGTAACCGACCCAGAACGCCAAGAAGCAGTTCTGGAAGATGCTTACGTGCTACTGGTAGAAGGCAAGGTTTCCAACGTTAAGGACCTGCTGCCACTGCTGGAAAAGGTCATGCAGGCTGGCAAGCCACTGACCATCATCGCTGACGACATTGAAGGCGAAGCACTGGCTACCCTGGTAGTTAACAAGATCCGTGGCCTGTTCAAGTCCGTAGCAGTTAAGGCACCTGGCTTCGGCGACCGTCGCAAGGCTATGCTGCAGGATATGGCTATCCTGACCGGCGGCCAGGTCATTTCCGAAACCGTTGGCCTGTCCCTAGAAACCGCTGACCTGGATGTTCTGGGCCGCGCTCGCAAGGTAGTTGTCACCAAGGACGAAACCACCATCGTTGAAGGCGCTGGCACCAAGGACGCTATCGATGCTCGCGTAACCCAGATCCGCACCGAAATTGCTAACTCCGACTCTGAATACGACAAGGAAAAGCTGTCCGAACGCTTGGCCAAGCTGTCCGGCGGCGTTGCAGTTATCAAGTCCGGCGCTGCTACCGAAGTTGAACTGAAGGAACGTAAGCACCGCATTGAAGACGCAGTTCGCAACGCAAAGGCAGCTGCTGAAGAAGGTATCGTACCTGGCGGTGGTGTAGCTCTGATTCAGGCTGCTAAGGCCCTGTCTGAACTGACCCTAACCGGCGACGAAGCAACCGGTGCAAACATTGTTGCTGTTGCCGTACAGGCTCCGCTGAAGCAGATCGCTATCAACGCCGGCCTGGAAGGTGGCGTAGTAGTTGACAAGGTACAGAACCTGCCTGAAGGTGAAGGCTTCAACGCTGCTACCGGAGTTTACGAAAACATGCTGGCAGCTGACATTGCTGACCCAGTTAAGGTAACCCGTTCCGCTTTGCAGAACGCAGCTTCCATTGCAGGCATGTTCCTGACCACCGAAGCTATCGTTGCTGAAAAGCCAGAACCTGCAGCTCCAGCAGCTGCCGGCGCTGACGAAATGGGTGGCATGTACTAATCAGTACTTCTAAAAGTGGCTTCCTCGGTTCCGAGGGAGCCACTTTTTTACGCCCATAACAAAGGTACGTGCTTGTGTTTTTCCGCGCGATAGCAAGGAAAAACACAAGCACGTACCCTGGTAATTTTGCAAGCACGTACCTTTGTTTAGAAGCCGCGGACTACCAGAAAATAGCTAAAGAAAACCGCCCTTGGAAAAATCGTTGGCAACCAGCAAATCCGGTACCGGACGACCTTTCCGAGGGCGGTCCTTAATCTCTTAGAAGCAATCAGATCTTCGTAGGCTCAATCTTCCACACTTCGTTAGCGTAATCGCGGATGGTGCGGTCAGAAGAGAATCGACCCGACAGAGTAATGTTCTGCCAGCACATCTGTGCCCAATGACGACGGTCAGCGTAGTCCGCTGCCATCTGGTCGCGAGCCGTGCGGTATGCGTCAAAGTCGCCCAGCAGGTAGTAAACGTCTGCTGGTTCCCAGCCGTTAGAGTTCAGCAAGGACCAACGCAGGTCGTGGAACATGCCGGTGTTGCCGTCATCCAAGGTGCCATCAGTGAAGGCATCCAGAACCCGCTTCAACCCTGGCACGGTTTCGTAGTGGTGCATTGGGTTGTAGGTCTTGCGAAGTTCAGGCAGTTCTTCTTCCTTAGCCCCGAAGATGTAAGCGTTTTCTGCACCTACAGCTTCCAGGATTTCCACGTTTGCGCCGTCCAGGGTACCCAGGGTTAAAGCGCCGTTCATCATGAACTTCATGTTGGAAGTACCGGAAGCTTCCTTACCGGCGGTGGAAATCTGTTCGGAAACATCCGCAGCTGGAATGATCTTTTCAGCTGGGGAAACATTGTAGTTTTCTACGAAGACTACCTTCAAACGTCCGGCTACGTCCTCGTCGTTGTTAACCAGGCGGCCAACTTCGTTAATCAGCTTAATAATGGCCTTTGCACGCACGTAGCCAGGAGCTGCCTTAGCACCGAAAATGAAAACGCGCTTAGGCACATCCATGCCTGGGTTTTCCTTAATGCGGAAGTACAGGTCCAGCACGTACATAATATTCAGCAGCTGACGCTTGTATTCGTGCAGACGCTTAATCTGTACGTCGAAGATAGCTTCAGGATCGATTTCGATACCCTGGCGCTTGTAGATCCAGTTAGCGAAGTGAACCTTATTTTCGTGCTTAATCTGGTTCAGACGAGAGTAAATTTCGTCGTTGCCAGCGGTAGCGTAGTCAGCCAGCACATCCAGGTCAGTTACCCAAGCGTCAGAGCCGGTAACTTCAGTCAGCAGAGCCGATAGGCGAGGGTTACACTGGTTCAACCAACGACGTGGGGTTACCCCGTTAGTCTTGTTGTTGAACTTCTCTGGCCAGATTTCGTGCCATTCGCCCAGGGTTTCACGCTTAATGATTTCGGTGTGCAGGGCGGCAACACCGTTGATTGAGAAGGAGGCGTAGCAAGCGATCCAAGCCATGTGAACCATGCCGTTGGAAACTGGAGCCATGTAGTTTACGCGCCCCTCATCCAGGCCGCGAGCGTACATTTCCACGCGGAAACGACGGTCGATTTCCCAAACGATTTCCATTACACGTGGGAACAGGCGGTCGAAGATAGAGATTTCCCAAGTTTCCAGGGCTTCAGCCAAAACAGTGTGGTTGGTGTAGGCGAAGGTTTCGGAAACGATCTTCCAAGCCTTTTCCCAGCCCATGCCGTGTTCGTCCATCAGAATACGCATCAGTTCTGGGATGGCCAGCACTGGGTGGGTATCGTTCAACTGAATGGAGTTGTACTTTGCGAAAGAATCCAAGGAACCGTGCTGAGCAACGTGGTTTTCTACGATTTCTTGCAAGGAAGCGGAGCAGAAGAAGTACTGCTGGCGAACGCGCAGAACTTTACCTTCGTAGGTGGAGTCATTCGGGTACAGCACACGAGAAATGTCCATGGTGCGTTCACGGTCGACGATTGCGTCGGTGAAGCGCTGTGAGTTGAAGGCTGCGTAGTCGAACTCTTCCATTGGTTCGGCTTTCCACAGGCGCAGGGTGCCAACGTTGTCGGTACCGTAGCCGGTGATTGGCAGGTCGTAAGGAACTGCACGTACCTTCAGGTCTGCGTAGTTAACGAAGCGGGTTTCTTCCTGGTGACGAATGATGAAGGGGTATTCTTCTTCCATCCAAGCGTCTGGCTTTTCAGTTTGGAAGCCGGAAGAGAAGACCTGCTTGAACAGACCGTAGCGGTAGAGAATACCGTAGCCAACTACTGGCAGGTCTTGGGTTGCACAAGAGTCCAGGAAGCAGGCGGCCAGGCGACCCAAGCCGCCGTTACCGAGAGCTGCGTCTGGTTCTTGTTCCAGAATGTCGGTTAGGTTCTGCCCAAAAGCGTTGGTGGCTTTTTCGGCTTCTTCCATGAGGCCCAGGTTGAGCAGGTTGTTCAGCAGGGCGCGGCCCATTAGGAACTCAGCTGAGAAGTAGTGTTGGCGGCGTCCGGCCTTGTACTTTTCGCTGGTTGCGTGCCACTTGTCAGCAATTTGATCTACGACGGTTGCTGAAAGCCCCTGCCAGAAATCCATTGGAGTTGCGGCGTTAGTGGGGCGGCCAGAAATCGCGCGGATCTGCGTTTCTGCGGCGCCTTTAAAATCTGGTGCCATGGGATTATCCTCCGCTTGCGTTACCGGGTAATTCAGCTTGGTTTGAAAAACTTTGCAAAAATTACCATTTTCTTACAGTTTTGATACGCAGTTAGTTTATCGAGGTTTCTAAGTTTTTCCCACCTCAAGTTAAAGTCATTTCGCTCTCAGTTAGTTTTTCCCTTAAATTTTCAGGCTTTTACCCATTATGCAACACGCGGTTTTTCTAAATACCCGCTGGAAATCCGCTTTTTAAACATGTTTCACAAATCTGCGGTCAGCAAATTTTTTAGATTAACTAAGTCAAACCTATTTTTAGCTTCGTTTTCGCAAGCACGTACCTTTGGGGCGTTGAAAAACCTTACAGTGAGGGGTTTTTGGGGAGTTTGACGGACGCCCTCGAAAAAATAAGGAAAATCGGGTTTAACTTAAATCCATTTAACGTAAATATTTCCGCGGAATCTGGGCGAAAAATGCGGTTGCATCGGGCGAAAATCTGCGTAGCGTTTAAGTATCAGAATCATTTAAGCGAGTTTTCGCCTGTACCAATATTTTAGGAGTCAAAATGTCTACCCCAGCTATTAACTGCGCAACCACTACTTGCTCTTTCAACAACGATGGTTGCGGCGCTCACGCTGCCACTATGAGCACTAAGGGCTGTGTTACTTTCTTGCAGATCGGCACTCGCCCAGCTGTAAAGCATGAAGCTATTTTGGGTGCTTGCCAGCGCACTGACTGCACTTTCAACCACGACCTGGAATGCGATGCTTCCTCCGTCAAGGTTGAGAACGCTGAGTGCTTGACCTTCACCGCTAAGTGAGTTTAGTAGCGTAACTTCGACTTGTCCGGCTAACCAACTCTTGGGTCTTACAGTTGGTTAGCCGGACTTTTTTGCGCATTTGTTTGGTTTGTCCGCTTTCCCACCGATGCGGGAGTTGGCGTTCCCGCATTAATGGAGGAGGTTGGTAGCCGGGATTTGTTTGCATTGTTTTACCACCTATCGATGCGGGAGTTGGCGTTCCCGCATTTTCTTTTTCCGAGGGCGCTCCCAGAGGTTTTAGAAAGCTCACAACCCACCCCCTATCTAACAGATAACATCTATGAGAAACTAAAGACATGAAAAATAGCATCTATGACTTTGTGGTAACCGACATTAAGGGCGAAGCCCACGACCTCTCGCAGTACGCCGGAAAAGCAATTTTGATTGTCAACACCGCTTCCAAATGCGGCTTCACCGGCCAATACGACGGATTGCAAGCCCTGTGGGACGAATTTAAAGACCAAGGGCTGGTAGTCCTCGGTTTCCCCTGCAACCAGTTCAAACAACAAGAATCCGGCTCGGCCGACGAGATTCAAGAGTTCTGCCGCCTAAACTTCGGAGTTTCCTTCCCACTCATGGCAAAAATCGACGTTAACGGCGATAATCAGGCAGAAATCTACACCTGGTTAAAGAAGCAAGCTCCCGGCTTACTCACTTCTGACATTAAGTGGAACTTCACCAAGTTCCTGATTTCTCCAGATGGCGTTACCGTAAAACGCTTCTCCCCCACCTCTACTCCGGCAGCGATTCGCCCCTGGGTACAGAAAGTTCTGGGATTAGATTCCTGAAAATGGAACTTCGTTCCGGGGGCGCCCTCGGGGAAAACCCCACCTCCCCGAGTTGCCAACCCGGAACGAATCAGGGAACTATCAGGGCATCCCCCCATATAAAGTCGGCTGAGCCAAACGTACTCTGGAAAAGTAAGCTTTCCATAATACTGACACTAAGAGGAAACATGACTCAGCCATCTAACGCTCCGGCAATCGCCCAGCTGCGTAACGTAAGCAAAATCTACGGCCACGGAAGCACCGAGGTTAAAGCACTGAACGACGTAAGCGTCGATTTCCGCGCCGGCGAATTCACCGCCATCATGGGTCCTTCTGGCTCGGGTAAGTCCACCATGCTCCACACTCTGGCAGGTCTTGACTCCGTCACCGCCGGACAAATCGCCATCGCAGGCAAGCAAATCACCGGCCTATCCGACAAAGAACTAACTCGATTCCGCCGCGACCACATCGGATTTATCTTCCAGTCCTTCAACCTAATCCCCACCCTCAGCGCCAAGGACAATATTGAACTTCCAATGCGCTTAGCTGGAGTAAAGATCGACAAGGCCTGGATGGAACAAATCGTCGCTTCCTTGCAACTAACCGAACGCCTCACCCACAAGCCATACCAGCTTTCTGGTGGCCAGCAGCAGCGCGTTGCCGTAGCTCGCGCCCTGGTAGCTCGCCCTGCCATCTTGGTAGCAGACGAACCCACCGGCAACTTGGACTCTGTTACCAGCGCGGAAGTATTGAACCTCCTGCGCTCTGCCGTTGACCAGCTGAAACAAACCGTCATCATGGTGACCCACGACCGTCACGCCGCGGCCATTGCCGACCGCGTCCTGGTAGTTAAAGACGGACAGATTGTAGCTGACCTGGCTCACCCAACTGCAGACCAGATTGCGCAGGTAGCGTAACAATGAAAGGTCTTTTAAAAGCAAACGTGAAAAGCCACGCCAGCCGGTACGTGGCAACTTCAATCGCAATTGCCCTGGCAACTGCATTCATCTTGGCATGTTTAGGTATCGCCAATGGCTTCTACGCCTCTTTGGAACGCTCTTTAGCTACCGATACTCTGGGCGCTGATGTAGTAGTGAGCTTAAACGAAAACAGCGACCCAGATTCTGGAAAGCTACAAGAAGCTGACAAAGCTCTGCGCGATTCTAAGAAATTCGACAAAATCCGCACCGTTTACTTCAACTTCACTCAGTTGGAAAGCGCCGGCTACAAGGGGCAGGCTCGCATCCTGGAAACCCCTAAAGACCCTTTCAAGTTCCTGGAACTAGAATCTGGCGCGGTACCAACTGAAGGTAACAGCATCGCCCTGGATCGTGGCACGGCCAAGTCCCTCCACGTTGAAGTTGGCGACAGCGTCAACATCGAAGGTTTCGACAACGCCAGAAAGGAACCTTTCAAAGTATCGCTGCAGGTAAGCGGCATTTACCCTTCCGGCACCATTTCTATTCCAACTGCCGTAGTCCCTGCTGACATCGCCAATAAGTTCGTGAGCCCAGAAACCGCCCCCAGCTACGTGCTGCTGGCAGATACTGACGTAGAGACCGTCAAGCAGGTTTTGGCTGACAAGAACCTAAACACTGCTGTCGATACCGAAACTCAAAGCAAGTTCGTAGCAACTTCGGTTGATAAGTTCACCTCCGGAACCGGCGTTGTCTTAGCTATTTTGATTACCTTCCCAGCGTTGGCAATCGTCACTGCAATCATTGTAGTTTCCACTACCTTCAACGTGCTTTTGGCGCAGCGCAAACGTGAACTGGCGCTACTGCGTGCCATTGGGGCAACCAGCGAACAAATCCGTAACCTGGCTTTGAAAGAAGCTCTCTTAGTAGGTGTCTTCTCTGCCGTTGCCGGCGTTATCTTCGGTACTTTACTTTCCGGTGCTTTGAACTACTGGACCGGCTTAATGCCGACGTGGAAGGACGCTCTGCTGACTGTCTCTCCAATGTCAGTTGGGATTTCCTTCACCCTGGGTCTGCTGATTGCACTGATCGCCGGTTTTGGTCCGGCCCGCCGTATTGCGGGAGTTTCTCCAATGGTGGCTTTGCACCCAGAAGATCCAAACGCTTTAAGCACTTCTAAGCGAGTAGTTCGCACCGTGCTGGGTTCAGTAGTCTTTACTCTGGGCACTGCCGTTATGTTGGGCGCGCTTTTCACTCTTGAGGGCGGAACCCGCTTTGGCGTAGCTTTCGTAGGTGGCATGATTTCCTTCCTGGGCTCTTTGTTCCTGGTAGGCGTCTTGATGCCTAAGCTCAGCTCTGCTCTGGGTCGCCTGTTGGGGAAGCGTTCCCTCACCACCCAGTTGGCTGGTGAGAACACGGTGCGTAACCCAACTCGTACCGGCGCAACTGGTACGGCACTATTCTTGGGTGTCACTTTAGTTGTGATGATTATGGTGGGTGCGGAATCTGTCCGCCACACCGTTCTGTCTGAGATTGACTCTAAGCGCCCAGTGGATGCAGTGGCTGTCTACACCGCTGGTGATGGTTTTAACAACGCTGAGATCGAACGTATCAAGTCTTTGAAGTACGTTGAGGGTGTGCTTCCTACCGAAGGATTTGTCACTACGGTAGCAGCCGACGGTCAAGAGCCTTCCTTGCAGATGGTCATTAAGAATGTAGACTTGGCTAACTACGCGCACTCGGTAGTTGCTCAGCCTGCAGATGATGAAGTTCTGGTACCAAAGGGATCTTACAACCCTGAGTTTAAGGAAATTACTGTTGCAACCGGCTCAGTAACCTTAAAGCTGAAGCCAGTTGTTGCTGGCGTTCCCGGCTGGGTTGTGTCGAAGAATAACTTCGATAAGCTAGCTGCGGAAGTTCCTAAGGCTAACCTGTGGATTCCAAATCCTAACGCGGAATCTCTTCCAGCTTTGGGTGATGTCTCTAGCTCAGTAGCCCAGCGCATCGTCTACGTGAAGGTTGATAACAGCATCCCTGTGGATGAAGTCACCACCCTCTTCACCAAGATTGGTGGCAGCAATGAAGAAATCCAAGTTTCTGGCGGTTTAGGGGAACGTATCACCTATACGCTGATCCTGAACGTGATGCTCACCGGCGTAGTTGGTATGTTGGCTGTCTCTGTTCTAGTAGCACTGGTAGGCGTGACTAATACTCTGGCCCTATCCGTGGTGGAACGTCGCCGTGAAAATGCTTTACTACGCGCCTTGGGTATGACCCGCACTTCAGTACGCAACATGCTCAGCTTGGAAGCTATCTTGATCGGTGTCTCCGCGCTGATTCTGGGTATCTTGTTGGGTGTCTTCTACGGTTGGGCTGGTTTCAAGGCTCTGCCACTGGACGGTCTGAGCACCGACGCTGGTTTGAAGATTCCGTGGATGCAGGTGCTGGCTATCTCTGCTGCAGTATCGCTGGCAGCTCTGCTAGCTTCCATTGCCCCGGGACGCAAAGCTGCTAAGGCCCACCCCGTTGAGGCTATGGCAGACGTGAACTAATCTCACTTCCTGACTTAAGTTCACTTTATAAATAAAGGTACGTGCTTGAGTTTTTGCGCGATATTTCGCTAAAAACTCAAGCACGTACCTTTAGTTTTGAGGTGGTTAGATCCACCCAGCTAAGGCTTGCTCTGCCTGCGCAGCTAAAGCCGCTACGCACGCGGGTTCCCCATTTGCCCACGGAACGTAGTGGAAATCCCCGCCTCCCGCATTTTGATAGGCCTCTTTATTGAGGACGGCAATTTCTTCCAAGGTTTCCAAACAGTCCGCCATAAAACCGGGGCAAATAACATCTATCCGCCCAGTCTGTGCTGTTCCCAGCTGCGTAACCGTGTCAATGGTAGCCGGACCGATCCACTGCGCCGGACCGAAGACCGATTGATAGGTGGTTAGTAAACCGCCCTCGGGAATCTGCAGACGCTGCGCCAATGCCCGCGCGCCAGCCTCGCACTCGTCCTGGTATGGGTCGCCCGCATCGTGCATGGCCTGCGGAATCGAATGGTATGAAGCAATAACTTTATCCCCGCCGGCAAAATTTGGGCGCCCGTGACGCTCCCAATGGGATTCCAAGGCGGATGCCAACGCCTCAATATATTCGCTGGAAGTCGGGAAAGAACGCACTAGCCGAATGCTGGGTAGGTTGCGGCTTTGGCGCATCCACCGAGTTACCTGATCGTAAATCGCTCCGACTGTAGAGGCAGAATACTGCGGGTAGGCGGGCAGAATCGCGATTTCTTGGTAGCCGGCGGCAGACAGTTCATTCAGCACGTCGATAATGTGGTTGCTCCCGTAGCACATGGCCAGCTTCACGTGAGCGCGTTCTTTGAAGTGCGCTGCCAGCCCCTCTGCTTGAGCGCGGGTGCCGGTCAGCAGAGGTGAGCCCGCTTCCGTCCAGATAGTGCGGTATGAGTGGGCCACTTTTTTGGGGCGCACACGCAGGATAATTCCTTCTAGCAGAGGGCGCCAAAAGAGGGGTGAGTATTCGATTACGCGGCGGTCGGAAAGAAATTCTCTAAGGAACTTGCGTACGTGGTGAGGATGGGGGGCGTCCGGCGTACCCAAGTTTACGATTACGAGGGCGGCAGGCAGCGCCTTTAATGTTTCTGACATCTGTTCTCTTTCTGTCACTACCTTAGTAATCATAACGAAGGTACGTGCTTAGTTTCCCAGCCGGTCGGTGACAGTTTGTCAGAAAGCCCGCTTCGCTACTGGCCCCAGAAATACTTAAAACGCCCCGCGGTAACCGCGAGGCGTTTAGCTGAGCCACCTGTCGGACTCGAACCGACGACCGTCCGCTTACAAGGCGGGAGCTCTACCAACTGAGCTAAGGTGGCACTTTCATTAGTTTGCCATTAAAAACGGTCCCTGTCACATATTGGCATTGTGGAATGCGCAATATACGACAGAGACCGCTATAAATCAGCTAAAAATGCTCACTTAGCTAAAACGTCTTTTTCGAAGTTTGCGTAAAGCTCTTCAATGGACTTGCCATCTAGCTTAACGACCTTCTTGTTGACTTGGAACTCTGGGGTGCCCAAGCTTTCGCGTCCTGCAGGTGCAGAATCCTGCCAAACCTTCTTATTAGTTTCCAGCAATCCTACGGAAGCCTTTGCATCGAACTTTGCAATAACTTCCTCAGGAACTCCAGCTTCCTTTGCCAGTTCCTTTACCTTCTCCAAAGAAGCCTGGTCATTTTGGATCACCGAAACGTCTTTAGAATCGAACTGGGTCTTAAAGAATGCCAGCAAAGAGTGGTGGAACTTTACGAAGCTTTCTGGCGCCTCAGCGTAAGTTACGGAAGCCGCGTGGGAAGCTACATAGTGCCATGGCATGCCAACTACCGTCACTGGAATGTAGCGGATGTTGTACTTGCCGGCTGCCACTGCTTCGGACATTTGCGTCCCAATAAAGCCATCAATATCCGCACAGGCGTGGCAAGAGTAGTCGAAGTACTCATCAACTGTGGGCACCCCAGCCTTTTCTTTACCAACGCCGTCAGCAGAGACAACGAAGGCAGTTACTTCAGTAGGGGCGGGAGCTACGCCTGCTTTATCCTTGGAGTTCCAAATTACCCAGAAAGCCAAAACCAGGGTGAGGGCAACCAGTGCAAAAACAATTGCGATCAAAATGTTGCGCGTCTTTGCATCCTGCTTTGCTTGGGCAGCGCGTAGCTGCTCTGCCTTAGCTCGGGTTGCATCAGATTTCTTAGCCATCTAAACGCCTTTCTTAATATGTCTATCCTTTGGAATTATTCCCCACTACCCGACAATCTGCAATGGAAAAGCCTAATCCCACACATTTCAACTAGCTTTTAAAGCGCGCCTACTTACATAAATCCAGGAAATACCTGTTTTATTCCCGCTAAGACAAAACCCACAAAAAGTAGCAGTACCAGCATTTTAAGGGATTTCCAACGAAGTACGTCTTGCAGTACTACTGAAGTCCCTTCGGTGAAATCTTTGCCGACTGGCCCAAGGATTACCGTAATTACGGTGAATAAACCGCTTAATAAGAAAACGCCCAGATAGTAGAGAAGTTGCGTCTGCGGAATCAGTTCCACTAAGGCTTGTATTGGCCCGGTGCGCGCCATAATTCCCAGATATAGTTCTAAGCCGTCCCAGGGCATGTAGGTTCCCATTAGGTACCAGCCTAAGATTACGGCGGCTTGAGAGATTGCTACCGACAGCCCCACCCCTAAGACAGCTTGAATCAGGTGGATTGGAAGTCGTGCCAGCGCAATAGCCCGATCTTTAGAGGTGATCTGCAGGTTTTCTAAGTAGCGGCTGCGCAGGTAGCTGCGGTGAATTCCCCAAGTGGCGAAAACCAGCAGTAACCCAAGTAGTCCCAGGCTGCCAGATAGCCCATAGGCTAAGGGCAATGCCCCCATCAGCACATAAAGTAACGTGCCTAAGATGAATGAGAAATTCTTCCGCCCGTACCCGCCAAAAGGTGCTGGTTCTTCCGCTTCAGTAGCGGAATCTAAGTAGGGCTCACCTGGGTAGCTGTGTGGGTAGGTACCTGGAAAATTACCTAAGGACGTACCTTGGTAGTTTTCAACGTTACCCCCTTGGGCAGGGGCGAAAGCTTGATTTTCCGGGGAATACTGCGATGACGTACCCTGGGTGGGAAATACTGCGGTAGGGGCGCTTGGCTCTGTGGGTAAAAATGCGGTAGGCGTTTCTAAAAGTTCCGTGGCGCCCTCGGGAGGAAAGTAGGTTGCCAACGGAACCGTTGCGTCCACCTGCCCCGGAAGCAAATATTCTGTTTCTTCTCCCAACAGCTGCGTAACGGCTTCTGGGTTGCCCGCAGACAGTTCACAAGTCAACTCTTCGCCAGCAGGTTGCCCGGCAGCAATCCGCTCTAAGAATGCCAACAAATCCCACGGATTAGGGCGGTATTCGGGGGCTCCTAAAGCCTGTCGCAAAGCATTTGCCACCGGAGTATCCAACCCCGCCACATCAACCTGCCCTAAAGCCATCCGCGAAAGCACAGCTTCCCAGGTGCCCAAACCAAAGGCGGAACGTCCTGTCAGCATGAAAAGCAGGGTTGCTGCCCACCCCCACAGGTCCGCCCCCGCATCCGGGGTTTTTCCGTTAACAACTTCCGGAGCCACCCATCCCGGCGTTCCCGCCACCAACCCGGTAGCGGTTAAACGATCGTCGCTAAGCGCTTGTGCAATCCCAAAATCGATCAAGACCGGCCCTTGTGGCCCCAGCAGAATATTTGCCGGTTTCACGTCTCGGTGCACCACTCCCACCGCGTGAACTGACTCGAGGATTTCCAGCAGGCGCCGGGCGATCTGCAATGCTTCTGGCAGCGGAAGTGCCCCCTGAGTTTGGACGTACTGTTTCAAACTGGGACCGGGTACCAGCTCGGTCACCACGAACGGCTCCGCGCTGTCTACTTCCACGTCACAAACGCGAATAACCCCCTCGGACTGCACTTTAGAAAGCAGCTTCGCTTCCCTGAAAATCCGCTTACGGTATGTTTCGTCTAGAGCTAGTTGCGGGTGGAGTAGTTTTAACGCAAACGGGCAACCCCCAGCATCCCTGACTTCCCAGACTTTGCCGGTGCCCCCGGTCCCCAGCAGGCGCACCAGCTGGTACCCCCCTATTTCGTCCCCGGGGAGCAGTTCGCGTTGTGATCTCATGTTAAAAAGGTAGCGAATTTCCGAGGGCGCCGGTGGTTTCCGCGCGGTTTTGGAAAGAACTTCTTAAATTTGTTACCTATTTGCTATCTGTGAAACCTCTGGAGTGTGTTAGCATAGTTTCAGTTATTTGCGTTCTAAAGACGGAGGCAAATGACTGTGTCAGTGAAGACACTTGACACCTCTCACAACGGATCGTTCGGCACGTACCTGCCGATGGAGGAAATTAAATATGGCAACCGTAACCTTTGAAAACGCTACCCGTATTTACCCGGGTAACGACACCCCTTCAGTAGATAAGCTGAACCTGGAAATTGCAGACGGCGAATTCCTGGTTCTGGTTGGTCCTTCTGGCTGTGGTAAGTCCACCTCTTTGCGTATGCTCGCTGGTCTGGAAGATGTTAACTCCGGCCGCATTCTGATTGGCGATCGTGACGTCACCGACGTACAGCCAAAGAATCGTGACATCGCCATGGTTTTCCAGAACTACGCACTGTACCCACACATGTCCGTTCGCGACAACATGGGCTTCGCACTGAAGATTGCTGGTGTTCCTAAGGAAGAAATCAACAAGCGCGTTGAAGAAGCTGCCGCTATCTTGGACCTGACCCAGTACCTGGATCGTAAGCCAAAGGCTCTCTCTGGTGGTCAGCGTCAGCGTGTGGCAATGGGCCGCGCTATTGTTCGTAAGCCACAGGTATTCTTGATGGACGAACCTCTGTCCAACCTGGATGCTAAGCTGCGTGTACAGACCCGTACTCAGATTGCTGCCCTGCAGCGTGAACTGGGTGTAACCACCGTTTACGTTACCCACGACCAAACCGAAGCTCTGACCATGGGTGACCGCATCGCAGTTCTGAAAGACGGCATCCTGCAGCAGTGTGACAGCCCAGCTGTAATGTACGACCGCCCAGCAAACGAATTCGTTGCCGGCTTCATCGGCTCCCCAGCTATGAACATGGGTACCTTCGATGTTCACGAAGATGGCACCGCTACCTTGGGTAAGGCAAAGGTACGTGTATCTGAAGCAGCTCGCGCAGCTATGGTTCCTGAAGACGGCGGCAAGATGGTTATCGGTTTCCGCCCAGAAGCTCTGGAAATCGTAGAAGCCTCCGAAGATGCTATCCCAGTGAAGCTGACCCTGGTTGAAGAACTCGGCTCTGACTCCTTCATCTACGGTCACCTGGTAGGTGGCGGTTCCCTGGGCTCCGGCACCGATGCTAACCCAGATGACTCCGCATCTGACCTGATCATCATCCGTACTGCTCCACGTACTGCTCCACCAATCGGTGAAACCGTTTACGTGCGCATCAAGGAAGGTGGCCAGCACAACTTCTCCAAGTCCACTGGTATGCGTCTGCCAGACTGATCTGGATTAAATATCTAAACTAGTTGGGTCCCACACCAAACGGTGTGGGACCCAAACTATCTGCACTAGCTTTTCAGCCACGTAAGCCTTTACAAAAGACGCTTACGTGGCTGAAGAGATTTAGATTAAGAAAACGGTCAAATCCGCAGACGCTTAGGCTCAGAAAGCGCTGACAGCCCGGTCTGCGGCTGGGAACAGGTGCGCCTCATCAGTAAAGATCGCGTCTACACCCCACTGAGCCAGTTCTTCAGCGCGTTCCAGCTCATTCACAGTCCAAACACGTACCTGGTAACCGGCGTCTTTCATCATCCGCACAGCTGCTTCGGTAAGTCCCTGGTTATCAACGTGCAATGCTTCTAAAGAGGCTCCCGTTTCTGGGAACTTCGCAGCTACTTCAAGCCACATCTGTACTTGTTCAAGCAGTGGCTCGTCATGTTTCGTTTCCACCAGCCCTGCGAAACGGCGCGTTGGCATTGCCTTACCAGCCATCCACAAAAGTTCCGGATCGAAGCTTGAGATTACCAGGCCACGCTGTGGTTCCAGTTGTTGCAGGGCCACTGCCACACGCTGAATCAGCTTTTCGCGGAGCACTGTTCCCCCTAAACAAGGCTTGATTTCCAAGTTTGCATCAAGCTGGGATTTATTCATCAGTTCGATTACTGACGCCAGTTCTGGAATCCGCTCGAAAGTGTACTTTTGGTCGAACCATTTACCGGCATCAAGTTTGCGGATTGCAGAGTAGTCCAGGTTGTAATAGCCGCCCTTACCGTCAGTGGTGCGGTCTAGCTTATCGTCGTGAATACAAATCAAAGAACCATCGCCGATAATATCCACGTCGAATTCGAAGCATTTCACGCCGTGGTCAATGCAGGCTGCGAATGCTGCCATGGTGTTCTCTGGTGCCAGGGCGCTCATGCCGCGGTGGGCGATAATCTTTGGGTATTTGGACATAATCAATCCTTACTTTTCATATTTGGGGCAGGCGCTAAGGGGCGCCCTCGAAAAATTAATAATCTTCGTCCAGCTCGCCGCTGAATACTGAGGAACTATCCATCGAAAATGTCCCCGTGGGATCCAGCTCAAGATAGCGGGCTTCGTCGGGTCGAGACGGGAGCACTTTTTCAATATAGGATTGGGTCGCCTCTGAAAGCGGCACGTCGCGTTCCTGCTGCTGCGCTAAGAACCAGCGGTGGTCCAAAACCTCGTGGAAAATCTGCGCGGGCTCTAGCTTGGCGCGGAAATGCGGTGGTACGGCGCGGATTGTTGGTTCAAAGACTTCTGCCAGCCAGCGGTGGGCCACGATTTCGTCCGCTTCGTGGTTGAGCCCATTAATTGCCCGGTAGGTTTTCAAGTCGTTAAGCATGCGGCGCGCTTGGCGTTCCTCCACGTCCAGACCGGTTAGGCGCATAATCTGCCGGTGGTGGTGTCCGGCGTCAACAACGCGTGGTTGTAGCACAATCCGGGTACCGTCTAGGTCGGTGGACATGGTCAGTTCGCCCACGTCAAAGCCCAGGTCGTTAAGGCGTTTAATGCGTTCGGAAACGCGCCACCGTTCGCCGTTATAGAAGGTTTCTTCGGCGGTTAATTCCTTCCACAGTTCGTGGTAGCGTTCTTCAATGCGGTTGCCGATGGTAATGACGTCCACGTCCTCGTCAAGCAGTTCGCCAGCTTGTAGGTCCATCAGTTCGCCAATGATATTAACGCGGGCTACTTCCACGTCGTAATGGCGTTGCCCCTTGGTGAGCTGTGGGTGCAGTTCTCCGGTTTCTGCGTCTACCAGGTAGGCTGAAAACGCGTCAGCGTCGCGGCGGAAGAGCGTATTTGAAAGGGAAACGTCCCCCCAATAGAAGCCCAGTAGGTGGAGCCGTACCAGCAGGACAGCCAGTGAGTCGATCAGGCGAGTGGCGGTTTCTGGGCGCATGTACTGTGAGAAAACTGCGCGGTATGGGAGTGAGAACTGCAGGTGCTCAGTTACTAAACAGGGGGTGAGTTCTTCGCCGTCTGGGCTGGTGCGCCCAGTGATAACGGCGCGCGGCTGGACGCTGGGGGCGTTTAGGCGGTTCAGGTCACGTAGCAGTTGGTATTCGTGGTACGCCACGGTTTCGCCGATTTCTTTAACAGCAATAACGCGGCCGGAAAGGTTCACGAAACGTACCACGTGGCGTGAAATACCGCGTGGCAGGGCGGCCAGGACTTCTTCTGGCCATTCCTCTAGGGGCACTTCCCAGGGGAGGTCCAGCAGGGCTGGATCCAGGGAGGCCGCGGTGATCTGCATTGATTGACCCATAGATCTATTTTCTCAAATTCGGCTTGGTTTTTCGATTTTCCGAGGGCGGTTATCGAAGGTTCTTTTAGAATACCAGCCTATTTTGGCTTTACTTCCTGGGTTTGGGTGGAGCTAAGTCCCTTTTTCGCACGGGAACGCCCCCTTCCCGTGCGACGGAAGCTACATTCGCATACGAAGGGGGTGTTCCCGTGCGATTTAAGCGCCTGCAGGCAACTAAAAAGGGGTGTTCCCCCTGAGTTTTACCTCAGGGGGAACACCCGCTTTGATTTATTTACCGTGTACCTGGCTTTACTTGCCTTAGTAACCGGTAAGTGGTTCAGGCGCGCTTGCGTGCAGCTACCAGGCCGCCACCCAGGGCCAGCATGCCCATAGCGGTGAACAGTACGGTAAGTGCATCTGCACCGGTGTTAGGCAGACCCTTTGGCTTCTGAGGAGCCTTTACGTTCTTCACGATTTCTACTGGGATCTTAACGGTCTTACCAGTGGTGACGTCGATCAGAACTACGTGGTGCATGCCTGGGGTTACATCTGCAGGTACCTTGAAGCTGAAGGTTACCTTGCCCTGTGCGTCAGCGGTTACAACGCCCAGTTCCTTAACCTTAGAGTGCAGTTCAACCTTTACCTTGCCGTTTGGAGTGAAGCCGGTGCCTTCACCAACCAGGGTGTCGGTTGCAGTTACCTTAGCTACCTTGAGGGTAGCCTCTGGAGCCTTGCCACAGTTGATCATTACAACGTGTTCGTTTGCTACGGATACTACTTCACCGAAATCGGTAGAGACGGACACTGCCATTGCCTGTTCGCCAGAGATACCTTCACACAGTTCTGCGCTGCTGAATACAGCGGTTGCCTGACCAACACCGTCAGTGGTGATGATGGACTTAGCGTTGCTTGCATTTGGTTCCAGCAGGTTGTTGTCAACTGGGAAGGTCTTGGTCTTGTTGCCAACCTTTACCATAACGTTCTTGGTAATACCTGGACCTTCAGAGAAGGACAGGCCGCGCAGGTTCAGGGTAATGCCGTCCTCTGCCTTACCATCAGAGATGCCGATCGCACGCTTGAGGTTGGATGGCTTCAGCTTGTCAGCGCCCATCTTCTGCAAGTAAGCGTTGAATCCGTCACGATCCAGAACACCGAAGGTCTTTACCTTCAGACCCTTTTCGAAGTATCCGTCACCACCTTGCAGAACGAAGGTCATGGAACCAACGTTGTAGGTCTTTTCCATATCCAGTGGCTTGCCGTTCAGCAGGATAGAGGTGATGCGGTTACCTTCTGGCTGGGTTGGGTCGTAGGTGTAGGTCAGGTTAGAAGAGGTGCCCAGGCGAAGCATTGGGCGGGAGTTCTGAGAGTTCAGAGTGCTCTTCCACTGGTTTTCCAGGGCCTTCTTGAACTGTGCGCCGGTCATTGGAGCGAAGCCCAGTTCGTTAGAGAATGGCAGGGACTTGAAGGTGTCAGCGTAGGTGAGCTTACCACCCTTTGGAGTCAGTTCTGCACGCAGACCACCAGCGTTAACAACGCCGATGTCTACTGGAGTCTTACCGTCGATGGTTACCTGATCCAAGATGGAGTCAGCTACCAGGTTGCCCAGGGTGGATTCAACACCGCGGTTAGAGCCAGGAGCTGGCTTTTCTTCACCTGGTGCCAAGAATACGCCACGGCTCCAGCCGTCAGTCAGGCCGTCAACGATGACCTTTTCGCCAGCTACCTTAGAAGCTTTCTGTGCCTTCTTAACAACTTCAGCGGCAGAGCCAGTTGCTACACAGTCTTTATTTGCTTCTTTGTAAACGGTATCAGCTGGGATCAGGATGGAGTCGGCAGCTTCCACTTTTCCAGTGGTCTTGTTGAAGGTTACGCGAACCAGACCCAGGTTGTCGGTGTAGGAGCCGGAAGCGATACCTGCCAACTTAGGGTTGGCGGATTCCAGGGTAACCTTGGAGTTTACCTTGTCGAATTCGTATGGAACGTGGGTGTCGCCACCCATGATGACGTCAACTTCCGCTGGCATCTGTGGGTAGTTGTTCTTTACGTCGTCATCCAGCATGGCAACAACTACGTCAGCTTGCTTGGAATCCTTCAGCTGCTTAGCCAAGGTCTTGATCTTTGCGATTGGATCGTTGAACTTTAGACCTTCGGTAGCAGTTGGGTTCAGCTTGAATGGTACGTCCTGTGCAATAGCGCCGATGAAGGCAACCTTTACGCCGCCCAGTTCAGCAATGCGGTATTCGCCCAGGTAAGGTACTTCGTGGCCACCCTCCATGTAGGTGCCCATACCTTCTACGTTAGCGCCCAGGTAGGGGAAGCCAACCTTGACGAATTCCTGTGGTGCGGAGCCGTCAATACGCTTCTTGAATACTTCCTGTCCCAGGTCCAGTTCGTGGTTACCAATGGTAGAAGCCACTACTGGGAAGAGGTTCAAAGCTTCAATGGTTGGGTTATCCAACAGTGCACCTGAGGTGAATGGGGTTGCCCCAATGTTGTCACCCAACAGGGTGAAGGAAGAAGCTGGGTTGGTGGCGTATGCTGACTGCAGGTAACACTGCATTGCTGGCAGACCTGCTTCAGTAACGACCTTCTTCTTGTCCTTCTTGTCTTCCTTTTCAACCATTTCAATGTGACCGTGAATATCGGTCAGGTTGTAAAGGTCCAAAATAACGGTTTCGTCAGCCTTCTTACCGTCTGGTGCACCGCCTCCGGTAGGGGCAAGAGGTTGCTTTTCTACAGGATTGGTAGCCTCTTCAGCTCCGCCGGTTGCACCGCCAGAACCTTCTTCGGTTGCCTTTTCACCAGGTGCTTTTTCTTCAGCAGGTGCATTTTCTTCAGCAGACTTTTCAGGGGCAGCAGGGGCCGGGTTAGTTACCGCAGTCTCTGGGGCAGGGGCTTCTCCTTCAGCAGCAAGTGCCAAACCAGGCATGGCTACCAAAGAAACAGCAGTTGCTACGCCCAAAGAGGAACGTAAAAATTGTTTCTTCATTGAATCCTTCTCCATTTGTCGGTTGGGAAAAACACCTCTATTTTATCAAGTTTCCAAGGCGAATATAATCCCTCATCCAGTTATAAAACTGCTTAAAAATCCCAAGTTTCCGCCAGAAAATGCCCCTTCGGAAACTGCAAATCCGCTGATTTCTAAGGGCTCTGGAACTGCCCTACCCTATTCAACAAGCGGATTTAAAAACAATATTCGCGTTGGAAAGACACTTCCAACGCGAATATTGCAACTTAACTGTTAGATTTGGAGGTTTACTTACTTATTGAACCAAACGCTCCCCAGGGCTTCGAGCTCAACTTCGACCGTTTCCCCGTTCAGGTTAAAGACCTTGGTGGTTACTGGTTCCAAAGATGAGTTGTATACGAAGACAGAACCGTTGTCGTAAACAGCTACGTCAACTGCTGCAGAGGCCGCGTGAGTTGAAGCTTCGTAAACGCCTTCTTGCTTTGCCGCCCAGTAGATTGCCTTTTGCAGCAGGCGTGCGTTCTGCTGGCTAAAGGGCAGGCCGGCAAAGTAGACTGCGCGCCCTTCGCCGAAGCTACGGGCCGCCAGTTCAACCGAAACACCGGTCATCTGCAGTACGTCCACGTCGTTAACTACCGGCACCCAGTAACGGGCACCGCCGGTAACTTCAACTTCCAGCTGACCGCGCACCAGGCCGGCACCCGGTCCAGCAGCTCCGCCAACGACGGTGCCACAAGAGCAGTTGCATCCAGATTCTGAGGCGGTGATGAAGTGTTCTGGAACCAAGCGTGGGTACTTGTCAGTAGAGAGCGACCAGGATTGTTCGCGGTCTACGCCAAAGACATCAGAAAGCTGGTTGAAAGCCCCTCCGTAGCTGATACCGGCCGGTTCACCCACACCGATCACACCGCCACCGCGAGCGACGAACTGGCGAACTACTGCCTGTAGCTGTGGGTCAGCCCAGTAGCGTCCACCGGAGAAAGCGGTTCCGGCTTCGCCTACGTTGAGGATAACGTCGAAGTTATCCAAAGCCCCCGACAAGGCGTCCTCGAAGGAAATGAATTTAACGTCGAATGGCAGGCCGGCCAACGATTCCAAAACTCCCACGTACGGCTGCGTCTGCTCATAAGCCAGCGCGTGTGCCACCATGTGGGTCTGCCAGGTGCGGAGGGAGCCCCATGCGTTCAAAACTGCGACGCGAACTGGTGAGTTAACCGGAGTCTTCCCTTCCGCGGCTTCGTAAATGTCGCGGAATTCTTGGCAGATAGCTTCGATACGGTCCACGAACTCGGGGAATTTAATGGCCAGGGACAGGTAGCCGCCGTAGCCAATTCGGTCCAGTGGCTTGCGTACAATCGCGCGGCGCGCAGCCATCCAAGAGACGTTAGCTTCGCCTACCGGATCCCCATTTTCGTTGAAAACATCTGGGAAGAAGTAGGGAAGGAAACGGCCTTCGGTGTACTTAACGTGCGGAATGTCAGAGATCATACGGCAGGTTGCGGCGTTGCCAACTGAACCTACTACCGCGTCCAGGCCAGTGTCTTTGAAGTGTGGCCCGTAGGGTTCGGTGCCGATCCAGTTGTCGCCCAGGAACATCATGGCTTCTTTTCCGGCGGCGTGTACGGCATCAGTCAGTTCGCGTACGCGGGAGGTGACGAAGCGGTGCTGGAAATCTACCCAGTCGCGGAAAGCTTTAGATGGCACGCGGAAAGAACAGTTGTAGAAGCCTTCGTCTACGAAATCTTCCGGAGTGATGTGGTAGCCGTATTCTTCCTTGAAAGCGGTGATCGCTTCGGGGGAAACTGAGGCGGTGTAGCCGAACCAGTCGACGAATTTTTCCTTGCGGTCTGAGTTGAAGACCAGGGTGAAATGGTAGAAAAAGGTGGTGAAGCGGACTACGTCAACTTCTGGGTGTTCGCCCAGCCAGCGCCCCAGCTCAGAGCGAACGCGGTCCCACACTTTTTTTTGGCGAACGTTGTAGGGGCGTTCTTTGTGGCGCTTGGGGTCTTCATCCCAGTTGTTAGTGATGTAGTTGTACATCTGGGTGCCGTCCCAGATTTGGCGAGCCAGGAAGTTTACGGTGTAGACATGGCCGGCGGTAGCGCGGTTGATGCGTACGCGACCGTCTGCATCAAGGATTTCCCAATCCGTTACCGGGAGAGTTTCGTTGGTGGTGCGGTCGATTACCTGCCAGAAGAGTTCGCGGTCAACTTCTACATCTGGCTGGATTTGTTCGCGCAGGTAGCCTTCCATAATGTCGATTTCCAGCGTGTCTGCCAGGGCGGCGGTGCGGGGGGACATTAGGTAGAGGTGGGTGGTGGTTTCCGGATTGGCTACGGCCCATTCTTGGTCGCCACGTGCTGGGAAGTAGGTTGAGTAAACTTTGGCTGCCAGTTCGTGCACCAACTCCGGCAGTTCAGTGCCGTCTGAGTTGCGTACCGCGTCAGCACCCAGGCGCTGCATGAGGACTTTTACCTCGTCGTCGATACCAACTTCGATTGGTAGGGTTACGCGACCAGTTGTGGTCATATTGGTTCTCCTCTTTTTGATTTAGGGGATGGGTTTTTTCGAGGGCGGCGGTGGGCCGTTATTTTTCGATTTTGGCGACGATAACTTCGATGCCTTTAGCTTCTAGTTTTTGTAGCTGAGCTTCGGTGATGCCGCTGTCGGTGATGATAGTGGAGACTACGGATAGTGGGGCGATGCGAGCAAAGGCGGTGTGTCCTAGTTTGGTTGAGTCAGTGAGGACAACTACCTTTTTCGCGGCTTTTGCTAAGGCGGCGTTTACTTCTGCTTCACCTTCGTGGTTGGCGTAGATGCCGGAGTCATAGTCCACGCCGTTTACGCCCAGGAAGAGGGTGTCAACGCTGATGTGGGGCAAGATGAGGGAGGCCAGCGGCCCGATTAGTTCGTAGGAACGGGCGCGGGCGACGCCGCCGGTAACTACGACTCTCACTCGTGGGCGCACAATCAGGTCGTTGGCGATGTTGATTGAGTTGGTTACCAGGGTGATTCCGTCTTCGGCGAATTCGTCTTCGGCGCTGATGCGCACGCCCATTTCGTAGGCGGCTAAGGTGGTGGTGGTACCGCCGTTGAAGCCGATTACTTCGCCGGGTTTAACTAGGCGGGCGGCGGCTGTGGCAATGGCGGTTTTTTCGTTGGTGCAGTTTACAGCCCGGTAGCGCAGGGGTAGTTCGCCGGTGGAGGCGTTGGTGGTGGCTCCTCCGCGGGTGCGGACGATGAGTTGTTGTTCGGCTAAGGTGTCCAAATCTCGGCGGACGGTGGCGGCTGAGACGTTTAGGACTTCGATGGCATCTTCTACTCTGATAGAGCCTCGTTCAATCACCAAATCAACTAATTGTGAGAGGCGATCTTGTCTGTTCATTGCCTTTTCCTAGCTTGTGTTGAGCAGTTTTTGCGCGCAGACTTCGTTATTTGCGCACTTTGCCTGTCGGGTCGTTTATTAATCACCGCGAGTTAGGGGTTTTTCGCACAAATCGAGGTACCGGTAAATGGTTCCCCAGAACCACTACCATCGATTTATTGTGATTGATATACTCTAAGTGTAATCAATATTTGTCATTTGGTACAGAGACTATCAAAGGTGTAGTCGACAAATGATCAACTTTTCTCAAGTGAGGTACATATTATGAGCATTACTAGCGTAGAAATCGCTTCCCAGCCAGAAATCTGGGCCCGCGTAGTTGAACTGGCCGCCGGCGACGCGCCTTTAGCTAATGACGGCGAATCCGTAGCCGTAATCGGCTGTGGCACCTCTTGGTTCATCGCTCAGTCATACACTCGCGCCCGCGAAGTAGCTGGCAAGGGCGTTTCCGACGCTTTCACCGCCACCGAGTTCCCCATCGAACGCGACTACGACCGCGTTATCTGCCTTTCTCGCTCTGGCACCACCACTGAAATCATTGACGTAATGAAGCACCTGCACGCAAAGGGCAAGCCAGCTACCTTGATTACTGCAGTTGCCCCCGGACCAGCAAGTGAATACGCTGCCCGGGAAATCGTCCTGGACTTCGCCGATGAAGAATCAGTAGTTCAGACTCGTTTCGCAACTTCCGCACTGGTTTACTTCCGCGCTTCCTTGGGTCAAGACCTGACTCAGACGATTGCAGATGCAAAGACCGCCCTCGAAGTAGAAATCCCACAGCGTTGGATCGACGCCACCCAGATTACTTTCCTGGGCACCGGCTGGACCATTGGCTTGGCTAACGAAGCAGGCCTGAAACTGCGTGAAGCTAGCCAGTCTTGGACTGAAACCTACCCAGCTATGGAATACCGCCACGGTCCTATCTCAATTGCAGAACCAGGTCGCCTGACCTGGGCTTTCGGTGAAGTCCCAGTTGGTTTGCGCGAACAGACTGAAGCTACCGGCGCCGAGTTCATCCACTCTGACCTGGATCCTTTGGCAGATCTGATTGTGGCACAGCGCGTTGCGGTTGCTCGCGCTGAAGCTAAGGGTCTGAACCCAGATACTCCTCGTCACCTGACTCGTTCTATTATCCTCGACGAGCACTGAGTTACTTTCGGCGGGTATGCGCGCTGGCGCATACCCGCCTCTTAACTTCCACCCAAAGGTACATCATCGTACTTTTCCCCATTATTCTGCGGATTCAGGAGGCAACGTGGCTTACGCTTTAGGAATTGACGTAGGTGGCACCACCATCAAAATCGCGTTAGTTAATTCCCAGGGAAATATCTGCGGGCAAACGCAGGTAGACACCCCTAAAGACCCCACGCAACTAATCAGTCGCATCACCGAAATTGTCAGCGACTATAGAACCCGCGTAGCCGCCGGAGACTTCACCGCCGATGGGGTTAACGCCACTAATCTGATCTCTACTATCGGCGTTAATATGCCCGGTATTGTTAACGAAAAAACCGGGATTGCCGAGTTTTCAGCTAACTTAGGGTGGCGCGATTTCCCGGCGAAAGAACGCTTAGAAGCACAGCTGGGCACGCCAGTTGCTTTTGGACACGACGTTCGTTCCGGGGCGTTAGCAGAGTCTTTTTGGGGCGTACAACTCCCCGACTTCTTCTACATTGCGATTGGCACCGGCATTGCCTCGACGTTGATTTTGGATCAGCGTATCGTGGCACCGCACCCGTGGGCTGGAGAAATCGGGCAGGTACCAGTTTTCCCTGAATACCGTGGGATTGAAGGCGCGTTACGCCCGCCAACTTTAACCTCACCACTACCTTTAGAGCAGATCTGTTCCGCCTCGGGGATTGCTCGGCGCGGCGCGCAGCTGGGACTAATTAGCGAATCCCAGGGCGCTGCTGGTGTTTACGCAGTTGCCGACCGCTACCACGTGACTCACGACGCGGCTGAGCATTTACGCGCGCAGCAGGCGCACTCGGTGATTGATACGGCGCTCACCACTTTGGCTCGCGCGGTTGCGCATTTCCTCTCTGGGGTGGGCCCTGTTCCAGTGGTTTTGGGAGGCGGCCTTGCAAATCGCGGGCAACAGCTGTTGGATCACTTCCAAGCTGAGTTGCAAGTAGCTTTAGGGATTGTCCCAGCTCCTTCAGTGCATTTAGCGCAGCTGGGAAGCTGGTCGCAGGTTCAGGGCGCGGCTTTGCGCGCTTTCATCGCAGAAAAGGCACTTTAAATTATGGCTACGATTTGGACTTTAACGGCGAATCCAGCTTTAGATATTACGCATCGGATTGCCGAGCTAAAGGTGGGGGTTCCGCACCGGGTTGAGGACGTTACAGTGCGTCCTGGCGGTAAGGGGCTGAATGTCTCCCGGGTGTTGGCCCAGCTGGGCATTCCCACGGTGGCAACCGGTTTCTTAGGTGGCGCGAATGGAGCCCGCCTGCAGAGCCTATTAGCTGAGTTGGATACGCAGCAGCTAATTACCCCAAGGTTTGTTCCCACCAGCGGGCAGACGCGCCTGTCGATTGCGGTTGTTGATGACGCGGGTGAAGCGACTGTTTTCAACGAAGCAGGTTCTACCCCCAGTGACGCCGAGTGGGAGGCGCTACTTACCCTTTTGGAAGCATCTTTGCAGCCTGGTGACCTGGTGGCTTGCAGTGGTTCGTTCCCCGGGAGTTCCTCCCCTACTTGGATGACGCGTCTGGTGGAAACCGCCCACGCTGCCAAAGCCCGGATTTTAGTTGACGCTTCCGGCCCGATTTTGGTGGCCGCTTGCGAAGCCGGCGCTGACTTTGTCAAGCCCAATGATTTGGAGTTGCAAGAAACCACCGGTTGCGATTCAGTTGCTGAGGGGGCGGCGCAGCTGCTGGGCAAGGGAGTGCGCGTAGTGATTACTTCCGAGGGCGCCAATGGCATGTCGATTTTTGCTGGAACTGGAGCCTACAAAGCTAAGCCAGCGCAGCTGGTAAGTGGTAATCCTACCGGCGCTGGGGATGCTTCAGTAGCCGCGTGGTGTAAGCACTTGGCAGCTTTATTTGCGGAACAAGAGTTAGATTGGGCGCCCTCGGCTGCAGAAGTAGCTGCTGGGTTGCCAACTGCCGTGGCTCTTTCGGGGGCTGCGGTGGCCTGCCCGGTTGCGGGTGAAGTTGATTTAGAACTGTATAAAACTATGGAACCTAATGTGAAAGTAGAGGAATACTGATGCCTTTAGTTGATATTCGTGAAATGGCGGCGCAGGCAGCGGCAGAAAAAGTTGGTTTGGGCGCTTTCAACGTGGTGTTGCTGGAGTTTGCGGCAGCCCAGATTGATGCGGCTGAACGCGTGAACCGCCCCATTATTTTGCAGCTATCCCAAAATGCGGTTAAGTACCACGGTGGCCGTCTGGCTCCTTTGGGGAAAGCGATGATTGCGTTGGCAGAGGGTGCTTCAGTACCAGTGGCAGTACACTTGGATCACGCTGAAGACGTGGATTTGTGCCGGGCAGCTGTAGATTTGGGCTTTAACTCGGTCATGTACGACGGTTCTCACTTAGATGATGAAACGAACCGCGAAACCACCGCTAAAGTTGTGGAGTTCTGCCATGCTGCCGGCGTTGCAGTTGAAGCCGAACTGGGTGAAGTGGGTGGTAAGAACGGGGTTCACGATCCTTCCGCGCGCACTAATCCAGAAGACGCAGCCAAGTTCGTAGCTGACACGGGCGTAGATTTGCTGGCGGTGGCAGTTGGCTCATCCCACGCGATGACTACCCGCGGTGCAGTTTTGGATACTGACCTGATTGCCGCAATTCGCGACGCAGTCCCAGTGCCTTTAGTATTGCACGGTTCCTCAGGGGTTTCTGACGAGGGCATGGTAGCGGCAATTAAGGCGGGGATGACGAAGATTAACGTTTCCACCCACCTGAACGTTGGCTTCACCTCTGTGGTGCGCGAGATTTTAGCTGGGGATGAAAAGCTAGTTGATCCACGCAAGTACATTGGTCCAGGCCGCGACCACGTAGCCGACGAGGTAGCTCGCCTCCTGGCTTTGTACGCAACCGCCTGATTCTCTGCCTCACAAGGTACGTGCTTATAAAAAATCAAAGGTACGTGCTTGCAGTTTCAGTCGCGTTTAAAGGTACGTGCTTATAAAAATAAGGGGGTGTGCGGGTAGTTTCGCTTTGGAACTACCCGCACACCCCTTTAGTAGTATTAGCGCCCTAGGTAACGTGCGCGGAACACTGGGTCTAACAATTCCTGTGGGGAACGCCCTCGGGAAAGTAACTGCCCCATAAGCTGAATTGCCGGCGCCGCGTGTGAGAAGAAATCGTAATAGCCGGCGCACAGGTAGTTTTGCGGATGATCGTTTTCTTGCGCAACGAAACGATCCTTAGGGCATCCCCCATGGCAAAATACCCGAACCGGGCAGGCTTGGCACTGCTTGGAAAGCGTAGTTAGCTTCGCTTGGCCAAACTCTTGTTGGAAAGGCGAAGTAAGCATCTTCACGAAGCTATCTCCAGCGGTTACGTTGCCAAGCACGTACCCTTCTTCAACGTAATGGTCGCAAGAATATACGTCCCCATTATGTTCGATTGCCAAAGCGGCACCGCAAACGGGCGAATGCACACAGACCGTGGGCACATTCATTAAGTTACCCAGCATAGTGTCGAAGTGTTGCACGAAGACTTTACCAATATCGTGGGGAAGCCACTCGTCAAAAATGTCTTTCAGGAACTGCCCGAATCCGCCGGGGGAAACAGAGCGATCAGTGACGCAGTCGCCCTCTTGACGATACATGATTTGGTGCTTACGGTTTACCTGCCAGCCTGCCTGTGCCAGGGGCAGGTACTGGGCTGGGACGCGTTCTACGATAGGGATAAACTGCAAATAGGCGGCATTTAGTTCGTCGCGGAAGAAACGGTAGACTTCTGCGCCGCGTTCTTCGTTAGCTACGTGGACGGTGCAGAGAATATTGCGTTCAACATCGTGTTTTTCCAAGTAGAGCCAGCCTCTAACTACTTGGTCGAAAGAGCCTCTGCCGGCTTTGTTTACGCGGAACGCATCGTGAATATCTTTAGGGCCATCGATTGAAACGCCTAAAAGGAAGTTGTTTTCTTTAAAGAAAGCCGCCCACTCATCGTCGATTAAGGTGGCGTTAGTTTGCATCGCGTGGAAGACGTTTTGGGTGGGGCGTGCATGCTTTTTACCCAGTTCAACCGCGAGTTTGTAGAAGTCCAGGCCGCGCAAAGTAGGTTCGCCACCTTGCCAAACTAAGGTGACATCTCCGTCGGCATGACTGTGTAGGTAGCTGCGAATATAGTCTTCTAAGGCTGCTGGGCTCATCATTTGCGAGCCGTGGTCATAGAGTAGTTCTTTAGAGAGGAAGAAACAGTATGTGCAGTCTAAGTTACAGGCTGCGCCGGTTGGTTTGGCAACGACGTTGAAGGGAAGCTGACGGGGTGTTTCCATGTTTTCCCTCCTTTTTTGCAAGCACGTACCTTTGAATTATAAAGGTACGTGCTTAGTTTTATTGAACTGGTTTAGGGAATTAGTAAAGCGGGTGGTTTTCCAAACTTTCGTTGGAAAACCACCCGCTTTTAATGGTGAGTATTAGTTACTCACGGGAGCTTTTCAGCTGTGGCGGCGGCGACGTGCGACTACCAGAGCCAAAGCGCCAGCGCCTGCCAAGGTTGCTGCTGCAACCGTTAGAGCCAGGGCATCGGAACCGGTCTTTGGTAGTGGAGTCTTAGGCTGTACTACGTTGTGTACAGTCTTGCAGCCTACCTGGTCGTTACAGGTGTGACGATCCACAAGTGGGTCTTCGCTGGTAACTACGTTAACCAGTTCAGCCTCAACCTTGGTCTTTACCGTCACAGAGTAGGTGATGGTGACGCTGGCGTCTACTGCCAGGTCGCCAGTCCAGGTAAGGACGCCGTCCTTAACTTCCAGAGCACCGTCACCTGCAACGATCTTGGCATCGTTGTTGTAGGTTGCGTGAGCCAGTACCTTGGTCAAGTCATCCTTGATAGAGGCGGTCTTCACGCGGTCACCACTTACGTGGTTTACCTTGATGGTGTAGGTGATCTGGTCGCCGTTCTTAACCTTGGAACCGCTTACTGGTTCAGAGGTCTTCGAGTAGTTGTAAATACCCTTTTCTACCTTATGAACGGTTACGCAGTTGGCTTCGTCCTTATCCACACAATTGTGACGTTCTGCGTCAGGGTCGGTGGAAAGAACCGCGTTGGTGAGGGTAGCGTCGCTGAGTGCATCAACAGTTACAGAGAACTTGATGGTTACTTCGTCGCCAATCGCCAAGTCGCCAGTCCAGTTGATTTCGTTGTCAACTACTTCAACCTTGCCTGCAGAGGCGACTACGTCATCGTTGTAGGAAGCGTTCATCAGGATGTTGGTGAGGTCGTCCTTGATAGAGGCGCCCTTCACGCGGTCTCCGGAAGCGTGCTTCACGGTGATGGTGTAGTCGATCTTATCGCCAGACTTCACCGCTTCTGGAGTGGTGGAAGTCTTAGAGTAAGTGTACTTACCCTTTTCTACGGTGTGGCGGACTTCGCAGCCAACCTTGTCATCGCAAGAGTGACGTGGCTTGTCATCCAAAGAGGTAACTGCGTTCACCAGTTCGGCTGCGCCGTTAGCGTCCACGGTTACGGAGAAGCGGATGGTGACTACCTGACCGATTGCCAGGTCACCGTTCCACTTCAGGACGTTACCATTTTCAACGGAGACAGTACCGGAAGAAGCGGTTACGTCATCGTTGTAGCGGGCGTTCTGCAGTACGTTATCTAGTTCATCAACGATGGAAGCGCCGGTGACGCGAGTGCCTTCTTGGTGCTTCACGGTGATGGTGTAGTTGATCTTGTCGCCAGACTTCACTACGGAAGTGGATGCTGGGTCAGAGATCTTAGAGTAGGTGTACTTGCCCAGTGGCACGTCGTTGGTAACGGTACATACTTCTGCTGGAGTACAGGTGCCGCGTGGGTCGCCTGGGGTAACGGTGTTAACCAAGGAAACTGCGGTGTCTGCGTTTACATCCAAGCTGAAGGTGATGGTTACCGAAGCGCCGATTGCCAGGTCGCCAGTCCACTTCAGGACGCCGTCCTTAACTTCGACCTTACCTGCGGTAGCAGTTGCGTCGTTGTTGTAGGTGGCCTTACCGTCTGTCAGTACCTTCGTGAAATCGTCGGTAATGGATGCGCCCTTTACGCGGTCGCCGGTAGCGTGGTTAATCGTCAGGGTGTAGACCAGCTTTTCGCCGGCTACTACTGAAGTGCCTGCCTTAGGAGTATCGCCCTGCTTCACTGCGGAAGCCTTAGCTACCTTGTAGGTGCCGCCTTCTACAGTGTGGCGAGTGGTACAACCTTCTGGGGCACATTCCCAACGGGTCTTCACTGGGTCTTCAGAGATAACTGCGTTAACCAGTTCAGCAGCGCCGTTAGCATCCACCGTTACCGAGAACTTGATTACGACTGCGTCGCGTGGAGCCAAGTCGCCGGTCCAGGTAAGTACGTTACCGTCAACCTTGATTGCACCTGGGCCAGAGACCAAAGTTGCGTCCTGGTTGTAGGTGGCGTTTGCCAGCAGTGCGGTGAAGTCATCCTTGATGGATGCGCCCTTCACGCGGTCACCGGAAGCGTGGTTTACCTTCAGGGTGTAGGTGATCTTTTGACCGGAGGTTACCTTTTCAGGTAGGTCTGCGGTCTTAGAGAAGGTGTACTTGCCCTGTTCTACCGTGTGGGTGGTAGTACAGTTCTCGTTCTTCTTTTCTTCACAGTTGTGGCGTTCCACATCTGGGTCGGTGGAAGTTACCGCGTTAACCAGTTCGGCAGCGCCGTTGGCATCCACGGTTACGGAGAACTCGATAGTTACTACATCGCCGATTGCCAGGTCGCCGGTCCAGTCGAGGACGCCTGCTACAACTGCTACGTTTCCAGCGGAGGCCTTGACGTCGTTGTTGTAGGTGGCGTTATTGAGGATTTCAGAGAAATCATCCTTGATGGATGCGCCCTTTACGCGGTCACCGGAAGCGTGCTTGACGGTGATGGTGTAGTTGATCTTATCGCCGGACTTCACTGCCTGTGCGGTAGCGGAGGTCTTAGCGTAAGTGTACTTACCCTTTTCGATGGTGTGGGTGGTAGTACAGTTTGCTGGGCCGTCTTCACAGGTTCCCCCGTTGTCTCCTGGGGTAACGGTGTTAATCAGGTCCAGGTTTCCGTTTCCGTTAACGCGTACCGAGTAGGTGATGCGTACAAGGTCACCTGGTAGCAGGTCGCCAGCCCAGGTTAGGGTCTTTGCAGCTTCGTCTACAGAACCAGCTCCAGTGGTTGGAGTGATTACTGGGGCACCGACTAGCTCAGCGTCATCCAGGATGTTTGCCAGGTTGTCGGTGAAGGTAGCTGCGGTTACCTTAGTGCCACCGGTGTGCTTGATGGTGACGGTGTAGTCGATTACATCAGCGCTGAGTACTTCAGTACCGGTCTTGCCACGAACTGCAGCTTCCTTCTTTACCGTGTAGGTTCCTGGGGTGAAGGTGTGGTTGGTGGTACAACCTACGGTGTCATCACAGGATCCCTTTGGATTGGTAGGAGCTACTACGTTGGTGATGGCGTTTGCGGTGCCGACCTTTGCGTTCACAGAGTAGGTGATGGTGACTACCTGGCCCTTGACCAGGTTGCCGTTCCACTTAATCTTGTTGTCTTCAAAGGTTACGGTGCCCTTGTCGCCAGTGGTAGTGGTGGCTACTGCATCGTTGTTGTAGTCAGCGTCGGTAAGTACAGCTGGCAAGTTGTCTTCCAAGGACGCACCGTTTACCTTCAGGTTGCCCACGTGGGTGACCTTGATGGTGTAGGTGATCTTTTGTCCTGGGATAACGGCAGTGCCGTTAGCTGGGTCAGCAGTCTTGGATACCTTGTAGGTGCCGTCATCAACTGGTGGGATGCGCTTGGTGTCCTTGTCGGTTACCGGAGTATCGCGTGGGGACTTACCATCTACCTTTGCGGTGTTGTCGATGGTGGTTCCCAGTTCCAAGTCAGTTTCCTTGACGGTGTAGTTAGCAGTCCAAACTACCTTTTGTCCTGGGGCCAGTGCAGTCACAGTTCCGGTGGAAGCTGCGGTATCTACTACTGGCTGTGCGTCCAAGGTGATTGCCTGTCCGAAGCCGTTAGTGAAGGATTCTTCAGTCAGGGCAACGTCCTTCAGCACTGCGCTACCGGTGTTGGTGGCAGTGAAGGTGTAGGTGATTACGTCGCCTACACGTACTTCATCCTTGTTAGCGGTCTTTACCAGGTCGATTGCTGGCTTTACGATACCTGCGTCAATGTCGGTGCGATCTTCACCTGGCTTGAGCACTACGTTGGCTACCAAACCGGTGCCGTCTGGATCAGAGTCCTTGGTGCCGTCTTGGCCTGCCTTGGTAGTGGTGAATTCGTACTTTTCAGCAACCTTATCCGCGGGGATGGTGAAGGTTACGTTGTAACCTGCAGCATTGGAAGCGCGGAGGTTTGGAATTACGTAGGTGCCGTCTGGCTTGGTCTGGACGGTGATGTCAACTGGGTTGCCCAAGTCGTCAGTACCGGTCAGACGTACGTCTGCGCCAGCTACTGCTGGTTCGCCGTCTTCGTACAGGCCGTTGCCGTTGGCGTCAATGAAGAAACGGTCACCGATAGAGCCGGCGATGGTGGTTTCTTTACGCTTGATTGGACCGATTGGCAAGAGCAAACCGGTAGCAGAGGCGCCAGCGGCGTTGATGTAGGATTCGGCCTTCTTGTTGCCGGTACCTACCATGGCTACGTCGAATTCAACGGTCTGGCCAACTGAGAAGACACCTGGGCGCTTTACGTAAAGGCCGGTTACTTCTGCAGCGTTTGCAGGACATTCACCGTTGTTGATGACTGCGTTGCCGCCTGCGGGAGCGTCACACCAAGTGGTAGCGCCACCAGTTTGGTTGCTTGAGTCAGAGGCGTGTACCTTGATGGTGCTGCTTTCAGCCTTGGTGTACAGAATCTGTTCACCGTTCTTAGCAGTGGCTTCTACGAAGGTGAAGTCACCGTCAAAGTCGGTTTCATTCAAGCCCCGCTTTGGCAGTACGTCAATGACGACTGGGTCAGAAACGGCCTTTGCACCTGGTTCATTGTTGTTTACCAAGCGGACGTTCCACTTGTGGATGTCCTTATGTGCTGCATTAGCTGCGTTTACCTGTAGTACTGGGGTAAGCGCAATCTTCGCAAGCTTCATGCCCGCAGGGTTGGTAATGGTGATTGGAGCTTCAGAGGAACGTAGCTTGATAGGAGAACGGTCTCCTGCAGCCCAGATCTGTACCTTGTTAGCGTAAGAACCGCTTGCTGCGGTTGGTAGCGCTTCGGTAGTTACAATAATTGGTTCAATAGGCTTATTGATTTCTGCGTCTGGGAATACCCAACGAATGTAGGTATCGCCAGCTTTACACTTGTACTTTGCATCAGCAGGTGCAGCCCCTGGGGACACTAAGGTTGGCTGCACTGAAGCACTTACAAATGCAGATGCGTTTGGCAGACAGTCTTCAATCCATACTTCAGCAGTGTTGTTTGGTGCTGCAGTCGCATTGGAAGTTAGTGAAGCAGACAACTGGTATTGAACGATGTCACCACCGGCAGTGCCGTCACCACCAGAAACCTGTGGTGGGGTGGATACGAATTCACCAGATTCTCCCTTACGAACCTTCTTGTTGATACGTACTTGTACGTCACCAACAATCAGACGGTCACCGAGCGCACCGGTGAAGGTGTCAGCAGCAACATTGCCTGGGTTGTAAGAAGAGTTGCCCCATTGGCTTGGATCTGCCAGCACTTGGTCCATATTGTACTGGCTACCGTCAGTCTTAGGGATACGCTTTACGGATGCCCAGTTTGGAATCACGGTGCCAGGCTGCAGGCCAGGAGCAACTTCCATACCTAGAGAAATAGTGGTGTGGGTACCGAAGCCCAGGCTATCGAACTTACCAACAGCTGGTGGCAGAACGGTATGCACACGGACACGGGCTACGCCGGTGAATACGCCTTGAGCAGCCTTAGCAGGATCGTTTCCTGGAACCAATGCAGGATCGTCAAACCATGGTCCCTTGTCGTTACCACAAGCTGCAACGTCTCCGTTACCACCCTTAACTGCAGAGTACTGTACCTTGATTGCAGGTACCTGATCCTTGCTGGTGGCATCCCAGCTGCTCAGGCCATCTTTACGCAGGGTGTTGTTGAAACCGGAAATCCAAACTGCTTCTCCATGGGAAGGGATGGAACGAGACCAACCCGTACGTAGTTCGGTGTTGTCACCCAAAGTGATGCCGTCATAGTCGGCACCCTTCCAGTCCTTCTTCTTTAGGTAAAGCTTGGTGTTATCCCAAGAGTCACAGGCGATCAAAGATTCAGTTACTTCAACTGCTGGGGTTGCACCAGTAATCTTCATGATCGAGATGACTTCCTGGGTAGGTGCTACGGTCTGCTGACCATCGCGCAAGGTACCGCCACCTGGCAGACCTTCACCCAACCAGTTATCACCTGGGGAGAATTCCTTTGGAGGAGTGTTGTTGGTTACGCCAACTACACCACCGAAGTATTTTGCGAAGCTACCGTTGATGCTGATCTGTGGGAAGGTCGTACGGTAGTCGTTATCTGGGTTAGTGTCACCATTTTGTACGTCGGTTGGGTTGAAGCCTTGAATCTTCAGTTCCTTGAAGCGGTTAACAGTCTTCAAGGTCTTAGTTTCTGGGCTACGAGGATCGGCCGTACCGAAGTCAGAAATCGTAACTACTGGAGTGTAAAGGAAGAAGGCTTGGGAAATTGCGTAGGCCTTCGAAATATCCAGTGGCAGACCGGAACGAGCGGTCATGGTTGGGGAGGTACGCAGAGACAAGTCTGGGTTTTCGAAGGTAATAGCTACCTTCTTACCTGGCTGAGAGCCACCCTTGTCCTTACCGTCAATCTTCATCTTGCCGGAATCGATTACAGCGTTCTGCGGGGTCAGCTTAATGTTGTTTTCAACAATACCGATCTTTGAGCCTGCAATGCCGTAGTTACCGATTGCTGGGTAAATACGAGAACCGTACTTCTCCAAGTCAGCATTGATTCGCTGGTGCTGTTCGGAGCTAAGTTCTGGGTAAAGAGATTCCGGGGTCAGATCATCGACGAAGGTTACGTCGCCAATACCTGGCATTGCACCCTTACCACCGTTTGGTGCCATCAGCATGACATTGTGGGTGGTACGGAAGCAAGCTAGCTTTGAATTCCATGGACATGGTGAGAACACTGCGGTTGAAACGTAACCAGTGTCTGGGGTGGTTTGGAAAGTGTTCTTGGAAACGTCCCACTTCAGACGAGAAGATGCGGTTACAGAAGGCAGATTATTAGAGATAGTTTCTTCTGCGTGTCCATCAGCTTTAAACGAGAAAGCGGACGGAATAAGTTTGTGTCCCTGTGGCACCAAGTTAGAAACGCGGGCAGTGAACGTGTAGTTCAAAGAGGCGTTTGCTTCTACGTTACCGATGTTACAGGTAATAGTCTGCGGGGTCATTTGGTCCAGCGCACCTGCGGTTAGCGGGAACTGAACATTCTGATAGGGATCCTTTGGAGTCAAGCTCGATCCCGGTTGACGACAGATACCTGGTAGCTCCGACATCGTGACACCCTTTGGTAGAACTACCTTAGTGGTGAAGTTGTTTACAGGAGCGTTACCGGTACGGTAGCTAATTCGATAAACGTAGGTGTCGTTTACACGAACGATGCCGTTGTTTGCATTTGAGTCATTACCTGCAGTGTCGTCTGCATCGAAAGACTCTGAGCCATCGCTGGCGAGTTCAAGCACACCATCGATTGGCCCGCCGGCGATGAAGAACCCGGTCCGCCCAGGCTTAGCTGGCTGGGTTGCTTCGGCTGGCTTAGTTTCCGTAGCTTTCTTTTCTTCAGCTGGTGCGGGAGCCACATTTTCTGCTGGCTTGCCTTCTTCAGCTGGTTTAACTTCTGCTGCAGGTGCTTCGGTGGCAGGGGTAGTTGCCTCGGTGGTTACTGCAGGAGTTTCCGATCCGGGCACTTCAGCAGTGCCCGTGGCGAGGGCGACGTTGCCGGCCCCCACCATCAATGTCAAAGAGAGAGTGCCCACCAAGGCGGCATAAGATGCGCGCCCAAAAGGCAGTTTCTTAGACATACATGGTCCTTTCCTGAGATGAATATTCAAGTTTGAAGCATTTGTTTTACCCAAAATTGGGCACAAAGATACAAACCTACAAGTTAGACTTTAGCAAAGACACGGTTTATACGTAACCCGAATGTAACAAGTGAAACATTTTCAGAAACAAATTCCCAAAAAGAAAAAACCCCTGTTTCCAGGGGTTTTTTCTTTGTAACACGTATTTAAGTTGTTACATTTAGCGGATGGGATCACACACCTCCTCACACCCACTATTTGCAACAGCTATATGTCACTCTTCTTCACCAAGGTCATCGTAGTCATCGTGACTAGTATTTCCAAGCGCCACGTCAAAGTCAGTCATAGCAGCCATCCATTTCGCAAATACGCCATCTCCGCGCTCTACCAATTGACGGTGCAAGTTCTTTGACAATTCGGTGCGAATCTCGTGGTACGCAGGTGCGTCGTACACGTTATTCATCTCATATGGGTCATGCCGCAAGTCATACAATTCGTTAACTGACTCAGGGTTGATTACCAGTTTGAAATCACGGGTACGCAAACCGCGCTGTTGTAGCGGGAAGTGGTGTCCGTGGAATTCCAAGATGATATCTTCGCGCCAATCCGGTACTTCTTTGCCGCGAGTTAGATCTACCAGCGAACGTCCATCTTCGACCTTAGAGGCGTCTAGCCCCGCTAGATCCATAATGGTAGCCGGCACGTCTAGCAGTGAGACAAAGGCATCGTTGGAGCCGTGATGGGAGATACCGGGGATGTGCACCAGCATAGGGATGTTGTAAATATCCTCGTACATTGCTGGGCCCTTGTCATTCATCCGGTGTGCACCGGTGAATTCGCCGTGGTCTGCAGTGAAGAAGACCGCGGTTTCATCGGCCAGTCCCAGACGTTCCAGTTCGGCTCGCACCAGACCAATTTCGTGGTCGATCATAGCTACGTAACCCCAGTAGATGGCGATGAGTTTCTTCCACTCGTCGTTGCTAAAGGATGCTGTTGACCAGTAGGTTGCGTAGTTTGATTGGATTGGTGGTTTGCCTACCAGGGTGTCGCCGAAGGAAGGTGGCAAAGTGACTGTCTCTGGGTCGATCAGGTCGAAGTATTCGTCTGGAATCATGTAGGGCAGGTGTGGCCCATAGTAGTGCAGATCCAGGCAGAATGGTTTGCCAGTTTCCTTGTAGTCGGCGGCGTATTGGCGTAGGCGTTCAATCGCACGTTCGGTGAGGAAGCGTTCGAAAGTGGCTTCTACGGGTTGCTGCAGACGGCCCGCCAGGGTGTGTCCGGGGCGGTTGCCGGGGAGCACGCCCTTAATGGGGTCTTTAATTTCTGGTGGTGGATAGCCTTTTTCTTCCAGCCAGGCGCGATATACCGGGTTGTTAACGGGGTTTACGGCGCCGATGAAAGAGTCGTCATCCATCCCGAATTCGTCTGGCAGGTGGGTTTCCCCGGCGTGGAATTTACCGACAATACCTACGTTGTAGTTGTTGTCGCGTAGTTCCTGCGTGTAGGTCCAGAAGTCGGGGGTGATATCCGAGGTGTAGACGATATTCCATTCGTGGTTTGCTGCTACCTTGTGCTTGAAAGGTGCCAAGCCGGTCAGTAGCGATGCGCGTGCGGGAGTGCAGATTGCAGTTGGCGTGTACGCCTGCGTGAAAGCGAACCCCTGTTGGGATAGTGCGTCAATGTTGGGCGTTTGCGCATGTGGGTTGCCCAGTGCGCCAATGGTGTCGACCCGGTGCTGGTCGGTGACGATCACCAGAAAGTTTGGAATGCGAGGTGAGTTGTCGCTCATGTTTCTTCTTCCCACAAGTTAGTCGAGTCCGAAGATTTTGATTATTTTCGAGGGCGGCAATCCAACGGAGAAGTTAAATCACCGCCCTCGGAAAGATAATCGCCGGGGTTACTTGCCAGCTGCTTCCTTCAGCAAGTCGAACTTGAAGTAGGTTTCTGGGGTCAGCAGGTCAGCTTCCTGTACCTTGCCGTTCTTGACGAAGAACTTGCCCATGGTGGTCAGCCAGTTCTTGATGGTGCCGTTTTCCCACAGTTCTACCTGTTCCTTGGAAGAGAGAACCTTGATGTACTTGGCTTCGCCCTTCAGCTTTTCTACGTCCTGGCCGGACAGAGCAGCTACCAGTTCAACGGTCTTGTCTGGGTTTTCTGCACGGTAGTCCAGAGCTTCGGTCAGTACCATTTCAACGCGCTTAGCCAGTTCTGGGTTTTCCTTGTCCAGGCCCTTACGCATTACGATTGCGGATGGGAATGCCATCTGGTCTTCGAAGTCCTTATCTTCAGCCAGTTCTACCAGGTCTGGAACCTGTCCCTTGATGGTGTCTACCATTGGGTACCACAGGCCGGCTGCGTCAATCTGACCAGCGGAGAATGCGGAAACTACGGTGCCTGGATCCATTGGAACGCGTTCGATGTCAGCGACGGTCATGCCTTCCTTTTCCAGGGCCAGGGTCAGGATGGTGTCGCCAGAGGTGCCTTCTGGAACACCTACCTTCTTACCCTTCAGGTCCTTGATGGACTTGATGCCTGGCTGTGCGATCAGGCGGTCTGCTTGAGAGGTAGCGATCAGGCAAGCCATGTCTGCCTTGCCGGAAGCTGGCAGCCAGAATGCGCCGTTACCGATGTAGCCGTAGTCCAGGTCCTTGGTGCCCAGGGCCTGAATCTGCAGTGGGCCGTTGGTGAAGGTCTTGAGGTTTACCTTCAGGTTGTGCTTTTCCCACAGCTTTTGGTCGTTAGCAATTGCGATCAGGGCGGTGCCGTTCAGGTCTGGAATGTAACCGAAGTTTACTTCCATTACTTCTGCTGGGGCGGCGGCCTTGTCACCGTCTGCTGGCTTATCCATTGCCTTGTCGGCTGCGCCGCCACAGGCAGCCATGCCGAAGGACAGGGCAGCTACGGCTGCGAATGATGCGAAACGACGTAACTTCATTTCGATTCTCCTTTGAATTTCTATGTGTTTTGGTTTTGAGTTTTGGTTTTTTAAGTGAAACCGGTTTTACTCGGAATAAACCGGTTTCACTTGAGGTTTTGGGGGATCCGGTTTTTACTGTGGTCCGACTGGGCCGTCGTAGGTGTGGTTCGGATCTTGGTGGTAAACGGCTTTCCAGATCTTGTTGCGTAGCTGCGCAAATTCTGGGGATAGACGCATTTCGTCGGTACGTGGGTAAGGCAGGTCGATGGGGATGATGTCGTAAATACGACCTGGCTTAGCTGCCATTACCACTACGCGGTTTGCCAAGAAGACGGCTTCGTCTACGTCGTGGGTAATGAACATTACGGTACGTTTGTCTTGGCTCCAGGCGTCGAGCAGCTGGGACTGGAGTTGTACGCGGGTAAGTGCGTCCAGTGCGCCGAATGGTTCGTCCATCAAGAGGATGGAGGGGTTTACTGCGTAGGCGCGGGCGATTGCGCAGCGCTGCTTCATACCACCTGAAAGGGTCTTTGGCAGGGCATCTGCGAACTGGGTGAGGCCCACCATTTCGATGAAGTGTTCGGCGATTTCGCGGCGCTGCTGCTTGCTGATGTCCTTACGTGAACGCAGACCGAATTCTACGTTGGCGCGGACGGTTAGCCAGGGGAATAGAGCGTACTGCTGGAAAATCACGCCGCGTTCTGGGGATGGTCCGTCTACTTCTTTTCCGTCTACGGTGACTGAACCTTCAGAAGGGGTGATGAGACCGGCCAGTAGGTTCATCATGGTGGACTTGCCACAGCCGGATGGGCCTACGACGGTTACGAATTCGGATTCGCCCAGTTCCAGGGAAACGTGGTCGAGTGCTTGGAAGTAGTCTTTGCCAAGGCGGAATACTTTAGAGACGTCTTTGAGGACGATCTTATTTGGCTTAGTAGTCATGGGGTTACATCCTCTCCTGCCAGCCGGTCAGCTTGTTTTCGGTGAACAGCAGGATGCGGTCCATGATCAAGCCGAAGACACCGATGGTTACCAGGGAAACGAAAATGGTTGGCATATCGTAGTAAATCTGTGCGTTCTGCATGCGGTAGCCCAGGCCGACGGATGCGGCGATCAGTTCTGCTGCAACCACGGTTGCCCAAGCGGAACCCAGACCCACGCGCATACCTACGAGGATGAATGGGGTGGAGGCAGGCACAACTACCTTGGCGAAGATGCGTCCGTCACCAGCGCCGAGTACGCGAGCTGCGTTAATCAGGGTCTTGTCTACGTTGATCACACCTTGGAAGGTTGAGATAACACAAGAGAGGAAGGCTGCCAGGAAGATAACGAAGATCTTTGGTTGTTCGCCGATACCCATGAGCACGATGGCTAGTGGGATGATCGCCAAAGGTGGCACGGTACGGAAGAACTGAATCCAGGGTTCGAATAGGCCACGTGCTGGGATGTACCAGCCCATTAGGAAGCCGACTGGGATTGCCAAGGTAGTGCCCAGGGCGAAGCCGGTGAGAACGCGGGCTAGGGAAGCCAGGGTGTCGGTTACCCAGATGCCGTTAGAAAGCATGGAGCCGAAGCGGTGGGCAACTTCCATAGGGGTTGGCAGGTTGATACCCATTTTTGCCAGGGCCCACCACATGCCAATGCCACCAACTACGGAAACGATATTTAGGGTGAGCAGCAGACGCTTCTTACGTGCTTCTTCTACTTTAGGATCACGCATTTGTGAGTCTTTGGCCGGTTTGGTAGCGGCTTCACTCATTGTGATCTCCTTTCCACAAAGTGTGAAGAGAATGTTGGTTCTTCTTTGAATCCAAGTAAATCTGCAGTGACTTACTTATTCATAAAAACAGAATAAAGACAATTTATTTTGTTTCGCACAGAATTCAAAATTAATCTAAGTAACCTTATTATTAAGGGCGGAATATCAACAAAAACTCGGCGATATTTTCTAAAATAGTATTAATGAATTATTCCGATTACAAAAATACGTGGTTTTGTAGTTACTAATTACGAAACATTCCAAAGGTACGTCATTATGCCAAAAGCCTTAAAAACCGCGGTTAACACCCAAATTTTCAACGAAGAAAATCAACTAATTACGCAACAGCGTCAAACCATTGTGGAGCTCCTCCGCACCAAGGGCCCCCTTACCCGCCAACAACTGGTCGCCGAAACCGGCTACACCAGAGCTACCGTGAGCGCCCTCGTCACAAAACTAAAAGAATGCAACGCGATACTCTCTCCTGATACTCGCCAAACTGCAGGACGCGGTCGCCCTACCCAGCTGCTCAGCCTCAACCGCGACTGCCCGCAGTACGTGGGGGTGGCGATCCAAAAGCTACGCGGCACCGCCACCATCCACAACGTGGTGCACGAACCGCTGCTAAGCGTCGAAGTTCCCAACCCCACGGGCGTAATCAGCCTGGAAATCCTTGAAAAAACGGTGCGAGAACTTTCCGTCAGCGCCCGCCAACGCGGCCTTTCTTTACGACACTTGCAGTCAGTCGGGTGCGCTTTTCCCGGTTTGCTTCCCAATCAGCGACTCAACCACCTGCCCAACACGGATAGCCGCGAATTGGCCTACGCTTTCGAAGCATTTATTGAAGACTGGTTTGGGTTTAAACCGATTATTGACGGCACCGCCCGAGCAGCGGCCCTAGCTGAACTGCGACACCGCCCGTCCTTAACTGACTGCCTGTACTTCCGTGTTTCTGACGGTGTGGCCATGACACAGGTGGTGGCCTCAAACCTGGTAACCGGCACTTACCGTCTGGCGGGCGAAATTGGGCATATCACTATTGATCCAAACGGTTTTAACTGCTTTTGCGGAAAACGCGGGTGTTTAGAGACGATTATTTCTAATCCGGCGCTCTGCCGTTTGGCTGGGGTTTCCTCAACCTATGCGCTGTTACAGCAGTGGTCTGATGGCGACCCCGCGGTGCGGGCGCTACTTACTAATGCGATGCGGATTACCGGCGCGGAACTAGCTCACGCAGCGCTGATAACCGATCCGGGTTCGATCATCGTTTCTTGGAGCATTACGCAGCAGATTCCCGAACTGTTCACGATTCTAGAAGAATCTATCCGCGATGGGTTACTGCCGGCACTGCGCCGAAGTATTCAGATTGAACCGGCGATTTTGCCGGAGGTGACTTCCTGTTCGCGCGGTGCAGCTTATCTTTCAGCGCTGTCCTAGACCACGCCGGGTGGCGTTTAACAAATGCTTCCTTGAAGCTAACAGTTACCGGACTGCCAGTTACCGGGCTGCCAGTTACCGGGCTAACTATTAGTTACAGGGCTAAGGCAACTGCGGTAACTGCTCCGACTCCCGCTAAGAGGGCTGCGAATATTAGGGTGAGGACGTGCGGTTTAGCGCGCTGGGAAAGTGGTCCGCCAATAAAAGATCCGGCCATGGAACCGCCCATAAAGGCGAATACCACGTACCAATCTACGGTTACGGGCTGTCCCCACCGCGAAACTAAACCAGAAAGCGCAGCCAGAATCATAATAAGCAGTGAAGTGCCGGCAGCTTCGCGAATGTTGAAGCCCAGTACTACGATTAGGATGGGCACCACGATAAAGCCGCCTCCTACGCCGAAGAAGCCGGTGAGGAATCCGGTGAACAGCGCTGCCAAAGCAATCATCCACACGGCTTTGCGTGCTGCGGGTTTCGTTTCGGTAGTTCCTTGGCGAGCAGCTTTAGCTTCATTCAGTCCTTTGCGGAGCATTACCAGCGACATGGCAGAGATCATGATGGCAAAGCTGGTGAGCAGCGTGGTACCAGATACCCAGCCGGCGGCGCGCGCCCCCAGGAAAGAGCCCACCATGGCAACGCCGGCGAAAACCAGGCCGTCTTTGAACCGCACGTTTCCAGCGCGGATTCTTCCCGGGAGGGCGGTGAGGGCGGTGGCCAGAACAATTACTAGCGATCCCATGGCTGCTCCGTGGGGCGTCTGTCCCAGCAGATAGATTAGTGCTGGGACTGCTAAGATGCCTCCGCCAGCGCCTAATGCTCCAACTACGGCGCCGACTCCTAAACCTACTAAGATCGCAATAATGATTGATTCCACGTTAAAAGTTGTACACAGTTGCACTGCTGATTGCAAGGATGACGCTTGGGAAAATAAAATCCCGGTCTCTTTCGAGACCGGGATTTCAAGGTTTATGCGGCTTGGTTAAACCAGATTAAATCACTTAATCTTGGTGCCTGCGGAGCCCAGACGCTCACAAGCTTCAACCACGCGAGCAGCCATGCCAGCTTCAGCAGCTGCGCCCCATGCACGTGGGTCGTACTGCTTCTTGTTGCCAACTTCGCCGTCGATCTTCAGAACGCCTTCGTAGTTACGCATCATCCAGTCAACAACTGGGCGGGTGAATGCGTACTGGGTGTCGGTGTCAACGTTCATCTTGATAACGCCGTTTGCAACAGCGGTAGCAATTTCTTCTGCGGTGGAGCCGGAGCCACCGTGCATTACCAAGTCGAATGGGCGATCGCCAGCGCCGAACTTTGCGCCAACTTCTTCCTGAATGGTGCCCAGCAGTTCTGGACGCAGCTTAACTGCACCTGGCTTGTAAACGCCGTGTACGTTGCCGAAGGTCAGAGCGGTCAGGTAACGACCCTTTTCGCCCAGGCCCAGAGCTTCAACGGTCTTGATGCCGTCTTCGGTGGTGGTGTAGAGCTTTTCGTTGATTTCTGCAGCAACGCCGTCTTCTTCGCCACCAACAACACCAATTTCAACTTCCAAAATGGTGCGTGCGCGGTGTGCCAGGTCCAGCATTTCCTGAGCAATCAGCAGGTTTTCTTCCAATGGCACAGCAGAGCCGTCCCACATGTGGGACTGGAAGAATGGCAGACGACCAGCTTCAACTTCTTCGATTTCCAGAGCCAGCAGTGGCTTAATCCAGGAATCCAGGTTGCCCTTAGAGCAGTGGTCGGTGTGCAGAGCTACGGTTACGTCGTAGTTCTTAGCGATTTCGCGTGCGTAAGCAGCCATTGCCAAAGAACCAGCTACACGGTCCTTTACAGTGGAGCCGGACCAGTATTCAGCGCCACCAACAGAAACCTGCAAGATACCGTCAGATTCTGCTTCTGCGAAGCCGCGGATAGCGGCGGTCAGAGTCTGAGAAGAGGTAACGTTAATCGCTGGGTAGGCGAACTTGCCTTCCTTAGCGCGGTCGAGCATTTCGTTGTAGACCTCAGGGGTTGCGATTGGCACTTCCCTGCCTCCTTGATCAAATAGGTGATTTTGACTTAATAATTGTCCCACACTTTTACAACTTTTTGGTAGGCAGAACGACCCGTTAAAACAAAGTCTATGTCGCCTCTCACACAAGCTCTTAAAGCGTGTTATTTTAAGGTTTTATTTCAGGTGGATTGCTTAGACAAACCGCCCTCGGGAAATTATCCGCGGTGTTGCAGCACCCAAGCCCACATGGAAATTGCCGCTGCGTGCCCCACGTTCATTGAGCGAGTTGAACCATATTGGGTGATGTGCACGATTTTTTCGCTGGCCTGCGCCATCTGCGGGCTGAGTCCTGTCGACTCTTCCCCCATCACCAAAACGCAATTACGTGGCAGCTCAGCATCTTCTAAAGGAACTGAACTGGGGATATTATCTACGCCAACGATCCGCAGTCCCGCTTCTTGCATGGCGGCAGTGAAGGATTCTACGTCTGGATGGTGGTGCACTTGCATGTAACGGTCGGTGACCATGGCTCCGCGCCGGTTCCAGCGACGCCGCCCCACAATGTGCACGTGGCGAACTCCCATGGCGTTCGCGCTGCGCACAATTGAGCCGATATTGAAGTCGTGTCCCAGGTTTTCAATGGCAACTTCCAGCCATTGTCCGCGTTCTTTCAGCGAGTTAAGTTCGGCAACAATGGCATCCATTTTCCAGTAGCGGAAATGGTCTTCGACGTTGCGATAGTCCCCGTTTTCTAAAAGCTGGGGGTCATAGTGGTCTGCGGTGGGCCAGTTTTCGCGGCCGCCTGGCCACGGGCCGACGCCTACTCCTGGTTCAGATTGGATGACTAGGGATTCAGTTTCTTCATTCACGTTTAGACCTTACCACGGGTTCGTTTTTCACGAAACGCCCGCTTTTACCCAAAGGTACGTCATTGCATTTTCGTACTCCCCCACCACCGCCCGCCCAAAGGTACGTCATTGCATTTTTCCGCACCATTACGGGGATTGGCAGCATTCTTCTGCGACGCGGGGCAAAGCGAACCAAAATAAACCAAAGCAAAGCAAAGCGCCCTCGAGATTATCCCGAGGGCGCCTGCCCAACTCTTATTTAGTTACCAACTTTTCGCTGGCAAAACTATCCGGTCAGCGCTGCACTGGACTAAAGCGCACCGCCGTGCCAGTAGCGGTAACCATCAGCATATTTCCCGCTCCCATGGTGGTGAAAGAGTAGCGGAAAGCAACGATCCCTTCGGCGCCCATCTGCTGCGCGCGCACAACCATTTCTTCATAGGCTGAGTTGCGGGCGTTAACTAGTTCCGCTTCATATCCTTCGGCGCGACCGCCGAAAATATTGCGAAAACCGGCTCCCAGGTCTTTCAATGCGTTGATACCAGCAATAGTTTCGCCGGTAACAATGCCCAGGTACTGGGTAACTGGGTAGCCTTCAACTTTGTCAGTGGTGGTGACTAGCATGATATTCCTTTGCTGTTAAAGCGTTTTCACCCTGGATCCCACAGCGAAAAACGCCTATTTTATAGCATTAATTGAATCCTAGCACGGCAGTAGAGACGCGGTAGCCCACGATGGTGATATGTTGCCCAATCCGCCCGGGGATGGAAATGCCTCTGCCCAGCGGCCCGCGCGAAAGCGAGCGGTAAATGTCGGGGCGTTCGCGCTTCACTTTGGACCACAGCAGTTCGCGCTGTTCCAGGTGCTTTTCTGAGCCTGCCAGAATGAGGAACACTGACAGGGCGGCGAAGTTGATCCGCATGTAGTGGATCATGTACCTAAATAGGCGTGGGTTAAGTTCTTCGCGTCGGGGCATGGCGTCAACCAGGGCGTCGTTGACGCGTTGGAGCTGGTCGGTACGGGTGATCATCACTTTTTCGTTGACGGATTGGTCGTCGCGGCCAATGAAGTAGCGGTATAGATCTACATCCACGTACCTTAGAGTTTTTACGTATGGCAGTGGCACGAAGGAATAGATGAAGTCCACGTAGAAGTTTTTTTCTAAAACGCGCAGGCCACTGTCGCGTACCACCTGCGTACGGAAGGTGATGGCGTGCATCATCAGGTACTGTTCGTAGCGCAGGCGCCCTAGTGATTCCCAGCCTACTGTTTCACCTACTGGCAGGGCGTTGCGGTAGCGCATCACGGCTTTGCGGTCACGCCCTTGTTTTTCGTATACGTAGTTGGTGACCAGCATGTCCAGGGTTTCGCCGCGTTCAAGCGCTGCAGCTAGTTCTTCTAAAACTGTTTCCATGGCGGCGCGGTCTACCCAGTCGTCAGAGTCAACGACTTTCAGGTAGGTGCCGGTGGCGGCGGCAATGCCGGTGTTTAAGGCTCCGCCGTGGCCCTTGTTTTCTTGGTGGCAGACGCGGATGTTGTGCGGATAGTTGCGGGCCCATTCTTCTGCTAGTTCGCCGGTTGAGTCGGTTGATCCGTCGTTTACGACGATGACTTCTAGCCAGTGCTTGTAGTCCACCAGGGTGCGTAGGCAGCGGCTTAGGTAGTCTTCCGAGTTGTAGGAAGGAACAATCACGCTGAGCAGAGGATTTTCGGTTTCAGCGAAGCCTTCTGGAGCGTTGGTGGGTGCTGCGTCGCCTACCAGCTTGTCTTTAGTTTCTTCGGGAGTTAGAGAAGAATTTTCGTTTTCCACGTTCTTAATCATGCCTAATCTTCAATTGGTTTTGCTATATTTTCGCATGAAAAGTGGGAAATAGTGGGGGTTTCAACATTTTAGGGCGGTTCGCGGGTGGGTGGTTGATTAGTTTTTACATTTCCCGAGGGCGGTGGCTTAGCGCCTTTGAAATTGTGAGGTTACAGTGAAGTGGCCGCGGGTAGGTGCGCGGGCCCGTAACAGATTTTTATATAGGGTTATTATTTTTAAATATGTGGTGTTGATTA
>JAUNKY010000001.1:102802-129370 GCA_030532515.1 Actinomycetaceae bacterium
AACGTCGCCGGGGGGGGGGGTCTTCGCGTTTTTTATTTTTTTTGTTTACGGTGCCGGCCCCGGGTATTCTCCCGCGGCCACTTCACTGATTTGAATCTCGGATTATTCTGATTCAAGCTGTGCTTTTAAGCTCTCTAGGAGCTCTTCGGCGCCTTCGCCTTCACAGTGGAGGGTAACTACATCTCCTTGTAAAGCGCTGAGCGTCATTAGTTGCAAAGTGGATGCTCCGTTTACTGGTTCGCCACCATCTTTGGAGACTAGTACTTCACGTCCACTTTGGTTGCAGGCGCGGGCAAACATTGCTGCCGGGCGGGCGTGGAGCCCTTCGGGAGCTTTTACAATTGCATCTAGTTTTGCCATACAACTTGCCTTTCAATCTAACCTGATGGTTTGGCGGGTTTATTCGCCGTAGACTGCTACCGCCTGGTTGGCGTGGACGGTTTGACCGGCTTCTACCAGTGGTGAAACGGGGTCGAAGGTGTCCAGGATTACGACGGGGCAGATTGTTGAGATGCCTTTTGCAGAGATTGCTTGAGTATCCCATTTAACCATCACTTGGCCTGCTTCGACTTCGTCTCCTTGGGTGGCGAGCACGGTGAAACCTTCTCCGTTTAGTTTCACAGTGTCGATGCCTAGGTGGACAAGTACTGAGAGGCCGTCTTTTACTACAACGAATGCGTGCGGATGCACTTTAGCAACAGTGCCGCTGATGGGGCTAACTGCTTCGACGGCTTCACCTAGTTCAGGTTCTACCGCGAAACCAGGGCCGATGATACCTTCGGCAAACACTGGGTCAGGGACGTCAGCTAAAGTACGCATCACGCCGTTTAGAGGTGCGGCGATCTGCTTCATAATCACATCAAGTCTTTAATGTCTTCTGCGATGGTGTCGGCTTCTGGGCCAACTACCACCTGGATTGCGTCAGAAGCGCGGACTACACCGTAGGCGCCGGCGGCCTTGAGGGCTGCTTCGTCTACTAGGGTTTCGTCGTCAACTTCAACGCGCAGTCGGGTGATGCATGCTTCCAGGTCTTCAATATTGTCGGCGCCACCCAGCGCTTTCAAGATCTGTTCTGCCTGAGTCATTTTTTACTCCTAGACTTTGTTTTATCGTCTCTGATAGGTATTGATGGTCTAGACCATTCTAGATTGCTTCACAGTATTTGGTTTTGTCAATAGGAAGCGACGCATCACTGCGATGCTACGCCCCTTATTGCTCTTGTGTTTGCAGGGCTACTTACCGCATTTATTTTGGATTATTGGTCTGCGGCCAGTTGGGCGACTACGTCGTCGAGCATCATTTCTGCTTCGGGACCAACGATTACTTGCACTGCGCAACCTAAGACGGTGGCGCCGTGGCAAAGTGGTTGGCGTAGTTTAGTGGCATCGACTTTGCTGGGGTCGGCTACTTCAAAGCGTAAGCGGGTGATACATGGTTCCACGGCGACGATATTCTCCGCTTTTCCCAAGGCTTCGATGAGCTGGGCGACGCGTTCAGTTCCGTTCATGGTTTCTATCCTTTAGGTTGCGGGGTGGTCGTGGTGACCGGTTGGGAAGATGGGGTAAGTACTTTGGTTTAGGGTTTGCTGCACTTTGGTTTACGGCTTTAGGTATTTCGGTTTACGGTGGCGAATGGTTGAGCGATGGGTACCCAGAGTTTGTGGCGATCGCTGCGATAGTGGGATTTGGTGAAGCAGATTAGTTGGTGTTCTGCATAGGCACGGCGGCTTACCAGCAGACCGGCAGCGCCGGGGTTTACTTCCAGGAGTTTGGTTAGTTCTTCGTCTAGTACTACACTTTCGATCACGTCTTCTCCCCAGGTGGGTGAGTATCCGCGGGCGTTTAGTTCGGCGTAGATTCCCTCCGGCGGTTGCGGAGTAATGAATCCGGGAAGCAGGTGGGCGGGCAGTAAAGAAGCTTCTACGCACATGGGGGTTTCGTCTGCGAAGCGGAGGCGTCGGATGAAATAGAGGTTTTGTCCGTCTGCTAGTCCGAAGGCGGTTGCTTCTGAGGGCGTGGGTGGGCGTTCTTCACAGCTGAGGACGCGGGTAGCGGGAACCATGCCACGCATGCGCATTTCTTGGGAGAAACTGGTGATGCGCAGTTGCAGGTCCAGTTTTTCGTGTGCAACGAAGGTGCCTTTGCCTTGGATGCGTTCGAGCTTTCCTTCGGCAACTAAGTCGCCGATAGCTTGGCGGACGGTCATACGCGAGACACCGAATTTATCGCAGAGTTCCCTCTCTGAGGGGACTTTGTCGCCAGGTTTAAGCTCCGTTGCAAAACTATTGACAAGGTAGTCGTAAATTGCTTGGTATTTCACGTTTCCATCATATCGAGCTAAAGGTACGTGCTTGGTGTTTTTGGGGATTATTTCGGATTTTTCGCGGTTTCTTGTGGGTGGGTTTGGAGGCTTATTTTGCATTGACGTACCTTGGATTTTTTCCCGAGGGCGCCCGCTAAACTGGTTTCTTATTTCCGCATGCCACCCCAAAATCCTGCACCATTTTGCAATCTCGCTGAACAAATGACCAGCTGGGGTGTGAGCTACTTGACTCTTGCTTTTGTCAGGCACAAACTAAAAAAGACTGGTCTAGACAACCATCAGGTGGGCGTTTTGCCCACAAGAAAATCAAATTTTTCTCTCAAGGAAGTGAGAATCCAAATGTCAACAGGTGCAAAGAAGAAGTCCTCCGCTTTTGCGGTACTTCAGCGCTTTGGCCGCTCACTGATGCTGCCAATCGCCTCCCTCCCAGCAGCCGCACTGCTGCTCCGTCTTGGCCAAGCCGACCTCTTGGGTGCTGATGGTCTAGGCGCATACGCCTCCTGGCTAATCCCAGTTGCCGCCGTTATGGCAAAGGCCGGTGAAGCTCTCTTCGCTAACCTGCCACTGCTGTTCGCTCTGGGTGTAGCAGTTGGTTTCGCTCGTAAGTCTGACGGCTCCACCGGTTTGGCCGCTGTCGTTGGCTACGTAGTCCTCACCAACGTTTTCGTAGCGTTGACTCCTTACTTCGGTCGCCCTGAAGATGATCCAAAGATCAACTACGGCGTTTTGGCCGGTATCATCATCGGCCTGGTTGCCGCTAAGCTATACGAACGCTTCTACCGCATCAAGCTGCCAACCTACCTGGCATTCTTCGGCGGTCGCCGCTTCGTACCAATCATCACCGCCTTCACTTCCATCTTCATTGGCGTCTTCATGTCGATGCTCTACCCTGCATTCCACAAGGTAGTGAACGTCTGGCTGGGCGGCTTCATTGTTGAACACGGTTCCAACCCAATCACCGGTTTCATCTTCGGTACCGTAAACCGTCTGCTGATCCCATTCGGTTTGCACCACCTGCTCAACTCCCTCCCATGGTTCCAGCTGGGCAACTGTGTGAACTCTGACGGTAAGGAACTGCACGGCGACCTCACCTGCTTCCTGTCCGGCACCACCGAATCGGCTGCTTGGACCGGTGGCTTCATGACTGGCTTCTTCCCAATCATGATGTTCGCTCTGCCAGCTGTAGCCCTGGCATTCTGGCACACCGCTTTGCCAGCACGTAAGAAGGCTGTTGGCGGTATCATGCTGTCCCTGGCTCTGACCTCCTTCCTCACCGGCGTTACCGAACCAATCGAATTCGCATTCGCATACGTTGCTTTCCCACTGTACGTAGTACACGCTCTGCTGACCGGTTCCGCACTGGCACTGACCAATGCCCTGGGTATCAAGCACGGCTTCGGCTTCTCTGCTGGTGCATTCGACTTCGGTCTGAACTTCACCAAGGCTTCCACCCTCTCCGGTGGCGCTGGCCAGGTACTGCTCCTGGTAGCTATCGGCCTGGTTTACGCAGCTATCTACTACTTCCTCTTCACTTGGGCTATCAAGAAGTTCAACTTCGCTACCCCAGGTCGTGAAGAAGACGCTGAAGCAGCTGCTGGCTCTGAGGTTTTCGACCAGTGAGTTAAACCAGAGTTTGCATTGCCAAACGGTAGTTCATCTTCCGAGGGCGTCGCAGAAAACTAATAGTCTTTGTGGCGCCCTCGGAAAATAAAACTAAAAAATGAACCACCCATGTTAAACCTATAAACTGAGAGTGCCGGTGGTATTCATCGCGAATATCGCCGGCACTCTTATTTAAAATAAAGGACTATCATGACTGCATTTACCGGCACCCCAGTCGTCTCAGGCAAAGCTTACGCGAAAGTTCTCTGGGCCAGCCCCCAAATTCACCTAGGTACGTGCTCGACCTTTCTGACTCCCGAGCAGCATGAAGGCGCGCTGGCCGCCTTCAAAGAAGCAGCCATGAAAGTCTCTGACCGCCTCTTCGAACGCTCCGCCGAATCGGTGGGCACCCCATCCGATATTTTGGCGATGGCAGCTACTTTAGCTATCGACCCCGGGTTAGAAGAGCGCGTAAAGAACTTCATTTTCAACGAAAACTTACCAGCCACTTTCGCCACCGATAAAGCCGCCCACGAGTTCGCAGACACGCTGCGTTTGGCTGGTGGCTACCTGGCAGAGCGCACTACCGATCTGCTTGACGTTAAGAACCGCATTGTCGCGGCCCTGCAGGGCAAACCAGAGCCAGGGATTCCGCCTCTAACTGAGCCGACAATTATTTTTGCCGAAGACCTCGCCCCGGCCGACACCGCCGGGTTAGACCCAGAGTTAGTCAAAGGTTTCGTCACCGTTTTAGGTGGCCCCACCTCACATACTTCAATTATTGCCCGCCAAATGGGGATCCCCTGTATCGTGGCGGCCCGCGATCTGCAGCAAATTCCTGAAGGTACGTGGGTACTAATCAACGGCGATTCCGGCGACATTTACACTGATCCAGACCCAGAGTTTGCGACTGCCGAAGTAGCTCGCGATAACGAATTACGCGCACGGGCACGCAATTGGAGCGGGCCGGCAGTACTGACTGATGGGCATAGCATTCAACTGCTTGCAAACGTTCAAGACGGGGCTTCAGCGGCTAAAGCCGCCGGTTTCCCAGTTGAAGGTGTGGGGTTGTTACGCACAGAACTGGGCTTTTTAGCTACTTCTACTGAACCTTCATTTGAAACTCAAAAAGACTTCTACACTTCGGTATTCGACCAGTTCCCAGAGCATAAAGTTATCGTCAGAACTTTGGATGCTGGTTCTGATAAGCCGATTGCTTGGGCGTCTTTGGATGATGAAGAAAATCCGGCTTTGGGGGTACGCGGGATTCGCGCCGACGGAGTTCACCCACATATTTTGCCAACCCAGATTGCGGCCGTAGCTGCAGCAGCTTCAGGTAGAGAAGAGCGTACCTGGGTGATGGCACCGATGGTTTCAACCGTGGCGGAAGCTCGTTGGTTTGCTTCTTTAGTGCACCCTTATGGGCTTAAAGCTGGGGTAATGATCGAGGTTCCTTCCGCGGCACTGATGATTGATGAGATTTTCGCGGAAGTAGACTTCGTTTCCATTGGCACTAATGACTTAACGCAGTACGTAATGGCTGCGGATCGTTTGAACTCTCATTTAGCGACCTACACCAGTCCGTGGCAGCCAGCAGTATTGCGTTTAATCGGACAGGTCACTGCCGCTGGGCAGCGCGCCAATAAGCCAGTAGGTGTTTGCGGTGAAATGGCGGCTGACCCTTACTTAGCTTGTGTGCTGGTTGGTCTGGGGGTTACTTCACTTTCAATGGCTGCCCCGACCGTTGGCTCGGTTGGTGTACAGCTTTCCGATGTGACCTTAGAGCAGTGTCAGGCGGCGGCGCAGGTGGCCCTAACTGTAACCGACCCCGACGAACTGCGAGAAAAGGTCCGCGAAATCCTCGGGTAACTACTAAAACCAACTAAAGGTACGTGCTTGCGTTCTGACGAAGGTACGTGGTTCTGTTTCCCCTAAGGTACGTGCTTGGTTTTCCCTAAGGTACGTGCTTGCGTTTTTCGCTGAAAAATCAAGCAAAACTAGCTTCCCCACCAAGGTACGTGGTTAGCAATCTTCACTTTGAAGAACTAACCACGTACCTTTAAATTTTCTTGAATAAGATTGGTTTCCCTCAGTGCCAACACTTGCACCGCACACTTAAAAGTAGCTTTCAAAGCAGGGAAGCGACTCTACGTTTTGCAATGACGTACGTTAGGATAAAAATGACAGGCTGGACCCACCGCCCTCGAAGGAGAAAACCGTGACCCTCAATACCATCCGCTCCCTTGACCAAATGCCTCCCGTCACCGCGTGGCTAACTGACATGGACGGAGTCTTGGTACACGAACAGCACGCTATCCCCGGAGCACAAGAATTCCTTGATACGCTGCGAGATTTGGGGTTGCCTTTCCTGGTACTTACCAACAACTCGATTTTCACTGCCCGAGATCTCTCTGCCCGCTTAGAGCACGCTGGCCTGCATGTTCCGGAAGAAAACATTTGGACCTCCGCCCTGGCAACGGCCACTTTCCTCTCCCAGCAGTCGCCCCGCTCCACCGCTTTTGTAATCGGAGAAGCCGGTCTTATCACCGCCATGCATGAAAGTGGCTACGTAATGACCGACCATGATCCCGAATTCGTTGTATTGGGCGAAACCCGCTCGTACGATTTCACGGCGATTACCCACGCCATCCGACTCATCGAACGAGGCGCGAAGTTCATCGCCACTAATCCTGACGCCACTGGCCCATCGCAAGAAGGTACCTTGCCAGCCACCGGCGCGATTGCGGCGATGATTAAAGAAGCGACCGGGAAAGAACCTTACTTCATTGGGAAACCAAACTCGATCATGTTCCGCGCGGCTTTGAACCGGCTGGATGTCCACTCGGAAACCACCGCGATGGTAGGTGACCGCATGAACACTGACGTTCAGGCAGGTATTGAGGCGGGACTGCGCACGCACCTGGTATTGACCGGCTCTACGAAGCGTAGCGATATTGAAAACTACCCGTACCGCCCCTACCAAGTGCATGAATCTGTTGCAGATTTGGTTACGGTGGTGCAAGAAAACGCCATGGCAGCTGGGTTGGCATAATTTTTACTTCCCGAGGGCGGCCGACTACCTCTCTTAGCAAAGGTACGTGCTTGCGTTTTTGTGAAGGTACGTGCTTGCGTTTTGCGAAGGCACGTGCTTGCCTTTCAAGCAGTGATCTTAGTTTTCACAAAGGTACGTGCTTAAAAAATCCCTGAGTAAAAGCCAAAAAAATAAAGGTACGTGTTTGCCGCTTTGAAACGGCAAACACGTACCTTTACATAAAAACCTAACTTACGCTAGCCCAATATCGGTCAAACCCAAAGCAGCTAGATACTTGTAGCCAGCGGCTTCGATGCGTTCCTTAGCGCCGGTATCGCGGTCAACAACTACCGCCACGGCTTCAATCTTCGCACCTGCAGCTTCCAGGGCTGCAGCTGCTTCCAATGGAGAACCACCGGTAGTAGAAGTATCTTCCAAGACGATTACGCGCCGCCCCTCAACCGAAGGACCTTCAATCTGGCGCTTCATCCCATGATCTTTCGCAGCCTTACGAACCACAAAAGCATCCACAGCTAATCCACGTGAAGCTGCCGCATGCAAAATCGCCGTAGCAACTGGGTCTGCTCCCATAGTTAGACCACCGACAGCATCAAAATCGTATGGTGCCAAACCATTATCTTCTAACAGGTCCAGCATCACATGCCCGATCAGTGGGGCAGCTTCGTGATGTAGGGTAGCGCGGCGCATATCCACGTAGAAATCAGACTCAAGGCCGGAAGCCAAAGTCACTTTTTCATGAATAACAGCAAGTTCTTTAACAAGTTCAGCCAAACGGGCTTTACGAGGATCATTAATCATAAAACCAGTGTATCGAACGCTTCACCAGCAAGGTACGTCATTATCAAAGTTTGGCGCGTTCTAGTAAGCACGTACCTCTACGTGGAAAATATTCTTTCGCTTAGTTTCAAGGTTTTTGACATGCACGTACCTTAGTACGGGAAAAAGAAAACGCCCCGTAACGTTCCTTTGTACAAGGTGTTACGGGGACGCCCTCGGAAAAACTAAACGTGCGGTAAACGCGACGTAACTTCACGCACCAACCAACGTGGCGCAAGCTTTGTGACCGTGGTAGAAATCTTGTAACGCAACGTTGGAGTAACTAGAACTCTGCCAGCACGCACAGCCTGCAATGACTGCGCAACAACATCTTCAGACTTAATCCAAGCAATCGGGTGCACATTCGAAACATCGTAACCAGACCGCTCGTGGAAAGCCGTATCTACCAGGCCCGGCATCACAGCAGTGGCCGTAACTCCAGTACCTTTTAGCTCAACCGCTAGCCCTTCAGTAAACGCGCGCACCCAAGCCTTATGAGCAGAATAAGTGCCCATTCCCGTGTCGGATGCCACGGAAGAAACGTTCAAAATAGCGCCGCGTCCGCGAGCGGTCATCGCCCGAGCAGCAGCATGAGAAAGCTCCATAACCGCCGTGACCATCACGTCTAACGCCGTTTTTTCTACCGAAATAGGAGCTTCTAAGAAAGTCCGATCCTTACCGTAACCGGCATTATTTACCAACAAACCAATCGGACGTTCCGTGGCCGAGAGGCGTTCACAAATCCGCGCCCGATCCTTAACTTTACCCAAGTCAGCCGCCATAACTTCCACATTCACACCAGTGTAGTTATGAATTTTTTCAGCCAGCTGATTAAGCACTTCTTCACGGCGAGCGACCAAAACTAAGTCGTGACCAGAGGCCGCTAGCTGCCAACAGTACTCTTCTCCTAAACCGGAACTAGCTCCGGTTACTAATGCAATACCCATGCTTCTAGCGTAATAGGTTTTCGTTGTGTACGCATGATTAACTTTTGAAAACATGCCCCTCCCCGAACCTTCTGTCCCAAGGTACGTGGTTGCCAAAACACTCAAGGTACGTGCTTGTAAAAATACCCAAGGTACGTCATCGCACTATGGTTGGGTGGCACCTACTTTTACGGTAAGTTGGAGCTATGAGAATTGTGACTTGGAATGTGAACTCAATCCGCACTCGCATCGACCGAGTAATCGATGTTTTAAAACGTTGGGACATTGACGTATTAGCCATGCAAGAGCTTAAGTGCAAGCCCGAACAGTTTCCTTTCGACCGCTTTGCTGAAGCCGGCTATGAAGTTGAGATGGTCGGTTTGAACCAGTGGAACGGCGTGGCGATTGCTTCGCGTGTGGGAATTGAGAATGTTCAAGTTGGTTTTCCGGGACAGCCTACCTATGAGGGAGTTTTGGAAGCGCGCGCGCTGGGGGCGCAGTGTGGCGGCGTTGAAGTGTGGAGTCTTTACGTGCCGAACGGGCGCGAACTAAATCACCCCCACTACGCTTATAAGTTGGATTGGCTGACTGCTTTACGCGATTACATGGTAGAGAGCATGGGGGATCGTAAAGTAGCGTTGGTGGGTGACTGGAATGTGGCGCCTTTCGACCATGATGTTTGGGATATGAAGGCTTTCGAGGGCGCTACCCACGTGTCTTTACCCGAGCGTGAGGCTTTCCGCGCTTTTGCCGAAATTGGGATGACTGAGGTTACTCGAGATCGGGTTGATAACTACACCTACTGGGATTACCAGAAGCTGCGCTTTCCTAAGAATGAGGGAATGCGGATTGATTTTGTCTACGCTTCTCCGGCTTTGACAGCGACTTTAGTGGATGCGCAGATCGACCGCGACGAACGCAAGGGTAAGGGCGCTTCTGATCACGTTCCGGTGATTGTTGATTTCGCTGACTGAGCGTTGGTTCTTGGCCTGTCACAAAGGTCGTGTTGCTTCGCATCCGCAATGTTTTCCTCTTTTTGAAGGTACGTGCTTGTTGTTTGCGCTAAGGTACGTGCTTGCTAAATTAGTAAGCACGTACCTTTAGTGTTTTTGGAGAGCCTTATGATCCCTGCCTCGTTGACTGCGCCTTTTCCTTTCGCAGTGGCTTTCTTCGATGCAAATTCCGTGCGTTTTTCCGCAGGTGATTTAACCGCTGAGTTTCCTTTTGCGTCGGTTACTAAACTCTTTGCTTCGCGGGCTTTTTTGATTGCGGTGGAACAGGGACACATTGGTTTAGAGGATTCTCTTGCGGTTGGCGAGCCAGCGCGTGAAACTACGTTGCGTCAGCTTTTATCCCATGTTTCGGGGGTTTCTTTTGCTTCCGCGCAGCGAAGTGCAGAGCCCGGAACGAAGCGCGTTTACACTAACTATGCGATTGAGGTGGCCGCGCAGTGGCTTGCTGAACGCATGCACGTACCTTTTGTGGATTGGTTGGACGAGCAGGTTGTGGCGGCGTTAGAGCTCCAGGATTCTTATGTGGATGGTTCGCCTGCGCATGCGGGGCACGGTTCTGTGCGTGATTTGGTTCGTTTTGGGCAGGAGCTTTTGACTCCAAAGCTCGTTTCTGAGAAGTTGGCGTTGGAAGCGCGTACCGTGCAGTGGCCTGGATTGCGAGGGGTTACGCCGGGGTTTGGTCATTATTCTGATAATCAGTGGGGCCTGGCCATGGAAATTCGCGCTGGTAAGTCTCATACTTGGTTTCCGTCTCTTTCCGAGGACGCCACCTTTGGTCATTTTGGCAGAGCCGGCTCTTATTTGTGGGTTGCCCCCGAAAGCGGTTTTGGGGCGGCGTTTTTAGGTGCTGAACCTACTGGCGACTGGCATAAAACCCATTGGCAGGATTTGAATAACTGGCTGATTACGAATTTTTCTTAAAGGTACGTGCTTGTAAAATCCTGCAGGTACGTGTTTAAAGTTGTTGGGGTGGTTCCCAAACTGGGGACCACCCCAACAACTTTAGTTTCAGCTAACTGAAACGGTTAGTTCGCCGTCAGTTTCACCGATTTCTACTCGATCACCGTCTTGCACTGTGCCTGCTAGGACTAGTTTTGCTAGTTTGTCGGCTACTTCTTTTTGCACCAGACGACGCAGTGGGCGAGCTCCGTAAGCTGGATCGTATCCATTTTCGGTAAGCCAGTGTTTAGCGTCCTCGGAAATATCCAGTTGAATCCGGCGGCTTGCCAAGCGGCTTGCGAATTCTGCAACTTGTAGATCAACGATCTGGCTGAGTTCATCTTTGCTGAGTGGTTCGAAGATGATGATTTCATCCAGGCGGTTGAGGAACTCAGGTTTGAACGAAGCTCGTACAACGTCCATGATTTTCGCCCGAGTTTCTGCGGAATTTTGCAAGGACGTACCTTGGGTGAGGTACTGCGATCCCAGGTTAGAGGTCAGGACGATGATGGTGTTGCGGAAATCTACCACGCGTCCTTGTCCGTCAGTTAAGCGCCCGTCGTCAAGCACTTGCAAGAGAATGTTGAAGACTTCTGGATGGGCTTTTTCAACTTCGTCGAGCAAGACGACAGAGTAGGGGCGGCGGCGCACAGCTTCGGTAAGCTGTCCACCTTCTTCGTAGCCTACGTACCCTGGAGGAGCGCCAACTAGGCGTGCTACTGCATGCTTTTCAGAGTATTCGCTCATGTCGATTCGGACTATGGCCCGTTCATCGTCAAAGAGGAAATCCGCTAGTGCTTTTGCCAGCTCAGTTTTACCTACGCCGGTGGGACCAAGGAATAGGAAGGATCCGGTTGGCCGGTTGGGGTCGGCTACGCCGGCACGGGCGCGGCGCACTGCGTCAGAAACTGCTGTGACGGCGGCGCGTTGCCCAATGAGGCGTTTGCCCAGGTTCGCTTCCATTTCTAGCAGCTTTTGGCTTTCGCCTTGGAGCATTTTTCCGGTAGGAATACCGGTCCAGGATTCGATTACTTCAGCGATTTCCGCCGGTCCAACTCGGTCTGCGACCAGCTGTGTTGGTAAGGACGTACCTTCGGTGGAAGTACTGTGCGGGTTTGCTTCGGCTTCAGCGATTGCTGCTTCCACCGCTGGGATTTCACCGTTTTGGAGGCGTCCGGCTTCTTCCCATTTACCGGCGCGCATCGCCAGTTCCAGCTGGGTGTGCAGTTCATCTAACTTCACGCGCAGCTCGCCCACTCGGTTTCGACCTTGTTTTTCTGCTTCCCACTGTAGGGTCAGTTCATCCAGGCGCTGGGTTTTTTCGGCCAGTTCGGCAGTGACTTTTTCTAGTTGAGCGGCTCCGGCAGCGTCTTGGTTTTCTTCGTCTTGCAAGTAGGATTGCTCCATTTTTAGGCGGTCAACTTGGCGTTGCAGAGCATCTATTTCTACCGGGGAGGAGTCTAGTTCCATGCGTAGTCGCGAAGCAGCTTCGTCGATTAGGTCGATGGCTTTATCTGGCAGTTTGCGCCCGGTGATGTACCGGTCTGAGAGTTGTGCTGCAGCTACTAATGCGCTGTCCGAGATGGTTACTTTGTGGTGCGCTTCGTATTTTGGTGCGATACCGCGCAAGATCGCCACCGTGTCTTCTACGGAGGGTTCTCCGACGAAGACTTGTTGGAAACGCCGTTCTAACGCGGGGTCTTTCTCAATGTTTTCTCGGTATTCGTCCAGAGTTGTTGCGCCTACTAAACGCAGTTCACCGCGGGCCAGCATAGGCTTTAGCATGTTGCCGGCGTCCATGGCTCCTTCAGAACCTCCGCCAGCGCCTACTACGGTGTGCAGTTCGTCAATGAAGGTGATGATTTCACCTTCGGCAGCAGTGATTTCGGCTAGTACTGCTTTTAAGCGTTCTTCGAATTCGCCGCGGTATTTGGCACCTGCGACCATTGAGGCTAGGTCTAGTGAAATTAGACGTTTGCCTTTCAGCGACGTAGGTACGTCACCGGTTACGATGCGCTGGGCAAGTCCTTCAACTACGGCGGTTTTACCTACGCCGGGTTCCCCGATCAGTACCGGATTGTTTTTGGTGCGCCGTGACAGTACTTGGACTACGCGGCGAATTTCTTCATCGCGGCCGATTACTGGGTCGAGTTTCCCGCTGCGGGCAACTTCAGTTAGATCGCGCCCATATTTTTTGAGTGTTTCGAAAGTTCCTTCTGGGTCTGGAGTAGTCACTGGTTGGGTCCTTAGATTGTCTAAAGTTTCAGTTAGTTTTGTTTCAGTTGCGCCGGCGTTGGCAAGGATTTTAGCGGTTTGCTCATTTACTTGCGTTTGAGCCAGGGCGATGAGAATGTGCTCGGTTGAAACGTATTCATCGCCGCGCAGGTTTGCGTATTCTTCGGCTTTTCTCAGCGCGTTGACTAATCCGCGGCTAGTTTGCGCTTCACGGGTTGTGCTTCCTGCGCTGGCGGGGAGTTTTACGAGGGCGGTGCGTGTTTGGCTTCCGATAGTTTTTAGGTCTGCTCCACAGGCGTTTAGCAGACTCATGGCGATGCCGTCGGTATCTTCTAAGAGTGCATTGAGAAGGTGAAGTGGCTCAACGGAGGGGTTTCCGGCGGCGTTTGCGTGTTGTATTGCGTTACTTAGGGCCTGTTGCAGGCGGTTGGTTAACTGCATTTTGGTTCCTGCTTTCTTTCGCTTCAAGGTACGTGCTTGCGAAAATACACCAACCTTGAGCGTTATCGACTCAACTTTATAACTTTAGTCTACTACGCTCAACTTTGTTTGTCTCGGGATAAATAGGTCGCAGTGACGCCCTCGAAAAATATAAGCACGTACCCTCGCGCCAAACGCACCGCAGATGCCAACTGATTTCCTACCCGCCGCAAATATACGCAGAAAACTCCCCTTCCCCTACCTCTCAGCCCAACCCGAATCAACGTGTAATTGCTCCCCCAATTTCAAGGTAAAATAGGAAAAAACCAACCACGCAGAAAAGGGAAAATATGGCGTTCGACGACGGTGCAACTTCAACTAAAGCTCCAGACCGAGAAATTCTTGACTGGCCCACCTTCGGCGAAGCCACCCGCCAAATCACCCAAACTATCGTTGATAGTGGCTGGATTCCTGATTTAATCGTCGCTATTGCTCGCGGCGGCTTGCTCCCAGCTGGCGCTATTTCCTACGCTATGGGCATTAAAGCCATGGGCACCATGAACGTAGAGTTCTATACCGACGTACACGAAACCCTCCCCGAACCAGTCCTGCTGCCACCCCTGATGGACGTCAGCACTTTGGAAGGCAAAAAAGTACTGGTCGTCGACGACGTAGCCGACTCTGGTAAAACCCTCAAGATGGTAATGGAACTAATCGCCGAAAAAGGCTTATCCCTAGACGGCACTACCTTAGCCCACGTTGATGCCAAATGCGCAGTAATCTACGAAAAGCCACAATCCGTGATTAAGCCAGATTTCTCTTGGAAGATCACCGACAAGTGGATTAACTTCCCCTGGTCCTCACTGCCAGTAGTTACTCCAAGCAACTAAATATGAAAACTGTTGGCGGGGCACAACCCCGCCAACAGTTATTTACAGTCAAATTACTATTTGAACCAGGCTTGATAAAGCCCATAGAAGTTCAGATTTCCCCACGTAGAACAACTCCCACTAGCGCCATTTAAAGTTACCTCATTCGGCTGATACGGCGTGTAGTTATACAGTCCGGCAGTCGCTTGATTCTCCACATAAACTACATCCGCACCACATTCACTGTTCGGATGATAGTAAATGGCATTATCCTGCCCCGGCTTAATCGCATACAACCCAGGCTGAAGGCGGTATCTTTGAAACTGCTGCGCAGCCCCATAAACCTGGTTTTCAAAACCATAGAACTGCTTGTCACAAAAAGCGTTATCCGGGCACCCATAACCCATCGCAATCTGATAGCGTTCCGCATTTAACTTACTACCTGAAGCAGTAATCAACCCCTGTTCTTTTTGTAAAGTCACTAAAAGAATCTGCGGATTAACCTGGCAGGCCTGGGAAACTTGGTAAATAATCCCAGCCGCATCTAGTTTTCCACCCGGTAACGGATAAGGGCAGTAACGGGTGGCCGGACGCGCAGAAACCTCGGCAAAATAATCCGCCAAGCAAGGTACGTCATCGTTCGAAACACACCCGCGATTCCATTCTTGAATGAAGGTACGTACTTGCGTTTCACTCATCGCACCGGCATTAAAGAACTCTGCGTCAGAAATCAGATTTCCCGGGGTGAATCCCTCCAACTTAAGCTTCGGAGCCTGAGGAGTGCTTTGATTTTTCTCAGCGGGCAAGTTGAAATGGGCAAACTCCTGCTGCAAGCGAGCATAAACCGCACTGTAACCCGCATAAAGAGCCAGCCCAATTGCCATAAGTACTATTAGCTTAAAAATGCCCCGACGCATACGCGCTGCGCTACTTTCCGATCCGAGCGGTAATCTCGGCTAGCAATGCCGGCACGCTGCGTTCAATCGTCGCTAAAGTTTCTTCAAAGTCTGCTTGGGTTCCGTACCACGGATCTGGAACATCCAAAATTTGGGGGAAATCCACATTCTTTCTTCCCGAGGACGCCACCAGCTGCCCCTGCGGATCAAAAACTCGGAACATAAAAAGCTTTTCGCCCCCATTCTTATCCGTTAAAGGAATCTGCAAACGCTTTGCTAAAGATTCGATGGACTGCAAATGACGGTACGTCATTGCCAAAATCAGATCGCATTCTTCTAAATCAGCTGGTTGGATCTGTTGTGCCTCACGATCTGGAACCACGTACCCTGCATTGCGTAAAGTACGTTGCGCACGGTAATCAATGGGATTTCCTTGCTCTTCATTGGAAACCCCGGAAGAAACTACTACAGCGTCAATGCCTGCTTGTCTAAGATGAGCATTCACAACAACTTCCGCCATAGCCGAGCGGCAAATATTCCCTGTGCACACCATCATCACACGGTACGTCATTGCATAACCTCCTCATTCCCCAACGCCTCTTGCCAGCTAAGCCGCTCAACGTTCAAGGTACGTCCTTGCAAAAACCAGCACTGTTGTGTTTCGCAAACCACTTCCTCATCTACACCGATCAGAACTTCGCTAGTCTTATCACCGATTCTTGCGCCTATAAAATTCAAAGGTACATCATTACCCACCTGAGCCATAACCTGGCGGGCAAAATCTACCACCGAAACTTCTTCCCCCATCTTTAATACAACTGTTTGCGTATTTTCAGCGGCTTGTAAAGAAAGCAAAATCAACTCGCACGCGTCTTCAAGAGACATCAAAAAACGCTTTGCATCCGCGGTAGTCACGGTTAGAGGAATTCCTTTAGATACTTGGTATTTGAAAGTTTCACTAACAGAGCCGCGCGAGCCAACAACATTACCAAAACGCACATTGACGTACCTTCGTGGCGTTTTCGAAAGATACCTTGAATCTGATGAAAAGTTATGTCGGGCGTCCTCGGAAAAATCATCTTCCGGATGCTTTAGACGGATCCGCTGCCCAGATTCAGATAGGAAATAAAACTCTCCTTGGCCCGCTACCACCACCAGTTGCTCTGCCAAATGTTTAGATTTACCTAAAACTGTCACTGGGTCAGCTGCTTTATCAGTTGAAATATGAATGAACGTACCTACGTTAAAAGAGTTCGCCAAGTTCAACAGATTCACAGTTCCCAGCACATTAGTTTTCCACGCCTCTGCAGGGAACCGTTCAAGTAACGGCACATGTTTGAGAGCCGCCGCATGGATAATGACCGAAGGTACGTGCTTATCGAAAATCTCACGCAATGCCGCTTCATCACGGATATCAGCCAGCACAAACCGCTCGTCAGAAAGCAGACCAGTTCCCAGCAGCGACAGTTCCAAAGCATGCAAATGAGAGCCATCTCGGTCAAGTAAAATCAGTTGCTTACAACCCATTGCAAATAACTGCCGAGCCAGTTGCGCACCAACACTTCCACCTGCCCCGGTAATTAAAATCCGCTCATTTTTTAGTGAAGCTAAATCCATTCCAAACTCTTTTTTGCAAGCACGTACCTTCGAATTAAGTTTAAAGCGATACTTTATAGAAGCTTGAAATAAAACGGCTGGCTCTTAAATCTCAAGAGCCAGCCGCTTTAAAACTGTCTAATCAGAAATCCCAGTCTTCGTCTTCGGTTTCTTCAATATCACCAATTACATAAGAAGAACCAGAACCAGAGAAGAAATCGTGATTCTCATCCGCATTCGGCGACAAGGACGCCAAAATAGCTGGGTTAACATCACAAGCTTCCGCTGGGAACAGAGCCTCATAGCCAAGGTTCATCAAAGCCTTATTCGCGTTGTAACGCAAGAATTTCTTCACGTCTTCAGTCAGCCCAAGCGGATCGTAGAGATCTTCAGTGAACTTTTCTTCATTGTCGTAAAGCTCATCCAACAAGTCGAAGGTGTATTCCTTCAACTCTGCCTGACGCTCTGGGCTAGATTCGCGGACACCCAGCTGGTACTTGTAACCAATGTAGTACCCGTGTACTGCTTCGTCGCGAATAATCAGGCGAATCAGATCAGCGGTATTGGTAAGCTTCGCGTGCGAAGACCAGTACATCGGCGCGTAGAAGCCAGAGTAGAACAGGAAGGATTCCAGCATGGTGGAAGCAACCTTCTTCTTCAATGGGTCATCTGCCACGTAGTAAGAGTTAACGATTTCTGCCTTCTTCTGAACCTGCTCGTTTTCTTCAGACCAGCGGAAAACTTCGTTAATTTCCTGGGTTGAAAGCAAGGTAGAGAAGATAGAAGAATAGGAGCGGGCGTGCACAGATTCCATGAACGCAATGTTGGTTAACACAGCTTCTTCGTGTTGCGTACGAGCATCTGGAATTAGCGAAATCGCACCCACAGTTCCTTGTAAGGTATCCAACAAAGTCAGGTTGGTGAATACCTTATTAGTCATATCCTGTTCTTCAGGGCGCAAGGTGTTCCAAGAAGGAATGTCATTCGACAATGGAATTTTTTCAGGAAGCCAGAAGTTACCGGTTAGACGATCCCATACTTCCAAGTCTTTTTCGTCTTCGAGTTTATTCCAGTTAATGGCTTCGAAAACGTGCTTTCCTTCTTGACGCATGCCTTCTGCTCCTCAGAATGATTTTTGGTTACACCAAAAGTATATCTGGATTAGCCGATATTAAAACCTACAATCCCTGAGATTAAATCCTCACTACTACTAAAGCGCGCCGTATTTTAAAAACCAAAGGCCGTAAGCACGTACCTTCCCGCGCAAGCAAGTACTTTCATAGCTTTCGCACAAGCACGTACCTTAAACCAGATAATCAGCTCCATAAATTTTGTCCCCAGGCTTAAAAACGCTAATTGTTTCCACAGGACCAAGGGCACCCAGATGCCGCCCTCGGAAAAATCCTTGTAAATGGAGGTATGTACCCAACTTACTCGCTAATTTCTCAAGCACACCAGGCTTGGGCGCAGCTTCTGAAGACGCTCCCCAGCCCGCCAACTCCACCTAAAATCGTGTCTCGGCGTTGGTGCATTCTCTTCTTGCCACCCCAAATTTGGGAGCGTAACCGCACCATTCATTTGGCGCGTCTACAGGAAACTATCGGCAACTCCGGCTCTCACACATACGCTACTTTAGAAACGGCCAGTTTGCTTTATGGAACGGACGTTCTCACCTTTGACGTGGAGGTTTACTTAACTTTTCAAGCTAAGCATCAACGCCGTAAGACTCGCGTAGGAGCTTTTATCCGCGACTTGAAGGCTTCAACTATCCATCGGATTCGCCGTAACCATTTGCCGGCAGAGGCTTACACGCAAGTTCTCGGCATTCCTACTTTGACTCCGGAATATTTGATTTTAGAGTACCTGGCGTTAGCCGATGCAGAGCGGGCTTTCGTTGGCGCTGAAAGCTTAGTGCGACTGCTCTGTGGAAGTGATCGACGCAAGCGGAAACTGGTCGATGCGGCTGCGGTGAAGCTTCGCCGTAAGCTCCGTTCTCTGGTTTTAAGCGGCCGTTACCCGTATGCGCGCAAGCGGGTGCTACGGCGGCTTGCTTTTATTGGGCCTTGGAGTGAATCGGCGGCCGAAAGTCGTTTTAAAGCGCAGCTTTTATTGCGGGGATTTCCTGCTGCGGATCAGCAGAAACTAATTATTGTCGATGGACGCGTTTTCTTTGTTGATGCAGCTTGGGTTAAGTATGGTTTGTTCGCTGAAGTTGATGGGGATTTGAAGTACGCATGTGATAAGGGCGGGCAGGTGCGCCAGGCTGAGCGGTTCCGGGAGAGGTTGATTAGGCGCGTGCTTCCTCGGGTGGTGCGTTTCAGTTGGGAGGATATTTCCGAGGACGCCAAGTTTGCACTTTTAAGTAGTTATTTCCCGCCTGGAGTGGTGAACCCTCCGCGTATTTTGTGACATCATGAATGCATGACGATTATTGCTGCGGCGGATGGTTCCGCTTTGAAGAATCCTGGTCCTACTGGGTGGGCTTGGGCAATTGACCAGTCCACGTGGCGTGCCGGTGGTTTCACGCATGGAACAAATAATATCGGCGAGCTTTATGCTGTTTTAGACCTGCTGCAGGCTACAGCTGACCAAGATGAACCTTTGCATATTCTGGCTGATTCACAGTATGTAATTAATACTTTTACGAAGTGGATTTTCGGTTGGAAGCGTAAGGGTTGGAAGAAAGCAGATGGTTCTGCGGTTCTAAATGTTGAGTTAATTCAAGAGATTGACGCACTTTTACAAGGTCGAAAAGTTACTTGGGAATGGGTTAAGGGCCATAGTGGGCATTCTTTGAATGAGTTTGTCGATGAGAAAGCTCGCGCTGCTGCGACTGCTTATCGCGATGGAGTTCCCGCACAGACAGGCCCTGGATTTAAAGCTTCAAAGGTACGTGCTTACACAGATCCATCCGAAGGTACGTCCTTGCGTGAAATTTCGCCGGATTCGCAGACTGAAATCGACTTATTTTCATTCTCTGCTTCCATTTATTCCAAAGGTACGTCCTCACCCAAAAAAGGCAGGTTAACTGAGCTATTTCCTGGCCCCAATCTCACCATTTCTCAATCGAATAGAGGAGTTAAGTCGATGAATACCTACAGGGTTCATGGTTATCAGGTTGCTGATCATTTCATTGACGTACCTTTGGATCATAATGACCCAGATGGTCAACAAATCACTGTATTTGTTCGTGAAATCTGCGACGGCCAAGTTGGTGATTTATCGAAGCCTGCTTTGATTTTTATGCAAGGTGGCCCAGGTGGGCGAGGTCCGCGTCCGGGAGATTACCGGAGTGGCTGGATTGGTGAGGCTCTGAAGAAGTACCGTGTCTTGTTACTTGATCAGCGTGGTACGGGTCTTTCGACACGCCTTGACGAAGGTACGTTGTCAGTTTTCGAAACCGCTCAAGAAACCGCTCGCTATTTGAAGTTCTTCCGTGCGGATTCCATTGTGCGCGACGCTGAAGTTGTCCGCGAGCGATTGAACGGCAGTAAGAAATGGTCTAGTTTAGGGCAGTCTTACGGTGGGTTTATTAATACCACGTACCTTTCGCTGCATCCTGAAGCTTTAGAAGCTGTTTTCTTCACCGGCGGTTTACCTGGTTTAACTAGTATTGATGAGATTTACACAAGGACGTACCTTGCGACGCAAAAGCGTAACCAAGTGTATTTTTCGCGTTTTAAGCAAGATGAACAGACTCTTCGCGATGTGATTTTCCATTTGCAAAACCACGAAGAGAAGCTACCTAATGGAGAAGTACTTTCTCCTGGACGCCTACGTATGTTGGGGTTGGGCCTTGGGGGAGACTCCGGCTTTGATCAGTTACATTACTTTTTCGAGGGTCCTTTCTCTACAGTTAAGGGCGAAAAGCGTTTGAACAAGCAGTTCTTGGATTCTGTTTATCGCCAGGTTTCAATGGGTGATTCGCCGCTGTATGCTCTGATGCATGAAACGATTTATGCTGGCGCGGTTAAAGAAGTAGCTGGTCAGCCAACTGCTTGGGGGGCTTGGCGTCTGTTGGAGCAGGTTGGTTCACGGATTCCAGAGGGGTTTGCTGCTAACCCGGATCCGAAGGATCTTTCTACTCCGATCTATTTGACTGGTGAGCATATTTATCCGTGGTTGTTTGATGAGGATTTTGCGCTTCAGCCTTTGAAGGAAACTGCGCATTTGCTTGCTCAGGAAACTGATTGGCCTGTGTTGTACGATGAAAGTATGCTGGCGGCTTCTGAGGTTCCAGCTGCAGCTGCTGTTTATTTTGAAGACATGTTCGTTCCTACTGAGCTTTCTTTGCACACCGCTGAGTTGGCGAAAGTTCGCACGTGGGTGACGAATGAGTTTCAGCATGATGGGTTACGCATGGATGGCGCTCGAGTTTTCGATCGCTTGTCTACTTTGGCTTTTGAATAGTTTTGGAGTGATTATGTCTAGTGTTCTTGAAAGCGGACAGGTGGCTTTAGCTTCCGCGCACGCTTGGTCTGAGAAGAATCCGAAGGTTTCTTACTCGCTGGTTTGGACTGGAGCAACTTTCGCTTGGTATGCGATGCCTGATTTCTGCCGCAGTAAGAAGATGCGTTTTTTGGGTAAATCGGCGTTATTTACTGGGGTTCTGTTGCACGAGCTGCATTTGGATGCCTCTGGCGAACAGACTGCTCGTTTGGAGGCTGCTGCTGACAAGGTAGCTTCTGATTGGTCAAAGGAACGTCAGTTGCTTGTAGCTGGCACTGTTTTGGCTGCGTCTGTTGGCGCTACGGTAGCGTTGGAGAAGTTTATTTTCCGTCGTGGTGAGCGTAAACGGGCTGAAGGACGCCGCCTGGCGCACACTAAGCAGGCTCTGTGGTTGTCTGGTTTGGCTGCAGTTGGCGCGAAGCTAGTTGGTGACGATTTGTACGGCAAGGCTTCTGCTTAGTTTTATTTTTCCGAGGACGCCCCCGGTAGGTTCAAGTTTTCACTTGATCTTTCCGGGGGTTTGTCTTTGCGTGGCCTGGTTATACGAATTTTCCAAAGGTACGTGCTTGGGATTTTAGAAGCAGTTAATGTACGTGTTTAGGGGTTAGTAGCAAGCACGTACCTTGCTACTAACCCCTTTTTTTATTCGTTAATTCCCAGTTTGTGGAGGATATACGCTACTGAACGCGCGTATTCGTCCCATTTCTTTGAGCGCCCTGAGCCGCCCGCATGTCCAGCGACTTCTTCGATTAAGCAAATTACCGGGTTCACTTCTGCGACTTCGCTTACGTCACGGAGGCGTTGTACCCATTTGAGTGGCTCAACGTAAGAGACGCGGATGTCATTTAGGCTGGTTTCGGCCACGATGGTTGGGTACGTGGTTGCTTTCACGTTGTCGTATGGGCTGTATGAGCGCATGACTTCGAAGATTTCGGGGCTTTCAATGGGATTCCCCCATTCGTCCCATTCTCCGGCGGTAAGTGGCTTAGTGGGGTCCAAAATGGTGTTTAGCGCGTCAACGAATGGGACTTGTGCATTCACTACTGCGTACAGTTCGGGCGCCTGGTTTGCAACTGCTCCCATTAAGAGCCCACCGGCAGAACCGCCTTGGGCAGCTAGGCGTCCGGAAGCTACCCATCCGCTTGCAATTAGCCACTTTGAAACGTCGACAAAGTCATTGAACGTATTGGTTTTTACAGCGAACTTACCCTGTTCGTACCAGTTTCGACCCAGTTCTCCGCCGCCACGAATATGTGCCATGGCATAGACGACTCCGCGGTTTAATAGGCTCAGTCGGTTAACTGAGAACCAGGGGTCAAGGCTTACTTCATATGAGCCATATCCGTAGATGAGGCCTGCGTTGGTGCCATTTGGTTCACTGTCTGCTCGGTAAACCATTGAGACGGGGATTTTCACGCCGTCGCGCGCTTCAACCCATTCGAGCTTGGTTTTGTATTCGCTTGGGTTGAATCCAGGGACCTTCAGTTCTTTAATCACAGTGATATTGGCGTCCTCGGCAGTTTGCGTGGACTGGTTTTCAGCTGCCAAGTCGGCGTTATCTGCGGTGCGGTTCACCTGGTAGTCGGCAGAAATCACCGGCTGGGCGAATGATTCCACGGTGAAACGCAGGCTGTTGCTTTCCCAGTCTGGGTTTGAACCGATTTCCAGAACGCGAACTTCAAGTGGCCAAGATATGTCTTCGGCTTCTCCGTAGATTTCTCTGAGCTGCTTTTCATCCAAAGGTACGTCATTGCCGCTTTGCCCAAGTTTTCCGCCGGTTTTCTGCCCGTCGACTCGTTTCCAAATTCGAATTGCTGTCTGTCCGTTTGCGCGCATACCAAACGCTACGAAGCTCGCAAACGCGTGAACTTCCAGAAGACGTTCGTTAGCAACTAGTGGCCAGTTTTCAACCCAGGTTTCTACTGGGCAGAGTGGTTTTTCTAAGGACGTACCTTCGAATTTTTCGATACTTGGAGCAGGAACCAAGGCTAGGGATTCGTCTTGTGATAGGCGGTTGTGGGCTACCAGAATGTGGTCTCCGGCAGGTTCGATGTTGTAGCGGAAACCTTCTGCGGGGGTTGCGAACATGCGTGGCTGGTGACGTTGTCCGTCGGCGGGGATGAGCCAGTGACGGGTGCTGAGGGTTGCCCAGGCGCTGATGATTATCCATCCTCCGTCGCGGGATTTGGTCACGGTGATTTCAAACTTTTCGTCTGGTTCTTCTAGAACCAGCTGGTCTTCGCTGGCGTCGGTTCCGATGCGGTGTACCCAGATTTGGAAAGATCGCCACGCATCATCAACGCGGGTGTAATAAATGTCGTCCCCCACTGCCGCTACCGAGTAGGCAACTTCCTTGACGGCGCTATCAATGATTTCTTTGGTTTCTAAGTCCATCACGTACAGGTCGAAAAGTTCGCCGCCAGTAGTATCTTCCGCCCAGATGAAACGGTTATTTTCCGTATCGATGGTTTGGTTGGTGACGTTGTAGAAGACTTTTCCTTCGGCACGTTGCGCTTGGTTGAGGATGGTTTCTTCGTTTGGATGGGTGCTGAAGGCGTCGAGCGAAGGTACGTCATTGCTTTTCACACGCGCGAAAAGTGGGTAGTCGATGCCTTCAAAGGTTCGCGTGAAGTACCAGTAGTCGCCATTTTTAACGGGCGCGCTCACATCGGTTTCTTCCGTGTAGCTGCGGATTTCTGCGACAATTTTTTCGCGAATTGGGCGGGTTGGTTCGATTACCGCATTTGCGTGTTCATTTTCGAGGGCGACTAGCTGCTGTACAGTTTCATAGTTCGCGTCTTCTGGTTTTACGTCTAGCCAGTTCCATGGATCGATTTCGGTTTTTCCGTGGAAGCTGCGTACGTGGTTGCCTTTTTCGGCGATGGGTCCCAGGGGGCTTTGCGTGATTTTCATTGAGTTGCTTTCTTCTTTTCACCAATGACGTACCTTGCTGTTAATGATAGCAATTTGCCGGTAACGACTTATTTTTCGTCCGCGTTGGGCTGTTTTGTTGCCATTTTTGCGTGCGCGTACCGTGACTTTCTGGGTTTTGTTGCCGCTGGTTCAGTAAGCACGTACCTTTGGTGGGGCGACTGGGTTGGTTCATAAAAAGATTCCCACCTCAGGTCGAGGTGGGAATCTTAAATATTGCTTTAACTAGTGGCGGGCGTTATTTCACCAACCGTATGGGTTAGCTGCCAGCTTACGTTGCTTGTTTACCTTCACTAGCTTAACGATGCCAACGATCAGCAGGATGAAGCCGACCAAGCCAAGCACGAGGGAGATGATTAAGCCGGTCAAAGAAGCACCGTTTGCGAAAAGGCGAACTGCGTCATCTCCAGAGACAGCAATTACGGTGTCTTCGCTGGTTACGTTATCGCAAGCTACTTCGTAGGTACCGCGTGGAACGTTATCGTTGACGAACTGTCCGTTTCCGTTAGGGTACAGGTCCACAATGCCGTTTTCGCCAATCAAACCACAGATAGCGACGTCAGCGTTTGGACCGGAGACGCTTACGTTAACCACTGGGAAGTTCTCTACTACAACTTCGTTGGAGATGAACTTGCCGGCATTCTGGGTTGCGCCAATAGCGATACCGGTGAAGAAAGAGATAGGAGCCAGAATGAACATCATTACCAGACCCAAAACGATCATGGTGATTGACTTGCCGCGGCCTGGCAGGGCAGGTGCTGCAACCCCTGGCTGGCCTGGGAATCCTCCTGGCTGCTGGATTGGAGCACCGTATGGTGGCTGGCCTGGCATTGCAGCGCTGGCAGCTGCAGCGGCGGATGCAGCTGCTGCATATGGGGCAGCTGGCTGTTCAAAGCCTGCTGGCTGCTGTGGCTGAGCGTATGCACCGTACTGTGGCTGCATTGGGGCAGCTGGCTGTTCAAAAGGAGCTGGGGCAGCTGGCTGTTCAAAAGCAGGTTGTTCGAATACTGGAGCTGCTGGAGCTTCAAATGCAGGTTGTTCAACAACTGGAGCTGCTGGAGCTTCCATTGCTTGCGGAGCAGGGAAAACTGCGGTTTCCTCAACTGCAGGAGCCGCTTGTGGCTGTGGTGCAATTGGGTTTCCAAATTCGTCAAACTGTGGCTGTGGTGCTACTGGAGCGTCGCCTTCAGGACGTGGAGTTTCCCAAGGGTTCTGTTCAGACATATTTTTTCCTTACATTATAGGGATTTATTTCATGATACCGACTTCATAAATAACCTGCTAGATATTTTCCGCTGTAAAGAGTGTTTTCTTTTACATTCTGGGGGTTTGTGGGGGTTGGTTGGCGCCCTCGGGATTTTTAGAACGTTTTCTCCCATCACGATCCGACCAAGTTGTCCCACCCCAAAATTGCAAGCACGTACCTTTGGTTACAGCCGGAAAAACACAAGCACGTACCTTTGGTTAAAGTCGGCAGAACACAAGCACGTACCTTTGGAGAAAATAGAGATCCGCAACATGGGGAAGAGCAGAAATACACAAAAGCCGACCTAAATTAGCTCTTCAGTGTATTCCAAGGCGTACCATGCTTTTAAAACCATTCCGCGTTTTAAGTAGTTTGATCCGCATGCCGTACTCTTGTATGCACCCAATTTCTCTTTCACGCGAACTGTATTTTACGCAATTTTTGAGGACTTTCTGATGTTTGGTTTCGCTGAGCTTTCCCCGGTAACACAACAGTTCATCTCTTTAACTGCCTGTTTTATCCTCTGTTCTTTACTAGGCGTAGAACGCCACATTCACCACAAAAATGCCGGCGTAAAAACACACGTCTTAGTGGGGGTAGGCGCCTGTCTTTTCACCCTCGTCTCAGCCTATGGTTTTGGGCATCTAGAAAGTGCCACCATGTCCACAGATCCTTCGCGTATCGCCGCGCAGATCGTCTCTGGCATCGGTTTCATCGGCGCCGGAGTCATCTTCGTTAACAACGATGTGGTCCGCGGGCTCACCACCGCCGCCACCGTCTGGCTTTCTGCCGCCCTGGGAGTAGCCTGCGGCGCTGGCATGTTCCATCTGGCACTTTTCGCGTTAATCCTGCACTACCTATCGGTTTTCGTAGTCGGTCCGCTGCTTAATCGCCTGCCCAGCATCAACAACAATCTGCGCACTGTGATTGAATACGAGTCCGGGCATGGCGTGATGCGGCGTATCCTCTCAGTCGCCTCGTCACAAGGATATAAGGCTACCGTAACTTCAACTTCGCAAATCGATACTGAACAAGGTACCGGAACGCGTGTCGTCATGAAGTTTGAAGGTCCGCATCCGCAGACAGAATTAATTAACTCAATTGCTACGATTCCAGAAGTTAACGCCGTCGATCAGCTGGATCGCAACGATTTAGACTAGCCCCGGTAAATACTCGTCCCAATTTAAAAACGCATTTAAACACGCGGGTTATACGACAAATTGTGTTGCTGGGGGTGGTTTAGTCCCAGTCTTGTC
>JAUNKY010000017.1 GCA_030532515.1 Actinomycetaceae bacterium
CCAGCAAGTGAACCTGGACCAAGCTACCAAGCTGACCCTGTGTATCAGCCCGAACCGGCTTACCAGCCGGAACCTACTTACCAGGTTGAACCGAGCTACCAACCAGAACCCAGCTACAGTGCCCAAGAATATGGGACCGGAGCTGCTGAACCAACGGTAACCGCTTCTATTTCCAGGGCGGCAACTGCCCCGGCAGTTGAACCCGAATGGGATGATGAAACGCAGGGAGCAAGTCTCTCAGACGATGATGCGGGTCAGGGCGTAGAAGTCGGAATCCCCGTAGTTCAGAAGATTTTCGGTGCAGTTGTCATCAATGAACTTAGGGAAGGCGAATAATGTACGAAGGTGCAGTACAAGACCTGATTGACGAACTGGGAGCTCTACCAGGCGTAGGTCCAAAATCTGCATTACGCATCGCATTCCACATCCTGGGGGCAGATCCTGCTGACGTGATGCGACTGGCAAACGCCCTAAAAGCAGTTAAAGAAAAAGTGCGCTTTTGTGAATCATGCGGAAATATCGCTGAAACTGAAAAGTGTCGCATCTGCGCAGATCCGCGTCGCGACCAAAGCCTAATCTGCGTCGTTGAAGAAGCCAAAGACATCGAAGTGATTGAGCGAACTGGCTCATATCGCGGGCTCTACCATGTCTTGGGGGGAGCGATCGATCCAATGAAAGGTATTGGCCCCGACCAACTACGGATGCGGCAACTATTTGGACGCCTTACCGGCGTAAAAGAAGTTATTATCGCCACCGATCCAAATATTGAAGGCGAAGCAACTGCCAGCTACTTAGCGCGCACCCTAGAAACCATTGCCGTACCGGCTTCTCGCCTGGCTTTAGGGCTTCCCGTCGGGGGAGATTTAGAGTATGCGGATGAAATCACACTGGGTAGAGCTTTCGAAGGGCGCCGTCTTATCGGGCAGTAAAAGCAAAACTAGACTAAACTAAACTTATACAATCACTACTATCCATAAAGGAAAACAATGGCAACTGTAGATTTTACTTACGAATCCTTCGGTGAAACCGTTGAAAAGGAAGGCATCGTACTGGTTGACTTCTGGGCAGCTTGGTGTGGCCCATGCCGTATGTTCGGCCCAATCTTCGAAGCAGCTTCCGAACGTCACCCTGACGTAGTCTTCGGCAAGGTAGACACCGAAGCTGAACAGCAGATGGCCGCAGCTGCACAGATTCAGTCCATCCCAACCCTGATGGCATTCCGCGACGGCATTGCCCTGTTCCGCCACTCTGGCGTACTGCAAGGCGGCGACCTGGACGACCTGATCACGCAGATCAAGGCACTGGACATGGACCAGGTACGCAAGGAAATTGCTGAAGGCGAAGCAGCTGAATAATCTGTAAACGCTACAAAAACTTATGGGGGGCAGTTCACGAACTGCCCCCCATAAGTTTTACCAGCTGATTTGTTTGCTTTGTCAGCTTCCGCAACGATGTGGGAGTTGGCGTTCCCGCATTAGAAAGCGGGAACGAAACCGGTTTTAAAGAATCTAGAGGTTACCGAGCGCCCTCGGAAAATGCCACCAAACCCAGTAGAAAACTAAACTTACGAAACGTGCACAGGGCAACGCAGGTAAGTAGTATCCCCCGAACTGGTCTCAGCGGCTGGATCAGCGTCCTCGTCAGAAAAGATAAACTTCAGCTCAGCCACCCGCGGATCAATATTGCGCAATGCCTGCTCGTTCGCTCCCAAAGCCCGCAAAATAAAAGCCTCAGTTTCCCCAATAACCCTAGCCTTTTGCATCGGCTGGTGCGGAACAACCTGCCCGGAAATGCAAGCCTGAATTAAAGAGTTAGTCTGCGGAGAAGGGGGCTGAATCTCACCCGCATGATGCGCCAACTGCAACAAATGCGTCAAGATGTGATCCAAAATCCGCGCATGCTCGCGCAGTTTTGAAGTATCCCGACCAGCTGCCAAAGACCGCAGATTCAAGCCTTCACCCAAATGGTAATGATGTTTCAACTCCAACTGCGAACGAATGTAAATCCGTAGCTTCTGCAAAGGGTCATCCACAACCTCTAACGCCTCTGACAGAATCTTCGTAAACTGCTGGGTAGTGGCGCTCATCAGCTCAAGAAGCAGAGTTTCCTTATCCGCAAAATGGTTATAAACCGCGGTGCGACCAACGCCAGCGCGTCTAGAAATCTGCGCCATAGTGATAGTTTCGAAGCTCTGTTCTTTCAAGAGATTCGAAAGCGCAGTGAAAAGCGCTTGGCGAGTTAGTTCGCGGTGTTCATCAATGGTTACACCAACAATTTTAGGCATAGGGGTATTATGACACGTTGCCGACAAAATGTCATAATCTCTGGTGTTTGTTAACCCCACCCAAATCCTGCGTCTGCTGCGCTAAAAGCGCGAAAGCCTTTTGCATAATCGGAATATTCGGCGCAAGCCAATCTAACTTCGCAGCCTCCGAAGCAACACACCAACGCAACTGCAAATGATCAGCTAACGCCTGCGGCGCCGCACTGCCGGTCCGCAACGATGCTAACCACACGTACATTACCCGCCCTTGTAAAATAGGCCACGCGCCATCAGCAGTATCTGGATTCAAAACCGCCTGCTGCAACTCAATCTGGGCAGAGAGCTCTTCAGAAATCTCACGCACTAAAGCTTCTGCAAAGGTTTCCCCAGCTTCAGCCTTACCACCAGGCAACTCCCATTTCCCCCGCAAAGCAGCTGGGTAAGCTCGCTGCGCACAAAGGATAGTTGGTTCACTACAAGCCGGGTCGAAAATCGCGGCAGCCACCACTGGGCGTTTAGATTCAGTCATGCCACTATTTTGTCATGTTGAAGCAGACACGTCAGCAGGGTATGATTTATCTGTTGTGGTTATCCACTTCTGCGGGTGTAGTTCATCGGTAGAATGACAGCTTCCCAAGCTGTAGAGGCGGGTTCGATTCCCGTCACCCGCTCTAAAACACAGTAACAGTGCCCTCGGATTTGTTCCGAGGGCGCTTTTTTAAACTTACTTCCCCCAAATAGCTCTTTCACCGTTTAAACTAACGCTATGGAAACGCACCCGCAAAATCTTGCTGAGCTGTCAGTTAGCGAAACCGTAGCCCTAATCCACTCTGGGGCTTTAACTGCCAGGCAAAGCGCTGAAGCCGCCCTCGAAAGAGCAAAAAATAACCCGTTTAACGCCTTCGAAGTGGTCACCGCCGAGCTGGCACGCACCCAAGCTAAGGCGCTGGACGCGCTCAGCGCCCAGGAACTGCGCCAGCTTCCCCTGGCAGGCGTCCCGGTAGCGATTAAAGCTGAAAATGCTATTGCCGGGCTTCCCACCACCTACGGAGGGCAGGCACAAACCACGGCGGCAACTGCCCACAGTGAAGTAGTCCGCAAACTAATTGCTGCGGGAGCGTTAATCATCGGCACCACCCGCATGCCAGAGTTCGGACAGTTCCCCTTCACCGAATCACCGCATTGGGGGAGCGTCACCAACCCGGTAGCTCCCGGTAGAACCACCGGGGGAAGCTCCGGCGGATCCGCTGCAGTTGTTGCCGGAGGAATCGTGCCGGCTGCAGTGGGCGGCGACGGGGGCGGATCAATTCGCATTCCCGCAGCAGCTTGCGGGTTAGTAGGTTTAAAACCAGTCAGGGGACGCGTTTCCGCCGCCCCAGAAACCGACCTGTGGGGTGCGCTGGGGGTGATCGGCGTACTGACGCGCACAGTTGCCGATACAGCACTGCTTTATGACGTTATTTCCGGGGCCACCAGCGGCGACCGCTACCGGGCTCCTGCATGGGAACAACCATTGCAAAGCGCCTATCAAAGCGAGAGTGGAAACCGTAAACTGCGGATCGGTTGGTGCGTCACTCCATTTTCTTTTCTGATCAAACTTGACCCCGAAGTAAAAGCCGTTTTAGAGAAGGTGAAAACAAACCTGGAAGCGGCAGGCCACCAGGTAGTTGATATCGGGAGCTGGCCGGACGCACGCAGCAGTTTCTTCCCGCAGTTTTTTGCCGCCCTGGCTGCAGAAAGCCGCCGCGTCGAAAACCCCCAGAGGTTAGAAAAACGTACGCGGCAGAGCGTGCAGGTAGGCAAGTTGGTAAGTTCCAGACTATTAGCGAGGGCGGAAGCCAAAGGTGCTCAGTTAGCACAAAAGCTGCCGCGCAAGTACGCTGCTTATGACGTATTGATTAGTCCCACTCTAGCGTGCGTCCCCGGGGAAGAAGCTCCCCTGGGCAACTGCGGGGCGTTGACGGGATTACTGCGTTCTATTCCAATGGCGGCGTTTACGGGGCTGGCGAATGTGACTGGCGCTCCGGCAGTTAGTTTGCCCGCAGGACTGTCAGCAGACGGAGTCCCGATCGGGATGCAGGTAAGCGTTTTCGGGAAAGATGAAGCTGAGTTGATTAGGTTTGCGCGCCTCTGGGAGGACTTGCGCGCTGGCGTAGCTAACCGGGCGGAAACGAAACACCTGAATGAATCTGAACCTACAAGCTAAGACTATGCGCTACGCGCGCAGAGAAGATTTCTATGCGGCTGTTCAGAGTTTAGACAGCAAATAGCCGTAGCGTAAGGGAAGCATTAAGCTATTAAAAAATACTTTTTGCAGCTACTTTTATAAAGAGGTTAGGAAAATATGCTGAAGCGCCTCAAAGAAACTGACTGGGCGGACTATGTGCTGATGGCTCTATCGGCGGTAGTAGCTCTGGGTATCCTATTTTGGGTGCAACAGACTAACGAACAAGTAGAAGCTGACAAACTAACTGTTCCAGACGTGCGCTGGATGACCATTGTCGAAGCAGAAGAGGTGCTTTCTAAGGCAGGCTTCCAAAAGTTTGAGTTCACGGCGCAAGGAACCGGTGACTTCTTGGGGGCAGAGTCCGGCTGGTACACTCGTAAACCGGCAACTTGGGTGATTGTGAAACAAGTTCCCGCCCCCGGTGAAAAAGCTTCTGTCTCAGGATCCAACCTGCACTTTTTTGCATATCAAGAAGGATCTACCGGGCTGGACCGGGCAAAGATTGCTGAAGGGAAAGAGTAGCGTCTGCTCTCTGGTAGTTTTCATAACTGTGACTTCAAAGTCATTAAGTCTTCATGGAAACACAGTAAAATAATTCCCAGCGCCAGTAAGCAGATGGCTTTAGATATAATCTGGTAGCGATACTACGATGGGGAATACTGTGGAAGATAAAAAGATTAAGCTTTGGCGCTTTGCGATGATCTTGGCAATGATAGCTATGATTGGTGGATCATCGGCGTGGATTTATTTTTCTGGTGGCAAGGCAATCTACCAAAGTTTTACCTCCATGACAGAGACAACTAACGCAGTTGTTACTGAAGCAAAAACTCATTACAACCATACCGGGCGTTCACGACACTATACCTGCAATTTGCAGTACGAGTTCACACTTGGTTGGAAAACCTACACTGGGCCTGTAGAGGGACCAAAATATAAGTTCGGATTCACCTGCCCCGAGCGGGGTGACTACGTGTCTATTAACTACAATAAAGACAATCCGCAGTTAAACAGCCCGGCTTTTTTCAACTACAACCCAATTAGAGTCGGGGGTGGTTTATTCCTATTAGTATCGTCAAGTTTCACCCTTTTCGTCTTAGTATTCCTTCCAAGGAAACTTTTCTCCCTCCGCAAAAAGAAGTCTTAACGGGCTTACCACCGGTTGGAATCCCTTTAACTGACCTTCAGCAGACTGCTATCCTATTCATAACTGGCAAATCTGACGAAGAGGACATGCGGGGAATATCCCAGCTGACACCTAAACTCATAGAACTTCGGGAAGAATAACTATGCTATTAAGTGATCGCGATATTTTAGCCCATCTGGAAAATGGTCAGATCGGTTTGGATCCGTGGGATCCACAAATGATTCAGCCAGCCAGTATTGACGTGCGTTTAGACCGTTACTTCCGCCTTTTTAACAATCACAAGTATTCCGTGATTGACCCAGCCGCCGATCAGAGCGATTTGACTTCCTTAGTAGACACCGGCGATCGTCCGTTCGTACTTCACCCCGGTGAATTTGTTCTGGGGGCCACCTATGAAAAAGTCACTTTAGGTAACGGCATCGCCGCCCGTTTAGAAGGTAAATCCTCCTTAGGTCGCCTGGGATTGCTTACGCACTCGACCGCTGGTTTCATTGACCCCGGGTTCACCGGGCACGTCACCTTAGAACTTTCTAACACCGCTACTATGCCGATTTTGCTCTACCCAGGTATGAAGATTGGCCAGTTGTGCTTCTTCCAGCTGTCCTCTGACGCAGAAAACCCTTATGGTTCGGGGGCAATGGGCTCACGCTACCAAGGCCAGCGAGGGCCAACCGCTTCACGTTCCCACCTGAACTTCCACCGAGTTTACGTAGCGGAATCTGCTGACGGTAACTCTGTACAACGCCTGTGACAGCCGCTTTTTAAAGAAGTAGACTATGCCTGAATCCGTTTCGAAGAAGACTACGCCTACCCAGCGGCAATCTATTGCTGAACGCTTAGCTGACTTGCAAGCGCAGCGGCAAGAAACGCTTGAACAGCTGCGAGGCACCCAGTTTAGCAACCCGCCGGAAGAGTTTATTCAAGCCGGTGAAACCGCTGAAGAAACGATTACTTCAACGGTTTTACATGCCAGCTTATTTGGCGAACAGTTTTATGCAGACCCGGTCCTGACCGTCACTCAAGCAGGTGCTTTACAAGCTGCTGACGTGGTGGCAGCTGCAGAACTATTCCAAGTTCGCTGGGAAGATGCGAAACCTTTTGATCCGCAGATTGCGGTAGAAAACCATCTGCTTTTGCTTGATACCGAAGTTGATCCGCGCGAGTTAGAAGCTTTAGCAGTTTCTATTTGGGAGCAGGCGCGCTGGGTTGGTCCCGGAGAGCTTTTCCTTTTCGAGGGCGCCAAACTGCGCGGCCCTTTCAAAATCGACCCTTCAGATGCTGTAGCATTACAGATTCGCCCCGAATACCAGCAGATTTGGATTCTAGAGGTTACCCCAGAACGTGCTTTAGCTGGTCCGGTAATCCCCGGGGTCGTTAATATTTGGGAAGCTCATTTTGGAAACCTCCAGCCTGCCGGAGCGGAGCTGGGAGCTTTGAACGCCGTATTGCGAATGGCTAAAAGGCTTGCCGGGGCAGTACGCGTTGCTACAGAAGTTAATCCTGGCCAAGTGCAGCTACCTCTTGAACCAGACCCGGAAAGTGCGGTGAACCTGCGGGTTTACGCCCCACGTTGGTTGGATGAAGCTGACTTGTCGGCACTTTTGAAAGGTTATTTCCCGGATTTAGTTTTGACCAGCGCCCTCGGGAATGAAACTGGGGTAGCGCCTTTGCTGGCGACTCGTGAAGAACTGGAATTGGCGAAAGAAATCCCTGAAGACGAAGTTGAATCGATTGCGGATATTACTGAGTCGGCTGACGCAAAGGCACACCAGGGGTTATTGGATTACCAGCCGTACGCAATGCGGGCTTCGGCAGGTAACCGTTCGCAGGTAGAAGTAGCTGTTGCCAAGGTGAATCAATATCTGCCGATGGCTGTGCGACATCAGCCGTGGCCGGGAGGAACCGCCGTAGAATACACAATCACGTGGATTCCCGAAGGGCAGGGCCCCTACAGTAGTTTCACCGCGCAATCGGGAACAGATACTGGTTTAGGAATGAGCCGTTCGCTACGTTTGGAACGCTCGCGGGTGCGCGCTGAAGTCGATAAGATTGCGCTGCTCTTAGCAAAGACAACTTCCGGAGTCATCCTTGACGAGGACGGTTTCCTAATCGCTGAATAAGATTATTCCTCAATTCGCACGGGAAACGCGTTTCCCGTGCGAATTTGGAGGGTTTGGGCGCTCATTTCGCATACGAAAGCCGTTTCCCGTGCGAATTTGGAGGGTTTGGGTGCCCATTTCGCATACGAAAGCCGTTTCCCGTGCGAAATGAGCTATTTACTGAGAACTCCTTGGAACGCGAAGGTGAATCGTAGCGGAACACCTGCCGGGAGACAGTACTCTGGATGAGTACGCGCTCCCCACGAGTTATCACCGCCCACTCCGCGCCGCATCAACGCCGGCCGCAACCAAGTGTAGGTACTTTGCGGGAGCTCAAAATCATGGCGGGCATTCTCAACTTCAAAAGGACTCCACGGTTGCGCTGAAAACTCCATCCCAAACAAGCTGGCGCAAGAGTCAAAGCGAAGCCCAGAGCCATCCTCATCCAAGACCTCGACCCAACGGACACCAGTGCGGTTTCCAGATTCTTGTGGGCGCAAATACGCGGTATGTTGCCGTTGGACCGAGTCCGTAAAGATCCCCAAACGAGCGCCATTACGACGATCAACGTAGCATTCATCCGGGCCATCGCCGTACCAATGCAGCCTCTGCAAATCCGCTGGAGCAGCTAAAAGCATTCCAAACTCAGGCATATCCGTTAAACCAGTTCCCGGCGTGACCTCTAAAGTTACTTCGACTCGGCCAGAGGAAGTTACTTGATAAACTACCTCAGCCTGTGAAACCGGCGAAGTGGGGAGCTCATACCTGTAGCGGATAGTCGCCTGGTGTGCATCGTATGAAACAAGCGGATTTTCAGTAGCAGAAGCGACGGTGGCGTAACGGCTAGCTAACAACCACTGACCGTCAACTGCAGTTGAGTTCCAGCCCTTCTCATTAGATGTCTGTGCATGCCAAAAACAAGGACGGGGAGGAACCGCTAGAAGCTGGCGTCCGCTATCTGGCCCGCGCCCCACATCGCCAAAGCGATATGAAACTGGCCCTCCGTAAATCTTAGAAAATAGCATCGAGAACTGGGGGCCGTGCACCCCAATATTGTGGACGCCTTCAACCACTCGCAGCGCACCAGCAGTGCCAGCATCTAAAGGTCCCCTAACGGCCTTCAACTGCAAGAAGTCGCTGGGAGCATCAGTGGCTGATGCTTTGATTAACTCTAAAGCTTCACTTGAGCCAGGGACAGTGACTTTCGTAAGCTCAACCTTGCCTGCAACAGTTGGCAAGTAACGGAACGTAGCCTGTCCGAAAGCAACTTCAGTGCCGGCTTCCGCCCACTCATGTGCAACTGAATCCGCAATGGAAACAGTTAAAGTGTATTCAGCTGCCGGTTCCTCTACTTCAAAAACAGGGATTGCTACTTCAGTAGGCAGCGCATAATGGGCAGTTTCACCTGGAAGAATATCGGTAACTAACTGAGCAGACGCAATCTTGATCCCATTTTTTGCTAGCGTAACCCCACATAAATAATTGCTGGACGCCGTGAAAAGCATGTCATTGGTAATCTGAACAGAGTCTTGCGTTACAGAGATTCTAAATGGCGCGTAGAGAGCTTTGACTTCTTGTACCTTCGGGGTTGGTGAATGATCCGCAAAGAAAATACCGTTCCCGCAAAACTCCCCGTCATGTGGGGCTTCGCCACTGTCCCCACCATAAGCCCAGTAAGTCTCTTGCGCCGCATTCTTAGCCAGGACTGCCTGATCCGCAAAATCCCAAATGAAGCCCCCGTGGAATAAAGGGTCACGCTGCGCCAAATCCAGATACTTATCTACAGCCCCAAAAGAGTTGCCCATTGCGTGCGCGTATTCGCAAACGATATACGGTTTATCGCGGTGAGTAGCAAGATATGCTTCGATCTCAGCTGCAGGCACATACATGGAAGAGAAAACATCGGTGGTTTCTGGGTAGCGTGGATCCCAGAAAGTACCTTCATAGTGCACGGGACGAGAGTCAGCATTCCGGAAGTAATCGGCAACTTTAAGCAGATTAGAACCGCCATAAGACTCATTGCCACAAGACCACAGTAAGATACAAGGATGATTCAAATCTCGTTTCAACATAGATTCAGCTCTATCAAGCAAAGTTGGCAGCCAAATCGGATTATCACCCGGAACTGCCTGCTCAAGCGGAAGATTCTCTAACCGTAAACGGTCCCATTCGCCGTGACTTTCCAAGTTCATCTCATCAATGACATACAACCCTAATCGGTCGCATTCAGCATAAAAATGTGAAGAATTAGGATAGTGGCTGGTGCGCACAGCATTCACCCCAATAGCCTTTAACGCCAGTAAATCTTGGGTAGTTAGCGCTTTAGGAACCACTCTTCCCGCCGGGCCAAACTCGTGGCGGTTAACGCCCTTGAAAACCAGCCTGCGCCCATTGAGCAGCATTAGCCCAGCAGCAATCTCAAACCGGCGCATCCCCACTTTTTCACAGATAACTTCGCTAAGCGTTCCATCCGCATGAAAGACCGATACCAGTAGCTGATACAGGTAAGGATCTTCAGCAGACCACAGGCGTGGCGCCGCCACCTGGCAGTAAAAACGCTGCGTTTCAGGCTGATACTCTAACGCGAAAGAGTTTCCTAAGTGGTCTTCTAATCGAGCGGAAACACCCGCTGGATCCGCTACAGTTAAATCGACAAAGACATCAGCAAAGCTGAAATCGGGAGCTAAAACTACCTCAGTTTTCAAATGCTCCACATGTTTTTGAGGAACTTCTATTAACGACACCGGCCGATGCAGCCCACAGAATCTGAAAAAATCCTGATCTTCCAACCAAGACCCAGCGTGCCACATAAAGACAACCGCGAGCAGCGTATTAGTACCTGGAACCAACAGATCCGTGACCGCAAACTCGGCAGGGGTAAATGAGTCAGTTGAATAACCCACCCATTCTCCATTGAGCCACACTGCTAAAGCAGATTCAGCGCCTTCAAAACGCAGACGCATCTGGGAATCTGCATGAACTTGCTGCGGGCACTCAAAGGTACGCCGATAAACGCCAACTGGATTATGTAGTGCAGGGGCTTGGCCAGGTTGAAGTTCTTCCCAACCATCCCACGGATACTGGGTATTCGTGTAACGGTTTCGATCATAACCTTGGAGCTGCAAGTGCCCGGGCACTACGATTGACTCCCAAGTAGATTCCTCAGCTAATGAAGCTAGGGGAACGTCCTCGGGAAGAAAAGCCGGACTGGGGTAATAGCGAAAATCCCAAGTGCCATTCAAATCGTGCTCGAAACTCGACGCTTGCTGCTGGCATTCTTCCCAATTCGCGAACCAGCGGTGGTCGCTGTGGGCAGGCAAGCGCTGATCGTGAATCTTTGTCGGCTGGGACAGCCACTGAAGTGTGAAACTCATTTGATTGCTCCTGTAATACCTTCAGCGAACGCGCGCTGCAGGACAAGGAAAATAATCATCGCGGGAAGAGACGCAATCAAAACCGCCAACATTAACGCTCCGTAGTCGGTGACGTATCCGGAAGAGAAGTTAGAAATCAGCATCGGCATTGTTTGGTAGGCGGAATCAACAAGGATAACCTTTGGCCACAGGAAGTTATTCCACGCTTGCATGAAGGTAATAACCGCGGCTGCCGCGTAGGTGGCTCGCATGGTAGGCAAGTAAATCCGCACAAAAATGGCAATTTCGGAGAGTCCATCCAAACGGGCAGCTTCTAAGATCTCATGCGGGAAGTTACGGGATGCCTGCCTAAAGAGCAAGATCAGGAACGGAGTTGCAATAGTTGGCAAAATGACAGCTGCCGTAGAGTTCATCAAACCATTAGCTGCGAAAAGCTGGAAGAGGGGAATCATAGTAGCGGCGAAAGGAATCATCATCGCTAGAAGGAGGATTGCCATCAGCAAATCCTTGCCCCGCGAATGGTAGATTTCAAAGCCGTATCCGGCAATCGAACAAATCAGCAAAGAGAAGAAGGTCGCCAAAATCGCGTTCACCGACGAATGGTACAGAGCCGAACCTAAATCTTGTTGCGAAATCAGCTTGGTGAAGTTCTCGATTAGGTTTGTGCCGGGAAGCAGACGCGAACCTAATACTTCCTGAGAAGTATTCGTGGCAGAAACGGCCATGAAATACAGGGGGAAGATGGAAAATAGGGCGGTAATGGTTAAGAAGATATACGCCGGAGCGGCACGGAATTTCTTAGTCACGCTTATCACCAACCTTCATTTGGATGAATGCAAGGACTGCTACCAGAATCAAAATCACGTAGGAAATAGCGGCTGCATAGCCGAAGTTAGGGCTCTTTAAGAAAGAGAGTTCATAGAGGTAGTGCGACATTGTCATCGAAGTATAGGCCGGGCCGCCCTTAGTGAGGTTCCAGGATTCGTCGAAGAGCTGCAGCGTACCATTAGTGGACATGATGGCCGTTAGCAAAATCATGGGTTTCAGCTGAGGTACTGTTACGTACCAGAAAGTTTGCCACGCATTTGCGCCATCTAAACGGGCAGCTTCTAAGCTGGAGCGGTCAATATTTTGTAAGGCTGCGAGGAAGAAGATCATGTTGAAGCCAGTCCAACGCCACAGCAAACCAAGAATGATAACGAATTGAGCGGTGTGGGTCTGCCCTAACCAGTTGACGGGTTCGCTAAGTAAACCTACCGAGAGTAAAGCATCGTTGACAAAACCGTCGGTGGCGAACATGGTGCGGAAAACCAGCGAGTAGGAAACTAGGGACACTGCAGAAGGGAGGAAAATGGCGGTACGCCAAAGTCCTTTATACTTCAGATTCGGATTGTTTAACAGGACTGCCAGAATCAAAGCCAGAACCAGCATGATGGGGACCTGGATGATTAGGTAGATGAAAGTGTTGCGCATGGTGAGTAGGAAGATTTCATCTTCGAATAGGCGCGCATAGTTTGACCAAAGCGGGTCAGCATAGTTCAGTTGGCGGCCACGTCCCGTTTGGAGAGAGAGTAAGAACGCCTTGAACATGGGGTAGAAGTTCATGACAAAGATCAACGTGGCAGCGGGAAGCAGGAACCACCAGCCGATTAAGTTATGGCGTTGACCTTGCGTTAATGAGCGACGTGTTTTAGTCACCGGTCAGCTCCTTAGAAGTATGTCAGGAAAACTTTATTTGCAGAGGTGACTGCAGATGTGGATCTGCAAGTGAGAATAGTTAAGCAGGGGCGGGGAGAGAAGCGAGGGCGCTGGGAGAGGAGGTTTTCAGCGCCCTCGCCAGGGAGAGCTTTGCGGGCTACTTCATTTCAAACTCAACGGTTTGTTGAGCTTCTTTAAGGGCTTCCTTTGGATCTTCACCCTTCACGATCTTGGTAAGGGCAGCAGACACTGCAGAGAGTCCTTCGTAGTAGTAGACACCGGTGTTGTCAGCAGGCACCTTTTGGCCGAACTTTACAATGTCGGCGTAGATAGGCTGGTTGCCGAAGAACTTCTGTCCTTCGTTGTAAACATCGGACTTGCCAGCTGGAATGTAGTTCGCAATTGCGCCGGACTTAGGCAAGATAGTGTCGTAGAACTTGGTTGAGCCAGCGAAAGTAGTCTTTAGGAAGTCAGTTGCCAGTTCGGTGTTAGCGTTGCTGGAGACAACCCAAGAAGATCCGCCGTTAGCAGAGTAGTTGGTAGCACCCTTAACATCATCCAGAGCTGGGATTGAGGTAACTGCCCACTTTCCGGATTGGTTTTCAGCAGTTTGGATGGAGCCAGCAATCCAAGCGCCCTGAAGTACACCCGTAACCTGGTCGTTTACGAAAGAAGAGATGAATTCGTCCCAGGAGTTAACTTCTACGAGGACGCCAGTATCAACTAGTTCTTTGTAGGTCAGTGCGGCCTTTAGCAGGACTTCATTGTCAGCGATAGTAGGTTCGCCCTTTTCGTTGAATAGGGAAGAACCAGCGGATTGAATCATGATTTTAATGAGGTCGGACTGTCCAGCCATAGATGAAAGCATGGGACGACCGGTCTTTTCTTTGACAACCTTGCCTTTTTCAATGAATTCTTTCCAGGTAATGTCGGTGAAGTCAGCAACGGTGAAGCCGGCCTGTTCAAGCACGTCAGTGCGTAGCGCTAAGATGGCGGTGCCAGAGTCGAAAGGAACGCCGTAGTTCTTTCCGTCAACGGTAGAGTAGGCAACTACTGAATCGGGGAAGTCTTTGTAGTTAATGCCTGAGTTGGTGAGGTCTGCGAAGAGTTCGGGATAGTTGATGGCATTCTTTTGGAATGCGTAGTTTTGCATGAGGAAGATGTCGGGTAGCTGGTCGGTCTGGCCAGACTGAGCAAGGGTGATCAGTTTAGCTTGGAGGTCATCCCATGGGGTTTCAACAATGTTGAGTTTAAAGCCGGGGTGGGTTTCTTGGTAGACTTTTTCAGCTTCTTGCATGGCGTAGATGTTGAACGCGGGGTCCCAGGTCCAGACGGTGAGGGTCATGTCGTCTTTTTCTGGAGTGGTTTCAGCTTTTTGGGCGTTGCCCCCACAGGCTGCCAAAAGTAGGCTGGCGGCTGCGATTAGGGCAACTACGGAGTTGCGGATTTTTCTCATCGTTGAGCCTCATTTCTTGAGTGTGTAGGTTTTGTGGAGTCAGCCACAGATTCCACAATGTTTACGTAAACATGCTAACTTGTTTACGTAAACATTTTCTAGAATTCAACTATTACGTTTTGATAACGGATTAGGTTCTTTTTCAGAAATGCGATAAAAGTAAGAAAAGAACAAAAAAGAATACGTCATTGAAGTTAGTCAGCGTACGCTCTAATGAGGTAAAAAAGAACGAAGTAAGAATGGTAGAGTACCGATCATGCCACAACGTCGTCGCAGTCCAATGCGGATGGGACCCTCTATCGCAGATGTAGCCAAACTGGCAGGAGTATCTTCACAAACAGTTTCTCGTATCTCCACCGGTGCGCAAAGAGTTAGTCCTGCCACCAGAGAACGAGTTTTAGCTGCCATGGCGGAACTGGGCTACTCTCCAAACCGTGCTGCCCAGGCACTGCGCTCAGGCAGATTCGGAGTCTTGGGCGTGCTAACCCAGCAGATCGAACGCACCGGTGAATCTCTAACCACCGGTGGGGTAGTCGAAGCTGCCCTGGCAGCTGACTACACCATTGCCCTGGTGCAAACCCACGAACCTGAAAGTGATGACGGAAAGTACCTGGTCCGTAGGCTTTCTGAACAAGCAATCGACGGTTTGATCATCGTGCAGGCAGGCACGTCAACGGGAGAAAAACTTGCCCTTCCTTCCGACCTCCCAGTTGTTGTTGCAGACAGTGCTTTGGCACATAAATATCCTTCCGTAAACGCTGACCAGCGCACCGGCATGCGAAGCGCCATGCAACATCTCTTAGACCTAGGGCACAAGCAAATTGCCCATGTTACCGGGCCAAAAAATTCGCAATCTGCTTTCATCCGTGAAGAAGAATGGCAAAAAGCCCTGACCACCGCAGGACTGCCAATCCACCCCGCCTATGCAGGGGATTGGAGTGCGCGGTCAGGCTACGAAGCCGGTAAAAAAATCGCTGCCCAAAATCAGGTAACAGCCGTAATGTGCGCCAACGACGAAATTGCCTTTGGGGTTATTCGCGCCCTCTTTGAAGCAGGCCTGCGAGTTCCTGAAGACGTTTCAGTGATTGGCTTTGACGGCATTGAACTGGGAGAGTTTGTGCCAGTTCCCTTAACTACCGTGCGTCAAGACTTCGCGAAAGCAGGTCGCACCCTAGTTGAGCTGGCACTCAAACAAATCGAAACTGGGATGATCGCCGATGATTACGAAGAACTTATCCCCACAGAACTGATTTTAAGAGAAAGTACGGCGCCGATGCGTCCGCGTAAATAATCTGAGTCCGCGTAACTAATCCGCGTTTGCCTGGCTAATCGGCGCTAGCAGCTGAATTGTCACCGCGGCGCACGGCCTCAAGCATCAGCAAAGAAACATCCTTTACTTCCACCTCAGCATTAGTTGAAGACAACATCTGCGTGCAGAACGGGCAACCCGTAGCCACTACCGCAGCTCCCGTGGCAGCTGCTTCATCAACGCGCACCTGCGCAATACGTTCCCCGCGAGTTTCTTCCATCCAAGCGCGCGCCCCGCCCGCACCACAACAGAGGGCGCGGTCTTTAGAACGCGGCATTTCAACTAACTCAAGCCCCGCGTCAGCACCTAATAGTTCGCGTGGCGGAGAAAAAATCTGGTTGTGACGGCCCAAATAACACGGATCGTGGAAAGTAATTTTCACCCGCTCTGCCTCAGTGGGGGCAACTAGCTGCAACCTACCCTCACGCACCAACCGATTCAGCAACTGCGTGTGGTGGATAACTTCAAACGACCCGCCCAGCTGAGGATACTCATTGGCAATCGTATTGAAACAGTGCGCACAAGAAACCACAATTCGCTTAACCGCAGCCTCATTTAATGTAGAAATCGCCTGCTCAGCCAGCATCTGGAACAGCAACTCATTACCTGCTCGGCGCGCCGGATCTCCGGTACAAGACTCAGCTGAACCCAAAACGCCAAAGCGAACTTCCGCACGCCACAGCAATTCCGCAATCGCTGCCGTAGTCTTCTTGGCCTTGTCGTCAAAAGCTCCAGCACAACCGACCCAAAAAACCCAATCCAGTTCGGTGGCGTCCTCGATATCTTCGCCGATCACCGGGACTTCAAAATCCAGGTTCTTCGCCCAGTCCAGCCGCTTGCGAGCCGCCTGCCCATACGGGTTGCCCTTCGTCTCCATAGAGCGGAAAGGCTTCGCCAAGTCGCGAGGAAACGCTGATTCCATCAGCACCTGGTGGCGACGCAAGTTAATAATATGATCCACATGCTCAATATCCACTGGACACTGATCTACGCACGCCCCACAGGTAGTGCAATCCCACAGCGCGTCTTCAGAAATAACTTCCCCCACCAGCGGAGCCGAAACTAACGAAACCCCACTTTCACCGGTGTTTCCAGAAGCCTGCAAGGCTTGCAACAGGTCAAACGAATGCGCAGACTGCGGCCAATCCGGATCCACTAACCCAGTTTCTTCATCCGGAGCCGGCAACACAGAGGTAGTTTCCACCGCGGCTACGTGGTCGCGCAAAGACAGCGTGAGTAGCTTTGGAGATAGCGGCTTACCGGTATTCCACGCCGGGCACAGTTCCTGGCAGCGACCACACTCAGTGCAGGTTGAAAAATCTAAACGAGCTTTCCAAGTTAAATCAGCAGCAGACCCAAAACCTAGCACCGCATCTTCCGGAAGCTGCTCTAAGTCTTCATCAGAACGTACCGGTACGCCCTCAACTAAAAGCTCCGGCAAAGCTCCTAAAGACTTAGAACCATCGGCATTGCGGCGCGCGTACACGTTAACTACTGCTAAGAAGCGGTGCCAGGCTACGCCCATAGTCGTGACCACCCCGACTACAGCCATCCAGCTCATCGAAACGGCAATCTTCACAAATGCCAAAACAAAAAGGGCGCTTAACAAACTACCGGCAGGTAGTCCCACCAGCAACTCGCCCAACCAGCCAGTTAGCGGAAAATGGGCAAAAGTAGCGTATTCGGAAGCAAAAAGCACCTGCCCCGCTTCATCGGTAGCCCCCGTTTTAGCCAAAGCATACTCTAATGCCCGCAAACCAATTACCGCCAGCACAACTAACGCGATAATGGCTTCCACAAAAACTGCTTCCCACCGGGTTGATCCCAGGAATCTTGAAGCTACTGAGCCCTGGGGGCGATTAGGTTCAGACCCGGTGGTAACACGCTGAGAACCGCCCTCGGTTTCCTTGAGCGAACCGTAACCAGCCCGCAGTCGGACAAAAATCAGCCACAAAATGCCAAGTAAACCGCCCCAAGCGAAAACTTCAATCAGCCATTCCAGCGGGTAGAAATGCGCCAATGGCAGTTGAAAAGCCGGGTTAAAAAGCTGCCCATAACCAGTCAGTAAAGTCAGGAAAAGAATTGGGAATGACAACATCACCAGCCAGTGCGCAACTCGCACAGCCGGACGCCCTTTAAACTCGCGGTGGGAAAGCATACTCCCCAGCAGCATCTTGAGGCGGGTACCCGGATGGGTGAAACGACCCGGCTCCGGCTTACCTTGTTTCACGCGTGAAACAAGCACGAAGATGGCGCGCGTAAACGCCGCCAACCCAATGCCCGTAAAAACCAACGCCAGCAACAGGCTCACAAGACGCACAGTAGTGGGATTCAACCAAGACTCCTGGAAAACAAAACTAACCTGGGAAAGCAAATAAACCCTGGAAAGACAATAAACCGACTCTAATTATCGCCCTTTCCGGGAAAGAGGTAAAGCCGAGCCACCAACCCCCGAACAAATCTGGCAGCACCCCAGCCAAACTGTTACCTTGGAATAAGAACAGCAAAGGCTTAAAACAAGCTTTTAAATAGCAGCGCCACCCTACAAACCGGCAACTGAAACTGAACGGCCAAGGAACTCAACACGTGCTTTTACTCTTACTCTTACAACTTCTTTCCGCCGCTTTTGCCCCGCTAATTACCCGCAAATTAAAACGCAATGCGCTGCTGCTCCTGCCCCTGCCACTTCTTGCCACCTTCGCCTGGACTTTAGCGCAAACTCCACAAGTCTTCAGCGAAACCCCGCTAGAGACAAACCTAATCTGGGTGAGCGGTCTAAACCTCACCCTCAGCTTCCGCCTGGACGGATTAGCATGGCTGATGAGCCTGATCGTCACCGGAATAGGCGCCCTGGTAATGATCTATGCCAGCCGCTACTTCCCTGAAAATGCTGCTGGACTGCCCCGCTTCAACGCGGTTTTCGCCGGTTTTGCCGCCGCCATGTACGGGCTGGTAACTGCCAACCACCTGATGATGGTCTACCTATTTTGGGAAATGACCACCATCCTCAGCTTCCTCTTAATCGGACACCACTACGATCGGCGCACCGCTCGCGCCGCCGCCCGCCAAGCTATCCACGTTACCTCCACCGGGTCTTTAGCCATGTTCGCCGGCTTCATTATGCTGGCCATGCCCCACTCAACCCACCAAAACTACTTCATCATTTCAAACCTTTTAGAAGCCATGACCAGTGGCAGTTACCCCCTGGACTCAACCCAAACCCTGGTGGGAGCGTTCCTCATCTTCGCCGGAGCCGCCTCAAAATCCGCGCTTTTTCCCAACCACTTTTGGCTTCCCGGTGCCATGGCAGCACCCACCCCAGTTTCCGCCTACCTGCACTCGGCGGCCATGGTTAAAGCCGGCGTCTACCTGCTGGCCCGCCTGGTCCCTGGGTTTAGTTTGATTCCCGGTTGGTCTGCCACAGTAGTAGTTTTTGGGCTGATCACCATGGTGCTGGGCGGATACCGTGCCCTGCGACAAACCGACTTAAAACTAGTCCTTGCCTATGGGACTGTTTCGCAACTGGGGTTAATTTCTGCCGCCGTAGCCTTTGGCTCCGCAACTCTTTACGCCGCGGGAATCGCCCTTTTAGTTGCGCATTCAGTCTTCAAATCCACCCTCTTTATGACTGTCGGGCTGGTAGAAAAACTCACCGGAACCCGCGACTTGCAGGTACTCTCTGGTTTAGCCAAACGCCAACCGTGGTTAGCTGCGGTGGCGGGGGTAGCTACCGCATCAATGGCAGGTTTGCCACCTCTGCTAGGTTATTTAGGAAAAGAAGCAGCTCTTACCGCCGGGCTTACCGGCACTGATGCCACCTGGCTGAGTGCAGGTGGGCAACGGGCATTCCTACTGGTTCTGGTTGCTGGTTCAATTCTTACTGTGGCTTACTCACTGCGGTTTTGGTGGGGAGCTTTCGCAACTAAACCTCAGTTAGCGCAGTGCCCGTGCAAGCCGGTTCCACCCATTGCCCTTAGTCCGCTGCTGGTTCTGGCCGTTGTTTCTTTCTATTTACCACTTACGCCGCTCACCGAACAGCTGTTGGCATTTGGCGTAGCCGGACAACTTCCCGGACACGCACACATTGCCTACTGGTCAGGTTGGCAACCCGCACTGCTGACCGTTTTAATCTTGGCAGCGGGCGGATTGCTCTTTATTTTCCGAGGGCGCGTTTCTAAACTCCAAGAAAAACTGGAAGTGCCTCACCTAAAGGTAGCGGCTTCTTACCGGTGGTCACTGGTACTTTTAGAAACGATTGCCGTGCGCCTGACGGCGCTGGTACAAAGAGGTAGCTTGCCCGCAGACGTGGCTACCATTACCTCAGTGCTGACAGTGCTGCTGGGATTTTCGATTTTTGCTTCCCTCTATGCCGGAGACTTTGATACTTCTGGACTGTACTTAGCGGATTCGCCGGTGCAGGCGGGAGCGGTTTTAGTCGCTGCCGTGGCGACAGTGATTACCGTGCGGGCGCGCAAACGCTTAAAGGCCGTTTTGGCTTTGGGAGTAGTGGGCTTGGCCGTGGCGATAATTTTCTTAGATTACGGCGCCCCTGACCTGGCTTTAACGCAGACGGTTGTGGAAGTTGTTTCCCTGGTGGTCTTTGTTTTAGTAGTTCGCCACCTGCCGAAGTATTTTTCGAATCGACCGCTGGTGCGTACCCGTTGGGTGCGTATGGGGATTGCTGTGCTGGTGGGAACTGCCGTCTCTGTGGGAGCCCTGCTTACGCAGCAAGCGCGCGTAGCGGTTCCTGATTCGGTGCTGATCCCTGCAGAAGCCTATGTTTTTGGGGCTGGTAAGAATATTGTGAACGTGATTTTAGTGGACGTTCGCGCCTGGGATACCGTGGGTGAGCTTTCGGTGGTACTGGTGACCGCAACGGGCGTGGCATCGCTGATTTACCTCACGAAGCGCGCCGGGCAGATTCGCGTGCGTCGCCCGGAAGCAGCCGGAAAATGGCTTCCTGGTGCGCAGTTCCTTAGCTTAGAGAAACGTTCTTTGATGCTAGAAGTCGGAGCGCGCCTGCTCTTTCCAACCTTCCTGGTAGCTTCGTTATGGTTACTGCTGATTGGACACAATGCTCCCGGGGGCGGCTTTGCAGGTGGTATGTTGGCGGGCATCGCCTTGATTTTGCGATATGTAGCCGGAGGACGCCATGAACTGCGATTGGCTTTACCACTGAACCCGGGGAAGCTCTTAGGGCTGGGCTTATTCTTAGCCACTCTGAGTGGAATTTTGCCCATCTTCTTTGGAGGCGCAGTCTTACAAACTGCTGAGTTCGACCTGAATCTGGGGATTTTAGGACACTTACATTTCACCTCAGCGCTGCTGTTAGATATCGGAGTTTATATTCTGGTAGTCGCCTTGGTATTAGACATTATTTTGGCTTTGGGAGCCCAGATTGAGAAAGAACAGGAGGTAGCCTAATGGCCTCGCTAAGCATTATTTTCCTGGCGGGCGTTCTAGTAGCTGGCGGAACCTACCTGGTTACAGAACGGACCTTAACCCGTATCGTTATTGGGTTGGCACTACTAACTCACGGAGTAAACCTGCTGATTCTTGCCGCAGGTGGACCCAGTGGAGATGCCGCACTTTTGGGACATAACGGGTTGTCTGAAAAAGGACTGGAACAAATGGCTGACCCGCTTCCTCAAGCGATGATGCTTACCGCGATTGTTATTGGTTTAGGAACCACCGCATTTGGGATGGCTTTAGCCTACCGTTCCTTCGTTTTGGCTGGACATGACGAAGTTATTGACGACGTGGAAGACCGCCTGCTGGCACGTAAACGCGCAGTGGACGAGAGTTTGACGGAAGCGCCCACTGGTGACGAAGACCCAGCTGTGGACTATGACGCAGAAGACGTGGAAGGACAAACGCGATGAATTGGATCCTTCCTATTCCAGTACTGCTGCCTCTTTTCTCTGCCGGTTTAGCGCTGCTGGCCTTTAGACGCCCGCGTTTGCAACAGTTAATCTCCCTAGTTACCCTCATTGCTGTACTTGGTGTGGGAATCAGTCTGTTGCTTGCCACTAATGAAGCTCCGGTCGTGTTAGATATGGGCAACTGGGCAGCCCCAATCGGGGTAACTTTAATCGCTGACCGGCTTTCTGCACTGATGCTGGTAGTTTCGCAAATCGTCACGCTGGCAGTACTTTCATACTCGGTGGCACAGAATTTAAACGACGAAAGCCCGGATGTTCCCGTTGCGATCTTTCACCCCACGTATTTGATTTTGGTTGCCGGGGTTTCAAACGCATTCTTAACCGGGGACCTGTTTAACCTATACGTGGGTTTCGAAATCTTACTGGCAGCTTCCTTTGTACTGATTACTTTAGGAGGAACCCGGGGACGTACCCGTTCAGGCACCATTTACGTGGTGATCTCGCTGGTTTCATCGCTGGTTTTCTTAATTGGCATTGCCTACGCTTACGCGGCCACCGGCACCGTGAACTTAGCGCAGTTAGCGATTCGCTTACGGGAAATTTCACCGTCCTCGGCCCTAATTATCGAACTCACGCTACTGGTAGCCTTTGGAATCAAGGCAGCGGTTTTCCCCCTGGCTGCGTGGCTACCGGACTCTTATCCAACTGCGCCAGCGCCGGTAACTGCGGTGTTCGCAGGGCTTTTGACTAAGGTGGGCATTTACGCGCTGATTCGTTTGGAAGTACTGCTTTTCCCCGGGCATGAAACTGACCTGCTGCTGGCAGTAGTGGGCGTTGCCACCATGATTATCGGGATTTTAGGGGCGGTCGCACAAGACGATATTCGCCGTATCTTGTCTTTCACTTTAGTTTCTCATATTGGCTTTATGATTTGGGGGCTGGCCCTGCAGTCTTTAGAAGGGATTGCAGCCACTATCTTTTATGCTGCTCACCATATTTTGGTGCAGGCGGGACTCTTCTTACTGGTGGGGTTAATCGAACGCTACCGCGGAACTGCTTCGCTACGGCACTTAGGTGGTTTACTGCGCGAATACCCGTTGCTTTCAGCGATGTTCCTGCTGGCTTCACTAAATCTCATTGGGATTCCGCCGCTGACTGGTTTCATCGGCAAACTGGGGTTAGCCCAAGCTTCAGTTACCGTTGCCAGTGGCGCTGCCTGGAGCCTGTTGGCAGCGGGAATGGTAACTTCTTTCCTCACTCTCTACGTGGTGGTGAAGGTTTGGAACTACGCGTTTTGGCAGTCTGAAGACGATCACTATGTGATTGACCGTGATATCACTTCTGAAATGTCGCAGCGTCAGCAGCGCGCCTACCAGCGGCGAGTACAGCAGCAACGTTCGATTGCCGACCAGTCCGATCAGCTGCAGCTTTGGTCACGCACTAAGGCTGAGCAGGAAATGAATGGCACTAACTGGCTGATGTACGGAGCGGCCTTTGGGCTGCTGGCGGTAATGCTGGGAATGAGCGTGTTTGCTGGTTCGATCTATCAGTATGCGCAGTCTGCTGCTTTTGATCAAACTACCCGTTACACCTATATTCATGCGGTGATTAAGGAAGATGGTCGGGGAGCGGGTACTTCCAAAGAAACTATTAAGGATGCCCCTGAATACTTGCAAAAATGGTCTGAAGTTTGGTTAAAGAACCTTCAGGAAGGGGGGAAATAAGGTGTTTACTGAAAAGTTCGTCCTCTATCTGCGCCGCATTTCGATTTTTATTACCCTCTGTATGTGGGGGTTGTGGATGCTGCTATTCGCCTCTTTTGATTTGCTGACGATTATCAGTGGTTTTTTAGTGGCTCTGCTGGTGCAGATTGCGTTCCCGCTGCCGCACTCGGGGTATTTTCGGCGGATTCGGCTGCTTCCTTCCCTATGGCTGATGGTCTATTTTGTGTGGGAAGTGGTTTTAGCTGCCTGGGTGATTAGCCTGCAGGTATTTCGGGTAGTTTTTGCGAAGCTGGGGTGGGTCTCAGACGCGCGGGCGCAGATGGATTCAAAGGTGATTGTGGTTCCTCTGCAGTGTGCGGAAGATATTGTGCTATCTATGACCGCGGCGATGATTAATCTGATTCCGGGGACGATTGTGCTTGAGCTGGATACTTCTCCGGCTACGCTTACTTTGCACGTTTTTGATTTGGGACGTCAAGGTGGGGAAGCTGCGGTGATTCAGGCGGTGCAAGCTCAGGAAGCACGGATTCTGCGTTGCTTTGCGAATTGGGAGGAACTTGCATGTTAGAACTGCTTTATTGGCTGACCGGAGCGATTGTGCTGGTTACTGCATTGCTTTCTTTAGTGCGTTTGGGACGCGGTCCGGCCACTATCGATCGCGCGGTTGCAGTAGACGTGCTGACGGTGGCTGCTTTGGCAGCGGGTGCGTTGATTTCGATTGTGTCTAATCGCGCCGAGTTAGTGGTTTTCGTAATTTTGTTGGCTTTGACTGGGTTTTTCAGTGCCGTGGTAGTTGGCAGGTTTGTGCAGGGGATTGATTCTCACGAGGGCGTTTTATCTGCGGTTGAAGCAGAGTTGGAGGCTTCTCGGATTGAGGCTGAGGCGGTTTCTGAGGTTGAAGCTGAAGCAGAAGCCCTGTGGCTTGCGATGCAACAGCAGGAGGAGCGTCCATGAGCGTAGTACTTACCTATATTGGAGCGGTGAGCCTTTTACTGGGCGCTTTAGTGCTCGTAGTGGCGGCAGTGGGGATCGTGGTCTTTGATGACCTGTACGCGCGTATGCATGCAGCTGCCAAGCCTCAGTGGTTGGGGGTTTTCTTGATTTCACTGGGGATGGCCCTTTCCCATCAGACCTGGGAATGGGTGGCAGCTTCTTTGCTGGTAGTTTTGTTACAAACGGTTTCTGCACCGATTGGTTCGCATTTAATGGCTCGCACCGCCGCGCGTTCATCCGAACGGTAGTGAATACACGGCGGTGCGGCTAAGGTTAACTGCTTAAGAGCAAGAGCTTTCTTCCGGGGCTTTCAGATATTGTGCCATCCCACAGTTTTTTACATAGTGAAGTATTTGCATGTAAATATCTTCAAGGTTAGTGGGAACTTCGTCGCTGAACTGTAGCAGTTTCTCTGGCGGGAATCCCGTTTGGCAGATGCAGGCTGCCAGAAAGTTACTCATTAGGTTGGCAACTTCTGCGGGGTCTTGTAGATATTTAGAGGCCAGGGCAGTTCCGTACCAGAGCGTGACTAAGGTTTCCGCGACAGCAGTGGTAGAGCTACTGTAACGAATCTCGTCATTTGACCGCGATTTGCGTAATACCGCAACTAGGTGTGGAAAGAGCATTTCATGCCGACGTTTGATGTAATTGTGAGCCGGGTACTCTGGATCTGATCCTTCACTGATAAGGGTACTGCTAAGGCTTAAAAGGTCGCTGATGTCAGGTCGTTTAGCCAGGTACATAAGCTTTAGTAGCAGATCTTCGTAAGTGTCGAAATTAATTCCTTCCAGCTTAACACCTTGACTGTATTCGTCAGGCGAACAATTGACTAGACCAAGGGCGTTTTCCCAGTAAAGAATCACCTCTCTTAATAGTGTCTCTTTATCTGCGAAATGATAGACAACGGTGGCATGTGCCACTTCTGATTTGCTTGCTAACGCCCTCAGTGCCAGACCATGATAGCCGGATGAGCCGATAATCTTAACTGCTGATTCGAGAATTTTAGTACGTGTGCTTTGCCCAGAGAGGTACTGTCCCCTCTTGGTTTTGGCGGGCTCCATAATATTTCCTAGAGTCGTTGAGAGTATTTACAGATGTGTATGAGATATATGAGATGAGTGTTCGTTATTGTACCTGGCAATTAGTCAATATTCCTAGGTAATTATTTCAATGATGTCTGAACGTATAAAACTTGAATATGAACATTTGTGCAATTTGTAAAGGTTGTCTGACGTCTCGAGATGAAATCTGTACGCCAAGACAGGTATTTGTTCGCTAATAAATAGGGGAGGTAAAAAAAGTTTGGCGAAAACTCTTTAAAAACTGAGTTTGAAGTCAAATTTCAAGCAAAAACGCCCTATTGTAGAGACTTTGCGGGTCACATACGATTCAACTATGAGATACTATGAATTGAGTGTTGTGACGCGTCGCTATATCGGAATTCTTATAGCGTTCTTATCGCTGTCTTTGTTTATGCCAGCAGTGTCTGCGTCTAATGGCGCATACGCTGATTCGCTTCCGGGAAGCCACGAGATCTCAATTCGTGCAATTGAGTTCAAAGAGGCTGGTCAGCCAGGTGCTGACGTGGAGAAGGCAGAATTTCTCTCAGGTGAGCCTTTTAATTTGAAGATCAACTTCAGTGCTTCCTTTGAGGCGTTCCCACAAAACGGGTTTCGGTTGCGCTTGTTGATTCCTAAATCTGAGTACCAAGATGGAGTGCCCCGCGTTGGGGACTCGTCTCACGAAACGCGGATTGTTTCTGACTTCAATAGTGATCCGAATAACTACATTGTAGATTTCTACTATGAGAACCCACAGGCAATTAATGTTACAACCCTGGTGGGAATGAAGTACAAGAACGATGTGACTCCTGATGGCACTTCTTTGAGTGCATCATTGGTTCTGAGCAATGGCTCTGGCTCTGCTACCTACTTGACTGATCAAACGACGATTACTATTCACTCTAAAAAGTCGTTATCTGCTTTCAAAGGCGCAAGGTTAAGAATCTATTCAGGTCTGCCGGATTTCAATGATGAGAGGGTGACGCTACCAAGCGGAGAGAATGTTATACAACGTAAAGATCGAGTGTACAATCCCACGTTACACGGTAAGGTAAGCGACGGCAGAGTCGTCTATCAACTTGGTGTCAAACATAACTACGATAGTGTCACAAACCCAAATGCATACGGGCGTTTTATACCCAAAAAGATCCGTTTAATTGACCATGTTCCCGCAGGTGCAAAAGTTGAAGAAACAGGCGGGTGGAAAAAAGTGGATGGTAGCGAAAATTCCTATTACTACGACATTGAAGATATGCATAGTTTCGAGAATCTTCGTAACATTCTCAATGGAGCTCAAACGACCCTTACCGTTGATTATGGTGGGTTACCGGCAGGTAAGCAAGTAATCGCTGAAACGGATCCAAAATATGTGAACCGGCTTGAGGCTTTTGAAATCATTGAATCACCTGATGGATCGGTTCGCTACGAAAAAATTGGTGAAGATACTGAAACTCACATGTTTTATACAGAGTACTTCAAGCCATCGGGAGAGGTGCGACTTTCATTGATTAAGACAATTGTAGGTCAACCGTTCTTCATTGGGGATAAACTCTACTTTCTTAAAGAAGGCGAAGGCGGATCTAAAACACATACTCTAGTGGATCTGCAGAAACCTGATTCCGGGTTCGTATGGTCTTTGAACGCATATAAGAGTGACAGAGGCGAATTAGCACAAGTTCCAACTTACTTTAGGAACATTGACGATTCTATTCCTTATTACATGCGAGTAACTGGTGTGAGGATCGAGCCGCAGTATGGCGCAGAGGAAGGAGAGAAGCAGAAGGTTCGCGATTTGATTGCTGGTGCGGGAATGCGCGTTTATGTTGGCAAATCCGCGCATCACTATGCACCTGTCGAATATACTTTGATCGCAGAAAATGTGCAGCCTGGTCAGTTTGTGCCCATTGATGACCTGGCAAGAAACTATAATCATGTGAAGGTTGAAGCGACGCGTCCCATTCCTTTTGTAAATGGTGAAGGACTGGATCTGTTTGTCTATACTCATCTTACCGACGAGACGTTTAACAAACTAGCGAAGTTCCCAAGGGACTTAGACTCGTACTCGGTTCCAGAATCAGTTCATGAAAATACGGCTGATTTAAATTACTCTCCTGCTGATCTAGGTACAATCACTTCGACACGTAGCAGCGCGAAGGTTCAGATAAAGAAGCTTTTCCTTTATGAGGATACTTTTGCCAGTGTCCTAGGTAATACAGGATCGTTGATCTATCAAAACTGTGAGCTTCGAGATATTCCTAAGCCGTATAAGACATCTAGCTGTTCTCGTGTCGGAGAAATGAGGATTACAGCGCATGTTCAGAAGACTCTTAATGACCGCATTAATACGCCAGATATGCGGCTAAAGAATCCGCGGTTTGTAACGCTTCTTCCAAGAGGATTTGAGTTCATCGAATATACGAATAGGGCGCAGCACTCATTGTATCCTGGCGGTATTGATCCGAAGACACTTCAAACTGAAATCATTCATGATTACAAGGGAAGCGGCAAAACTGCAGTTATTACGCATTTCCCAGATCTATATTTGAAGGATCTGTATGAACAGGGTGCTCAATTCTACGCAGATATGAGTGTAGATGCTACTCTTGCTGCACAAGTTGGCGAAAACTATGTTGAGGTGTTTACTATCTGGGACAACATGGAGGGGATCGCTAGTTGGGCGTATGCTTCCTACCCTCTAAACAATTCAACCAACACTCTTGACATCTATGATGTTGACGAAGATGGCAACTACAATGAGCCCGTTCAGGTCGACAGAGTGAAGTTTACAGTTACGCATCCAAGAGCTGTGATTGCACGTAAGTTCGTAGCTGCTGCAGATGCAGGACTTGATGGAAGTAGCATTCCAGAAAAACGTTGGTTAGTTCATTCTAACGGCATCGATGCAGATTCAAATGCATCTGTTTACTATAAGCTGCAGGTAGCGAATGGGTTGGACGTACCAAGCTCGAAATTCACGATTATCGACGTTCTGCCACATTCAAACGACCACAATATTGTTCCCACTAACGGCGGGGCATATTTGCCTCGCGTATGGACTGGACAACAAAGTGATGGAACCTTCATCTCGGGTGACCATTCTGCTTTCGAAACTCCTTTAAAGGGGGGTGTCGGCAAGATAGTTCAGACTGTTGGTGACACGAAGATAGATGTCACTAACCAGTACGATGTCTTCTACACTTTCACTGAGCAGCAAGGAACCATCCAAGAACAAAAGAATGTTGCATGGGTCCCTGCAAACCAGGTCGCTGGCGTCGGTCAAATGCAATCTGTGAAAGCTTTCAAAGTTGTTCTCAAAGATGGATACAGTATTCCAGCAAACGCAATGCTTGAAATCTTCACTGAGAACACGGTAAAGCTTCCAACGGATAAAGCTAACGCTGTCGACGGTTCACGTTCCGTAAATACTTACGCAATGTCAATCGACGGAGAAACATCCTTCCAAGAAGCAAACCCTGTAACGACTGAGTTCGTGAAGTACAAGGTCCGCGGAATTGCATTCGAAGATAAGGTTAAAGACGGTCTCTTCAATGACAGCGAAGACACCCGCACTGACGGGATCACCGCAGTCTTGATTAATGCAGAAACCGGCCAAATTGTTACGCAAGACGGAGTTCCTGTACAAGCACAGATCTCAAAGAACGGTGAATTCGGATACTCCTTCGATGTCTACAAACGTGGAAAGTACCGCGTTGGTTTCTTGAAACCAAACAAGCAACAGATCTTCACGATCTTGCCGAAGCTAAGTTTCTCTCCATATGCAAATCACGTTGCTGTTTGCTCTGCAGATAACAACTTCGATGCTGCCTCGGATACCGCACAAAACTGTGCTGAAACCAATGCAGAGAATGTACTTTCAGGCTGGACAGAAGAATTCGTACTTGACCCAGCACACCGACTCCAAGAACGTAACGTAGGCGTCCTTCCATCCTTGGCGAAGACATTCCAAGTCGCTTGGGATAAAACTGATACGCAAAGTCGCCTACTCGGCGGCTCTGAATGGAAGATTACTGGGAATAACAACGGTATTGTCACCGATATTAAGGTTACAGACTGTGTAAGTGATCCTTGTGGTGACCTGCTAGACAAGAACCCAACCCCAGGAAAATTCCTAGTTGAAAACTTGCCAGCCGGCGCATACGAGCTAACTGAAACAGTAGCTCCACTTGGATACGTAAAGAGTAATCAACCTTTCAACCGAACGATTGAAACTACACAATCTCCTTCGGCGCCAGCCGACTGGGGACACATTGAAAACCAACTGCAAACTGTCCCACAAATTCCATTAACCGGTGGGTTAGGTGAAGACATATTCCTGATCATTGGCGCACTTACGATCTTAGCCGGACTGCTGGGCGTAACTTACAATGCTCGGAAAACTCAGTAAAAGCTTCAGAGCCACTGATCTCTGAAAACAAATGTGAATAAAATTCACGCAACCGCGTTGCTTGCAACGTATCATATGAAAGGAAAAGAACAATGAGTTCGACAAAAAAGCGCATTGGTGCGGTAGTATTGGGCGCGGCACTCAGTGCATCCCTGCTAGGCGTTTCGGGCGCTGCTTTCGCAGAGGATAACTTTGTCGATGCAGGAACCATCGACACCACTCAAAAGGGTGAAATCATCGTACATAAGCGTATTGATGCCGCTGGCAATACTGCTGGTAATATCTATACTCCAGAGTCGGGACAAGGTGAGCTGCTGACGGGATCAAAATTTACCGCTTATAAGCTTGATCTCGACCTCACGAAGAATGAAAATTGGGCAAAGCTTGCAACCATCCCATCTGATTTGGTCCAGGCCTGTAAAAATGCCCAAGAACCTGGAGCCTCAAACGAAGTCGCTCCAGGCGTGGTTAATACTCGAGTTGGTCGTGAAATCGATGCTAGTGCGAACGGTGTCGGTTCCAGCGGGCAGATTGATATCGGCGCGTACCTTGTCTGCGAGACCCAGGTTCCAGCAGATGCCCTAAAGGCTGCCGCTCCATTTGTAGTAACCGTGCCTGCTCCAGCAGAAAAAGCTGGAAAAGCAGGTTGGGTATACAAGGTATCCGTATATCCAAAGAATGTTAAGAGTGATGGTCTAAATAAGACAATCACTACTGATCACAAGAAGCTCAGTACTGCGGATGGATCGCACACCTTTACCCTTGAGACTAAGATTCCGGCATTGGCTACGGGTGATAACTTCACGTACTTCCAGTTTGCTGACTCTCTTTCGGAAAAGTTTGCTACAAACGACGGTACCAGCGTTAAAGTATACATTGATGATCAAGATGTTGTGGAAGACCACCGCAACATCGTAACCGATAGATCCAAGAACTTCCTCAGCGTTTGGTTCAGCAAGCGGGGCTTGGCAACGCTTAAAGCTAACGCTGGAAAGACCCTGAAAGTAGAATTCACCGCAAAGGTTGTAGATCAGCATAAGGTTGGTGAAGTCACTAACGTAGGTGCATTCGCATTCGACGTTGCCACCGGTGACCAGCCTGAACCTACTGCAAACAACAACACCTTGACTCCTCCAGTTACGCAAGGTGATGAGCCAAAGAAGGCAGACGACACTCCAGGAAAGAAGATCGTCTCTAACACTGTTAAGGCATCATGGGGTGAACTTAAGCTCACCAAGAAGTCCGCAGGCGCTGGCAACCCAGTACTGAAGGGCGCAGAATTCGAGGTTTACTACACCACCCTCCCTGCAGCACAGTGTAAGAACGACAACAAGGCTCTGCTAGCACCATTCGCCATTTCAGATAACCAAGTTAACACTGGAAAGGTAACCACCGGCCAAGACGGTACCGTGAAGGTAAGCGGTCTAAAAGTTGACGCAAAGAACGACGGCAACCTAAATGAATCCGCATGTTACGTCGTTAAGGAAACTGCAGCTCCACTTGGATACGTACTTCCTACCGGTAACGACGCATACACCGCGGTAGTCGTTAAGGCAGAAGCTGCAACCGGTGAAGGTCAAGTTATTAACAACACTCCAAGTTCTGTACCAAACCTGCCATTGACTGGTGCAAACGGCCAGCTTCTGCTGGTAATCGGTGGCTCTAGCTTGGTTCTCTTCGCATTAGGTGGTCTCTTGGTAGCCCGCCGTCGCAACGCAAAGAACTGACAGAGTCATCATCGCAAACTTATTCAAAGAAGAGCATGTCTTTGAATAACTGATAAGTGTGGGGAGTATGCATCCGCATACTCCCCACACTTTACACATCCATTCCCATCCGATTCAAAGCTTTCACAACGTTCTTAACCGATAAAGGCGATAATGAAACAGAAGCTGAAAGCAAACTAATGTACCTAAGAAAACAAAAACGTCCCAAACCAAAACATAAAGCACCAAGGTGGCAAGCGCGCCCACTGGTGATAGTCAGCTTACTAATTGCTTATCTAGGTATAGTCCTCATCACCTACCCCAGCGCAGCACAATGGGTCTCTCAATACCATCAATCAATTATTGTGCGTGACATGAACCAAGAGATAATAAATGTTGCGCCCCAAAATCAAGCAAAAATCTCAGAAGCTCAACATTACAACGAAGAACTAAGATCCGGCGCAACCATTGAATCAAATGCCAATATCGCCAAAGGAGAAGCTGGAGCAGCGCCCTCGATAAAAAATTATTATGACCTGCTTTCCGTAAACGGATCTGGATATATGGGACGCATAATCATCCCCAGTATCGAAGTGGACCTGCCCATCTACCACGGAACCAGCGACACCGTATTAGAAACCGGAATTGGCCACCTGGAAGGAACCTCACTTCCAGTCGGAGGAACCAGCACCCGCTCAGTGTTAACGGGACACCGCGGACTGGCCAATGCAGAAATGTTTTCAAACCTTGATAAAGTCGCTGTGGCAGATACTTTTTCCGTCGCTATATTGGGCGAAGTCTTCACCTATCGCGTCAGAGACATTAAAGTAATCGCACCAGAAGAAACTGAATCTATCCGCCCCGAAGCCGATAAAGATCTAATGACACTGATTACCTGCACGCCGCTTGGGGTCAATAGCCACCGAATCCTTGTCACCGGCGAACGAGTCATACCTTCCCCGCAAGAAGATAAAACGCTGGCGCTCGCCGAACCGAACCTGCCGCACTTCCCCTGGTGGATCGTCTGGCTGGTATCGGCGTTTATTTTCATGTTGGTGTACATCTGGATTTCCGGCAGACCCGTTAAATCGGCGCAGAAGCGAACTAATCGTGGATCCACGAAAGATACAGAAAATCGGGTAGAAGACAGTGCGAATAGGCAAAATATTCGCCACGCTAGCCGGTAAATGTAAAGCAGAAATAGGGTTTTTGGGAAGAAATAAGACAAAAATCCTGCACTTTATTGTGATAACAAAGTTTTAGGGCAGTAGTAAAGTTGTGAATTTGAAAATTGTGGTAGATTTTCGCAATTGCAGTATTTTAACAGTCTCAAATAAATTGCTCTGATATAATAGGAAACTTATCGGTTTTTCAGGGTGTTTCAATTGAGTGTAGCTATTGATGACATTAGATAACTTTAGAAATAATTAGTGTTTATACATATAGGGGTTGCGAGGCTGTGGGTGGGGCAAAAAAGTTCTTGCAATAATCAAAAAAAGAAGCATTTTAGGCATACAATCTCAGGTATTTGCCCGCCAATGAGAGTCGTTGACAAATAGATAAAAGTTATATATCTTATCGTTACCAGTCATGCATGCAGTGCGAATGTATGTATGCTTCAAAAGAATTACAATTATTGTAAGGATAATGATGAGTGGCAGCTTTCTAAAGCGTCGCTTGCTCTCCCTGTTGTCTGTGATGACCACCGTCTGTCTCGGTGGCGCAATGTTGCACGGCGGGTTTGCAGAAGCGGCCAATGAAGATATCACAGTGACTCCGCGCGAAGCAGTTTTCTCTGATGGCGGTACGGAAATTCCCAATCGTCAGCTTGATTACGGCGGCTTAGCGATGCTTTATTTCGACTGGACTGCTCAAAACCGGCCAAACTTTAGCACCGGCGACCAGTTCACCATTAACCTCGGAAAATATTTCGACAATATCGAATTCGGTCCTAACAAAAAGACCGACATGGAAATCACCCATGAAACTCTGGGACAGATCAAAGTCGGCGAATGTAGCCCCACCTCAGTTGACTTAGTCACCTGTACTTTCAACGAGAAAGTAGATGAACTCAAAGTCAGCTACTCCGGATGGCGAGGCACCGTTAAAGTAATCGTCCGGGCAATGGAAACAACTTCTAACCCAACGGTCGATGTTACGATCAACAACGTCATTGCCAGCATCACCTTACCCAAGACCCCACCAAAAGGTGGGAAGCCTGAGGGCATTGGTATCAAGACCCCAGATGTCATCCCCGCCTCTGTCTACAAAGCGCTGACTCTAAAGGAACACAACAAAGTTGCCGAATACTCAATCTACATGAGTGGCAAGATTTTGAAGGACTATCTGCAAGACAAACTGGTCTTCGGAGACCCTAACCAAGTTGTTAAATTCCGCGACTCGTTAGTTACCGCTCAGGGTGTAGTCGACACCAAACATGTCTTTGAAACTAAAGAACACCCCACGGATTCCAACAAGCTGGTTCCAGCCGATCCACAAAGCTGGATCTTCCGCGCTAATAAGCTTGAAGACAAAGCACAAAGCTACCAACTTGACGACCTGCGTCCCGGTCCAGACAACCGGCGAAAGCCCGGAACTCCAGACGAAATTGGTTCATTTGAACTAAACGTCGAGTTCGAAAAAGCCAACCCACACGTGGCAATTATTTCGATTAAGGGACCTTTCAGCCTGCAGTACAACTACTCGCTGAGCTACACCACTAAGGTAAAGAACCCAGCTGGAATCCAAGAAGGCACTGTTTACTCAAATAAACTCGAACTACTTGATAGCTCCCGCGTCTTCCAACTGGATAAGTCATACCGCGCTAACCTCGAAGCCACTGTAGTAGCCACTACAGGCTTCGGACATTTCATGATTGAAAAACGCATCGCTGGTACTGCCGAACAGTTAGTAACTGCCGACCACAAGGTAACCGTTAACTACACTTACGAGCTACCTTTAACTGCAGACCATTTCCCAAATTGGACACCTCCGGGCACGCTAAATCCAGACAAAAAGACTGGTAAAGCCTCATGTGAAATTAACTTCCGCAAGAGCACCCTCTGCCTGAACAAGGGGGCAAAGCCAGGTGACTTGTTGCCGCAAAACTCAAAGGTATTCATTACCCCACAAAGTGAAGACCTGGGGACCGTGTCAGAACCGTTACGTGGACTGAACTGGGCAACCCCAGTTGTAGAACTTCCCAATCCTCAGCTGGGACACCTAGTTATTCCGGGCAGTAAGTCTGTGCCTCGGGTAGTTATTACCAACCAAGCTGATCATAAGGTCGGTAAGTTCTCTGTTTCGAAGCTGGTAAGTGGTATTCAATCCGAAACCGCTCCACTGGGACGCTTCAGCTTCAAATACTCATGTGTGAAGGGAAATGAACCAGCCATTGAAGGGCGCATCACCGACGTGGTCCCAGCTGGTCGCCCAGTAGTTTCTCCACAAGCTTTTGAACTTGGCACCGTCTGTACTATCACTGAAGAAGTGCCACAGAATGTGCCAAGCTACAGCTTGACCTTGCCACAACCACAGGTCATCACCATCGAATCAGAAACTACCACCAAGAACGTGGTATTCAAGAACGCATACAAGCGTGAATACGGCACCTTCAAACTGAAGAAGAACGTAACTGGTCTGGGACAGCAGATGCAGGCCGGACCATTCAGCTTCCGCTACGAATGCCGTTTCGAACGTGAACCTATTATTGACGGCACCGTGCACGACGTACCAGGAAATGGAACTGAAGTCGATGCGAAAGTACAGGTACCGGTTGGTTCAACTTGTACGATTAACGAAATTCCACCAGAGCCACTGATCGAATACAGCTTGCAACCGCCAGCTGAGCAGGTCATTACCATTCCTGAAAAGACTGCACCTACCCCGGTTGTAGAGTTCACCAACGTATACCGAAAGGTCACTGCGCCCTTTGCAGTTAAGAAGCTGACCACTGGTTTGGCACAAGGTGTAACCGCCGGCCCATTCGACTTTACCTACAGCTGTAAAGTATTCGGAAAGTCACAGGCCCAAACCGGTGAAATTACTGGAGTAGTGGCAGGTGGGCCAGCAAAGCAATCTACCGAAGAGTTCCCAGAAGGCTCAATCTGTACCGTTACCGAAAAGGACACCAACCTGAAAGTCCCCGGTTACAAAGAAAAGAAGGCCGAACCGGTACAGGTAGTTATTGCCGCAACAACCGAACCCGTTGTTGAAGCTGTCTTCACTAACGAATACACGCAAGAAAAAGGTACCTTCGGGGTAAAGAAATCTGTTACTGGTTTGCCAGGCACAGTTAACGCTGGGCCATTCGATTTCGGCTACGTTTGTTCATTCAACAATAACGAAGTTGGATCCGGAACTATCTCAGGTGTAGTACCGGGGGCAGCGGACGCAACTTTGGCTACCGAGACCTTCCCAATCGGTACTGTCTGCACGGTTACTGAAAAGCCAGCAACTGAAGTTCCTGGTTACATGCTGGTAGTTCCACAAGCAAAGCAAGTAAATATCACCGACGCAGTAAACCCAGTTGAAGTGACCTTCAACAACGTTTACACCAAGGTGCTGGCACGGTTCTCAATTACCAAGACCCTGCGTGGTTTGGGTGGAGAGATTGTTCCTCACCCATACGAATTTGCCTACTCTTGTGTAAAGGCTGGGGAAGCACCTATTACCGGTACGATTAGCGGCGTACGAGGTGACGGTCCAGCAAAGGTATCTGATAAAGAATTCCCAGTTGGCTCAGTGTGTACCATTACTGAAAACACCGCTGCGGCTGCGATCAAGGGATACACCCTGCAACCAATCGATCCAGTGGTAGTAACTATCGCAGCAGCTAACCTGCCAGTAGTAAATGCAGAGTTCAACAACGTGTACACCCGGGATATGGGTACCTTTGCAGTGCAAAAGACTGTAACCGGTTTACCTGATACTCCAGAGCCACGTCGTTTCAACTTCACTTACACCTGTGTAACCGGCGAACCAATCCCACCAGTTAAGGGTGAGATTCTGGACGTTCCTGCAGACGGCACTAAAGTTACTGCCAAAGTAACCCTGCCAGTAGGATCCAGCTGTACGGTAACCGAAGTAGTCCCTGCACCAATTGACGGGTACACCCTCACCCCACCAGAAGAACAAATCGTCAAGATTGCTGACGCGAAGAAACCAGTAGTCGTAGCAGAATTCACGAATGCTTACACTAAGGTGGTTGCTCCGTTTGCGGTTAAGAAGACTGTTTCTGGTTTGGATGCTGGTGTAAATGCTGGTCCGTTTGATTTCACTTATTCTTGTGTGAAGGATAACGGTACTCCGGTTACTGGTGAAGTTACCGGTGTTACCGGTGATGGTGTTGCTAAGCAGACTGCGGTTGAGTTCCCTGTGGGTTCTGTTTGTACCGTAACTGAAAAGGCTGCTTCCGCTAATGTGGATGGTTACACTTTGAAGCCGGTTGCTCCAGTGATGGTGACTATTGCGGCTGCTGATCAGCCAGTGGTTGAGGCTGTTTTCGCTAACGAGTATTCCAAGGATTTGGCTGCTTTCGTGGTGAAGAAGTCTGTTACTGGTTTGCCGGGTACTGTTCAGGCTGGTCCGTTTAACTTCACTTATTCTTGTGTGAAGGGTGCTGAGCCTGCTGTTACCGGTGAGGTTAAGAATGTTCCGGGTGATGGTACTGAGGTTCCAGTGGGGAAGAAGTTCCCGGTTGGTTCGGTATGTACTGTTACGGAAGTTAAGCCTGCTGATGTTGCTGGTTATGAGTTAGCTAAGGTGGATCCGGTAGTTATTACTTTGGATGTTAAGGATCAGACTTTTAAGGCTGAGTTTACTAACGCTTACACCAAGGTGGTTGCTCCGTTTGCAGTTAAGAAGACTGTTTCTGGTTTGGATGCTGGTGTAAACGCTGGCCCGTTTGATTTCACTTATTCTTGTGTGAAGGATAACGGTACTCCGGTAACCGGTGAAATCACCGGCGTTGAAGCTGGCAAGCCAGCAAAGGCAACCGACC
>JAUNKY010000048.1 GCA_030532515.1 Actinomycetaceae bacterium
TACAGAACAGACTATTAAAATATTGAACCATCAATAAAATCTGTCCTATAACCCCCATTCGCATACGAAAGCCGTTTCCCGTGCGAATTTGGCGGGTGTAGACCCTGATTTCGCATACGAAAGCCGTTTCCCGTGCGAATTTGGCGGGTGAAGACCCTGATTTCGCATACGAAAGCCGTTTCCCGTGCGAAATGAGCGGTTTTCCGTGCGAGGGGCTTAGAATAGCGGACCCAAAGGCTTTAAAAGCCGCTCAACCCCCCAGTGCAGTAACGGACGCTTCCGCCAACTTTCATAAGTCAACTTCTTCGCAGAAGTCAGGTCATTCAAGAAAATAGCCTCCATCCGCTGCGCCAACTCTTTCGAATGGAACTGCATATTGACCTCGTAATTACCAGTCATCGACAAACGATCTAGATTCGCAGTACCAACCGTGGTCCACCGGCCATCGACAGTGGCCGTCTTAGCGTGGATCATCGCATCCTTATACAGCCAAATTTCAACCCCAGCCTCCAACAAAACCTCAAAGAAAGCCGCAGAAATCCAGTCCACCACCACGTGGTTAGAGTTATGGGGTACCAAAATTTTCACGTCCACTCCGCGGTGCGAAGCCGCAATTAATGCCCCCAACATTTCCCGGTCTGGAATGAAATAGGCAGACGTCAAATAAATATGCGAGTTAGCACGTTCAAAAGCATCTAAATACATTCCGCGCACCGGATACAAACGCGCCGAAGGACGGTTATGAGCCGCCTGAATATGCCCATCCCAGTGACGCGCGCCCTTGCGAGGTAAAGCTGAATGCTTACCACGGCGGAAATAGTTCCACATATCAACAAAACCATTTTCCAACTCCCACACGGATTCACCTTCAATCCGTACGTGAGTATCCCGCCATTTTTGCGCGTACAGTAAACCAATGTTGTAGCCACCCACAAAGCCGGTATGTCCATCTACCACTAAAATCTTGCGGTGATCACGCCCCGTGTGGCGCAAATTCAAAGTAAAAACCCCTAAACGCACATTCGGGATTTTAATAACCTGCAGGTTCGGGTGCGGGGCAAACCGCTTAAAACGGGGAGAAACCACCATATTGGCGAAGCCGTCGAAAATGCAGTAAACCTTCACCCCGCGTTCCGCAGCGCGGTAAAGGGCCTCTTTAAAAGCCTTCCCAATTGGATCAGACTTCCAAATGTACGTTTCAAAAAAGATAAACTTCTTAGCGCTATCAATCGCTTCTAACATGTCGTTATAAAGCTGATGACCTTCTGAATAAGTAGTTACCGCGTTGCCAGTCACCATTGAACGAGAAGCTGGTAAAGCTGGGAAACCATCCACTGCCGGAGCGCGGCGTTTACGAACTTCGTCAATCGTTATCAACGTAGCAATCGCACTAAACTGCGCCACGGTAGTCGCAATAGCAGCAGTTTTAATGCCTTTCCACGCGGTTTGGGAAAGCGAATTCAGTTTCAGTTTCTTCAGCATAGTATCGATTTTAAGTGATTTTTGAGAAGGATAAGTCCGTAATAAGACAGCATACAAACGGTGGCTAACAGAACCGCCAGATTCCTCTTATACTAGTAGGTATGTCGACTTTTACTAATGAAGAAGTCCGTTCCCTGGCGGAACTGGCTCACATCGCCCTAACTGAAGAAGAAGTATCAAAAATCGCCTCCGAACTGGGAGTTATCGCCGACGCGGTTGCTAAGGTAGCCTCAATCGTCGATGCTGACACCCCGTCCACGTCACACCCAATCCCATTGGTTAACGTGATGCGCGAAGACGTTGTTGGTGAACTACTGGACCGTGACGAAGTACTGGCTGCAGCGCCGGTAGCCGAAGACGGCCAGTTCATGGTTCCCCAGATTCTAGGAGAAGACTGAGATGCAGGAATTTCTAACTAAATCCGCGCTGGAACTAGCGCAAATGATGCGTGCTGGGGAACTTACCTCAGTTGAACTAACCCAAGCTTGCTTAGACCGCATCGCCAAGTACGACGACCAGGTAAACGCTTTCCTGTTCGTAGACGCCGAGGGCGCCCTCGAAACTGCGAAAGAAGTTGACGAACTGCGGGCTGCCGGCGCCGAGCTACACCCACTTGCCGGCGTCCCTATTGCTCTGAAAGACAACCTGGTCACCCGCGGGATGCCAACTACCTGTGCATCCAGGATTTTGGAAGGCTGGCTGCCTCCATACGACGCATTCGTAGTAAAGCAGATTAAGGCAGCTAAGCTACCAATCTTGGGGAAGACCAACCTGGACGAATTCGCTATGGGGTCTTCCACCGAACACTCTGCTTTTGGCTACACCCGTAACCCTTGGAACCTGGAATGTATTCCAGGTGGTTCCGGCGGCGGTTCAGCTGCTGCAGTGGCTGCTTTTATGGCTCCGCTGGCACTGGGTACCGACACCGGTGGTTCTATCCGCCAGCCAGGTGCAGTCACGGGTACGGTGGGTGCTAAACCAACTTACGGCGCTGTTTCTCGTTACGGGGCAATCGCCATGGCGTCCTCGCTGGATCAAATCGGTCCGGTAACCCGCACGGTTGCAGATGCTGCCGCTTTGCAGGAACTTATTGGCGGTCACGACCCACTGGACTCCACTTCTCTAACCGACGCTGCCACCAACTTGCTAGCATCAGTTGAGGCTGAGGGCGACTTGGCCGGTTTGAAGGTCGGCGTAGTTAAGCAGCTTTCTGGTGAAGGCTACCAGCCAGGCGTGCTGGCCTCTTTCAATGCCGCGGTAGAAAAGCTGGTTGCGCGCGGGGCAGAAATCGTTGAAGTAGATTGCCCATCTTTCGACTACGCTCTGGCAGCTTACTACCTGATCATGCCAGCTGAAGTTTCCTCTAACTTGGCTCGCTTCGACGGGATGCGTTACGGTATCCGCGTTGAACCAACTGAAGGTTCGGTAACTGCTCAGCGAGTAATGGCAGCTACCCGTGGCGCCGGTTTCGGTACGGAAGTTAAGCGCCGCATTATTTTGGGTACTTACGTGCTGTCTTCGGGTAACTACGAAGCTTTCTACGGTGCTGCTTTGAAGGTACGCACCTTGATTCAGCGTGATTTTGACGCCGCGTTTGCGAAGGCGGATGTGTTGGTTTCTCCAACTGCCCCTACTACGGCATTCAAGTTCGGTGAAAAGAGTAACGACCCGATCGCTATGTACTTGAACGACGTCGCTACGATTCCGGCGAATATGGCAGGTACCCCGGCGATTTCGGTTCCTGCGGGAGTAGCCGAGGACGGTTTGCCTGTAGGTTTCCAGGTGATTGCCCCAGCTCGTCGCGATGACCTAATGTACCGCGTTGCTCGATTTGTTGAAGATTCAGTGGATGTAGCCGGCAGCTGCCCCGCTAAGGATTGGGAGTGATTCACAATGACTAAGCTAATGAAATACGAGGACGCTGTTGCTAAGTTCGATCCCGTACTGGGCTTGGAAGTACACGTCGAACTGGGCACTGCCACGAAAATGTTCGACGCGGCACCAAATGAGTTCGGCGGTGAACCCAACACTTTCATCACCCCAACTTCTTTGGGGCTGCCAGGCTCATTGCCGGTAGTGAACCGCACTGCAGTTGAATACGCGATTAAGATCGGTTTGGCTTTGAACTGTGAAATCGCAAAGTACTGCCGTTTCGCACGTAAGAACTATTTTTACCCAGACTTGACGAAGGCTTTCCAGACTTCTCAGTACGACGAACCAATTGCTTTCGACGGTTGGGTTGATGTTGAACTGGATGACGGTGAGATCTTCCGCGTGCAGATTGAACGTGCTCACATGGAAGAAGACGCTGGTAAGAACACTCACGTGGGTGGTGCTTCTGGGCGTATTCACGGGGCTGAGTACTCGCTGTGTGACTATAACCGCGCTGGCGTACCGCTGGTGGAAATCGTGACCCGCCCAATTGAAGGGGCGGGGGAGCGGGCTCCGGAAGTTGCGGCTAAGTACGTGCAGACTCTGCGCGATATTTTCCGTGCTCTGGGGGTTTCTGAAGCTCGTATGGAACGCGGTAACGTACGTGCGGATGTGAACGTTTCTTTGCGTCCTTCTGCTGACGCGCCTTTTGGTACGCGTACTGAAACGAAGAACGTGAACTCTTTCCGTGCGATCGATAAGGCAGTGCGTTACGAGATTTCTCGTCAGGCAGCGATTTTGGCTGCCGGCGGTTCGATTACGCAAGAAACCCGCCACTTCCACTCTGAGGATGGTTCTACTTCAGCAGGGCGCGAGAAGTCGGATGCGGAAGATTACCGTTACTTCCCAGAACCAGATTTGGTTCCTGTGCAGCCGGACCCAGCTTGGGTTGAGGAACTGCGCGCTACCATGCCAGAGTTGCCAACGGCTCGTCGTCGCCGTTTGCGTTCTGAATGGGGTTTCACCGATTTGGAAATGCGTGATGTGATTGCAGCTGATGCTCTGGAACTTATTTACGATACGGTTACTGCCGGAGCTTCCCCAGCTGCTGCGCGTAAGTGGTGGATGGGTGAACTGTCTCGCTGGGCGAAGGAAGCAGAGCTTTCTTTGGATGAGTTGGCGATTACCCCAGCAGTTGTAGCGCAGTTGCAGGGCTTGGTTGAGGCTGGCAAGTTGAATGATAAGTTGGCTCGTCAGGCTCTCGAGGGCGTTCTTGCAGGTGAAGGTTCTTTGGAAGAAGTTATTTCCGGACGCGGTCTGGAAGTTGTTTCCGATGACGGCCCGCTGATTGCGGCAATCGAACAGGCTATGGCTGATAACCCTGATGTGGTTGAGAAGATCAAGGGCGGTAAGATGGCTGCGATTGGTGCTTTGATGGGGCCAATCATGAAGGCTACCCGTGGTCAGGCTGATGCTAATCGTGTACGCGAACTGATTATGGAACGCATCTGATTGGTTATGGAATGTAACTGGTTACTTTTGGAATGTAACTGAGCGTTCGTTAAGGCGGGGGTGAAACCGAGTTTGGTTTCACCCCCGTTTTGCATGTGGGGTGGTTCACGTCTGATGAATTTGTTTTTGGTGGGTGGGTGCGGGTAGAGTTAAGTGTGTTGCGCTTGAGCTTGTTGGTTTGGGTGTAGATGCC
>JAUNKY010000018.1 GCA_030532515.1 Actinomycetaceae bacterium
AAAACCGCCGCACACAGTAAAACCGCCGCCTGTACTAAAGCGGATATAAAAATCCGCCGCCCCTAAAAGAGGCGACGGATTTTAACTAAGCCAAAAGGTAAGCGCTAAGTTAGTTAGAAAACTCAGCGTCCTCTAAAAGCACGACGGCTAACCTTAGCGCGTGCCTTAGCTGGATCGATCGAGTGAGGCATCCCGCCCTGCATCTTTACATTAGAAAGAGCCTGCAAACGGTTAGCAACCAAAGGAACTTCATCGCGACGCAGAGCTTTAGGAAGCTTACGCAATGCCTTCTCAACATTCTCCAAAGCTACCTGACCCTCGTCATTACCAACATAAATCACATGGACCGGCACGTTGGAAACCACGCGCTGAGTCTGCTTACGTTCACGGTCAACCAGTTCAGAAACTCGTGCCTTAGGGCCTTCTGCAAGTAGAACAACTCCGGCACGACCAAACATACGCCACACCAGATCCTGCTGGCGGTTCGCTGCAATAGGCTGCTTTTCAACAGTCCAACCAGTACGGATCTGGGAAATAACCCCATAAACAGCGCCAGTGTGACCGTCAATCTGACGGTACAGAGCCTTCTTTACCAACCAACCCAAAATCATCAACGGAGTGAGGAAAAGGAAAGTCAGTGAGAAGAACAGGTTGAAGATCCAGTGCGCACCCAAAAAGTAGTTAATGGTTGCAATAGAACCAACTACCGCTACGGTGGCAAGTAGCAGCCACCAAGGCAACTGGGGGAAGCTACGCTTCGTAATCTTATAGGCGTCACTTAGGTTATGGTACCAACGACGCTTTGCCGGCTGAGCAGCCGCTGCCTGAGAAACTTCACTTTTAGCCATGTTTATATTGATCTTCTTATCGTTCTTTAAGCGCTAGGAATAAACCTACTACTGCAATAATAATACCTGTTAATGACGCAGTCACAAACGCAAAGAAATCACCGTGAGACTGTGCCACTGCACCAACTAAAGCAGCCCCGAAAGAAACCCCAATAGTTACCGAAGATTGCATCGCGGTCATCGCAATCGAAACCCCATTAGCAGGCGCTAAGTTCTCAGTAATCGAAAACGCTGTAACCATCCCCGGGCCCACAAAAAGACCAATAAAGAAGAGAGTAAAAGCAGTCGCAGGAACGCCTCCAACGTAAGCCGTCACTAACGCCGCAGCTAAAACACCCGCCCCAGAAATAACCAGTCGCTTAGGCAGCGAAAGGCTCTCTGGAATCAACACCGTGAAAATAGCCATTAGTGCAGAACCAAGCCCCATAGCCGAATAGATTAACCCGGCAGAACCGCCCACACCCAACAACGTAGAACGCTCAGTTAAAGCAGACTGAATCCCGCCAAACAACATCCCAATCGCCGTCATCGCCAGGATAGTTGGCACGATCATGGCTAAGACGGGCAATACCTTGACGGCACTGGCCGCAGATGCGGCATTGCGTTTGGCGGCGCCCTCGGCACCTACTTCAGGAGGAACCGGCGAAAATGCGAAAATCATGCCAACCGTTGCCGTCAGCAAGAAAGCAATCAAAAGCGGAATAACTGGCGCAAAAATAGAGGCGACAATCCCCACTAAAGCCGGTCCCAACACGAAAACTAACTCATCAGCCATTGATTCATAGGACAAAGCTGCGGAAAGCTCGTGTGGCATCCGCGTGGTAACCACCCAACGCGAACGGGTAAAAGAGCCAATCGGCAGGGCAGAAAAGCCCGCGATTACGGCGAAAAGTAGAATCAACGGGAGTGGCTGGTGGAACTGTACTGTGAGGAACAGCCCTAACAGCCCCAGCGCGTTGATGGGAGTTAAGTATTTCAAAGGAAGCTGCTGTCCGCGGCGATCTGCCCACTTACCAATCAAAGGACCGGCAATAGCGGCACTTAAAGCGGTTACACCAGTGACTAAACCACCTGTAGCAACTGAACCTGTCGTGGCGGAAACAGCGGTGAGAACGCCAAGCGGCACCATTGCAAAAGGGGCACGAGCTGCGAAAGCAACTAGCAGAGATTTCCACCCAGCGATCTGGGGGAGGATTTTATAATGTGTTAACTTGTTCAAATGAGTCATACGTAGGACTCCGGTTAGACTGCCCATCAGGGTCCGCAGACGCGGAGCAAACAGGCTGCGTCGTGCACCGCACGAAGCTAATCAATTCTACCCGCAAACTTGCCCAAACCAAAGCTGAGTTAAAAGTTTTAGTTAATCGTGTGCGTATTCGCTTCCTAAAAAGCCTGCTGGAAACGCCCTAAAGGAAGTTATCCACAGGATTTGGCGCGCCCTAGCGTCAGCGAGACGCATATGTTTTGCTGAGAGTATGGACTTCGCAGATTTACAGATAGTACGCCCTTTGGCAAATACGTCGCATGGACCGATTTTGCTGGTAACAGACGCGGACGGGCAGTTTCGGACCTTGCGTTTTCTAAGCCTGCCAGAGTTCGCTCAAAACCAAGAGCGACTTGCGCAGCTCCAACAGCAACGCTTTCAAAAGGCGGTGAATATTGTGGGAGTTTTTACCCAGCCACATCGGGCTGGGGTGGTCTGCGAATATGCAGAAGGGCAGACTTTAGCCGATTTGCTGTTGATCCCCGGCGCCGTGAAACCTAACCTTGCGAACTTCATTGCGCTGCGCCTTCAAGAAGCTTTACAAGAACTTCACGAAATGGGGCTTTTTCATGGGGATTTAACTCCGGCAAATATTGTGATTTCTACGCACGGGCAGGTTAAACTGATTGACTTTGCGACGGTTACTGGCGGTACTTTTGGGTACCGCGAAGAGGGTAAACCGCCCAGCGAAGAGACTGACTTGTATGCTTTTAGAAAGATTTGCTTGGAAATGGGAGCTGACGTGCCAGTAGAGTCCGCGCCGCTAGCAAAAGGGAACGGCGCCGCGGAAAATATAGAAAATCCTGTTGGCGCGGCAGAAAGTGAGTGGGGAGCAATACTATCTGAGGAAACTGCTGTTGGTACGTTGAGTCCGGCGGCTTTGCTGCGGGCAGACTTGGCTCGGGCCCAGACAGTAGCTGCCGTGCCCAGCCAAGTTTCTCGAGGGCGTCACAGTCGTCCACGGCGAAAATTAGGTGTTTATTTACAACAGACTTTCAACCTGCGGGTTACTTTGGGTTTAACTTTGCTGATTGTAGGGGCATCTAGTTTTGGCTATTGGTTTCAAGGAAGTGCGGTTGAAAATCCGGCTGTGCAAGATGTTCCGGCGCTCAATGTGTTGAAAGCAAGTGACGCTAATAGCACGCAAACACAGGTGGGCGCTGACTTGGCCTGTATGAATCAAGCTGATGCGGAAGCGATTGTGCGGTCCTTACTGAAACAACGCAACGAGGCTTTAGCCCAGTTAGATACGGCAAAACTACAGAACGTGTATGCTTCTGGTTCGGATGCGGGAACTGCTGATGCAGCGCTGTTTAAACGTTTGGAAGCAGCCGGTGAGGTGGTAAATGGCTTGCGTTCGGAAATAAGCGATTTGCAGGTGGTTAGTTGCGCAGACGTGGTGACGCTGCGGCTACAACATAGGCTATTGGAACATGAGCGTTGTAACGCTAATAACTGTCAGGTGGTTCCCGTGGGACCAACCCGGTGGGAGCAGATCAGCTTAGTGGGACCAAACTGGCGGATTAAAGAAATTAAAGTGGGGGAGTGAATGCTTCCCACGCTTGTTACGCACGTGGTTGTGTACCTAGCTTAGGTTTCTAAAACAAAACGTAGATCCCGCACCAAAACTACTGCTTGGTGCGGGATCTAGCGGATACTTAGCATTAAGGCGGTTAGTATCTAACCGCCTTAATGTCTAACTAAAGGTCACAGACCCAGTTCGCCTTCGAATTCGCCTGCTTCCAGGCGCTTCTTAACGGTCATCAGGTAACGGGCAGCGTCTGCGCCGTCGATCAGCTGGTGATCGTAGGACAGAGCCAAGTAAACCATGGAACGAACACCGATGGTTTCGTTGCCTTCAGCATCCTTAACGACCATTGGGCGCTTAACGATGGTGCCCAGACCCAGGATAGCAACTTCTGGGGTATTCAGAACTGGGGTATCGAACAGTGCGCCACCGGAACCGGTGTTGGTGATGGTGAAGGTGGAGCCAGTCAGTTCGGAAACGTCTGCCTTGCCTTCACGAGTGCGCTTTGCCAGGTCGTTGATGGACTTAGCCAAGCCACCCAGGGTCAGGTCACCAGCGTTCTTAACAACTGGAACGAATAGGCCCTTTGGAGTGTCAACTGCGATGCCGATGTTTTCGTAGTCGTAGTAGGTTACTTCGTTGCCGTTGATAGTGGCGTTGATCTTTGGATGCATCTTCAGAGCTTCAGTTGCAGCCTTGACGAAGAATGGCAGGAAGGTCAGGTTGGTGCCTTCGCGTTCAATGAAGCTTGCCTTTGCACGTGCACGCAGGGAAGCAATCTTAGTTACGTCAACTTCGATTACCGTAGTCAGCTGTGCAGAAGTCTGCAAAGAGGTCATCATCCGCTTAGCAATGGTCTGACGCAGGCGGCTCATCTTTTCGGTCTTGCCACGCAAAGTGGTATCAACTTCAATGTGAGGACCAGCAGCAACTGCAGGAGCTGCCGCTGGGGCAGCAGCAGGAGCAGCTAGCTTAGCTGCAGCTTCCAGAACGTCTTCCTTGCGGATACGTCCGCCAATACCAGTGCCAGTTACAGTGTTGAGATCAACGCCCTTATCCTTAGCCAGCTTGCGTACCAGTGGGGTTACGTAGATGCCAGCTGCTGGAGGCGGAACTGGGGCCGCAGCTGGAGCTGGCGCTGCCGGAGCAGCAGGTGCAGCAGGAGCTGGAGCAGGTGCTGGTGCAGCTGGAGCAGCCGGTGCTGGTGCTGGTGCAGGAGCTGCTACTGGAGCTGGGGCTGCTGGAACAGCTGGAGCTGCGGTAGGTGCGGAGGTTGAGATAATCGCCAAAACCTGACCAACAGCGGCAGTTTCATCTTCCTGCACGCGGATTTCAGCCAAGAAACCAGCTGCTGGGGAAGGAACTTCAGAGTCAACCTTGTCGGTAGAAACTTCCAGCAAAGGTTCGTCTTCAGCAACTTCGTCGCCAACGGCCTTCAACCAAGAGGTAACGACACCTTCAGTTACAGATTCACCCAAAGCAGGCAAAACTACTTCAACGCCGGTAGCTGGAGCAGCTGGAGCTGCCGCTGGAGCAGGCGTTTCAACTGGTGCTGGAGCAGCCACAGGAGCTTCGACAGGTGCTTCTGCTGGAGCAGGAGCCTGACCGCCTTCAGATGCGTCGCCGATTAGGCAAAGGCGACCGCCAACTGCAACAGTTTCGTCTTCAGCTGCGTAGATTTCCAAAACTACACCGGAAACTGGGGAAGGAACTTCAGAGTCAACCTTGTCGGTAGAAACTTCAACAATTGCTTCGTCAGCTTCCACAACATCACCCACCTGCTTCAACCAAGTGGTGACAACGCCTTCGGTTACAGATTCACCGAGCGCAGGCATTTCTACTACATGTGCCATTTAATATGTCTCCTTATATATGAGAGGGGGTGTTTATCAGTCGTGAGCGTGCAGAGCCTTGCCAGCCAAAGCCAGCGCAGCTTCACCGATTGATTCGTTCTGAGTTGGGTGAGCGTGAATTAGCGCTGCCAAATCAGCTTCGTAAGCTTCCCAGTTAACCATCAGCTGGCCTTCACCAACCTGTTCGCCCATGCGAGCGCCGATAGCGTGGAAACCAACGATTGGGCCATCAACTACAGAAACCAGCTTCACAAAACCAGCGGTGTCAAGGATCTGGGACTTGCCGTTACCAGCCAAGTTGAACTCAACGGCCTTAACCTTGTCTGCGCCGTACTTTTCCTTAGCCTGCTTTTCAGTCAAGCCAACAGAAGCGATTTCAGGTTCACAGAAAGTAACCTTTGGAATGCCGGTTTCGTCAACTGGAACAGGGTTCAAACCAGCAATTTCTTCCGCTACGAACAGACCCTGGGCAAAGCCACGGTGTGCCAGCTGCAAGCCAGGAACAATATCGCCAACTGCGTAAATGTTGCCAACGCCGGTGTGCAGGCGTTCGTTAACCAAAACGAAGCCACGATCCATGGGGATACCTACTTCTTCATAACCCATGTTGGCAGTTTGTGGGCCACGACCAATCGCAACCAGCAACACATCAGCGTCGTAAGTCTTGCCATCCGAAGTGGTTACGTGAACGCCCTGATCATCCTGAGTGACAGACTGGAACATAGTCTTAGTCTTGAAGTTGATCTTACGCTTGCGGAAAGCACGTTCCAGGTTCTTGGAAATCGCTTCATCTTCATTTGGAACCAGGTTTGGCAGACCTTCGATGATAGTTACATCAGTGCCGAAAGAGTTCCAAACAGAAGCGAATTCAACGCCAATAACGCCGCCACCCAAAATAACTGCGGAAGATGGGATCCATTCCATCTGCAACGCCTGGTCAGAGGTGATTACGCGACCTTCAATATTCAGACCTGGAATGGTCTTAGAGTAAGAACCGGAAGCCAAGATAATATTCTTGCCACGGTAAGCACGACCGTCAACAGTTACGGTATCTGGAGCCGTCAGACGACCCCAGCCTTGAACGAAGTCGATGTTGCGGCTCTTAACCAAGCCCTGCAGACCCTTGTACAGCTTGCCAATCACACCATCGCGGTATTCGGCAACGCGCTGCATATCAATCCCGTGGAATTCTGAGTTAACCCCAAAGAATGCAGAGTGCTTAACTGCTTCGGTAACTTCGGCTGCGTGCAGGTACGCCTTCGTAGGAATACAACCGCGGTGCAAGCAAGTGCCCCCCAGCTTATCTCCTTCGATGAGGGCAACCTTCAAGCCCAGCTGTGCGCCGCGCAATGCTGCAGCGTAGCCACCGGACCCGGCACCAAGAATGACAATGTCGTAAAGTTCTTCACTCACGTGATACTCCTCTGTGCAAAGTAGTTGGACCGACAATGGTCGCACTTAATCTTATTCTCTCACTTTTTAGCCTGCTTTGTCTGCGACAAGCAAAGAAAAATAACGTGAGAAAATAGCCAAAACTGGTTGAAAGCTCCGGGAATAAAATAGCTCCACCGGCGCCCTCGGAAAAGAGCTGAAAGAAAAGAAAAAATAAGTGGCGCGCAGAAAACCCACACGCCACTTACTAAATCAAACCAAAGTTTCGAGCCACTCGACCAAGGTCAAAACGCCCATGCCGGTAGCGCCCTGGGCATTCGCCCCCCAGGCAGAACCTTCGTTAAACGCTGGACCCGCAATATCGATGTGTGCCCAAGGCTTCGCGCCTACGAACTCCTGCAAGAAGATGCCAGCGGTCAGCATACCGCCCCAGCGCACCCCAGAGTTCTTCAAATCCGCAACCGGCGTATTCAAAGTCTCACGCAGGTAGGAAGGCAGCGGAGCTGGCCACATAGCTTCCCCAACTTCATTCGCGGCTGCCACAATCACGTCGCGCACTTCTTCAGTGCCCAAAACGCCTGCGGTGCGTACGCCCAAACCCACCATCTGTGCCCCGGTCAAAGTTGCCACGTCAACGATCGCGTCGGTGTCAGACTCAGCAGCTAATGCCAGCGCATCCGCCATGACCAGGCGGCCCTCAGCATCGGTATTAGTAGTTTCAACACTAAGACCATTGCGCATGATCAGAACGTCAGAAGGACGCTGCGCAGTTGCGGAAGGCAGATTTTCAGCCAACGCCAGGTAGGTGGAAACACCAACCGGCAGACCCAGCTTGGCAGCTGCCAAAGTAGCGGCTAATACGGTGGCTGCCCCAGCCATATCGCACTTCATCGTTTCCATCGATTCAGAAGGCTTCAAAGACAGGCCACCAGAATCGAAGGTAATTCCCTTACCAACGAAAGAAATGTGGCTCTGCGCATCCTGCGGCGTGTAAGAAAGCTTCACCAGGTAAGGCTTGTGAGTTGAGCCCTGCCCAACTGCCACAATGCCACCGCATTTTTCTGCCTGTAAACGCTCGAAGTCCCAAACTTCAACAGACAGCCCCAGTTCCGCACCCGCTTTGGAAGCGTAGTCAGCAAAAGTTTCCGGGTAAAGGTCATTAGGAGCGCGATTAACCAGATCCATAACTTGAATCATGGCAGCTGATAAAACGGAAATCCGCTGCTGCGCGAGTTCTTCATCCAACTCGGCAGGAGCCAAAATTACCAGTTCTTCCAAGGAATTAACTTCGTGCTCACCATACTTTTTGAACTCGTAGTTACCTAAAATAGCTCCCACCCCGGCGCTGACAACTTCATCGAAAGTTTCATATTCGCCGGCCAGAACAACCTTCTTTGCCTTAGAGCCGCGTACCCCAATGGCTCCGTAGTGACGGTGGCGGCCAGTTCCCGCCATTTCAATCCCATCGTCAAAGCTAGTGCCGCGGCGCTTAGCCATCTCAGAAACTTCGGTACCCAGCAGCACAATCTGCTTTGCAGCGGTCCCGCAGGAAGGCAACAGTGTGCGCGCACCCGCTGCCGTAGCAGCGTTTAAATCGGCAGCAGCTTGCTTAACGGATTCGTTTTCCAAGTTGGAGGCGCCAGCTTCGCTAACATAAGCGACTAGCAGATCGGCGTTAACTTCAGAGGGGTTATCGTAAATGAAAGAAATATTAGTCATGCTTTTAGTGTAGCGAAACAGCTAAAGGCATGTGGAACTGGATACTAATTTTTAAACCCCGCCGGGGAAGCCTAACTGCTTCCACGCTTCGTACAGAACGATTGAAGCTGAGTTAGTCAGATTCAAAGAACGCCGCTGTGGAAGCATGGGAATACGAACTTTTTTAGCTAAACGAGGGTGTTCTAAAACCCATTCAGGTAATCCCGTGCTCTCTTTGCCAAAAAGTAAGCCGTCGCCGTCAGCATAGTTAATATCAGCGTAAAACTCGGTGGCGTGCCCGGTGAAAGCATAAATATTTCCCGGAACCGCAGCCAGCGCCGATTCTAAGTCCGGGTGGGTTTGTACGTGGGCTAAATCGTGGTAATCCAACCCGGCGCGACGCAGTTTTGCATCCTCCATGTCAAAGCCGAAAGGCTCAACTAAATGGAGCATACTGCCAGTGCAGGCAGAGAGGCGGATGGCGGCGCCAGAGTTCCCAGCGATTTCAGGTTCAAAATAAATAATGTGCAGCACGTTGTTTAGTTTAGCTTTATTTTTCTGGTTCCTGGTAAGTGAGGGTTAGAGAAGCCCGCGCAATAGTATGGAAAAGCGCATAGAAAGAAGCGGTAGTGATCGTCGTATCGTCGGGAAGATCTAAGCTGTCTACATCCAGCGCGTGGACGGTGAAAACGTAACGGTGTGGGCGATCCCCAGCAGGAGGAGCCGCCCCGAAGAAACTAGCTTCCCCGGTGTCATTGGGAAGGTGGAAAGCGGGACCGTCTAATTCCAAATCGGAGACACCAGCATTCTCAGCCAGTTCAGTTTGCTCTGCAGGAATATCTAGGATGCCCCAGTGCCAGTAGCCGGCGGGGGTGGGAGCATCGGGGTCGAAACAGGTTACGAAGAAAGATTGAGTTTGCGCGGGGAAGCCGCTCCAACTTAACTGCGGGGAAATTGAGCCTCCCGCCGCGGTTTGGGCAGCGGGTAAAGGATCCCCGTTTGTGCCAGCTGTAGAAGTCAGCGTGAAGGTTGGAACCGGGGGTAAAACATCATCTGGGTGCGGAGCCAGGGGGTGAGCAGAGAGATCCATTTTTCCTTCTTTCTTCAGTTGTGTTCAGTTTAACTTACCCACCTGAGTTTTTCGGAAGATTTTCCCGAGGGCGCTTTCGAAAGTTTTAAGTGAAAAAATCGTGTCAGCCAAAAATGGTAATTTTAGAACATCAGTTCGATTAAATTGTTTCTTGGGGGAGAAATGAGTTACCAAAATGTCTGCGTTTACCTTAATAAACCAGCAGACCGACCCTGCAACCCAAGTGAAGAACCACAGGCTCGCTAAAGCTCGTCTGCAACTAATAGATGGAGAAAACAAGTTAGGAATAGTTTCAACAGATGCACTAAACGGAAAAGTTTGGCATCTGGGGAATGAACTTGGAAATAAAAACCGCTTCCTAATAGAAGTTTTACAAACCCTCCCAGAAACAGCTCCCTGGATCGGAATGCTCGGACTTAATGATTTCGGATGGGTAGCGGCGGCAGAAGCGGGAATCGATTTAGAAAAACTACTTTTAGTCACCCCACCAGTAGCCCAAGCAGAAGAAGTCTTGGCAGAACTGGTAGACGGCTTTGACGTCACTGTCTGCGGACAAGTATTCCTATCAAGCCGGGGAAAAACTAGGCTGGCAGCCAAAGTGAAAAAACGCCGCAACCTGCTTTTAACCTTTGACCCTTGGGTAGGAATCTCTAGGCAATGGCAGCTAACTACCTCCCGCATAAAAAGACAGCAGGTGGGGTAGTGGCAGTAATTCTAGTTCTAATCCCCGAATGGGAAACCTGCTCACTGGTTTTAGAAGTTCCCCCGGGAACCCCCGCAGTTATTGTGGAAAAAGGCAGGGTAAAAACCGCGACTTTAAGAGCCCAGCGAAACGGCGTTGAAAAAGGCATGAAACTTAACTACGCCCAATACCTATGCCCAGAACTGCTGGTTATGCCCGCTGACGAAAACCGAACTCAACGAGCTTTCAACTTCGTGATGGAAGCTTTAGAAGAAGTTACGCCTTTTGCACAGGTAATCCGCCCAGGCTTGGCCTTGCTGCCAGCCCCTAAGGAAATAAAAAACTTAAGTAACCAAGCTAAGCCTCTGGCAGACTTTCTAAACCAAATAGTTGACAGTATCGCCCTTAGCACCCAGGCAGAAGCCTACGTAGCTGCAGGGGAAACCTGCCTAGAAGCCTGGGTAAAGCTAAATAACTATCTACCAGAACAACCCCACTATCCCACAGTAGAATCCTTCCCCCTGCTGGGATTAACTGAGTTATTTCCCAAAAGCGCTCCTGAAATAGCCAAAATGCTACAAGAACTTACTTACCTAGGGGTGGAAACTATTGCCGAGGTGCAAACCCTTGGCTGGGACACCCTGCAAACCCGCTTCGGCTTAGCCGCTCACCAACTTAAACAACTGGTAGCTAACGGAAATATCGCTACCACCACCAGCAAAGCTGAGCTTGAGCTCAGTATTGAAATGGAATTCCCCGTACTGCTTCAAGACCCACTTCTGGTAGTGGGGCAAATTCTTGACCAAGCCCAACAACTAATCCAAAAAATGCAAGCAAAACAAGTTAGCGCGCAAGCAATCAATATCCAAGCGCAACTCCAAATCCCGAGGGAAATAACTGACGAAATAGACAGAACCTACTTAGAAACCCAACTAATTCAAATAGAACGTAGCTGGGCCCTTTTCAACCTCCCCAACGCCACAGACATCACCACTCGAATTGAATGGCAACTACAAGCCTGGCTACAGCAATATCAAAATCAAACAGCTCGGCAACTAAACTCCGCAAACTACCAAACTTATTACGAAAGTGAGTTTTACACGCAAATATTTGGCATAAAACAACTGAAAGTAACCGCTACCGGACTAATCCCCATCGGTGAAACCATCCAAAAACTCTGGGGAAATAAAACCGCTAGCGACCTTAGAGCCGTCCGCGCAGCCGAAAAAATCCAACAAAAATTAGGAGACGGGAAAACCCACCAAATCTCTATCACCCCCGGCTGGGATCCTCTTAGCCGCGTCAAAACCCGTGCCTGGGGAGAAAAAATTCGCAAAACCCCCTGGGAAGAATGGACCCCACACCGAAAATGGCGAAATCACCCCAACTATCAAACTACCCAAACTTGGCAAGGTAGCTTTAACCTCCCAGCCCCCAGCACAGTTTTCCAACCTTCGCTCGCGGTACAACTTAGCGACGCCCTCGCACAGCCAGTAGAAGTTACCGAAACTGGTTTACTTACCGCGGTGCCCACCCACCTGCACCTAAGTGCAAAGACCCGTGCATATTTGCAAAACCAGCGTTTTCACTGGCCCAAAACCCTCTGCGTCACCGCAGTTATCGGACCGTGGATCCACTTGGGAAAATGGTGGGAAAATGAGCGTAAAACCGGAAAAGTCTGGCTCAAAATAACTGTCGAAATACCTCTTGAACCAGCCGACGCTTATACAGAATCTGTTCCCCCACAGCAGCTTCTCATCGTGTACGAACAACGCCAATGGAGGCTGGGAGGAATCTGGTAAGCCTAACCGCACTAAGCACAAATTAAGTTAGAATCTTATGAGGATAAAGAAGTGAAAAACAGCAACACAAGCGGGGAAGAACGTGGCTAAACTCTACTTTCGGTATGGCGCAATGAACTCAGGCAAATCCACCGCCTTGCTCCAAGCTGCCTACAACTATGAAGAAAGAGGCCAGCGCATCGTCCTTGCCAAACCCGCAATCGACGTTAAAGGGGATACTCAGATCGTTTCCCGCCTGGGAGTAACTCGCGAAGTACACATGCTGGTAGGTGCAAAAGATGATTTCCGAGCCCGCTTCCATGCAGTTGCTAGCGGCTACGACGAAAACGCACTGATGAATGACGTAGAACTACAGCCAGTTGCCGCCATCTTAGTTGACGAAGCCCAGTTTTTCACTCCGCAACAAATCGACGACATGTTCCGCATCGCCGTCTTAGATAACGTACCAGTCTTGGCCTACGGTATCCGCACTGACTTCCAAACTGTCGCTTTCCCAGGAGCTCGTCGCCTGCTAGAAATCGCCCACACCTTAGAAGAACTAAAAACCATTTGCCGCTGCGGCAGAAAAGCCGTTTTCAACGGGCGTACCGTGGACGGAAAATTCATCTTTGACGGAGACCAAGTAGCCATTGATGGGGTAGCAGTCGGCTACGAATCTCTCTGCGGCGCCTGCTACCTACAAGAATCCCACGGAAAACTAGCAGATCACGCTTAATGAGGCTATACAAGAGCTACCGAAGAACTAACGCACGGGCTGATAAAACGATATTCCCAAACTCGATTTGAAAGAACACCGGTGAAAACTCTAACCGCGTTGGAAAAAACCATCGCCACCTTAACTGAAGAAGCTGGCATCCGCTTAGCCGGACCCGCTACTTTCAGCATGGGAAGAGTCTTAGCTGAAAACGGGGGAGTTACCTCCTGGCAGTACAACGGTGAAAAAACCGAAATCATTGCGAAAGTAAAAGGTGGGGGACTGTCATACACCTGTTGGATCAGCCAACCCGGTAACCAACCAAGAGATTTAGACTTGCGCTGTGCCTGCGCCACCGGCAGTTACTGTAAACACGTCTTAGCGGCACTTTGGAAAATCAGCCAAGAAACCACCCATCAACAACTCACTTGGCGCGACAACTTAGACAACTTCTTGGCAAAACCAACCGACGGTCAGCCACTTGCTTTAGTAGTAGAAACAACTGCGAACCCACCTGAAATCACGGTGCGCCGCAAGAATGCAGCCGATAACTGGGTGGCCGCCAGAGCCACTTGGACTGACCTAACTTCCACCAAATGGGTCTCAGTAACCGATGAACTACGTAGCGACCACCTTAAATTAGTGAGGAAAATCTGGAATACCGCGCAACGATCCCTCACCTGGGTGAATAACCGCAACGTCACCTTAAATAATCTGGAACACCGGGCGTGGAAACTACTCCAAGAAGCCAAACAAATGGGCCTGGAACTCTTCTTAGACGATACAGACCATCCTTTAGAACTGGCAGATACAGAGATCAGCTTAAAGTTTGACACCCATACCCTGCCAAATGCAGACCTTGAACTAATCATCGTCGGTGAGTACCAGCAACAGATAATTCCCTACCCGCAGGTATTAGACACACAGCCCGCCCTAGTTAAACTCAACCAAGCCCTGCTAATCCCAGTTGCGGAAGAAACCAGCCAACTGGTGGACGCTGCAAAACAGCGCCGCCGTATCGTCATTCCCCACGCAGATAAAGAAGAATACGAAACCTACTACCTGCCTTATCTAGCACACTTGCTGGTTGCCAACCAGACCTTGCACGGACCCTACATCACAGCGCAGGTAGACCTCATCGACCACCAGGTACAAATAAACTGGCAAGTTAGCTATGAAAACGAGCAACAAAAACTAAAACTCACCTGGGCACAGGCCCAAACAACCTGGCCCAAAGACCACGACATCTACCAGCAAATACGCCGCATCATTCAAGCAGCTGCAGCTGACCTGCCACAGTTAGATCCGCAAAACCAAAATGTCCGGCTAGATTTAGGTGATTTCTCTAAACTACGGGACATAGCGCAACAAACCCAAACCCAAACTGAATATCTCTTCTGGGATTTCAGCCCCGCCGTTAAACAACTGCAAATAAGCACTGCACCGGCAACCATCCGGGTTCAAAACGCTACGCAAATAGACCGTGCCCACCCGGACTGGTTCAACCTAGAAGTAGTAATCGAAGTAGCCGGGCAACTGGTTTCCATCGAAGAAGTCTTAAAAGCACTAAGCGCGCAAAGAACCTGGGTGATGAGCGAAGCCGGCACCTGGGTACAAATCGACTTAGATCAACTTGCAAACCTACGCGCCCTATTAGAAGGTGTCAGTGGCAGCATCTGGGAAGGACAAATCCTTAAAGTCCCCAAAATACGTTTAGGAATGCTCGCCAGCTTAGAACACTACCAGATCGATACCAGCAGCCTGGGAAAATGGATTAACACCGTCACCGCACTTTTAGACGAAACCCCCGAACGCGCTTTAGCTGCGCCACAAACAGTTACGTTACGTCCCTATCAAACAGCGGGCATCGCCTGGCTTGATCGGGTCACCACCCGGGGATTCGGAGCCGTTTTAGCAGACGACATGGGCCTTGGGAAAACCCTACAAATCCTTAGCACCATTGAAACAAAACGGCTCAACCAAGAACTTGAAAATGGGGTAGTAGTAGTCGCACCTACCTCAGTGCTGCAAGTTTGGGCTGAAGAAGCACAACGGTTCTACCCAGAACTGAAAGTAACCGTAGTGCGTGCAAGTAAGAAAAAGCGTAGCCAGACATTAGCCGACCTGCTACGTGAAAACCACCTGCTAGTTACCTCTTGGAATCTACTACAAATGGATGCCAAAGAATACCAGCAACTTCAGTTAGATGGCGCTGTTTTCGACGAAGCGCAAGCTATGAAAAATCCGCGAACCAGCCAACATAAGGCAGCTAAAGACCTGCAAACAAAGTGGAAAATCGCCTCAACCGGCACGCCCATTGAAAATAGCTTAACTGACCTGTGGGCGATAATGCGGGTAATCAACCCGGGGTTATTGCCTGGATTCAGCGACTTCAACGCGCAGTATGGCAAACGCGTAGAAAGCTACGCTGACACCCAAGCTTCAATGCGGTTACAAGCTTTAATCCAACCATTCATGAAACGCAGAACTAAAGCACTGGTTGCCCGTCAGCTGCCCCCCAAAATCGAACAGACTATCACTGTGGAACTAGGTGCAAAACACCGGCGGCTCTATGACCGGTACCTAAACCAACACCGCAAAGAACTCTTAGAAGTTGAAGGGGATAAGCTTACCGCCGGGTTCAAAGTCATCACCGGCTTAAACCAGCTACGCCAACTTGCCTTAGACCCAGCACTAGTTGAAAAAGATAAAGACTGGCCTGCCTCAGCTAAAACGGAAGCCCTATTAGAACTGCTACTTCCCTTAGCTGCCGAAGGTAAAAAATCCTTAGTCTTTTCACAGTACACTTCTTATTTGGCGCGCGTGAAAGAAAGCCTTACTGCCGCGCAGATTCGCTACGCCTACTTAGACGGAGGAACTGCCAACCGACAGCAAGTAATCGAAGAGTTTAAAACTTCAGCGGCACCAGTTTTCTTAATCTCCTTAAAAGCAGGTGGAACTGGGCTAACACTTACCGAAGCAGAAAACGTTTTCATCCTCGACCCCTGGTGGAACCCAGCAACTGAAAACCAAGCGATAGACCGCGCCCACCGAATCGGGCAAGATAAACCAGTTAACGTTTACCGGCTCTGCGCGGCAGACACCATCGAAGAAAAAGTCATGGCCCTGCAAGCCCATAAGCGTACCGTAGCTGAAGCCATAGTCGGAGAAAACGTACAAGTTCTCAGTGTGGCAGACTTACAAGCCATCTTAGCTTAAACAACCCATTATATCGAACAAATGTTCGATATAATGGGGGAGTGCCTCAATACGCAGAACTACACGCTCACAGCTGTTACAGTTTCCTCCACGGAGCAGATCAGCCCACCGCCCTCGTCAAACAAGCCAAAGACCTAGGGCTAACCGGCATCGCGATCTTGGACTACCACGGAATGTACGGGGCAGTCCAAACCTCGGTAGCCGCCAAAGAAAGCGGCGTGAAAAGCATCTTCGGAATCGAAGTAACCGTAAACGACCCCCAGCTAGGACCCGTACATATTCCCCTTTTAGCAAACCACGTCAGCGGCTATCAAACACTCTGCCGACTAATCTCTGACCACCAGCTAAAAAACACGGAACGCGCCGAAACCATCCTCACCTGGGAAGAACTGGCCACCCACTTCCAAGAAGACTGGACGCTACTAACCGGAACCACCAAAGGCCCCCTACGCAAAGCCCTGCACCAAACTGGAATCACCGGCGGGAAAAACCAACTCCAAAAACTTACCCAGCTATTCGGCGCCTCCATCGCCATAGAAGCCAACTTGCAAACTCCGCTGGAACAAGAATTTGTAAGCCACCAGCTGGCCAGCTTAGCCAAACAATTCCAACTCCCACTAGTCGCCACCACTGCCGCCCGCGCCGCCAACGTGAAGTCCCTCCCGCGGGCAAACCTGCTCACCGCCATCCAACTGCAAGGTAACCTAGCACAAGTAGAACCCCACTTAACGGCCTTCCCACCACTCCTTAGAAGCGCCGCAGAAATGGAAATAATCCACCGCAACTATCCGCAAGCAGTTGAAAACGCAGCCCAACTAGCGGAAGAGCTAGCTTTTGACCTAAACCTCCTGGCCCCGCAACTACCCAAAGGTATAGTTCCCCCCGGAGAAAGCGAAGCCAGCTGGCTACGCAAATGCACCTACCAAGGCGCCTACAAACGATACGGCACTGCCCAAGAAAACCCTAAAGCATGGGAAGTCATCGAACACGAACTGCAAGTAATCGAAAGCCTGGGATTTTGCGGATATTTCCTAATCGTCAAAGAAATAGTCGACTTTTGCGCCACTAACAATATTCTTTGCCAAGGCAGAGGCTCAGCTGCGAACTCGGCAGTTTGCTACAGCCTTTCGATCACTGCCGTAGACGCGGTGTACCACCAGCTGATGTTCGAACGCTTCCTCTCCCCAGATCGCAGCGGACCGCCAGATATTGACATCGATATTGAATCAGAACGCAGAGAAGAAGTCATCCAACACGTATACGAAAAATACGGGCGTCACAACGCCGCACAAGTAGCTAATGTCATCACCTACCGGCACCGCTCAGCTTTAACTGACGCTGCGAAAGCCTTTGGATACAGTGAAGACTTAGCCCGCAAATGGAGTAAAAACACCGCCCCCATCCCCATCGACCCAAAAGTTGAAAAAATGGCTGCGCAACTAAAGAAACTTCCGCGTCACCTGGGGATACACTCAGGGGGAATGGTACTAACCCGCCAACCTGTCTCAGAAATCTGTCCAGTTCAATGGGCGGCCCGTAGCGGGCGCACCGTCTTACAGTGGGATAAAGAAGACTGCGCGGAAGCGGGACTGGTGAAGTTTGATCTGCTGGGCTTAGGCATGTTAACCGCGCTTAGACGTATGTTTTCCGCCCTCGAAAAATCCGGTTATGTGGGAGTAAACGGGAAGAAACTCGACCTCTATAACCTGCCGCCGGAAGACCCCGCGGTATACGACCTGCTGTGCGCGGCAGACACTGTAGGAGTTTTCCAAGTCGAATCACGCGCGCAAATGAATACGCTACCGCGTTTAAAACCACGCTGCTTCTATGATCTGGTAGTAGAAGTAGCGCTAATCCGCCCCGGACCGATACAGGGAAACGCAGTCAACCCCTATCTGCGACGCAGACTGGGCAAAGACCCAATTACTTATGATCACCCCTGCTTAGAACCGATATTAAAACGCACTTTAGGTGTGCCAATTTTCCAAGAACAACTAATGCAAATCGCGGTAGAAGCCGCAGGATTCACCCCGGCAGAAGCCGACCAACTGCGTAAAGCTATGGCTTCTAAAAACTCGGATGAAAAACTGGCGAAGCTAAAACCTAAACTACTGGATGGCCTGATGCAAAAAGGTATTTCCAACGAAATCGCCCAGACTATTTTCAACTATTTTCAGGGATTCGCTGAGTTTGGTTTCCCTGAATCACACGCATTTTCATTCGCCTACATCGTCTATGCTTCGGCTTGGATGAAAGTACACCATCCAGCGTATTTTTACGCGGCGATAATTGCTTCACAGCCAATGGGATTCTATTCAGTGGCCAGTCTAGTTGCTGACGCGCGCCGGCATCAGGTAGAGGTTAAACCAGTTGACGTTAACTATTCGCAGTGGCTGACCTGCGCTGAGAACGGGGAAGTGCGTTTAGGACTGCAACAGATTAAAGGACTTTCTTACCAAGAGGCAGAGCGGATTCTGGCGGCGCGTCGGCAAAGTCCGTTCACTTCTTTAGCAGACCTGGCTATACGGGCAGGTTTGACGGAAAATCAACTGCGCCTGCTGGGATTAGCCGGAGCTTTTCGTAGCCTGGGGGTAGGACGGCGCGAAGCTGCCTGGCAAGCCCGATTTTTAGCGCAAAACGGGGTACAGCAAACGTTGCCGGGGCTAGAGTTCACGCCGGTGGCTCTACCGGCGATGACCGTGGGACAAGAATTGGTAGCAGACTACCAGTTCGCTAGAGTGAGCACACAGCTACATCCTTTTGAGTTACTGCGATCGCAGTTGACGCAGGCAGAAGTGCTTAGTTGCCAGCAGGCGAAGCAGGTGAAAACTGGGCAGCGGATTAAAGTAGCCGGTTTGGTAACTCATCGGCAGCGTCCGGCAGCCGCCGGGGGAGTGACTTTCTTAGCGTTAGAGGACGAAACGGGGATTGTGAACGTGATGTGCTCGGCGGGGCTTTGGCAGCGGTATCGGCAGGTGGCCCTTACCAGTGCGGCAGTAGTGGTCCGTGGCTGGGTGGATGCGGCTGATGGTGCGTTTGTGTTAGAGGCAGATAAGATTGAAAAATGTGAGGTGGCAGCGCATGCGCGGTCGCGAGATTTTCGGTAAAGAAGGCTGACTATGGCAGTTGAAGTAGAACGCAAGTTTTTAGTAGTGGGCGATGGGTGGAAAGACCTGGTGGAATCAAGCGCCCACTTTGGGCAAGGATACTTGGCAGCTTCCGATAACTGTTTGGTCCGCGTCCGCGTAGGGCAGACCCAGGCTTGGCTGACGTTGAAAGGTCGCGATCAGGAAAGTACGCAGACAGATTCTTCAGAGGGCGGGGCGCTGACCCGTTTGGAATTTGAATATGAGATTCCAGTTTCCCAAGGGCGGCAAATGTTGGCTGAACTAACATACGCTGCTTTAGAAAAAACCCGCTACTTTTTGAAAAGCGCTACCTATGCGTGGACGGTAGATGTCTTTTTAGGGCGGCACACCGGACTGGTGCTTTTAGAGATTGAAGGTCCAGGCGTAGAAGCGCTAGCGCCTGCAGATCTTCCCAGTTGGGTTGGGCAGGAAGTTTCCCATGATCCGCAGTATGCAAATGCAAACTTGGCGTTAAAACCCTGAGTTTTAACGCCAAGTAACCATTTTTATTCGCCAAGAATGATTTTCTGCAGTTCTGCAGGAGAATGCACAATGTGGGTTGCTTGGGCGAATTCAGTTTCATCTGAGCCAGCCCAGCCAACGCCAACAGTATTAATACCGTTGGCAACACCGCCCTCGATATCGTAAATACGGTCGCCAACCATATAGACCGAGTCAAGGCTGTGTCCCTGGGAAGCAAAAAAGTCCATCACTTCGCGAATATGATCGGCTTTAGTGTGGTGGGCGCCGTCATCTTTTGCCCCGCAAATGTAAGCAAAATATTCGCCTAAACCAATTTCGTGTACGATCGGGATCGCCAGGCGCTGCACTTTTGAGGTAGCAATTCCCATAGGGATACCCGCTGCCTGGAGGTTCTCTAAGAGTTCTTTAACGCCGGGGAAGATAGGTACTTCGAACATGTGCTTACCGTAGTTTTCGCGGTAGGCGGCAATCGCGTCGGCAATCCCTTCCGGGGGCACATTTGCGTAGTCTCTAAAGGAAACTGCCAGTGGCGGACCCACCCATTTAGGTAGATCTGCAGGAGCTTCTTGGGGTTTGCCGATCTTCGCCAGAGCGTAGTTGATGGACTCCATAATTAGTGGGGCAGAGTCGGTGATAGTTCCATCTAGGTCAAAGATTACGATTGGTTTAGTCAATATTCGACATCTTTCATAATTTTATGTGTATGGTTAGTTAATAGCATATCCTAGTACTACTGTCTCATTAACCTAGTCACGGAGTTAGCAACTGATGCTAAAGGAAGATACTACAGAGTTGTTTCGCGATCCAGCATGGACGGTTTTTTCAGAGGTGACGATGCGCCTCTCTTTTTTGCGGAACACTAAATTAAAAAATCGTTTAGGTTTGGCACCTGCTGAATACGAAGCTTTGTTCGTTCTTTACGTTTCTGATAACGGCAGCTTACGCATGGGCGCGTTGGCTGATAGCTTGTGTTTCTCGCCTTCCCGTTTGTCCTACGTGGTAACTGGCCTGATTGATCGCGGTTTAGTTGAAAAGTCGATTTCCAAGCGCGACGGTCGCGGTTTCGTAGCTACGATTACCAGTGCCGGTCGGAAGCTGTGGGAAGAAGCTAATGAAATGGAACGAGAACTGTTCCGCAAATACTTCTTCAGCATGCTTTCGGAAGAGGACCAAGAGCGTTTCGTCTCTATGCTGGCTCCTTTTGAGAAGCAGCTTCCTACCCTGCGTGAGATACACCACCGCTACTGACGTTTACCTGATTAGGTGCATGGTTTCTAATCGTGGTAGAGTTTATACATCACCCAATGTTGTGCGGTGATGTCCTGCGCGGGTGGCGGAATAGGTAGACGCGCCAGCTTGAGGTGCTGGTTCCTAACTTAACGGGAGTAGGGGTTCAAGTCCCCTTTCGCGCACAGAGTTTCCCTTGAAATATCAAGGGAAACTTTTTTGTTACCTGGAAATTTTCTCGCGGGTTTTGATTTCCGCCCTCGAATTTTTCCCGAGGACGCCCGTTAAACTCTCAATTCGCACGGGAAACGCGTTTCCCGTGCGAAATTAGCGGGCGTAACCCCTGAATTCGCATACGAAAGCCGTTTCCCGTGCGAATTGAGCACCCAAACCCTTTGAATTCGCATACGAAAGCCGTTTCCCGTGCGAATGGTTAAAGATCTTTAATCCAATAAATGAGCTTTTGGAAAGCTTCAGGATTCTTAACCGCCTCAGCATCAGGCGGAGCAACCACCACAAAAGCACCCTGCGCCGGCATTTTTTCCAACGGACCGAAACCAACCAGCGTGAAACCACCTACCTCAGGTGGCTCATAATGACCGCGCAACGACTTCACACTGCGCGCCCCATGAAACTGCCGATCTTGCAACAACAAACGCAGCATCAAAGCCTTGGCACTATCAGCCACATCTTTACGCAAAAGCCGTAAATCAGACTGCCAGTGTTTCGCTACAAACTTCGCTGCCGGAGAAAACGCCAAAACCTGCACCGGCTTACGAATCCAGAGATTATCGTCGTCAACACTAAGTCCCAAACTAACGCTCTGCGCCACCCAACCTCGGGCAACAAAGTCAGCGTGCGCCTGCGCATACAGGCGCTTACGCCAAAACGGAGCTAAAACTGAGACAACCACCCCCAGCACCAAAGCAAATACGGCCGCAAAAGACAAAAACCGCAACAAAATAGTAATTAGCCAGCTAGAACCAGAGACACTGAACCAATAGAAAGGAAGCTGTGACCACTCAGTAACTCCCTGGCCATTCAGAACCAAAATATTTAAAAAACCCGCTACAGCAGCCACTGCTAAAAGCAAAAAACCCTGGCGACGCAACTCGTCACGAATCAAAACACGCTCACAAAAGACCTCAAAATCCGCTAGTTCCGCGGTCAAATCCGCTAACTTCGCTTGATCTAAAGTCCCCTGAGAATCATTCAGTTCAGCACTCATAACTACACTCTACCAAGTCTTACAATCCGACGAGTGTCGCCGAAGTAACCGACAGTAAGTAAAATAATGCCTATGCATATTGATATCTGGTCCGATGTTGCCTGCCCCTGGTGCTACCTGGCCGTACGCCACCTGCGCCAAGCACTCAACACTTTCCCACACAAAGATGAAGTCACCGTACGACTCCACGCCTACTTCCTCCAACCAGAACTAACCGGCGTTGACCAACGCAGTGAAGCCCAATACCTTGCCGAAACCAAAGGCATGTCAGAAACGGAAGTAAAAACTGCTTTAGAAGCCGTCTCTGCGCTGGGAGCCAAGGAAGGCATCCGCTTTGACTGGGACAACATTAAAGTCGCCTCAACCACGAACGCGCACCGACTTATCTGCCTGGCTCGCGAAATCGACGTAGAAAACGACACCACCACCGGACCAGATACCCTGGAGCTAAAAGTACACGAAGCCCTGGGCAGAGCCCGTTTCGAATACGGGATGAACCTGGCCAGTCCAGAATCCCTAATCGCTTTAGCAAATGACTTCAAAATCGACGGAGAACGCGTATTCGCCGCCCTCGAAAGCCAAGAATACGCGACCGAAGTATTCTCGGATTTCCAAATCGGTGTGCAAATGGGGGTAAACGCGGTGCCCGTTTTCATCTTCGACAATGCCTTCTTAGTTGAAGGAGCGCAACCAACCGCTGCCTTCCAAAACATACTTGAAACCGCGTGGAACCACTCCCACGCAAACTAACCCAACCACCAGAAAAGAACTCCCATGAGTGAAAACCCGGCTGAACGCCCCTACGACCCAACCCGCCCAAATGAACTCGTCCGCCAATTCCACGAGGTATATAACCTCCCCGTCCTAATGGGTGAAACCCCCACCTGCGACCGCGAACGCATTCACATGCGTATGGGACTAATTAGCGAAGAATTCGCAGAACTAACCGGTGCCCTATACGGCAAAGCCGCGCGTAGCATCATCGAAACCGCTAACGAAGCCGCAAAAGCAGCAGATGACCACACGCGCGACACCGTTGAAGTTGCCGATGCCTTAGCGGACCTGGTTTACGTCATTTACGGCATGGCACTGGAATGCGGGATCGATTTGGATGCAGTCTTAGCGGAAGTACAAGCTTCCAACCTGTCCAAACTGGGCGAAGACGGCAAACCCATCTACCGTGAAGACGGCAAAGTCCTGAAAGGCCCCGGATTCTTCCCTCCAAACGTGGCGAAAGTTCTGGGCTTAGACGGCTAAATGCCTTGGCACCAGGCTTCGCAGCTGAAAAAACCTCACCTAACTTGCTTCCCTAGTAAAGGAGACCAAATGAGCAAGATTGAAACCCGCCTTGTTAACTTCAGTGAGTTAACCCCTGCGATTTGTGAAGCGCAGTTCGACACCGCTGCCGCCACCTACCTGGCAGGCATTAAAGAACTGGAAAACGCCCCCGCAACCGTAGCAGATTTCCTCGAACCGTTCGACAAACTCTCGGCCGACTTCTCAGAAGCCATCGCCGTACCATTCCACATGACTGGCATCGGCGCCGGCGAAGGCTACGAACCACTGATGGCAGTTCTAGCCAACAAGTACACGGAAGTAGCTTCCCAGGTACGCACTAACCGCGCCCTCTTTGAAAAATTCGCCACATTAGAAACCCAGGATTTAGACGAAGAGTCGGCTACTTTAGTAGCAACTGAAGTGCTACGCTTCCGCCTGGGAGGCATTGATTTATCCGCGGAACAACAAGCTGAACTTACCGCCCTGGACCTGCGCATCGCAGACCTGGCCAGCCAATACCAGCAGCGCGTTTCGAAGCAACTGGCAACAGATTTCGTAGTAAACGGCAAATCTTACACCCCGAATAACTTCACTTTGCAGGCAGTTTTGGAAGAAATCGCAGACCCACAGGTACGCGCCGAACTGTTGCAGCTATCCCTGGCCCGCGGCTTCGGCGCAGATCCAGAAACCGACACCCGCGATTTGGTCCTGCAGATCGTAGCTGCCCGCCACCAGCGCGCTCAGCTGCTGGGATTTGCCAACCACGCGGAAGCAGTTATCTCTGAAGAAACCGCTCCGTCTGTGGCAGCTACGCAGCAACTTCTTTCCGAGGTCGGCAATGCAGCGTTAAAGAAGCTAGAAGCAGAAGCCAAAGTGTACGCGCAGATGGCTAAAGCAGACGGCCTGGAAGAATTCACCACCGCTGACTGGAGCTACTACGAAACCAAAGCTAAGGAAGCTACTTTGGGACTTTCCAATGAAGCTTTGAAACCGTACCTGGAACTGTGGAAGGTGCTTGAAGACGGCGTCTTCTTCGCCGCAAATCGCCTCTATGGTTTGACCGCCACGTTACGTCCAGAGCTAAAGGGCTGGGATCCTACCTGCCGCGTCTATGAAATTACTGAAGAAGACGGTAAGAGCCTGGGCCTGTTCATCATCGACCCATTCACTCGCCCAGGAAAGAACGGCGGTGCTTGGATGAACTCCCTGATTCAAGGCCACGCGGGCACCGACCACGAGTCAATCATCATCAACTGCTGCAACTACACCCCAGTAGCTGAAGGTGAGAAGAAATACCTGACCTGGGATGAAGTAGAAACTCTCTTCCACGAATACGGCCATGCTCTGCACGGGTTCCTATCCAAGACTAAGTACTCGATGACCGCCGGCACTAACGTGCCTCGCGACTTCGTAGAACTGCCCTCTCAGCTTAACGAAATGTGGGCCTACCACCCAGAAGTGATCGCCAACTTTGCCCGTCACGCGGAAACTGGAGAAGTAATTCCCTCGCAAATGCTAGCGCAACTGCAACAGTCAAAGACCTTCGGCCAGGCTTACGTAACTGTTGAGTTTGCCGCTTCCGCACTGCTAGACCAGCTGTGGCACACCGCAGATCCAGCGCAGATCACTTCCGTTGAGGAATTTGAAGCAGATGCGCTGAAGCGTAGCGGCGTTGACTCTGAACTGGTGCCCCCGCGTTACCGTACGACCTACTTCCCACACGCCTTCACTGTGGGCTATGACGCCGGCTACTACTCGTACATGTGGGCAGAAGCGCTGGTAGCAGAATGCGAACAGTGGTTCCGTGGGGAAGCAGCTCAAAACGGCGACGGCGGCTTTAACCGCGAAGCTGGACGTCGTTTAGCAGCAGAAATCCTCTCACGCGGCTTCTCTCGGAACGCTAACGACTCATTCGTATCTTTAATCGGGCATGAAGCCCGCGGGGAAACGATTTTGACTCGTCGCGGCCTGTAATCAGCAGCGTCTAAGCTAGTTTTCGCACGGTCTTTGCAAAAGACCGTGCGAAAACTAATTGCTGCCCAGTTTTTGCTGGTAGTAAGGACGAGAATTTTGATTCCAATAGGTTTTCAAAACGTTTTCGGATAGAGTTGAGTTATGGGAACTAATCCGCAAGATGCATTGAACCGTTTGATCGCCGCTCTAGAAGCCCACGCACAGGCAGCGCGTACTGCGAACCTGTCGGGCTCTGATGATATTAGCGTGCTGGAAACTGCAGAAGAGCGCTTGCGTGATGCGTTCTTCACCTATGACGACGTGTTATTCAACCACTACGGCGTTGATTTGCCTTTTGAAATGCTGGGCGAACGCGACGACGACTACGCTGACTTCGACGAAGACGACGAAGATGACGACGACTTTGACGAAGAAGACTTCGACGATGACTTTGACTTCGACGATGAGGATGAAGAAGACGACGAAGATTACGAGGACGACTACGAAGACTACGATGACTTCGACGAGGAAGAAGACGATGACGATGAGTTAGAACATGGAGTCTATATCTTCGACCTGGAGGAAGAAGAATACGAAGACCTCAAACGCGACTACTAAAAGTCGAGAGCTAACCGGTTAAGCTAAAGCTCATCGGCAAAAGCCAATAAATAAACTGTTTGTGGGGCGGTGATTTTTCACCGCCCCACAAAATTATCTCAACTTGAAATCTGATCCAACGCATCCAAAATCTGCTCAGGCACCGAAAGCTCTAAACCAGAAAAGATTTGCTGCGCCTGCAACTCAGTACGCGGGCCAACTAACACCGACGAAACCGCTGACTGCGCTAAAACCCACTGTAAAGCAACATCCCAAGGAGTATAGTCCAACCCTTTAGCAGCAGTCATTAAACCTTCGACAATTGCACCGCCCTCGGAATTTAAATACGGAGCTACAAACCCTGCCAACGTAGTGGATGCCCCCCGCGAATCCGGGGGAGTGCCATGACGGTACTTGCCAGTTAACACGCCCCGCGCCAAACCCGACCACGCTATAAAACCAATCCCATTCGCCTCTAAAGCCGGCAAAAGCTGGTCTTCCACCTGCCGATTTAAAAGCGAATACTCGCCGCTTACGGTAGCTAAAGGAATCCCCAGCTGCTGACTCAAATACCAAGCGGCCGCAGTATCCCACACGGAAAAATTAGCTACCCCCAGGTAACGAACTCGCCCAGACCGCACGGCAACTTCAGCAGCTGCCAATGACTCTTCCAACGGCGTATGCTGATCGGGACGCGAAAGCAACAAAATATCTAAATAATCCGTTCCCAAAGCCCGCAAAGACGCATCCAAAGAGTTCAAGATGGCATTGCGGTTATTCGCTGCCCGCAGGCGCCCGCCGCTGCTAAAGAAACCCCCTTTAGAAACCAAAATGGTTTCACTACGCTCAAAATCAGAAGCCAACAACTTACCAATCGTCGCCTCAGCCTGCCCCTCACCATAGGTTGGGGAAGTATCCAGCAAATTGCCACCCGCGTCAGCAAAAGCAGCCCAAATCGCGCGGGCTTCAGCCAGGGGAGTATCGCGCCCCCAAGTAAGCGTTCCCAACCCGATTGTGGAAACCGCTAAACCAGTAGATCCAAGAAAACGTTGTTGCACGCTTATAATCGTATCTGGAATATGTTCTAAAATAGGGGATTTGCTATGAACTGGTTTGAAGCACTTTTACTGGGCCTGATTCAAGGACTGACCGAGTTCTTGCCGATCTCTTCCTCTGCCCACCTGCGGATCAGCGGAGAGCTGCTGGGCATGAAAGACCCCGGCGCGGCCTTCACCGCCATCACCCAAATCGGCACCGAAGCTGCGGTGCTGATCTATTTTTGGAAGGACATCACCCGCATCATTAAACAGTGGGTGCTGGCCCTGCCCGGGGTGCCTGCCGCACGCCGCGTGCCCCAAAACAACCCCGATGTGCGCTTAGGGTGGATGATTATCGTTGGCTCCATCCCAATCGCGGTTTTAGGACTACTGCTTGAAGACTGGATTGACGTGCAGTTCAGAAACCTGTGGGTAACCGTAGTTATGCTGGCTTTCTTCGCCCTGCTACTGGGATACGTAGATAAAGCCGCTGCACAGGAAATGACTTTAGGGAAGATGACCTGGAAGGACGCACTGCTATACGGCTTCGCCCAAGCCATGGCGTTGATTCCCGGCGTTTCCCGCTCTGGGGGCACGATCACCATGGGGCGTTTCTTACGCTACACCCGTGAAGAAGCCGCTCGCTATTCGTTCCTGTTAGCTATGCCGGCGGTCTTCGCCTCTGGCTTCTACAAGCTAGCGAAAGTCCTCTCTGGCGCGGAAACCTTGGATTTGGTGCCTACTGCGCTGGCGACTATCGTGGCGTTCTTCGTGGGCTATGCGGTTATCGTTTGGTTCTTAAAGCTGGTCTCTACCAAGTCTTACTCAGTTTTCGTGTACTATCGTTTGGGACTGGCCGCGCTGATTGCTCTGTTGCTTACCTTGGGAGTTATCGACCCGCTTCCAACCGTAGCTTTGAACTGATCGTTTGTGGAACCGGTTTTCATACATACCGTTCGAAAGAGGATTATATGACCCTTCCTAAAGCCATGCTTTTCGACATGGATGGCACTTTGATTGACTCGGAACACTACTGGCAAACTGCGGAAGTACGCCTTTTTGCATCTCTAGGAGAAGAATGGCTGCCAGAGTATTCCGATCAGTTGGCGGGGAATTCTCTTACTGATTCAATCGAGATTATGCGCCGTGCCACCGGAGTGGATTTAGATACCGATCAGACCGTTAAGTACCTGATTGATTCCGTTCACGATCAGCTTATCGAGGGCGGTGTGCCTTGGCTTCCCGGTGCTTTGGAAACGCTGCTTTTGGCAAAAACGCTGGGGATTAAGACAGCGTTGGTGACTTCTTCCTACCGGAAGTTTACGCAGGCGGTGATTGACCGTGCTCCGGCGGGGATTTTTGACGTGACTGTCTGCGGTGACGAAGTTAAGTATGCGAAGCCGCATCCATTCCCATACTTGCAGGCGGCGAAGTTACTGGGGGTAGATCCAGTTGACTGTATGGCTTTTGAAGATTCTGTTTCGGGTACGCGCGCTGCGTTAGATTCCGGAGCGTTGACGGTTGTTACCCCGGGAGTGAACCCACCGGCTTTTGACCAGCGTGCGATTTATCTTTCGGACCTTACGGTAGTGAACCATTCTTGGCTGAAAGATAGCTGGCATAAGTCCGGGCGCGCCACCACCAAAATCTGACGCAGGTTTACACTAGCTGCGCTTATCAGAGGTAGGTTTGCACTAGCTGCGCTTGCCGATCGTAAGTAGTTCGGCAACGCCACTGGCAGAAATCTCAGGTGGCTGATTGCCAAATACTGGGCAAGCATCCTTCACCCCACACCAGTTACACAGCGGTTGTTTCCGCGGATAGAAAGTGTCCGTCTCACACGCGCGCTCAATCTGCTCCCACAATTGCGTCAAATAGTGTTCAAAGGCATTAATCTGTTCCGGCTGCGGATCGAAAGTGAGGGTCTTTCCATCGGCTAAAAATACCAGCTGCGTGCGGGCTGGAATCCCGTGCCCAGACCGCTGCATTAAAAGTGAGTAAAACCGCATTTGGTGCAGTTTATCTTCCATATACTGCGGGCGCGGAGACTTACCTGTCTTGTAATCGACGATGCGAATCGCACCGTTCGCCGCCTTGTCGATCCGGTCAATGAAGCCGCGAATAGCGATTCCCGCAGCCGTCTCAGTATCAACTAAAAGTTCTCTGGCGAACGGTTCCAAACGTTGCGGGTTCTCAATCTGAAAATAGGAATCGACCAGCTTCTCAACTTCCGCAAACCACTGTGAATGTTGGGATTCATCGGCAAAAAGCGCTTCTACTGCAGGGTCAGCTTCCACCAGTTTCGCATAGTTAGGCGTAATCATCTCCAGTGCGGCCGCAACGTTACGGTCATCAGCTGGTAAATCAAAAAGATCTTCTAAGACAGAGTGAACAAGAGTTCCTCTGGCAGTTACTAAAGACGGAGGTTCTTTAAAACCGTCAATGTAAATCAGGCGGAACTTTAACTGGCATTGCTTCCAAGTTGAGGTGGAAGTCGCAGAAAGTGCTTTGCGTCGGGTAGCGTGTGAGTCACTCATGATTGATAGACTACATGGTGATGAACGATGACATTAAATATCCACAAGTAGAAAAGTTAACCGAACAATTCGGACAGGCAACTCGACGTGGCCCACTGCAGGTAGGGGACCGAGTACAAATTACCGATCCGAAGGGGCGGCTGCACACGGTGACGCTAGTGCCTGGTGGGCATTTCCAATGTTCTCGCGGCACTATTCGCCACGACGACATCATTGGTAAACCAGAAGCGATCACCTTCGTTGACGGCGACAAAGAATTTCACATTGTCCGCCCGCTGCTCCACGACTATGTGATGAGTATGCCGCGCGGCGCCGCAATCGTATACCCTAAAGACGCTTCCCAGATCGTCACTTACGGTGATATTTTCCCCGGAGCACGCGTTTTAGAAGCCGGCGTGGGGTCCGGAGCTCTCTCAATGTCTCTTCTGAACGCGGTGGGCGTGCACGGTTCTCTACACTCGATTGAACGCCGCGAAGAATTCGCTACTATCGCGCAGGGGAATGTTGACCTGTGGTTCGGTGGCCGTCATCCTGCGTGGAAAGTCTCTGTAGGTGACTTTAACGATGTGGCTGACACACTTGAGGCTGAGTCTATCGACCGGATCGTGCTTGACATGTTGGCCCCCTGGGAGTGCATCGCCGCTGCTGAACGCGTGTTGGCTCCTGGTGGCGTGCTACTGTGCTACGTGGCTACGGTAACTCAGTTATCGCGTTTAAATGAGGACCTGATAGCGTCCGGACGTTTTTCAAAGCCGCAGGCTTGGGAATCATTGATTCGTGGTTGGCATCTGGATGGGTTGGCAGTGCGTCCAGACCATCGGATGGTGGCGCACACTGGCTTCTTAATCACGTCACGTAAAGTGGCGCGCGAATCCTTCCCACAGACCCGTACCGGCCGCCCAGCTAAAGCTGCGGAAGGCTTGGCAGGGCAGTGGAATGACGAGGACGGTTGGGAAGCGCACCAGAAGTTGAATCCGGTAATCTCAGAGCGGAAGATCCGTCGTTCCGTGCGGGAAGTAACCACTAAGGCTCACACCTGGCTGGAAACCGAACAGGGAGATGACAGTGAGTAAAATCGGGCAAGAAGAAACTACTGAAACCGTACTGGGGAAAACCGGTCCAATCGGAATCCCCTCGCGGATGCAGCGACGTAACCGCTGGTGGCGGCGCGCCCTAAAATGGTGGCGTGAAGCTTTACTGGTACTGGTTATTTTCGCAGTAGTTTCGACTGCTTTGATCCTCATAAATAAGCGTGAGAACTCAGCTGAAGACAAACTGATACGTTGGACTGACGTAGTGCAAGTATCGGGGCAACCGGGTCGTATTCCATCATTGGTATTGCAACGTCCCGTTTCCGTTACTTCACCGAAATCTATTGTGTTGACTCCCGGCAGCGGCCGGGAAATTCAGCCAGAACAGCCCCTCATCATTTCGGTTACTTCATTTTCGGGTGAAACCGGCGAACTCTTATCTGAAACTGGTCGTTCGGTGCTTCATATCGGTGCGGCAGCTGAGCAATTCTTCGATAAAGATCTGCTAGCCGGGGTGTTGAAGCAAAACGAAGGAGCCCGAATCCTTTTCGTCCGTCCGGTAACCAACGGTGACAAAATCACTACGGAAATCAACGTCGTCGATATTCTCTATTCAGCTGCGCACGGTAAACCCGGGGAAAATCCAGCTGGTCCGTTAAACGTTACGTTTAACGATTTAGGGCCAATCGTTACTCACGGGGACACCCCTGAACCTGATGAAGTTGTTATTCAACAGCTAATCGTGGGTGATGGCGCGCAGGTTCTAGAAAATGACGCGGTTCTAGCGCAGTTTATCGCCGTGGGCTGGGATGACCTGGTGGTGCGCTCATCCACTTGGAATACGGGTATCCCGCAGTCTATTGACCTGCGGACAGCTTTCCCAGGTTTACAAACAGCCCTGTTAGACCAGCGCGTCGGCAGTCGCATTGCTGTAACCATTCCTGCTGAGCAAGCAACCGGGGAAACTACTTTGATGATGGTAATTGACATTATCGGTACCGGACCTGCACGTGTGGATGCACCGCCAGCGAAGAAAACTGACGCGAATACTCCGGTAACCGAGAAGAAAACTGAATCGGAAACTGAACCTGGCAGTGGTACTGGTAATGAGCCGGGGAAACAACAACCGGAAAATAAAAACAAAGAGTCAGAAAAAACTGATTCTAATCGGTGAACCAATCGCTAAAATAGGTGAGAATCCGTTCATGAAGCTGCTAAAAGCGAATGTAAAACTTCGCAAAAATCTGGCTGGCTCAATATGTGAACGCTTTCTAAGAGAATCCTAGGGAAACGGTAATCTTAGCAAAGAGAGAGGAGGTCACCGTGAGCATTTTGGAAAAAATTGTCGCCAATATTAAACGCGACATTGCCAGCCGAGAACAGCATATCCCGTTAAATGAGATGCGGAAATTGGCTAATAATGCTCCCTGCCCGCGACCGGCCTCTCATGCCATTACGCAACGACCGGGTGCCGTTTGTATAATCGGGGAAATTAAACGCAGCACTCCGTTAAGCGGAATGATCAGAAATCTATCCAACGTTGGATACATTGCCGCTGAATATGAAGCCGGGGGAGCCGCCCTCATTTCCTGCGTAACCGAACGAAACTATTTCAAAGGCGAATTAGCGGATCTTCGGAAAGTACGCAAACACTCAAACTTACCTATCTTACAAACAGATTTCATCGTTAGCCCCTATCAAATTCTTGAATCTCGCGCCTATGGAGCAGATATGCTGATGCTCCGCACCGGATTATTAAGCCAAGAACAACTGCGAAACTTTATTGAACGCACCGAATCCTTAGGAATGGCAGCTTTAGTAGAAGTGGAAAGCCGCTTAGAAGTCCTGCGGGCGTTAGAAGCCGGTGCCAAACTAATTTCAGTTAATGCCCGCTCATTGCAAACCCAAGAACTCGACTGTGCTAAAGTTGGCGAAATCTTCGACATCGTTCCGGCAGAAGTCGTTGCCGTCGCCGCCGCCGGAGTACACGGGCCCAAAGAAGTCTTTGAATACGCAAAAATGGGAGCCGACGCAGTCATGGTGGGTGAAGCCCTGCTGCGTAGTGACAACGTGGTGCGCAGGCTGCAAGAACTGGTAGCTGCCGGACATCACCCCAGCTTGCTAAATGACCGCAAACAACGCGTAAAAATGCACGTGCTGCGTACCCAACACGAGTTCTACCGTAATAAAGGTTAAACTAATAAGTATGACACTTAGTATGGCAATCGATTTCGTTACGCAAACCCTTCCGCTTTCCATTCCTTCTCCCTCCCAAGGCGTTTGGTATTTAGGGCCGATTCCCCTTCGGGCGTACGGAATCATCATCGCCACTGGCATGCTGATTGCTGTCTACCTCACCCGCAAACGCTATGAAGCCCGTGGCGGTGACCCTGAAGTTGTTTACGATGTGGCATTATTTGCGATCGTATTCGGCGTCCTCGGTGCCCGCCTCTACCACGTCACTACCAACTGGCAACCCTATTTCGGTGAAAACGGATCACTGGTAGAGATTCTGTACATTTGGCACGGCGGCCTAGCGATTATGGGCGGTGTTATGGCCGGAGCAGCGGCCGGTCTTTTAGTGCTACGACGTAAAGGATTAAAGTTTGGTCCTTTTGCGGATGCAGTAGCTCCGACAATTCTTTTAGCGCAGGCTTTGGGGCGCCTGGGCAACTGGTTTAACCAAGAACTATTTGGGCAGCCAACTACGCTACCTTGGGGCTTAGAGATTGATAACGCCCACCTTCCCGCCGGCTACGCGCCTGGAACTTTGTTCCACCCCACGTTCCTGTACGAAATGATCTGGAACCTGGCTATAGTGGGACTCATCCTTTATTTAGATAAGAAGCATGTCTTCAAGGGGGGACAGGTAATGTTCCTCTACATCATGGGATATACGTTTGGACGTTTCTGGATCGAAATGATTAGAATTGAACCAGCCAACTATATCCTGGGCGTACGCGTGAACGTATGGGCAGCAGCTCTGTTCTTCGCTGTTGGTGCGGTAGGTTTTTATTTAGCAGGAAAACGTGGGGCTTCCACATACGTGCAGTCCCCAAGTAGAGAAGAAGAAAACGTAGAGTAAGACTATGCGCAGAGCAAAAATTGTATGTACGATCGGTCCCGCTACTGAAAGCCCTGAGCAAATCCAAGCCCTGGTAGATGCGGGCATGGACGTCGCTCGTATCAACCGCTCCCACGGTTCGGTTGAAGCTCATGAAGAAGTTGTGCGACGCGTGCGTAAAGCATCTCGCGCTTCCGGTCGAGCGATTGCTATTTTGGTTGACTTGCAGGGTCCAAAGATTCGTTTGGAACGCTTCGCTAACGGCCCACACATGCTGGAAGTTGGCGACGAATTTACGATCACCACTCGCGACGTTCCCGGCACCAAGGAACTGGTTGGCACCACTTTTAAGGGCCTGCCAGGAGACTGTCGTCCCGGAGACCGTCTGCTTATCGATGACGGTAATGTGCAGGTTCGCGTTGTCGAAGTAACCGACACCGATGTTAAGACCCGCGTTGAAGTACCCGGTATGGTTTCTGACAATAAGGGTATTAACCTGCCTGGTGTAGCAGTTTCGGTTCCTGCGCTTTCTGAAAAGGATAAGGAAGATCTGCGCTGGGGTCTGAAGGTAGGCGCTGACTTTATCGCCCTTTCATTCGTACGTAACGCAAAGGACATCGAAGATGTACACGCGATTATGGACGAAGTGGGTATCCGCCGCCCAGTTATCGCGAAGATCGAAAAGCCGCAGGCTGTTGATAACCTGCTGGAAATCGTAGAAGCATTCGACGCGATTATGGTCGCTCGTGGTGACCTGGGTGTGGAAATGCCACTGGAAACTGTTCCACTGGTACAAAAGCGCGCTATTGAACTGGCTCGTCGCCAGTCAAAGCCAGTTATTGTGGCAACTCAGGTGATGGATTCCATGATCAAGAATCCACGTCCAACTCGTGCAGAAGCTTCTGACTGTGCGAACGCTATTCTTGATGGCGCTGACGCAGTAATGCTTTCTGGCGAAACCTCTGTGGGCGCTTACCCAATCGAAGCGGTTCACACTATGGCTCGCATCATTGAGAACGTCGAAGAAAACGGTGGCGAACGAATCGCTCCGCTGGGGGCTTTCAACCTGGCACGCGGTTCCGTAATTACCATGGCTGCAGCAAATATTGGCGAACACCTAGACGCGAAGTACCTGGTTACTTTCACCCAGTCAGGCTCATCTGCTCGCCAGATGTCTCGTCTGCGTAGCCCCATCCCGCTGTTGGCATTCACCCCGCTGGAAACCACCCGTAATCAGCTGGCTCTGTCTTGGGGCGTGCAGACCTACCGCGTTCCTGAAGTGAAGCACACCGACGACATGGTTTGGCAGGTGGACCAAGTTTGCCAGCTGTCCCAGATCGCTGAGGTCGGCGATGATATTGTTATCGTTGCGGGTATGCCACCAGGCACGGTTGGCTCTACCAACTCTCTGCGTATCCACACTATTGGTGACGAAGTTGATTACAACATTGGAGGCGTGCCAGACGCAGGCTTCTGATAAGGACTGGGTCTAGTTCCGACTAAAACTTAAGTTTCCTAAATACGTAGAAAAGTACCCGGCGGTTGTTCCGTTGGGTACTTTCTTTTGCCTGTGCAGCACTGTTTGCAAGCTTTTAGTGTAGTTTTAGCAGGTGTGTTAATAGAGCTTGCGGCGAATTATTTACGTGGGTCTATATTCAGTAAAGTACGTAAAGGGTTTTTATGCGAGGCGCGCCCAGTTTTGAAACTCGTATTAATTTCTCAGTTTGATACGAGTTATCTCCGGTTTAACCCTCGTTTTACCCATAACTCGTATCAGAATCTGTTTTTGATACGAGTGGGTCTGGTGCAAGTTTTGGTGTCAGATGGTTGGTTGGTAGATGGTTTCGTAT
>JAUNKY010000002.1 GCA_030532515.1 Actinomycetaceae bacterium
ACAACAACCAACCCCTTCCAAGGCCAGCGTTGCAACGATCCCTAGAACTCAAGTTTTCCGCCCTCGGAACAAGGGGGGGGCAGGAATTCTTTTCCGAGGGCGCCAATGGAACAGATGGCTTCTTACATTGCCGGTTTACGCGGGGCATTAGCTAATGCTTGCCTGAAAATGTGTGATTTGAGGGAAAAGGGGGAAATAAGTAATGTCTCTGTTGTTTATATCCAGAGGCTGGATATTTTTCTGTCTAAACGCGCTCGGTGTGCTGTTTTTATTCCGCGTTTGGGGGAGTGGAAAATCGGGTAAAAATGTACTTAAACATAAATTTAAAAATCATAAATACCATGGGGTATACCAACCATTGTGTCAGATTGTCCCTATTGATAGGTTACAAGGTGGTTATCTGAAGATATCCAATCTCCTAAATAAAGGAAACTAACATGAGTGACAAGAAAAACTGGGCGCACGGCGTAATCGCCGGCGCAGGTGCTCTGGCGCTGGTAGGTACCCTAATGGTGCCAGCAGTTGCGCTGAACCACGGCACTATCTCAGGGCTTGAGGGCGACGCATGTAACGTCGTGTGGAACGCAAAATCCGTCCTCGATATTGACCTGCAGCAAAACGACCCCAACTATGGGGATCTGGTACACGACCAAGATAATGCCCCTGCAGGCACCAACTACCAGTGGACTGGCTTTATTCAAGAAGTAAGCCCAAAGATCAGTGATACCCACAAGGGTTACATGGAAATTGGGCACCACTACCAAAACGGGAACGACTCCACTATCGTGCGCGCTGCCCAAGCTGACACTAAGCAGCACTGGCGCGTAAACTTCGGCACCGAAAAGGCTCTAAAGAACGCACAGATCGTGTTCACTTTGCCAGCTGAAGTTGCTGGAAAGCCAGTTTCAGTAGACGTACAGACCGGCGTTGACGCCGTCAACGGCTGGGAATTCTTGCCTTACAAGAACTACCGTGCGGGCCGTACTGCCATTGAGGTAGGAAAAGTTAAGGACAACGGCAACAACACTTGGACTATCGACCTGGGCGACCTACCAGCGATGAGCTCGCGAGTAGTTGACTTTAACGTTGAAGTTGGCACCAGCCTAACTCTCACCGACCAGTTCGTTGCTTCTGCGAAACTTACCGCAAAAGGCACCGATGCTCAGTGCCAGCAAGTACAACCTCCAAAGCCTGCTGATAAGGTGACTTATTCTGAGTGGGCTGATGGTGAGAAGGTTTGTACTAAGGACACTGTGACCCAGACTCGTACCAAGACTGTCATCACCTACACTTGGGATGATGCGAACAAGGTTTGGAAGGAAGCTGCTCCGGTAGTTACTACTGAAACTCAGGAACGTCCTAAGACTCAGGAAGAGCGTGAAGCTTGCAAGCCTGCTGATAAGGTGACTTATTCTGAGTGGGCTGATGGTGAGAAGGTTTGTACTAAGGACACTGTGACCCAGACTCGTACCAAGACTGTCATCACCTACACTTGGGATGATGCGAACAAGGTTTGGAAGGAAGCTGCTCCGGTAGTTACTACTGAAACTCAGGAACGTCCTAAGACTCAGGAAGAGCGTGAAGCTTGCAAGCCTGCTGATAAGGTGACTTATTCTGAGTGGGCTGATGGTGAGAAGGTTTGTACTAAGGACACTGTGACCCAGACTCGTACCAAGACTGTCATCACCTACACTTGGGATGATGCGAACAAGGTTTGGAAGGAAGCTGCTCCGGTAGTTACTACTGAAACTCAGGAACGTCCTAAGACTCAGGAAGAGCGTGAAGCTTGCAAGCCTGCTGATAAGGTGACTTATTCTGAGTGGGCTGATGGTGAGAAGGTTTGTACTAAGGACACTGTGACCCAGACTCGTACCAAGACTGTCATCACCTACACTTGGGATGATGCGAACAAGGTTTGGAAGGAAGCTGCTCCGGTAGTTACTACTGAAACTCAGGAACGTCCTAAGACTCAGGAAGAGCGTGAAGCTTGCAAGCCTGCTGATAAGGTAACCTACACCGAATGGCAAGACGGCAAGAAGAACTGCGTGAATAACACCGTTTCCCAAAGCCGCACCAAGACCGTTATTACCTACACTTGGGATGACGCGAACAAGACCTGGAAGGCTGGCGACCCAGTAGTCACCAAGGAAACCCAGGATCGCCCAACCACTGCGGCTGAAAAGGCAAGCTGCCAGCCAAAGACCCCACCAGCACTGCCAAAGACTGGTTCGCACACCGGCACTGCAGCAATCCTGATGGGCATCTTCGGAGCTGCTGGTATCGCTCTGCTGGCAATCAAGCGTCGCAACGCCTAACAAAAAGCTGGCTAGCGGATAGGTAACTATTCTTTAGATCGGCAATATAAAGTATTTTGGGCGGGGGGAAATATTCCTTCCGCCCAAAGTCATATTTGGATAACTCGTATCGAAACTCGATTTTGATACGAGTTATCTGCATTTTTGGGCGATTTTTGAGGATAACTCGTATCAGTTTGGCATTTTGATACGAGTTTCATTTTCCGCCCTCGGAAAAATAGCCGGGCAGGAATTCTTTTCCGAGGGCGCCCACCCAACTTGCTTTCCCGCCAGAGGCTCGTTTTTGAAGCGCGTTAGTGGGGGATGGGGGAAAGATGTGGAAACTATATAGGAAATACTCGATCTTGCGGAAATACAGGTATTTTCGCGTAAATATGCATTAAAACTTTCTTATATGTTGAGATTGCTACAATATGCGTTGTGGAGTGGCACACAGTGTGTCGTGTTATTGTTGAATGTTCTGTCATCTGATGTGTGCCTGTTTCTGTGTAAAAAACCTTCCAAACGGTGGGAAATACAGGGGAAACCACACGTTGCTCCCAAAAGTCATAAAAGTGCTTGGATCCGAGTAGGTAATTTTCGCAAATATCAAGGGACTATCTTTTGAACCGGAGCAGGAGTAGCGTTGGTGAGCACATCTTGTCAGTAGTTCCGCATATTGTGCTTGGATTAAAACACTGACGCAAAAACGGGTGTTGTGTGAAAGGAGATGGTGGTGAAAACGCTATCTAAGAGATTTCTAAAACGTAGCTCGGCGTTATTTGTAGCTATATTTGTGATGGCTAGTTTCCTAGTGTTGCCTACATTCGGTGGGTATGCGCATGCGAATAACTGTGCCCAAGCAAATCTGCAGATTAGCTGGAAGTCCGGTGCGCCAAATCTTGATGGAGATGTCTACACTTCTCGTAAAGGCGAACCTACTGAGTTTACTGCGAAGTGGAATGTCTTACCGGAAGCTGAACCTGGTGACACTTTCACACTGACTCTTCCTGCAGAACTAGTTGCTCAAGGCGCTCCAAGCGGCAAATTTCCGGTAAAAGATGCAACTGGAGCAATTGTTGCCTACGGTCAATGGGATACGAACCAGCGGGTCGTTTTCACCTATACGGACTACGTGGCAAACAACCACTCAGTTTGGGTAAGTTTCTTCCAACAAGTTAGTTGGAGCGCAAATTTAGACAGCTCTCAAAAAGAAACTAGCTACCCGCATTTAACCTTTGACGGGGGCTGCAGTGGGTCGCAGGTAGTTGCAGGCGTCCTGCTGGGGCAGAAGCCAAGCGGAGGGGGCGTTCCTGGAAAAGTCGGTGATTTCCCATTCCAAGATGAGCTTAAGTATCCTGCTGATGCGGATCCATCAAGATTAGCGCTTATCCGCTGGGGCCTCTATGCAGGTGAAGTGACGGATGAAAACGTTAATGACACCTGGATTATCGAGGATAAAGCAGCCGATAACCAAGAGTTTCTTTGTGCAGACCATCCGCGTGGATATTTCACTGCGCCAAAAGTCACTTTCCGGCAGGTAGGGTCGAATGCGCTTGATATGCCGGTGCCTGCACAGGCCGTGCGCGTACAATGCAGCGCAAAACAGATCCGGATTGAAGTAAATCCAGGTTTTGGAGCGGTTTACCAGGGCAACGAAATAATAGTGCAGCTTTTCGCGAAGACAACCGACGGAACCAAACCGGGCCAAACCTACTACAACACAGCCACTGTAAACGGAACACCATATAAAAGCAGCGTGCGAAGGGCACAATTCGGTGCCGAAGGTGGAGGCATTAAAGACGGCTACGGCTCTTTACAGATTGCGAAACGCATCGTGGGCACTGATCAAGCTGACAACGCTACTTTCACCTTTACTATCTCTTGTACCGATGGGCGCAAAGAAACCGTGTCAGTGGTGGGAGCAAACTCTGTTACCGTAAATGGCATTGCAGCAGGTGCAACCTGTACGGTAAACGAGGTTGACGTCCCAGTTATTGGCGGTCAAGAAGCCGTTGTGGCTTATGACGTGAATAGTAAGATGTCCAACCAAGTGCGGATCGAAGATACCGAAGTTGCCGCAGTTACGGTGCTAAATACTTATCCGCAGGTACCGCAACCACCAGTGCCGCCGGTACCACCAAAGCCGACTCCGGCGCCTCCACCGGCACCTCCAGTGCCACCGGCTCCGCCAACCCCACCGGTGCCACCAGTTCTTCCAACTCCGCCAACCCCGCCAACTCCACCAACCCCACCGGTGCCGCCCACCCCACCAGTGTTACCAGCAGTGCCGCCTCCGCCAGCGCCGCCGGTACCTCCAACCCCATCGGTGCCGCCAGTGCCACCGGTACCTCCAACTCCATCGGTACCGCCAGCGCCACCGGCTCCACCAACCCCGGCACAACCAGAGAAACCAGGAACTCCGAAAGAGCTACCAGTTACCGGAAGCTCTGCCGGTGTCTCCATCCTGGCGTTGGGATGTCTGACATTAGGTTCTGCACTGTTAGCAGGGCGGAAGCTGGCTAAGAGAAGCTAGTACAACTAGACGTGATGAAGGTGGGTTACTTAGTAACCCACCTTCATCTGTTTAAAGGAACAAATCCTACTTCCCAAGGTGAAAAATATTCTCGATAGGAAGCTTCAACAGCCATTAAATTTTATGCAAAATTATTAACTACCTCACTAAAAGCGTTGCGTCTTGTTTGGATGCCAGGACAAAGCTAAACAGTGTAGAACAGAGGTGATGGCACACCTTGTTAATGTTCATAAATGCCTCAAAAACCGACCAAGTGAAATATTTTCAACGAGCGCCATCCATAAATGTGGGCAATAATGAAGAGACATCTTTCAAATAACGTAAGGAAGTATAAATGGGTTTCATTGCCTACATTGTTCTTGGTTTGTTTGCAGGTCTGATTGCTAAGGCTATTATGCCGGGCGAACAGGGCGGCGGCTGGTTGGCTACCATCTTGCTGGGTGTCGTTGGTGCATCCGTCGGCGGTTGGCTGGGCAACGTTATCTTCAATGTTGGACTGGAAAACTTCTGGTCTTTGCAGACCTGGGTTCTAGCAGTTGTAGGCTCCTTGGTAGTTCTGGCTATCTGGGGCTGGTTCACCGGCAAGAAGAAGTGATTCTCTAAGCTGGAAACTGCTAAATAAATAAAGCTTTAAACCGAAAGCGGGTCCTGGTGCGGGACCCGCTTTTTGTTGCAATATGCGACAATAATAGGGAAATACTGTGGGAAGGACCGTCGTGGAATCCTATAGTGAGTTTAAACCGCGAATCAGTAAGTTTCAGGTGGATTCGGTTCCGTACGAACCAGAGTTTGGACTACCGCCCTCGTAAATGAGAAAGTTGACGCGCACACGGGAAACTGTTGGAAGCGCGGGCGCGGGAATCATGAGAAGAATTGCTTGGAGGTTGGTATGGAAGAGTTTGATTCTAAACAGGTTTTTGAGTCTGAGTTGGTTTTCGATGCGGAGCTGCGTTTTGTTGCGCACCTGAAGTTTTTAGCATTAGCGTGTGAGGATAAATGCCCAGATGCCAGCTGGATTTCCCCAAAATACCAGGCAATCGCGGCTGAACTCGGTCGGCTTCCCGAGCTGGTAGTGCAACACATCGAAGATAATAACTACGGCAGCGGGTACGCTAGCTTTATTGAAATACGGTTGGCCCAACGCGGGGTAGCTCCCGCAGAACGCGGTAATTACGAAGTGACGCCCTATATTTCGGTGTTAGTTTGTAAGTTCGCTCCGCTAGCGGCATTAATTGGGACAGCCGAGTATGCAATTGCGAAAGATGGTAAATCTTCGTCCTTCGCGTTGCCCGCGGCAGACCGCCTGTGTCTAAAACACACCTGGGATCCGCAGGCGCGTGTGCAAGAGGTTTTGGAAGGGTACGGCTACCAGTTGTTAGATCCGGCGATTGCAGGTGAGCAGTTGCCGCATGGTTTAACTGTGTCAACGATTCTGGGTGAAGGTGGCGGTTATGAAAGCGACACTATTTTCGACGCCTGGTTTCACTGGTTAGACTGATAACCGATGCGGGAATCGGCGTTCCCGCATGGTTTGGGGAGGGGACAAAGCGTTACATTTTTGGGTGGCTACGGAGTCGCTTTGTCCTCTTTGTCTTGGTCTTCATCGATGCGGGAATCGGCGTTCCCGCATGGGGTGGCGATGTGAGAACCGGCGTTCCCGCATGGTTTAGTGGTGGTGGCAGCGGTTTTCTTTGCCGGGCGTCCGGCCCACCAAATATAGAAAGCAATGAAAACTAAGGCAACGGCGTAGTAAACAATCCACCAGGGGAAGAAAGGTACTTCCGGCTTAGCCCCCTTAAGATTTAGTTCTTCAGTAGGCGTGGGCAAGATGCGCTCGCCGGTAACCAAAATTCGGTGGCTATTAATTCCCAGGGGAGTACAGGTAATCAAAGTCGCCAAATCTTGGTCTACTTTAGCTTTAATTGCTTCGGTTTTATCCGGTTCGATAACTTCCGTATTAATCACCTTGTAGGTGAGCACTTCTCCGAAAACCTCTACTGAGAAAGTATCGTCGATTTCGACTTTATCCAGGTGAGTGAACATTTCGGCTTCTGCCAGTCCGCGGTGTGCGGTGATTACCGTACGTGTCCCGATTCCCCCGACCGGTAGGGAAGTGCCTTCTAAGTGGCCGGCCCCCGCCAAGAGAGTATCTTCATCGGTACCGTGATAAACCGGCATATCTAAGTTGATTTTCGGGATACGCAGGCGAGCCATCAGCCCGGTTTCGGAAGCTCGCAGTTGGTGATTATAGTCCAGCAGTTCTGTTACAGAAGTACCGGTGCCGCGCGGTTTGTTGGCGTTGGCGTCAAGCACTGCACCGGCACTTAAAGCATCGTTGTAGCGCCGGGCTTGTTGGAGTTGTTCCGCGGCGGCGGGTTCTGAGTTATTGACGCGGGTTTCGTATTCCGCGATGATTTGCGACTGGTTGTATTGGGTGAGCCAAGCGGCCACTTCAGGATATAAGAACATGGTTACCCCGATTAAAGCCATCAGCGCGGGAATCAGGGAGAGACGATTTAGACGCCAGCCGCCGGCGCGCTTTTTCGAGGGCGGAAGTGCATGGCGAATTCTCATAAAATGTCCTTAATCATGTGTGTATTAAGGGTGGAGTCGCAAGTGCGACTCCACCCTTTAACAGCAAGTTAGCTCTAAGCTACTTAGCTATCAGGCGTTTTCCTTACGACGGCGAACTACCATCGCAATACCCATCGAGCCCAGTACCAGAGCCAAGCCACCTGCCATCAGCAGTACGCGGCCAGCAGCACCGGTCAGTGGCAGATCAGGTACGGATACCTTGGTGTTAGCAATATCCAGGTCTTTATCCTGGGTAGCGCCCTTGGTTACCTTGACAGCCCAGGTGCGGTCTTCTTCCTTAGTTGGCAGAACGTAACCGGCAGGTGCCTTGGTTTCTTGGACAATGTAGCAACGGGATTCAGCAGGATCTGCAGCAACGCCAGGAGAAGCTGCGTCCTTGGTAGCTAAGAACAAGCCAGGGATGACAACTTCGCCGCCCTTTTCAGTGGTGAAAGTCTTGTTAGCTTCAGCATCTCCACCAACTGCCAGAGGACCACCGACCTTAGCAACTCGTAGATTCTCAGCAGTGAACTTCCCCTTGGCGTTATCAAATGCCTCTAGACACTTAGCCTGATCAGCGTCGTAAACCTGGAACTGTGCCCCTTCTAGACCTGCGTTAGTGTCAGAAGCGTCGTGCTTACGGATCTTAATATCACCCCAGGTGGAAGCAGTCTTGTTAGATACCTTGATTGCCGGATTATCATCCTTCTTGACGATGTACTCAGGTGCGTTGCCTGCTCCGCCAGACTGTACCGGAATAGCAGGAGTTGCTTGTGGCGCAGTGTCAGTAGTATCCACTACTAGGTAACCGGTGTTCTCGATCTTACCGTTTCCAAGAGAGTTAACCTTGGCCTTGATGGTGACAGTTACAGTGCCATTTGGAGCATTCTTAAGCTTGCCCAGACCTGCGGGCGTGAAGTTAACGGTTAAGAACCCGCCAGTAATCTGTGCTGGGACTACGTAGTCTGCCTGTTCAAGAGCGGATGGTACACCAGCCTTAGCGGTGATGGCCACGGAAGTAACCTTTGCGTCGGTTAATTCGTTTGGCAGCTGGTCGATTACCACGAAGTGCTTGAAGTGCTGTTCTTTAAGTAAGTTAGGAATCTTGACAGAGATGGTGTACTGCATGCCATCGGTGTTTTGCAGACCCAGCTTCAGGTTCTGGCTGGTCTTCTTAGGAGCTTCAATAACGGTGTTCTTAGGGAATACGTTAACTTCGTAAATCCAGCCGGTCTTCTTGCCGTTGCCAGCCACTACGTCTTGAGGATGAGGAACAGTAACGATGAATGGAGCTGCCTTACGAACTACGGAAACTGGAGCGCCTGCTTCATTGGTAGCGGTATCAGACTTCTGTTCACAAACCAGGTAAGCACCCAGAGGAACTGTATTTGCAGTTGCGATACCCTGTCCCTGAGTAGTAACGGTGATCGCTGAAACTGCGTTCTTCTGGGATAGCGGGCTTTCCGGTGGGAAGTTGGTGAATACTGCGCCGCCATCGGCGTCACAGACGGAGGCTGGAACAGACTTTACCTTGCTGATGGTGTCCCAGCCTGCAGAGGTGGTTAGGTCAGCGGCGATAGGGTAGAGCTTGAAGGTTACACCATTAATACCGTCACCAGTCTCGGTGGAACGGATCGAATCGCCCTTAGGGTTCAAAGAACCGGATTCGGTCTTGTGAATACGGATCGTACCAGTGGCGTTCTTGTCAATGTCGCCGTAGGTGACTGGGGAATCAGTCGCCTGTGCGGCAGTCATCATCAGACCGGATGCACCCAAAGTCAGGGCTGCAATGCCGGCAACGGCGCGCTTGCGCAGCAAGCTTCCGTTCTTGGTCATGTTTCTCTCCTTATTTCTAAGAGGGGATTCCTCTAAAACTTGTGTTTGGGATGAAGTTTGCTAATGATATTCCCAGTTGGGAACCAAAGTCTGGCTATGCTCGGCTCCGGCTCCTTCCTGAAGAACCAATGGCTGCTGCTCCCACAAAAGCTGCGATGATCAGACCGCCACCGAAAACGACATAGAAGATTGAAGCGGTTCCACCTGTTAAGGGGATAACCAACGGGCGATGCATAACGTTGACAAACGCGCCTAAGTCCAAAGGAATACCGGTGACTTCCGCCCTCCGAACTGAAGAATCCAAAACGTAACCTGGCGGGGCATGGGTCTCTGTCAACGCGTAACTGCCCCATTTCAGACCAGTCACGCGGAAGTAGCCTGGCCGCTTGTCAGTATCTAAGAACTCGCCCGCACCTGCCGTACAAGAATCCGACTTGCAGTCTTTAACCTGCAACCCATTTGGAGCTGACGGTCCAATCAAACGCCACTGCGAATCAGCCAACACGTTTTGCTGTGCATCAACTTTGTGCCAGGCTAACTCGCCGGGGATAGGACGATGCTGAATAGTGCAGGTGACGTGATCGGCCTGCGGAATATTCAGTTCATTAGTCTGCGCATTAAAAGTTGCCGTATAGCCTCGTCGCGGAGGACTCACCGCTCCCTGGCTCTGCCCACAAGTCCAAGCACTGGAAGTGTAGTCCAAAATAGGCGTAGGCAGCGCACTCTCAGTAGAAATAGTCAACTTGCCGCGGCGCACTGTCTTAGCGAAGCTACCGTTGTCCGCATAGGTAACGGCGCCGGAAGTAGCGACAGCTTTTACCTTCCAATCCGTGGCTGGACGTAAAGCGTTCGCAATCCCGTCGGGGTCAATCACTTCAGTAATCAAGCGCAGAGTAGGGGCATAAATGTGGATGCCGTGATCTTCAACTTCGCCAGAGAGAGTAACCCCGGTAGGTTCAATGGGGGCTCCGCCACCCAAAGTAGATTCAGCTGGATCCACAATGCGCAGACGCAATACAGACTGAGAAATATTGACGAAGTTTTCGGTATCAACTACGCGCAATACGTCTTGAGGAACAGTCCAGTGAATACGCGCTACCCAACCAAAGACCGTGTTCTGACACGGAGCCTCAGTACTTTTTTCTTGCGGATCGAAATCCCCGTCCAGATTCCAGTCAATCCAGCCAGCTACCGCGCCGCCGTCACCTCTACACTTAACGTAAATACCTTCTTCTTCGCCAGGATCAACGTCGAACTTCAGGAACTTGTCCAAGCCATCATCAGCCTGGTCCGCGTCGGCTAAGTCAGAGTACTTTCCTTCTTTTTCAGCGTTAACAGCTGTCCCTAAAGTGTATTTAGGGGATTGCATGGAAGAAAGCGGATGCAAGTTTAAGTTAGTTTCCCCCTTAGGTAAGGGGTTATCCCAGTTAGGGTGGTGGATTGCAATAGCTTCCCCATAAGATCGCGGTGCGTCGCCTAAGTCTGCGGGAACAACTAGCCCCATGCCTACAGCTTGGAAACCGTTACCTTGCACTTTAATCTCTGCGGAAGAAACTCCCTGGGCAAATAGCACTGCCCCCGGGCTGACCCGGACAGCTTCTTTACCGTTAGGAAGAATGCGGAGCGTATCGCCATTTAACTGCCCATAGGAAGAATCGGAACTCCCGTCATAACTGGTGCTAGGGGAGCGATTGATTGGCGTTGCCACATGGTATTCATCCAAAACATACCATTTAGTAGCGCCCGTGGTTTTTACATCGATAAATTCCTGAACACCGCTACCAAATCCGGCTGATTCAGCGTCAGAGATAACCAGCCCATCAATATCGAAAGGAACGCTGTGAGTATAAGGGGCATTCTCATTTTCGGTATCACGAGTCAGAATCTGCGCAGTACAGTTCAAGTTAAAAGTCGGAGTAGAATGCGGAGCACCTTCGGCGTTCTTAATACCGGTAATAATCCCATCGCTAATGGTGTATAGCTTTGGAAGGAAGTCTTTCCAGTAATTCCCAGGGCGCCATGCCTCTAGCGGGCCGGTAGCACTTACATGGGAGCGGTTATTCCGGTAATGCAGATTCGAAATAGTACAGCTGGTGACTAACCGAACGCGTTTCGTTAAATCATGGTAGTTGTGCTGCGTTAAACTGGGTGGATTTCCACGGTCGTTGCCAGGAACGTCGATTAACGCGCCCTTAGCGTTGCCTTTCCACTGCAACCAAAGAATGTTTTCTTTGAAACGCCCACTGCCGCCCACAGCGAAAACAGCTTTGCTTAGGCGAGGATCCTTAGGATTCGAGAAACTAGGCAATGCATTCGCAGCTTGCCTAAAAGGGCTACGTGCAGAAGGGCTTGGTTTTGCTGGTTCTGCGGTTGGTTGTTCGCCAGGTTGAACGCTGTCTGCAGGTTTTTCAGTAGGCTTTTCTTTAGGTTGCTCAGATCCTGCGGGCTGATCAGCTTCTGCCGGTTGATCCGGATGCGTGTCCTGATTGGACTCTTTTGGCTGGTTACTTTCCGCTTTACCCGGGGAGGAAGGCTTTTCTTTACCCTGCTCAGTCGGTTGGGTTGCAGGGGTGCTTTGCGCGTCGGGCGTAGTTGCAGTTTCCGCACGGGTATTGTCGGGGGTATTTGGGGATGCGTCAGGAGTAGAAGAGTTTACAGGGCGAGCGGTATTTGGGTTAGCAGCAGAAGTGGTGGTAGCAGGTAGCACAGAGGCAGCTACTACAGAAGTAGTAGCTGGGGTGGTTTCAGAGGTGACCACACCCTGCGCTTGCAGACCGCTGAGGCTTAGCAGCGTAACACTAGTTGAAATCGCAATGATGGCCATGGCTGAACGTCCAGTCATAGAGCCCATTTATCTCTCCTGAGATACGTCAGTGGACATTAGCTATACAGGAACTGTTTCACTTATGTCCGGTTGATGGGATTTAACGCACACAACATTCTAGAATGCAGATTGCAAAACAAACAAGCTGTTTGAGACCTACTTCAAAGGCAAATTTATGCAGCTAACTTTAAAAACCGGTAGCTGAGTTTGTAAGCGAGCCCAGCATTTTGTTGTAAATGCAGAAGTTAACATATTTAAACTTGGAATAATCTGGTGGCAACCTCCAAAATCAACTTCGGTTCAGTAAATGGAATAGTGTATCCAGATTCTGAAGCCTTAGACAATGAGAATCCTAATTTCTTTGCAGCTGTGAAATGTGACTTATCAATAGAGTGTGAACTGAAATATTCCAGCTTTCGGCCCTCTGGTGCAGAGTAGAAATGCTGTTGAAAACCCATGCCAATTTCTTTCAATAACTTTAGTAATAGTATAGCTGGAGAAAGAGCGGCAGGCTAGAGGGAAAATTCGTGCAAAGGCAACGTCAAATTCAAGGTAATAAGTCTGGGACTTTATACTTAATTGTATGGTTACTAGAACACAGAGATTAGAATCATTACCTGTAACTCCAAAACACCGTCGCATCATGGGTGCTTCCGGCATCGGCTGGGCACTTGACGCAATGGACGTGGGGTTAATTTCCTTCATTATTGCCGCCCTCGGGGTGCACTGGAAAATCTCCCCAACTGAACAATCCTGGCTAGTCTCCGCCGGCTTCGTGGGAATGGCAGTAGGTGCCAGCCTGGGCGGTTTGCTAGCTGACAAAATCGGACGCAAGCAAGTCTTCGCCCTCACTCTGCTAGTCTACGGTCTGGCCACCGGCGCCTCCGCACTGGCAACCGGACTGGTTATGCTCATTATCTTGCGATTCATAATCGGTCTGGGACTTGGTGCAGAACTTCCAGTGGCTTCCACCTTAATTGCCGAATTCTCCCCGCGGAAAATCCGCGCCCGCATGATTGTCATCCTAGAAGCCTTCTGGGCAGTCGGCTGGATTATGGCGGCAGTGATTGGTGCATACGTAATTAAATCCGGTCCTGACGGGTGGCGCTGGGCACTGGCCCTGGGGATGATCCCGGCCTTTTATTCTCTGGTAATCCGCCAGGGATTACCAGAATCTGTAGCCTTCTTAGAATCTAAGGGACGCCATGCAGAGGCAGAAGCAGTAGTAGCTGACTTTGAAGCCTCAGCTCGCTCTATCGGCTGGGATGAATCGCAAACTGCTGCCGTTGCCGCTTCAGAACATAAGGAAGAACTTGCCGAGGAAACCTCCATCTGGGCACCCAAACTGCGCCGTCGCAGCGCTGCCCTGTGGACCATCTGGTTCTTCGTAAACTTTAGCTACTACGGCGCCTTCATCTGGATCCCGACCCTGTTAGTGGCTGCTGGGTTTGACCTGGTACGTTCCTTTAGTTTCACCCTGATCATTACGCTGGCTCAGCTTCCCGGCTATGCGGTGGCTGCTTGGCTGATTGAAAAATGGGGACGTCGCTCGACTTTAACCCTCTTCCTGATTGGAAGCGCCTTTGGAGCTGGATTCTACGCTTTAGCCAATACTCCCGCGACCATTATCGCTGCGGGCTGTATGTTGTCCTTCTTCAACTTGGGGGCGTGGGGCGCACTTTATGCGATTGGGCCAGATCTCTATCCCACCCACCTGCGCGGCGCCGGCACTGGTTCAGCCGCGGCTTTCGGTCGCGTTGCTTCCATCCTCACTCCGCTACTGGTGCCAGTAGTTGTAGCTAACTTAGGTACGCTGTGGCTCTTTGCTATCTTTGCTGCTGCCTTCTTCATTGCCGCGGGAGCAGCTTGGCTGTTACCTGAACAAAAAGGTATCGAACTTTCCTAAAAAATGCTTTAAATAGTATGAATCCGCGTCGGCTTAGGTCGGCGCGGATTTTCTATACCGGTGTAGTGCAGCAACTTTTGTTGCCAAGAAACCGCTTTGCATATACTTTCCTTATGGAAATTTCACTGCGCTGGTGGCAAAAAACTGACGGCTTACGACTCTTTGAGCTCTATCACCTGCACCCAGACCTGCACCGGCAACTTCCGCAACTAGCCGAGCCTGCGCAGGCAACTGAGTTAGTTACGCAGTGGGCTGCGCTGGCAGAGGATGAAGCAATTTTCTGTGTATCGGCAGACGGGCAACCTGCCGGATTGATTGGTTTTTTCTACAGTGGCAAGGACGCGGAATCTGGTCGCTACGATCGGGCGTGGGTTTGGTACTGGAGCGCCGCCCCAATCCGCGGGCAGGGAATTTTAAAGCGCTTGGTTAAAGAGGGCTGTGACTGGGCACAAGGGAAAGACTTGGCAGAATCTGCGCCGCAGTTTTTGCGCCAGCTTCCTTCCCCGCAGATTCGCCGTTTAGAGCTGGGATACCGGCTAAATAACCCGGCATCTGCAAAGGTGGCGCAGTACGCCGGCTTTTTAGTCGAGGGCGTTGAAAGAGCTAAGTTTATTATCGACGGGCAACCAGTTGATGCAGCTATTGCTGCTCGGCTATAAGTTTTCTTCGGGTAAGTACTCTAAAATATCTCCGGGCTGACAGTTTAGGGCTTCACAAAGTGCATTTAGGGTAGAAAAGCGGATTGCTTTAGCTTTCCCGGTTTTTAAAATCGAGAGATTTGCCGGGGTAATTCCGATTTTTTCAGCTAATTGTTGGGAAGATAGCTTTTGTTGGGCCAGAACTACGTCAAGATTGACTTTAATCATTAAATAACCCCCTGTAGATCCCGGTGTTCCTCACCGGCCGCCAAGTAAAGGTGGCGGGCAAGGGTAGCTAAACCAAGTAAACCAACACCTACTAATACCAGGGTAAATAGCAGCAGCGTTAATCCTGGGTGAGCTAGTTTTTCAATGAACAATAGGTGTATAGAAGCAAGGGTAGTGGTGGTTAAGACAGCTCCCATCATAAAGAGCACTAGGTTAAACCAGGTGCGGGTTTTGGGGTCATAGAAAACGCCAGACTTAACGGCGCTAACAATCTGCCATAGCCCGAAGAGTCCAATTTGTACAAAGGCAAAGATGCATACGGCTAGTACTTGGTAGGGGAGTACCAGATGTTTGATCTCTGGAAACTCCACGGCTATTTCTGAAATCAGCAGTAGCAAAATCGCTTCGGCAATCAGAGTGCTTAGAAAAAGCAGGACTAAGGAAAAGCGTGAGAATAAAATTCGAGTATCCATATATTGATTATCAATAAGAAATTATCGTTTGTCAATAATTTGGGTGGTTTTAAAACAATAAAATCTGTCAGCTGCACAACCTATACTGAAACTACCGGTTCAAAAGAAAGGCATCCCCATGGAAATTAACTTCTCTGAACTCCCACAACACTACACTTTCCCATTCCCTCAAGTTGATACAGAAGCCCAAGCAGAAATCATCAACTATATGTGGAGCTCAATACTCGCCGGCGATGACGACCCAAATAGTTTGGTTGACAGCGTAGACGGGATCCTTGAAGAAGACGAACCTTCACTCTCACAGCTAGAAGAAGTTGCTAAAACACTCATCGAAGCGCGCCGACAGCAACTAATCCAGTGGAAAGAAGCTAACCTACTTACCGAGAATAAACTCAGCAAAGCTTTCGCACAGCTACGCTCGCAAAGAATCCTCGCCTTAGAAAACTTCACCTGCTGCGGCACCTGCGGCGCATCCGAAGCATACGAACAGATGAGCGCAGAATCCGGACAGTGGGACGGCTACATCTTCTTCCACATGCAAGACACCGAAGTCCTCTTAGAAAACCGTGAAACCTACCTGGGATACGGGGTGTACTGGCCCAGCCTGTGCACCGAAGAGCAGTTCAATGCCATGAGTAACGCAGAAAAAGACGAGTACTACGAAAATGCTTGCCGGAAAATGGCTGACGAAATCCTGGCACCCGTCTTTGCACAACACGGCATCGACTTCTCTTGGAACCGTAACCTGGATACCCGCATGCTGATTTCCAACGTCGACTACGTGGTTGACATCACCGATACTGAAAGCGCAGAATAAACCCCATGCAAATCCACGAATTCTTCGACGACCCAACCTCTTGGGAATACCAGCCAGAATGGGGGTCTCCCATAACTTTTAACAGTTTTAAACCCCTGCAAGCCGTCGAAGAATTCGTGGCCGTATTTGAAATTAACTTTGCCTTTCGTAACGAAGACGTAGTAGCACAGCTCCAAGTACTTCCTAAAAACCCAGGTGAAAACTGGCAGGCAAAACTGCGAATTAACGAAACCTACCAAACTTGGCAAGACCCACATTCATACCTAATCGGAACCCACACCACAGACTTAGCTGACTGGGTTGCCTGGATCTTCAGCGTAGACGCAGAAAGCCGCAGAGACAGAGACCTGCAAGCCTATGAAAACTCCCAGCAGTGGGGAAGTGACAGCATCGAAGGGATGCTTAACCGCGTGGACCTTGGCATCAGTTCATACGGGAGGCTATCCACCAACTCAGCTAACTTCAGCTCTGCATCCCAACTGGCCCAGTGGCTTAACGAAAAAAGCCCCAACCCACACGTAGAGTTCCAAGTTTACGCCCTCACAGATCCACACGGATACTGTGAACTTCCCTGGCAAAACCGCCACTACATTATTCACCGCGGTGCTGCTCAAAGTACGGAACCAAAAATCCTCTACAGCGTGGCCCGCGCCGAACCCACTGAGTCTAACGCTCACGGCATGGCCGCAGTGTCCCAAGGATGGGTAATGAGCTCTGCGATATCCGTCGCCATGGACGGCACACAAATTGCCGCCCACGATTGCCTAGATGTCCTTGAACTAGCTCATTTCCAACCATTTAGTAGCGAAAACCAGACCGCCAACTGGTACTTACTACAGGTAAAAGGCATAGAAGTAGCCATCCTCTGTCCCGCCGAAAAAGCCTGCATCGACCTGGACTGGGATCACGACGGAAGCAGCCTATCAGTTACGGTTACCGACGAAGACCGGGTAGTAGTCGACAATCTGGCAACCGCCAAACACCGCAAACACTGGAGTAAATGGTACTCCGCGAATGCCAGCTTAAGCGAAGCAGAACTAACTGCAGGAATCCAAGCCGCTGAAAAAGCCTTTTTCGAACTAATGACAGCGGAAGATGCCATTGACGCGAAAGACACCGAAAATGATTGAGACCCAGCTCCAAGCTGCCCCGCCAGATACAGATTTTTTCGAGGGCGGAGATAAACGTAACCACTGCGACTGGGGTGAAACCGTCTGCCTGGAAACTCCCACGCACGTAATCGTCTTTAATATGGCTGAAGGAGACGCGGAAGCCGCCAAACTCTGCGCTCGCCACTACGCGCTTACCCTAGCAAAACACGTCGAAGTCCACACCTACTCATGTGAACGTTCCGTACGCGATCACTTCAGCTTCGTTGGACCGCTTAGTAATCCGACAAAACTTTAAGCGCGGCTTCCAACCCCTGCGCAATCATTTCTAAACTCATCGAAGCAACCAGCGGACGGTCTGCAACCTGCTGCGGCAGGTAGGGCACATGGATAAAACCAGCGCGCAACTGCGGATACTTCGTAGCCGCCAAATGCAATGCAGCAAACATAGTCGTATTGCAAACAAAAGTCCCCGCAGAGAAAGAAGCCTGCGCCGGAATCCCAGCTGAGCAAATAGCTGCGACCATTTGCTGCGTCGGTAAAGACGCAAAATAAGCTGTCGGAGCCCCGGCAACTACCGGCTGTTCTTTCGGAGAAAACCCATCATTATCGCAAATTCGCGCATTCGCAAGGTTAATTGCCACACGCTCAACTTGAATCGCACTAACGCCACCGTGCTGCCCCACATGGACTGCAAAGTCGAATGCGGAAGAGGCCAGAAGATCTTCAAGTTCCGCGACCGCCCTCGTAAAAGAAGTGGGGAGCTGGCGCTTAACCAACTCTAACTCACCCAACCGATCTGGAAGCAACTGCACTGCCTCCCAAGAAGGGTTAATTGGCTCGTTATCGAACGGGTCAAAACCCGTGACCAAAACACGCATGCGTGGCTCCCAACTAAATAAAACCCGCTTATAATAAAAAGGTATTAAGCAGTTTCGCTCAAGTCATTTTCTCCCTGAATCTATGTAGCTTCAAGGAAAACTTGGCATCTACCTAAGGATACAAAATGAAAGCACTGGTTAAAACCCGTCCCGGGGTGGGGCTTGAACTTATCGACGTACCAGATCCAGTTCTGGGACCCAACGAAGTCCTTGTTAAAGTAACCCGCACCGGTATCTGCGGAACTGACGTACACATCCAAAAATGGGACGGATGGGCGGAAAACACCGTCAAAACTCCGCGTATTATCGGCCACGAATTCGCCGGCACAATCGAAGCCATGGGCGAACTGGTAACCGGACTGGAAATCGGACAGCTGGTTTCAGGCGAAGGACACTACGTCTGTGGACGCTGCCGCGCCTGCCTGGCAGGACGACGCGAAGTCTGCGCAAATACGCAGGGCATCGGCTACCACATCGACGGTGCCATGAGCCAATACTTCGTTATGCCTGCCGGTAACGTCTGGGTACACCCCCAGGACATTGACCCCGACGTAGCAGCCATTTTCGACCCCTTCGGTAACGCCGTACACACCGCTTTACAGTTCCCCTGCCTGGCAGAAGACGTACTGGTAACCGGCGCCGGCCCCATCGGTATCATGGCAGCCCTGGTTGCCCAGTTCCAAGGCGCCCGTAACGTAGTCCTCACCGACCTTTCAGACGAACGCCTGGCACTGGCACACCGTCTGGGCATTCACCAAACAGTAAACGTAGCCGACCGTCCGCTTAAAGACGTCTACCTGCCACTGGGCCTAAAAGAAGGCTTCGACGTGGGGCTTGAAATGTCAGGTTCGCCGCACGCACTGCGCTCGATGATCGACCACATGGTACACGGCGGGCGCATCGCTTTACTGGGAACTCCGGTTGCTGATGTCTCTATTGACTTGGCGAAAGTTATCTTTAACATGCTCACCTTGCAGGGGGTAACCGGACGGCGCATCTTCGAAACCTGGTACGCGGCTTCCGCCCTGGTAGCCTCTGGCCTGGATATTTCCGGAGTCATCACCCACCGCTACCACTACACCGAGTTTGAAGAAGCTTTCGCCGTTGCCGGGGATGGAAAGTCCGGCAAGGTTGTACTTAACTGGGAGGACTAATATGCAGCACTACACTGAGTTCCAAAATCACCTAAGCGCTGAAATCACCGACTTGAAAGAGCAGGGTCTTTATAAGGGGGAAGCCGCACTGACCACCGCGCAGGCAGCCACCATCGGGGTTCAAGACGGACGTCAAGTCCTTAACCTCTGCGCCAACAACTACCTGGGGTTAGCTGACTCACCAGAACTAATCGCCGCCGCTAAAGATGCTTTGGATAACTGGGGCTTCGGAATGGCTTCTGTCCGTTTCATCTGCGGCACCCAAACCCAGCACCGCGACTTAGAAAAGGCTCTGACCGAGTTCCTACACCCAGGAAAAACCGGATGGGACACCATTCTTTACTCATCCTGTTACGACGCCAACGGGGGCTTATTTGAAACCCTGTTAGGAGCTGATGACGCCATCATCTCTGATGAGCTGAACCACGCATCGATTATCGATGGGATTCGCCTGTGTAAAGCGAAGCGTTTCCGCTACCGTAACCGCGACATGGCTGACCTTGAAGCGCAGCTACAGGCTGCCGATGCTGCCGGAGCCCGTTTTAAGTTAATCGCTACTGACGGCGTTTTCTCAATGGATGGGTACCTGGCGCCTCTGCCAGAAATCGTAGAACTGGCTGATAAGTACAATGCGCTGCTGATGGTAGATGACTCCCACGCCGTTGGTTTTGTAGGTGACACCGGCGCTGGCACCCCAGAATACTTTGGGGTAAGCGACCGCGTTGACATCATTACCGGCACTTTAGGTAAAGCCCTGGGCGGAGCCTCAGGTGGTTACACCTGCGCCCGCGCAGAAATCGTGGAAATTCTGCGCCAGCGTTCCCGTCCCTACCTGTTCTCAAACTCTTTGGCTCCAGCCATCACCGGAGCTACTTTGAAGGTATTGGAAATGCTGCGCACTTCAGGAGAACACCTGGCAAAGCTCCGCGAAAACACCGCCTACTTTAGAAGCCAAATGGCTGCCCACGGATTTGAAATTCCAGAATCAACCCACCCAATTGCCCCGGTTATGATCGGGGACGCGGTGAAAGCAGCCCGCATGGCAGATGAAGTTTTAGCACGCGGAGTTTACGTGCGAGCTTTCTCTTACCCAGTAGTACCTAAGGGGAAGGCGCGTATCCGTACTCAGATTAGTGCCAAACTCACTAAGGAAGACCTGGACCGGGCGATTGGGGCTTTCGTAGAAGCCCGCGAGGTAGTTGAAAATGCCTAGCGTTTTATAGCTACCTGCATATTCAGCGCGGGTAGCGCCGGGAAACCTAAGCCGGGCGGGGCTTGCGAAGTCTTAACCGCAGCAGGGCGCAAAAATTTAAAGCGCGCGAGGATGTTTATTCCTCGCGCGCTTTTACTCTGCTTCAGCCTATTTGTATCCTTTGTTTGCTTCTTTTTTGATGCGGGAACCGCGGTTCCCGCATCAAAAAAGAAGCAAACAAACACGACAAAAAGAAGCAAGCAAATGCGACAAAAGGAAGTAAGTAAAAGCGACAAAAGAAGGGGGCGAATACCCCAAAGGGAAGTGGATAAAGGAACTAGAAAAAGGAAGCCAGATAACGCGAACCAGATAAAACTAAGAAAGAGGTGCGGGGACGCCCTCGGAAAAGAAAACTTAGCGAGCCCCCAACACGCCCTGCGCAATCAACGCATCCAACCGGGCAACGTTAATCTCGCGCCCCAACCGAATCGTCACGTCCCCAGCCAACGTCACCAAATTCAACTGCGAAGTAAACCCACGCAAACCAGCCGAACGAGTCGACCACATCAAAACCGTTGCAAAAGGTAGGGAAAGCACTTCAACCGATTCTCCCGAAACATCTCGTGAATCACGCACAATAATCCGCTTCGAAGTGATCAGCGCCTGGTGGCGGAAAGTCTCATAGGCAGCCAGTGGCTTTTCGCCTGGTAGCAACTGCTCAGAAGCTGAAGCCGGCACCGGAATTTCGTCCATGAACATCCAGGTGGTAGTTTCAACTTCACTCATTTTTGACCTCCCAACAGCCTTTACGTACTCCAATTAAAACACAGAATAAACAATCCAGAACATAGTGGTTAGAATGGTAGATAACGATCAACTACTTTGACGGAGTGCATTCATGGAAACCCCATTCGTTGTTGGCGCTTACGCCGCGTTGCCCGCTGAACGACCAGCTCAAGAAGACTTTTATACGGCGTTAGCAGAAACTGGTTGGATCAACGGAATCGAAATTCCATTCCCCGGGGTTTTCCCAGCCGATACCCACTGGTTGGCAGACCAACTTAAAGGACGCTTCAACCACAGCGTTATCACCGCCATTCCCGGCACAATGGGGCGCATCAACGCCGACAAACGCTTCGGTTTAGCTTCCCCAGACAGCGACGGACGCGCCGACGCCCTAAAGTTTACCCGCGAAGTTCTCGAAACTATTGATAGCCTGCACCAGTACGCGGGCGAGCAGCTGGTAACCGGCGTAGAAATCCATTCCGCCCCCAGCGTCGATGCGGATAAAGAAGCTTTCGCCCGCTCCCTCCAAGAGCTCTCAAACCTATTTTCAGAAGCAAAACTAGATTTAATCGTTGAACACTGCGACGCCTACAACCCTGCCGTTCCCGGTGAAAAGCGTTTCCTCACGGTAAGCGATGAAATCTGGGCTGCGCGCGATTCTCTAGCTCGGATCACGGTTAACTGGGGGCGCTCAGTAGTAGAAACCCACGACGCAAACGCTCCGGCAACCCACCTGCAACAGCTGGTTGAAGCAGACCTGTTGGCTGGCTTAATGTTCTCTGGTGCCGGCGCAGACGCCACGCAGTACGGTCCAGTATGGGGTGATGCCCACCTGCCACTAAACACCGATGAACCTACGTCTTGGATGACCAGTGAACTGGTAGCACAGTGCATGGAAGTAGCCGGAGGGCGCCAAACTTACCACGGCATTAAGATCCAAACTCCGAAAACTGCTTCCATTGCGCAGCGTCTGGAAATGCTCACTAACATTCGCGTAGCGATGGGCTTGGAGGGTTAATGCGTCCTCTAGTAATCGGCATCGCGGGCGGCACCGGCTCTGGAAAAACGACTTTAACCCGCGAAATTTCCCAGCGTTTTGCCACAGAAGTTACCGTGCTCTATCACGATAACTACTACAAACGTAATGACCATCTGACTTTCGAACAGCGCACCCAACTGAACTATGATGCGCCAGAGGCTTTCGACACGGATCTGATGATCGCCGATTTGAAGCGGTTGATCGCCGGAGAAACCGTGGAATGCCCGCAGTATGATTTCTCAATCCACAACCGCCTTGACGATACTTTGACGGTGTTGCCGCGTCCAGTGATTATCGTCGAAGGGATTCTAATCTTCTGCTTCAAAGAGTTGTGCGACCTTTTCGACATTAAGCTTTTTGTCGACACTGACGCTGACGTGCGGATTTTGCGCCGCGTGAAGCGAGACGTGATTGAACGTGGGCGTTCGATTGAATCCGTTGAAGAGCAGTATCTAACGACGGTTAAGCCGATGCATGAGCTTTACGTGGAACCTTCGAAGCGCAATGCGGATTTGATCGTTCCTGAAGGTGGGCGCAATAACGTGGCGTTGGAAATGATTATTAACCGCGTGGAGCGGCATTTCCGCGCATGAGCGCTCCGGCGGTTTACTTACGTCAGCAAATTCCTTTCGCCTCGCAACCTTTTTGGTGGGTAGCTGGCAGACGGGTGGAGTTGGCGGATTTAAGCGCAGTTCCGGCCGGTTCAATAGCTATTTTTCGAGGGCGGAATTATCTGCTTACGGATTCACAGCTGTTCATTCGCTCACGCGCTAGTTTAGATGAGTTAGGGGCCCAGCGTCTGCTTGGGCAGTTAATGCGGGTGCGGGTGGAAGCGCTGGTGGCTAAGTATGAAAAAGTATTTGGCGTGCCGGTGGCGCGCGTGACGATTCGTCCGATGCGTTCGCGGTGGGGGAGTTGTCGTCCTGACCGGCGCACTATGACGTTGAATTTACACTTAGTGCACTTAGCTGATGAGCTTTTAGAGTACGTAGTGATACACGAGTTTGTACACTTTTTTGCGCGTGGGCACGGTAAAGATTTTTACGCTTTACTGCAGCAGCATTGCCCGGATTGGAAAACCCGCCGACAAATGCTGAACGCATCTATCGGCGGGTAATCGGTTTAAGCTATTTAGGCAAATGCGGCGGCAACTGCCAGGTCCAAAGCTCCGCGGAACTTAGTTTCGCGTTCTTCAGCGGTCATGTCGGAAGAACCATCCAGTAGGTGGTCAGAAACGGTTAGAACGGTGAGTGCTTCCTTACCGAATTCTGCTGCAACACCGTACATAGCGGCTGCTTCCATTTCTACGCCCAGAACGCCGTAGTCAGCCAGCTTCTGTACCTGACCTTCAACTGGCAGGTAGAAGTGGTCGCGCGAAATGATGGTACCTACGTGTACGTTTTCAGCTTCCTTAGCAGCAGCAACTGCGGCGGCAGCTAGTTTGAAGGAAGCAACTGCAGAGAAATGAACGCCTGGGATACGGTAGGTGTTCATGGAAGAGTCGGTGTGAGCACCCATTGCGACTACTACGTCGCCAACTTTAACCTTTGGTGAAATACCACCACAGGTGCCCACGCGAATAACGCGTTCTACGCCGAAGAACTTGAAGAGTTCGGTGGCATAGATGGTGGCGGAAGGCTGCCCCATACCAGAGCCCATGACCGAAAGTGGACGTCCGTTTACAGTGCCGGTAAAGCCCAGCATACCGCGTACATCAGTTACCAGTTTGGCGTCGTCCATCAGCAGGTGGGCGATGCGTTCAGCGCGCTTTGGGTCACCTGGCATCAGTACGGCGGGTGCGAAGTCTCCCATTTCAGCGTTAATGTGTGGGGTTGCCATGGGTGGTTGTCCTTTCAAACTTAGAGTGTTAATGCATCTATTTTACAGCTCAAACACTAAAAATGCTTGTCTCACAAAGTGAGCAGAACTGTCTTGTAGGGCTAAAAGAGAGTAGTTTCTAAAACTATCCGCAAGACATACAAACTCATGCAGACAAACAGGTATAACCATGGATAACAAAGTGAGCACTCAAACCGGTTCTGGCCGCGACCACTGGACCGGACAATACGGATTCTTAATGGCGGCGATCGGCTCAGCCATTGGGCTGGGAAATATTTGGCGTTTCCCCGGCGTTGCCTACACCAACGGCGGAGGAGCCTTCCTCTTGCCGTACCTTGTGTCACTGCTGGGGGTGGGCATCCCCATCCTGCTTTTAGACTACGCGTTAGGACACAAATACCGTGGCTCAGCTCCCCTGAGCTTCCGCCGGTTAACCGCTAAGGCAGAGTTTCTGGGGTGGTGGCAGGTAAGCGTTTCAGCAATTATTACCGTCTACTACGCCGTGGTAATCGCCTGGGCTGCCACCTACACCTACTATTCGGTAAACCTAGCTTGGAAAGAGAACTCTTTAGAGTTCTTCCTCAAAGACTATCTGCAGCTTGACGGGGGTTCGCTTATCGCTTTCACCCCGGTACTACCGGTAATGATTCCCCTGGTTTTAATCTGGGTTTTCGTACTTTTAGTCTTGGCTAAAGGAGTTTCGAAAGGTGTTGAAGCTGCCAATAAGCTCTTTTTGCCTCTGCTGGTAGTCCTCTTCGTGGCAGTAGTTGCTCGCTCACTTTTCCTACCTGGAGCGATGGAAGGGGTGGATGCTTTCTTTAGCCCCGACTGGGCCGCCCTTGCGGATGGAAAAGTCTGGTTGGCTGCGTTTAGCCAAATCTTCTTCTCAATGTCGATTGCCTTTGGCATCATGCTCACCTACGCTTCTTATTTGCCACGGCGGTTTAACCTCACTGGCAACGGGCTGGTAGCAGGTTTTGCTAACTCCTCATTTGAGATTTTGGCAGGCATCGGCGTTTTCGCCACCTTAGGTTTCATGGCGCACCAGCAGCAGGTACCTGTTTCTGAACTTGAGGGTATCAGCGGCGTAATCCTCTCATTCGTCACCTTCCCCACGGTAATCGCCATGATGCCTGGCGGCGCGCTATTTGGGATCCTGTTCTTTACTTCATTAACCATCGCCGGTATCACATCTTTACTGTCGCTGCTGCAGGTAGTATCTGGCGCTTTCCAAGACAAGTTCGGGTGGAGCGCAAAGTTTGCCTCGCTGCTTTTAGGAACTGTAATGGGGACGGTCTCGGTGGCGTTCTTTGCTACCACTACGGGGTTAACTACCTTGGATGTGGTTGATTCTTTCATCAACAATATTGGGGTAGTGACTTCTGCGATTGTGATGACGGTGCTGGCGTTTGTGGTGAAGCCACGTTTACGAGCGTTGCGTGAACATTTGAATGCTACTTCGGCGATCAAAATTCCCAAGGCTTGGGAATATGTAGTGGGTGTAGTAACGCCCTTGGTATTAGGAATTATTTTGTTCCAAGCGGTGGTGGGGTACTTTACTGAAGGTTACGGCGACTATGCGCCTTCTGACTGGAAAGTCCTCGTCTTTGGGTGGGGGACAGTGTTGTTGGCCCTGTTACTCACAGCTGTTTTGACGTTCCTGAAGTGGAATCCGCAGGTAGAGCACGAACCGATTGTTAAGTTTACGAAGGAGAATGACTAATGTCGCCCGCAGCATTAATCCTCTTAGTTGTGACCATCATCGTCGTATGGGGAGGGCTGGTAGCTTCTGCCGTGGCTTTACGCACTTTGCCTACTCCAGAAATCGTGGAAGATGACGAGCCAGTAGGTGCGCTAACTGACTAGTCACACCCATTTCGCACGGGAAACGCGTTTCCCGTGCGAATTGGGCGCCCTAAACCCTTCAATTCGCATATGAAAGCGGTTTCCCGTGCGAATTTGGGGGCTTCAGGGGCTGTTTTCGCATACGAAAGGCGTTTCCCGTGCGAAATGAGAGCTGGGTGCACCGCCCTCGGAAAATCTCGAGGGCGCACCCACACCTACTTAGTCGCCCAAAAGGTAACTGCCGCCGCCGCAGCCACATTCAACGAATCCACCCCATGCTGCATGGGAATCATCACCGTCTTATCCACACACGCCAGTGTACGCGGCTTCAAACCATAACCTTCAGAACCTAAAACCCACGCCACCTTACGCTGCGGATCACCCTGCAACTGCGCCGTATACTCATCCAAAGTAATCGTGTTCTCACCCAGGGCTAAAGCGGCCACCTCAAAATCGAAATCCTTAAACAACTGCGGATCCGGCCAGGTCTCTAACCGCGTCCAAGGAACTTGGAAAACTGTCCCCATCGAAACGCGTACCGACCGGCGAAACAGCGGATCCGCACACGACGGAGTGACCAACACAGCATCCACCCCAATAGCCGCAGCCGAACGGAAAATTGCCCCCACATTAGTGTGATCGACAATATCTTCCAACACAGCCACCCGCCGCGCCGTCTTTAACAGCTTCGCTGCCGCAGGTAATTCCCTCCGGTGCATAGCCGCCAACGCCCCGCGATGCAGGTGAAAACCAGTTAGCTCTGCAAGCAGTTCTTCAGCCGCCACGAAAACTGGAATATCACCGCCCTCGGGACCAAAACGCGCTAGCACCTCACCCATGGAATCAAGCCAACGCGGCGCCATCAGGAAAGAACGCGGCTGATACCCGGCGTTAATCGCCCGCGTAATCACATTCTTAGACTCAGCCATGAACAAACCCTGCTCTGGCTCACTCTTAGAACGAAGCGCCACATCAGTCATATGCAGATAATCGTTTAAACGAGGGTCATTAAGATCAGTAAGTTGAATCAGCACAAACACATTGTCTCCAAAAAACTGTGCACAGGCAAAGAAAACTCAAAATAATCCACAGGCCAGCCGCCCCCAGATACCTAACCCATTGCAAAGTTCCTACAGTAAAACCAAACCCAGAAAGGAACTCAAATGGAAACCACCGGCATGTACGCCCCACGCGGCTGGACCACCCAAAGGGGAATCAACCGCCTTCTCAAACCATTCCTACTCCACCCCCAACCAGGAGCAAAAACATTTAAAGACTACGACCCCTTCGCCGGTATCAGTGGCTCAACCGCCCACCGGCTCTTAACTAAACTACCCGTAAAAAACCTCACCGACCGCCAAAACAACGCGCCCAACTGCGCCGAACTGCTAGAGATAGCCACCCAAGAAAACCAAAACCTGGAACTCTTCGGATACGCGATTGGCCCCGGCCGGTACGATGAACGCATCACCATCGAAGGGTTCATCTACTACGGTGAACTCAATCCCCAGATATCACCCCTAATCCAAAAACCCGCGCAAGAACTGCCGCTTTGGGAGGCACTAACCAATAGACTAGGATTAAATAGCTATCTTACGCCGCCAGATGAAATCCACTACCTACGGCCACACTGGAACCTCAGCCAAGCCGGATGGTGGGTCTGGTGGGACTAACCCCGTTTTGAAACCGCCCCAGAAACGTGAGGAAACTACCGTGTATCGCTGGTTATTCGACAATCTCATCACCCATTCAAATCCTGAAACCGCCCATAAACTAGCGATGGAAGCCCTGCGCGTGGCAAGTGCAAACCCCGTAACCCGGACCGCGCTGAAAGCCACCTTCAACCGCACAGACACTTCACTACCTCCAAACGCCTCATTCTTACCAAAACGCCTCCACGGACGTCTGGGGCTTGCCGCTGGCATGGATAAGAACGCCGAAGCCATTGCCGCCTTCATCGTCTTAGGATTTGGATTCGTAGAAATCGGAACAATCACGCCCAAAGCCCAACCCGGCAACCCCACGCCCCGCCTCTGGCGCATCCCAGAAACCCAAGAAATCCGCAACCAAATGGGGTTCAACAACCACGGCGTAGAAGCAGCCCTACGTAAACTCCAACGCCTGCGCGCAACCGAAGCTGGTAAAGCTATCGTGGTGGGTGCAAACATCGGCAAAAACAAAGTCACCCCTAACGACGAAGCTTTGAACGACTACCGCATCTGCGCTTCCACCCTGGCCCCATTAGCAGACTTCATCGTCATCAATGTTTCTTCCCCAAACACTCCGGGCCTACGCGACCTGCAAACGGTAGAAAGCCTCAAACCAATCGCGCAGGTAACGAAAGAAGCCGCAGATGAAGCCGCTGGCAAAGAAGTACCCGTATTCATCAAAATCGCCCCAGACTTAGCTGACGAAGACATCTTGCAAGTAGCGAACCTAGCCAACGAAGCAAACCTTGCCGGGGTAGTGGCGGCAAATACCACTATCAAGCACTCCTACGGTTCCGGCGGAATCTCAGGACCGCGCCTGCTGGGACGCGGCCTACAAATCGTCGAAAGCCTAAGATCTGAACTGGACTACGATAAAACCATCATCGGCGTGGGAGGCATCTCTACCGTAGACGACGCCATCAGCTACCTAGATGCCGGGGCCGACCTCTTAGAAGCCCTCACCGCCTTCATCTACCACGGACCAAGCTGGCCAGCCCAGATTAACCGAGCCATTCAGCACTACCGCTAAAGAAACATGCAGTCCCCCACGAAAATTCGTGGGGGACTGCAACTATCCTAAACTTTAGAACTTATGTCCGCGCTCAACCTGCGCCTTAGGCTGACGCCAACGACGCGGCATAATCATCCGTGAGAAAGCATAGAACCAGCTACGCTTCGCCCAATCTTCATGAGGATGCAAAACCCCAAACAGTTTCTTAGCCCGGTAGTAAACGTAAGTCGTTTCCAAAATCGCAGCCAACAAGAAACCGTAAGTCGTCCAGGTAATGGTATCCAAAATACGCGCTGCCAGAGTAGGATCCAAAGTAGAAGTCAAAGCTGCCATCACCATCATGGTAATGATCATCAAGAACATCATCGGCAGAACCAGCTCAGATAAAGACCAACGAGCATCGATCACATCACGCAGAAAACGACGTGCCTTACCCTTATCTCTAGTTGGCATATAACGCTCATCACCAGTATCCATAGCCTCCTGCTGACGACGCCACATTTCCTCTTGGCGCTCGCGGGCCAGCTTCTTAGCCAACTTGCGGTCCGCTGGGATCAAGTCACGGCGATTACGCGCCTGCGCGTCCTTACGCTTTGGGGTAGGGCGGCCCTTCCCAGTCGTAGGCTCAGTAGTCTCAGACATTACGTACTCTCTCGGTCTAAAGAACAGCTAAACATTAATACTTTACCCTAAAAAATGTTAGCTTTATAAGTATGATTGAAACTCTACGCGAAAAACTAAACACCCAGTTCCCAGCTATTGTTGACGAACTTTGCGACTTGATTCGCATTCCTTCCGTATCCTCATCCACCTTCGACCAAGAGAAAGTTTGGGAATCCGCCCGCCACGTGGAAGCCCGCTTCAAGGCTCTAGGGCTAACTACACAGATTCTCTCTGCCCCCGCAGAAAACGGTGAAGACGGTCGCCCAGCGGTAGTGGCACAAACTAAGAAAATCGCTGGCGCTCCCACGGTTTTGCTCTACGCTCACCATGACGTGCAGCCAGCCGGAGACGAATCCCGCTGGATCACCCCACCATTCGAACCTTCCATCCGCGACGGACGCCTCTACGGCCGTGGCTCTTCTGATGACGGAGCGGGCGTAGTAGTTCACTGGGGAGCTTTGAATCTTTTGGGTGAAGACCTACCTCTGAACGTCACAGTCTTTATCGAAGGTGAAGAAGAAATCGGCTCACCTTCTTTCAACAACTTCCTGCGCCAGTACCACGAGCTTTTGGAAGCCGATTACATTATCGTGGCTGACTCTGACAACTGGCAGGTAGGTGCCCCAGCACTAACTTCCAGCCTACGTGGCCTGGTAGATGCCGAAGTACACCTACAGGTGTTAGACCACGCCCTGCACTCGGGCATGTTCGGTGGCCCAATTCTGGATGCCGTTACCCTAGCAGCCCGCCTCATCTCAACCTTCCACGACGCAAACGGCGATGTTGCAATCGCCGGTTTAGAAGGCTCTAAGCACGCTGACGTGGAATGGGACGAAGCAGATTTCCGCCTCGATTCGTCCTTGCTAGACGGCGTACAACTTGCCGGCACCGGTGACCTGGCATCCCGCATGTGGACTCAGCCAGCAGTTTCCATCATCGGCTTCGACGCTACCTCAGTGGCAAACTCGTCTAACACCATCGCCCCAGAATGCCGCTTCAAGGTTTCCGTACGTCTCACTCCAGGCACCGACGGCAAGCAGGCTATGCAGGCACTGGTTGACCACATTAACGCCAATATTCCATTCGGCGCGAAGGTTACCGTCTCTGAAGGCGAAATTGGCCCTTCTTACCAAGCTGACCTGACTTCACAGGCAGCACAGATCGCGCATCAGTCACTAACCGATGCCTGGGGCGTACCTTCTGTGAACATTGGCGTGGGCGGCTCTATCCCGTTCATCTCCGACTTCCAGCGTGAATTCCCCGCAGCACAGGTGATTGTCACCGGCGTGGAAGATCCTGCTACTAACGCGCACTCTGAAAATGAAAGCCAGCACCTAGGAGACTTGGAAGCTGCAGTTCTAGCAGAAGCTCTTATGCTCCTGCGTTTTGCTGAAAACTAAGTAATGACCCGACCTTTTCAAAAGGTACTGATCGTTGGGCAGCCCCTCTTCGCAGGGGCTCCCAGCGATCTGCTTTCTTTACCGAAGCAACAGTGCCCAGACGTTACCTTCCAAGCCTGGGATACTTCTGTCGCTGGACTTACCGAATTGTTGCGCGCGCAAAACCAGGTGGTTATTAACTTAGATGAGTTAACCGCCCTCGAAAAATGGGCGCCCCCAGGGCAGGTGACCACGGTAATCGCCGACCACCTGCGTACCCCGCGCAACCTGTTTGACACCCAGCTGCCTTCGCACGAGTGGGGAGCCGGAATCGGACTGTTAGCCACCTGGGCCGGGTGGAGCTACCAGCGGGTACTCGACCTCTTTAACCTGCCCAAAAACCAGCTTGCCGCCCAGGTTGCCATTTTGATTCGGGAAGCTCGCCAGGGGTTAAACGGGCGCCGCCTGCAGGTCTTGGGGCTTTCGGAACGTCCCCTCTTAGGCGCGGATTCGGTGCTTGTCGCGGATCCAGATTCCCTCCCGGTGTGGGGGCTGGCCCCGCAAGACTTGGCAGCGGTAACTGACTTCTACCAAGCGGCAACCGACTACCTGGCTTCGCAAACCGTTTTGAAACTTTCCGGCGTGGCTGAGCGAGATTTAAATCCAGCACGTGCAGAAGGCTCTGGTGTGGGACACGGGCTGGGAGCACTTCCCGCTTTGCTACACGGATTCCGAGGGCGGGCCTTAGAAACTTTCCTCACCGTCTCTGGCCTTGAAGCTGAACTTGCTGCCGATACTCTAGTAGTTGCTGCGGTGCCGCAATTGCACCCGCAGACTGCTGCCATGTCGGTGCTGGGAGTATTAAAAGACCTCACGGTGGCAGCATCCGCGCCTTTAATCGTCTTTAGTGACGAATCATCCCTTTCAAAACACGAGCTTTTTGAATGGAATGTGACGGCTTGCTATGGCGGGCGGGGGCGCGAACTTACCCCGGCAGATTACTCTCGCATTCTCACGCAGACGTGGCTTCGCACACGATAAGCGTTTTTCAACTGCCATTTTAGTGATCTCAACTGTAAAGTTAAGAATGAACTATCCTCTCTATTAAGGAGATTTAACATGAGCGTAGAAACTCCCTCACACGAAGTGATTTTGACTGATGTTGCGGCCGATAAAGTACGTAGCCTCTTGGAACAAGAAGGCCGCGATGATCTGCGTCTGCGCGTCTCTGTTTCTCCAGGTGGATGCTCTGGCCTGATCTATTCCCTGTACTTCGACGAACGCCTGCTGGAAGGCGATGCAGTTCGCGACTTTGGGGGAGTAGAAGTAGTTGTAGACCGCATGTCGGTTCCTTACCTGAACGGCGCTACCATCGACTTCGCTGACACCATTGAAAAGCAGGGCTTCACCATCGACAACCCTAACGCTGGCTCCACCTGCGCCTGTGGCGAATCCTTCTCCTAAACCTAAAACTGTTTAGTAAAAAAGATTGCCACTTAAGAGGATTTTATTTTGAACAAGAAGTTTATCACCACCATTGTGGTCTCCCTGCTAGCAGTAGGCGGCCTGGCCGCTTGCGGTGACGGCGCTAAAGATAAGGGCGCAGAAAACTCTCCTGAAAATGGAGGCGTAGAAGTAATCCGAAACTACGAAGGTGAACTTCCAGCCGTTGAAGGCGAGTTTGGCGTTTCCGCCACCATTAAGCCAGGCACCGGTAAGGAACCGGATAAGGTAATTGCCAAAACTTTGAAAGCCGGCGACGGGGCAGTAGTTAAACCTACCGACACGGTGGTAGCCCACTACGTAGGTACTCTGTGGGATGGCACCATCTTCGACTCTTCTTTTGCACGTGCCGGAGAAAAAGGTCCACAGCCAATTTCCTTCTCATTGAAGCAGGTTATTCCCGGCTGGACCCACGGCTTGGCAGGCCAGAAGGTAGGGGACCGCGTACAGCTGGTAATTCCTGCTGAATGGGGTTACGGAAACCAGGCGGTAGGCGATGTTATCAAGCCAGGGTCTACCTTGGTATTCGTCGTTGACATCGTGGCTGCCGTTGATCCAACTGATATTTCTGCTTTGGGCAAAGCCACCCTAACTAAGGAAGAACTTCCCGGGATTGCGCTTTCAGGCGATCTGGGGGCAGAACCAAAGGTAGAAATCAAGGATGAAGCAGCTTTGCCAAAGGACCAGAAGGTCTTTAAGGTAGCAGAAGGCGCCGGCCCAGAAATCGCTGCAGACGATGTAGTCATCTACCACGTAGTGGCCTACGACGTGAAGACTAAGACTGCCGTTCAGTCCAGCTGGGCGAAAGAACCAGTTATCACCAACGGTCCTGTGGGGGATGTTCCAGGTGTTACCGGAACTAAAGTTGGTTCTCGTGTAGTTATCTTTAACCCTGAAGATAAGGAAACCAAAGCTGGAGCCGTAGTGTTCGTAGTGGACATCACCGGCACCATGCCTAAGCAGTAAACTGCAGTTCGTCTCTAAAATCAGGTACGATTTTAGAGACGAACTTTTTTACATCAAACCGGAAACGGTTTAGCACTCAAAATGGGAGACATGTAAATGACGCAAACTGAAAATCGCGACAGCGTCAACGTGTTGCTATACAGCGACAACAGCGACACCCGCCAGGCAGTAATGGATGCTGTTGGCGTGCGCCCTGGCAAAGATCTGCCTACCATTAACTGGATTGAAGCCGCTACTGAAGCTGGCGCGGTAACTAAGTTTACCGAAAACCAGATTGCCGCTCTGGTATTAGATGGCGAAACCCAGAAGGTGGGGGGCATGGCTGTCTTGCGTCGTCTGAACGTGGAAAACAACAACACTGCTCCAGCACTTATTTTGGTTGCTCGTCAGCAGGACGAATGGCTAGCTCAGTTTGCCGGGGCAACCAGCACTTTGCTAACCCCATTTGACCCGGTTTCTTTGAACCAGGCAGTGGCAGATTTGCTCCGCTGAATCCTAAGTTTGTTTAAGAGGGGGAAGATCCAACGGATCTTCCCCCTCTTTGCAGAACCTACGCCGGCTTGCAGCGCTTCAGATGCCGATTTAATACTGGACGTCAGCTAGCGATAAAACTGTGAAAACCTCTGCGGGAAGCTGCGCCTCTTGCGGCTGGGCTAAAGCCACTAAATGTTCAAATAGTGCCAGACAGGTATAGGCATCAGCCAAAGCGCGGTGAGCATGTGGATTAACAATCCCAAAATGCTGCGCTAACGTAGCTAACCGATGATTAGCTACCAGAGGCTTTGGTAGTACCGCCCTCGAAAATAAAACTGTATCGATAGACGCAGGAACTGGCCATTCAATCCCAAGTTGTGCGCAACCAGCCATTAAAAAACGGGTGTCAAACCGGGCGTTATGCGCCAGCAAAACCGCGTTTGGGAAATCTGCGAAAGCTAAAAACTCTGGCAGCACTTGCGACAGTAACGGTGCGGAAGCCACCAGCTGGTCGTCGATCCCCGTTAGCTTCGTAATAAAAGGAGGAATTGGGCGCTGTGGGTTAACTAAGGAAGCGAACTCAGCAATAACTTCTCCGCCACGGTATTTAACTGCCGCGATTTCTGTAATGGCGTCAGTCGCTTCTAAACCGGTAGTCTCAATATCAACTGAAATAAAGGTAGTTTCATTGATAAACTGCGGGTTAGTTAATAGATCCGCGGACACTGTGGAGGACTCCTCAAAGATAGGTGAACGTCCGAAGCTGCTGGGAATATGTGCGCGCGTCTTAGAAAATGCAGACAATACGTGCAACAGCTTCGAAAGAGCATAGACTATTAACAACGATAAGTTACCAACTTCAAAAAAGAAACCGACGGAAGGATCACCCAATGCTCTACCAGGTACTCAAAAAAGGCTTCGGCCCACTGCTGAAAGCCTACTACAAGCCCTGGATCGAAGGAAAAGAAAACATTCCTACCACCGGTGCCGCCATCTTGGCATCCAACCACCTGGCAGTATTCGACTCCGTTTTTCTCCCCCTACTTTGTGACCGCGAAATCGTCTTCATCGGTAAAGACGACTACTTCAAAACCGACACCCTCAAAGGCAAATTCGTAGCCCGCTTCATGCGCGGCGTAGGCGTAATCCCCGTAGACCGCTCTTCAAGCTCAGCCGCAGAAGGTGCCCTGCGCGCCGGCTTGGCCCGCTTGGAAGAAGGCGAACTATTCGGCATTTACCCAGAAGGCACCCGCAGCCCAGATGGACGCATTTACAAAGCCAAAGTAGGTGTTGCAAAGCTCGCGATCCAATCCGGCGCCCCAGTAGTCCCCGTGGCAATGATCGGCACCAACGTGGCCCAGCCAATCGGACAGAAAATCCCCAGCCGGCACCCAGTTGGCGTTCGCATCGGTAAACCACTGGACTTCTCACATCTAAAAGGTAAAGAAAACGACGGACCAACTCTGCGCGCCGTAGCCAACGAAATCATCCAGGCAATCCAAGCTCTCTCGGGCCAAGAATACGTAGACATGTACGCTGCTGACCGCAAACTAGAGTTGGCCGCCGAAGGAAAATTCGACGGACCTATTCCAGGCGGCGCCAAGGCAGACCGTTCCTAAACGGAAACCCCAAAGCCCCTAAGCAACACTCTAGGTCTTTGGGGAAATCTGCCCGGTAAAAAACCCTGTAGAATAGTTAGTGCACAGCATGTTTTGTTGCCCTAAAACGTTTAACCGAAAGGTAAATTGATGACTGTCAAGCGTGTAGCTATTTTGACTGCTGGTGGCTTCGCTCCCTGTCTATCCTCTGCAGTAGGTGGACTAATCGAGCGTTACACCGAATTGGACCCCACCATTGAAATCATCGCCTACCAGCACGGCTACCACGGCCTGCTGACCGGCAACTACATCGTAATCGGTGAAGAAGCCCGCAAGAAGGCTGGCATTTTGCACAAGTTCGGTGGCTCCCCAATCGGCAACTCCCGCGTCAAGCTCACCAACGCTAAGGACCTGGTAAAGCGCGGACTGGTCGAAGAAGGCGAAAACCCACTGGAAGTAGCAGCAGAACGTCTGCGCGCAGACCGCGTTGACGTCCTCCACACCATCGGTGGCGACGACACCAACACCACCGCTGCAGACTTGGCACACTACCTGGAAGAAAACAACTACCAGCTAACGGTAGTTGGCCTACCAAAGACCATCGACAACGACGTTGTCCCAGTACGCCAATCCTTGGGCGCCTGGACCGCAGCTGAAGAAGCCGCAAAGTTCGCACAGAACATCATCGGTGAACACCGTTCCAACCCACGTATGCTGATTATCCACGAAGTCATGGGCCGTAACTGTGGTTACCTGACCGCTGCTGCCGCGAAGTCATACCGCGACTGGTGGAAGCGTCAGGAATGGGCACCAGAACTGGGCCTATCGAAGGAACGCTGGGATATCCACGCAGTTTACATTCCAGAAGACGCGGTAGAAATCGACCGCGAAGCAGCTCGCCTGAAGGCCATCATGGACGGTGTTGGCAACGTCAACATCTTCCTCTCTGAAGGCGCTGGCGTCTCTGAAATCATCGCCGAAATGGAAGCAAACGGCCAGGAAGTACAGCGCGACCCATTCGGCCACGTTAAGCTTGACACCATCAACCCAGGAAACTGGTTCGCAAAGCAGTTCGCTGAAAAGATCGGTGCTGAAAAGGTAATGGTTCAGAAGTCCGGTTACTTCTCTCGCGCTGCAGCTGCAAACGCTGAAGACCTGCGTCTGATTAAGTCCATGACCGACTACGCTGTAGAATGCGCACTGCGCGGCGAACCCGGCGTGATCGGCCACGATGAAGAAGATGGCGACAAGCTCAAGGCAATCCCATTCAAGCGTATTGCCGGACACAAGCCATTCGATATCTCGACCCCTTGGTTCCGCGAAATGATGGCAGAGATCGGTGAAGCCGTCTCTCCAGCGCCAGAAACCAAGTAATCTAGGCAACTAGGAATGGGGGTTTACCGCTGTTTTTGCGGTAAACCCCCAAGTACTTACTCAAGCGAGGAACAACTTGTTGGAATCTTGGCGTGAAAAAACTGCCCGGCAACAACCGGACTATCAGGACCAGCAGAAACTGGCAGAAATCACCCAGATATTACGCACCCGCCCCGGTTTAGTCTACGCTACCGAAATTGAAAGACTCACCAGCGAACTGGCCCGAGCCGGTAGGGGAGAGAGCTTCGTCCTTATGGGCGGTGACTGTGCGGAAACCTTCGCCACCACCACCGAACAGCAGATCCGCCTAAAAATCCAAACCCTCTTACAAATGAGCGTAGTCCTCTCTTACGGGGCCTCTCTACCCGTAGTAAAAATCGGACGCATTGCCGGACAGTACGCCAAACCTCGCTCAAATGACACTGAATGCCGCGGCAAACAATCGCTACCGGTTTACCGCGGCGACGCCGTCAACGGCATCGCTTACACCGCCACCGAAAGACAGGCAGACCCGGCCAGACTGCTGGAAATGTACCAGCACTGCCTGGCTACCCTCAACCTAATCCGCGCCTACACCAAAGGCGGATTCGCAGATATCAACCTGCTCCACAAGTGGAATGAAGGCTTCAAAGCCAACCCCGCCTATGCGCGCTATGAATCCCTAGCAGAAGATATCCGCCGCGCCCTAAAGTTCATGGTTGCTTCCGGCGCCGAAATTGACGGCTTACGCGACGTAGACTTCTATGCCTCTCACGAAGCCTTGCTCTTAGAATACGAAGCCGCGATGATCCGCCCTGACCCGCTCACCGGCGAATTCTATGACACCTCTGGGCACTTCCTGTGGATTGGCGAACGTACTCGCGACCCCCACGGCGCACATGTAGAACTGTTGAGCAAAGTAAAAAACCCGCTGGGCGTTAAACTTGGCCCCAACGTCACTGCCGCAGAAGTCTTAACTCTCAGTGAAAAACTAAACCCCTTGAATACCCCAGGGAAGTTCACGGCTATCACCCGCATCGGCGCAGACCGTATAGCAGACACGCTGCCACCCATCCTCGAAGCAACTAAAGCTGCCGGCAGAGAAATCGTCTGGCTTTCTGACCCCATGCACGGCAACACCATTCAAACTGACTCAGGCATTAAAACCCGCCACTTTGACACGATTTTCAAAGAAGTCGAAGGGTTCTTCAAAGCCCATCAAGAAGCTGGGACAGTTGCCGGCGGGCTACATATTGAACTTACCGGAGACGACGTTACTGAGGTCTTGGGCGGCGCCGAAAACCTGACTGAAGTTGATTTAGAACAGCGCTATGAGTCGCTGGTAGACCCACGTTTAAACCACCAGCAGTCTTTGGAAATGGCGTTTCGCGTGGCAGAACTCTTGCAACGGTAGCTAGAAACTACGTATCCTAATAAAAACCCAGAGAATGCGGAGGTTAACATGAGGAAACAAAAACTTATGCTACTGGCAGCTCCTTTGGTTGCACTAGCGTTTGCAGGCTGCACACAGTCCGCTGAGCCTAAGGCTCCGTACCTGCCCGGCCCCAGCGAACTAAACTCGATCGGCGTCTTTTACACGATTGAAAAAATCGAAGTTACCGGAAACGACGTCTGCGCTTTCGACAAGCAAGACCGCCTGCTGGTTTTCAGCGAAGAAGTTAAGGTAAATCCAGAACATAACGCGCTGATTTTCAAGGATTCAGAAATTCCCATCGGGGTGGAAGCAATCGGCTCTGACTTTAAAGAACTCCCAGATGGGTTCGCTTGTGGTGGCAAAACCTACCCGGCCATCCATATCCTTGGAGAAGGACTATACCTAGTTAAAGACGAATAGTCAGACTGGGAAATACCGTCAGAATATTTCCGAGGGCGGACAGCGACCTCTTCGCCGTATCTTAGGTGAAGCTTAAACAACTAAGACGGGGGAGTACCACCAGGTACTCCCCCGAAAACATTTTTCTAAACTAGCGAGAGGGTGATGGTAGAACCCACCTTCACCACGGTTCCAGCCGCCGGAGTTTGGTCAGCTACTAAACCAAAGGTTAAGAAAATTCGGCGTGATTCTACCTTAAACCCAGCTGCTTCTAGAATCACCTTCGCATCTTCGTAGTTCTTACCAATCACGTTAGGAACTTCCCGATTCTCCGGCCCCTTAGACACCACTAAGCTAACTGAATCGCCTTTAAATAGGGTCTTGCCAGGCTCAATCGACTGTGAAACCACGTTCCCGGCGGGAACCTCGTCACTAAATTCGGTGGTAACTTGGTAAATCAAACCCAGTTCCGTCAGCTTCGCTTCCGCGTCCGTTCGAGAAATACCTTTCACATCAGGAACTTCAATCGGTTGACGCCCCTTAGAAACCACTAAATCGACCTTAGTGTGGTGCGCAACGGTTTCACCGGCGAGCGGATGCGTACTAATCACCGCACCTTGCGGATGAACTGCAGAATACTCTTCTTTAACTTCGCCCACCGTGAGCAAACCGGCCGTCAGCTCATTTTTTGCGTCTTCAGCTGGTTTGGCAACTACATCCGGAATTACGACCATCTGCACGCCCTTAGAGACGAACAGTTTCAGACGCGTCCCCTTATGCACTTTGCCTGGGGTAGCCGGCTCAGTACGAATCACCACGCCAGCTGCCACCGTGTCAGAAAACTCTTCAGCCACATCAAACTGCAACTCTAACAGCTGCAGTTCTTTAGTAGCCTCTTCATAATCGACATTCTTTAAGGCAGCCACGTCACGGTAAGAACCTGGGCCGTACTCGTACCACCACCAGGTTCCGCCCACGCCAACGCCAGAAACTAAAATCACTGTCAGCAAAGACAACAGCACAATCCGCAGTGCCCGCCGTTTGGGCTTAGGAGGTACTTGCGGTAAAGCTCCTGAGAACGGGGCAGTGCCATTACCGCCCTCGTATGGGGAAACCAGGGGAGGAATCGCTGCCAACCCGTGTGGCGGAGTTGCCCCGGAAACCTGGCTGGCCTGCCAACCAGGGGACTGCCCGGATTTAGCAACCAGCATTTCATCACGCGGCAAAGTCAAGGTATCGCCACGTTCACGAATCGTCTGCGTAGAAGCATCGGTATCTACCGGAACTACCTCAGCATGCCGATCCAAAATCGACGGGGGCAACCCGCGGCGCACCCGCTGCAACATATCCAACGCCGCCTGCGCTGATTCCGGGCGCTCAGCCACCTGGCGGGCAGCGAGTGCACAAACTAACTCATCAACCTCAGGTGGCAACCAATTCTGTAAAGAAGAAGGTGCGGGAATATCCTCAGACACATGTGCTAACGCCACCTGAATCGCCGTGCGCTCTGCAAATGGGGTAGTACCCGTCAGCATTTCAAACAGCATAATGCCCAGCGAATACAGGTCGCAGCGGAAATCCGGATTAACCTCGGCCACAATCTCAGGCGCCAAATAGGCAACCGTGCCCATAACCGAACCGGTAGAGGCTGAAGAAACATCAGAAATCGCACGCGCTAAACCAAAGTCAGCAACCTTAACTGACCCATCACCAACGACTAAAACGTTCTCAGGCTTAATATCTCTATGGATAATCCCGGCACTATGCGCCACGTTCAAAGCATGCAGAACAGCCTCAGTGTAATCCAGGGCCTGGCGGACCGTCAGCGCCCCCTGAGATTGCAACTGCTGGCGTAAAGTCGTACCCGGTACATACTCCATCACCAAATAGCCGGAACCAGCCACAACCCCCTGGTCAAAGACAGAGACCACCGCGGGGTGCAAAATCTTCGCCGCGGCCCGTGCCTCTCTGCGGAAACGATTCACAAACTCATCCGACTCAGCTAAATGCGGATGCATAATCTTAAACGCTACCGGCCGGTCTAAACGCAGATCCTGAGCTAGGAAAACCGTCGCCATCCCACCGCGAGCCAACAGCTTTTCAACGCGGTAACGCTCGTCTACAACCATGCCGATCAGCGGATCAGGTAAAATCTCCGGATCCGGGGCAGCGGGGTTTTCGATACTGTTTTCCACATTCTTATACTACGCAAAAAGCGTCCAAAAGGTGGAATCTGCCACCCAAAAGAAAAGAATTTTTGAAAAAGCAAACCCGAAATTACCTCAATCCCTCTGACGCCCCCTAAAATCGTTAGTATGACTGACATTAACGCATACTACACGCAGAACGAAGCTGCCAAACTTCTGGGAGTCACCCCGCAACGCATTAAGCAGATGTGGCAAGAAGACGACCTGATTAAGGTACGCATCGACCGCAAGCCATTCATTCCCAAAGACTGCTTCATCAAAGGCGCCCACGGTTGGATGGTAAACCCCGCGCTGCGTGGCACTTTGATTATGCTGCTAGACGCTGGCTTCGAATTCCTGGAAGCCTCCGAATGGCTCGACAACTACAACGACTACCTGGAAGCGCGCCCACTGGAACTACTGGCACAAAACCGCGCCAAAGAAGTTCGCACCGCGATTCTCACCGTCACCTTCTGACACAAAGTTTAATAGCGGCGATTCACCAGCAGGCCAGCAAACTCTTGCAAAACCTGCTGGTGTTTTGCTTGTAACGCCAATCCCGAAAATGCCGCAAATCCCTTTTCGATTTGCAGAGAAATCAATTCTTCATGGACTTCGTAGGCGCCGGTAGCGTGGATAACTTCCCGTACCGCCGCGATTTGGTCAGCCGTCACCAGCGGATTCCCGAGGGCGCCCAACAGAACTTCTTTTAGCGCGGCGGAAGCTCTTTCCAACGTTAAAGCTAAGAGCACCGTGCGCTTACCCTCACTGATATCCGAACTTGCGGGCTTACCGCTGACAGATTCTTCACCGAAGATCCCAATCTCGTCATCGCGCATCTGGAAAGCTAAGCCCCAGGCAGTGCCAGCAGTTTGGAGTGCTTCAATCAGTTCCGGCGCAGCGCCCTCGGCTAAAGCCCCCACAACCAGCGGATGCATCACCGAGTACCTGCCAGACTTCACCGTAATCACATCCAAAACGTGTGCTTTCAACCCCTGCGGATCAGTTAGCGGATGGGATTCGGTCAAAATATCCAGATACTGTCCCCAGGCTACTTCAGCGGTAATCCCCGCCACGTACGCGTGTAGTGCAGAGGCCAGCTGCGCGTCCACATTCCGCAACGCCAAATTCGTTACCGCGTGAGTGAGGGAAAGCAGGTAATCGCCCACTAAAACCGCGGCGGCATCAGCAGCTGCAGCGGGTAAGAACTCTGCCGCCGCTACTTGGATAGTCTGGTGGTTGCGACGCAAATCGACTTTATCAATCAAATCATCATGAACCAGGGCAGAAGCCTGGTAAAACTCCATTGCCACCCCTAAATCTGCGGTAAAACCTGCCGAGGGGAAGGAAGTATTCGTCTGTTTTGCTAAGAAAGCTCCCACAGCCACGCCCAGAGCTCGCAGGGTCTTTCCCTCACCCAAATAAGATTCCACCAAAGTCTTAAAACGGTTGAACTCTGGGTGCTTTTCAAAGGGGGCGCTGAGCTGCGCGGCTAACTCTAAAGTCCGCTGGTGAACGGCGGAAGAGAACTGGGGTAAATCAATCAAAGTGGTGCCTGGGACCTTTGCTGTATCCATGATTTAAAAATACCCTAAACTGGTAAGTGTTAAACACACTCCGGAATAGATGTCACTTTGCAACAAGTGCAGATTCCCCTTCCGCTTGCTGTTAATCACCGGTTGATTTCCAGCTAGAAAGGCGACACATATGGCAGTATTAGTTAGCTTCCACGGCAACGAAGAATCTGTAATGGCCTTAAAAGTAGGGTTGCGCTGCTGCGAGTTAGCCGGAGTGTCGTTAGAAGTTTTAGTTGCTGCTCGCAAAGATTTCGCTGACCCTAAAACAGAGTCAGACGCGCTGGAAGTACTTTGGAATGAACTGGAACACGTCAAAGTGCCGTTTCGGGTTTCAAATGCGCCGGTGGGAGTATCAGTAGCGGAATCTGTTTTAGACTACGCCAAAGAAAATGAAATTAAGCTGATCGTGCTGGGGCTACGCCAAGGTGGGTCGCGAGTGGCGGACCTGGGTGTAAACGCTTCGCGAATCATGTTAGATGCACCCTGTCCAGTTTTGACCACCACTCAGTATGGTTTGCCAGAATTTCTGTAAACTAAGCTAAAAAGCAATACAAACTTTAAAACTGGCAAAAATTAGGGACATAGCGTACCGTTAATTGGGTATAAATTGCAATACCAATTATAATTGTCTCTGTTGGTGCGAAAAACTAAGAAGGGGATCTTTGTGACTACGTCAAAGACCACTAAGAAGTCTGAAAAGGTTTCCGAGCCTGGGGAAGTAGAAGCTACTCCAGCGAAGGCTGAGGCTAAGAAACCAGCTGCCAAGAAGAAGCCGGCAACTAAGAAGGCAAAGGCAGCTGAAGCAGAAGCAGCAGAAACCGCAGACGGTCCTGCAGAGGAAACCCCCAAAAAGAAAACTGCAGCTAAGAAAACCACCGCTAAGAAGCCGGCAACTAAGAAAGCAGCTGCCGCTGAAGGTGAAGAAGCAGTTGAAAAGCCAAAGCGTGGGGGACGCAAGAAGAAGGCTGAAGAACCTGTCGTTGAAGCTACCGAAACTGAACTGCCAGAAGCGGATGAAGAAGACGTAGAAGCCGACGCAGAGTTGGAAGAACCCGACCACTTTGGCGACGAAGACGAAGACTTAGACCTGGATCTGGACGTTGACGGGGAAGACCTGGACGAAGATCTGGAAGATAGTGAAGATGAAGACGGTGAAGGCCGGCGCGGTAAGACTGACATTGAAGAACACAGCGCCGTTGTAAAAACCGGTGGCTTCATTGTTTCTGATCTTGACGACACTGACGAACCAGTACAGAAGGTAACTGTCGCCGGGGCCACTACCGACCCAGTGAAAGACTACCTGAAGCAAATCGGTAAGGTTTCCTTGCTGACCGCAGCTGATGAAGTTGACTTGGCTCGTCGCATTGAAGCCGGCTTATACGCAGAACACAAGATTAAGACTGAGGGCGATGAATTGCCTTCGAAGCTACGCCGTGAACTGCAAGTACTGGTACAGGATGGGCAACTTTCTAAGAACCACCTGCTGGAAGCTAACTTGCGTCTGGTAGTTTCTTTGGCAAAACGCTACACCGGCCGTGGCATGCTGTTCCTGGATCTGATTCAGGAAGGTAACTTGGGTCTAATCCGCGCCGTTGAGAAGTTTGACTACACGAAGGGCTATAAGTTCTCTACCTACGCGACTTGGTGGATTCGTCAGGCAATTACCCGCGCGATGGCAGACCAGGCTCGTACCATCCGTATTCCGGTACACATGGTGGAAGTTATCAACAAGCTGGCTCGCGTACAGCGCCAGATGCTGCAGGACCTGGGCCGCGAACCCACCCCTGAAGAACTGGCTAAAGAACTGGACATGACCCCTGAAAAGGTCGTGGAAGTTCAAAAGTACGGTCGCGAACCAATTTCATTGCACACCCCACTGGGTGAAGACGGCGACTCTGAATTCGGTGACCTGATCGAAGACTCAGAAGCAATCGTGCCAACTGACGCGGTCTCTTTTACCCTGTTACAAGAACAGCTGCACAAGGTGCTGGATACCCTCTCTGAACGTGAAGCAGGCGTTGTTTCGATGCGTTTCGGTTTGGGAGACGGTCAGCCAAAGACTTTGGATGAAATCGGTAAGGTTTATGGGGTTACTCGTGAACGTATCCGCCAGATTGAATCTAAGACTATGTCCAAGCTACGCCACCCATCGCGTTCGCAGGTACTGCGCGACTACTTAGATTAAGAGCCTGTATCTAGTTTGAGCCACCTGGAATCCAGGTGGCTCAAACTATTGTTACGCAGTGCACACAAAGCTTCTATTTAAAAGAGCCACGTCTAAGACGTGGCTCTTTTAAATGCTTCCATTAAGCGAAGTGAAACTATGCTTGCAACAAATGCGTGTAATCGTTCACCTTCACCGCAGTTTGAGAATAAGAGTGCTGGAACTTTCGCGCGTGGTGACCGCAGAACAGTAGCTTTCCAGACTGCATGATAACTTCCACAAACGCCTGTGCTCCACACAGGTCACAACGGTCAGAAACCTTCAAACCAACTTCTTCAACACGTTCTTCATTCATACCTCTATCATCCCTTACCTGACTGACAGAATAATGGTTGAAAGGCTGACTTTCGCTACTGGCATAATCTGGCGCCCTCGACATGACACTCGAAAATCCCCTTGATACGGGGAAAAACCACAATACCAAGTAAAATAGTAGGGTGAGTGAAACCGTAAAAACTGATGCAAGTCAAAGCTATACCGCCCGCCACCTAACCGTATTGGAAGGTTTGGAAGCGGTTCGTAAACGTCCCGGCATGTATATTGGCTCTACCGACCACCGGGGGCTGATGCACTGTCTTTGGGAAATCATCGACAACGCCGTTGACGAAGCATTAGAAGGACACTGCAATCACATCGTGGTTACGCTCCACAATGACAACTCCGCTTCCGTTGCCGACAACGGCCGCGGTATCCCCGTGGACGAAGTTAAAGGCCTGAACCTTTCCGGTGTGGAAGTCGTCTTCACGAAACTGCACGCCGGCGGTAAGTTCGGAGCCGGCTCTTACGGATCTTCCGGCGGTCTGCACGGGGTGGGGGCATCGGTAGTTAACGCCCTCTCAGCGCGTTTAGACGTGCAGGTTGATCGCAGTGGGAAAACCTACCAAATGTGTTTCCGCCGCGGCGAACCCGGTACTTTTGACGACCAAAAACAGCGGACACCAAACTCTCCTTTCACTCCTTTCGTAGAAAAGTCGGAACTGGAAGTAGTCGGCAAAGTTAAACGCGGCGTGACCGGTACACGCGTGCGTTTTTGGGCGGATTTCCAAATTTTCCCGGCCTCTGAAGCATTCCGCTGGCAAGAACTGGTTGAACGCGCGCGACAAACCGCTTTCTTGGTTCCCGGCTTAACCCTCACGGTCCGCGATGAACGCGGGGACGAACTGGTAGAGGAAGTGCTGCGTTTTGACGGTGGGGTAGTGGACTTCGTTGACTTCTTAGCACAAGACGGTCCCGTCACCGATACTCTGCACATTCAAGGGCAGGGAACTTTCACAGAAACTGTGCCGATTGTTGACGGCGGAGAACGCCGCATGGCAGAACTCGAACGCAACTGCGATGTTGATATTGCCATGCGTTGGGGCGTTGGCTATGACACCATTGACCGCTCATTCGTAAATATCGTGGCAACCCCAAAGGGCGGCACCCACGTGCAGGGCTTTGAACAGGCACTGGTGAAAGTGATTCGCGCGCACGTTGAAAAGAACTCGCGCAAACTCAAAGTAGGGGCTAAAGATGGGCGCATTGAAAAAGAAGACATCTTAGCCGGTTTAACCTACGTAGTTACCGTACGTTTCCCCGAACCCCAGTTTGAAGGGCAGACTAAGGAAATCCTAGGCACCCCGCAGGTACGCCAAGTAGTTAACAAAGTTGTCACGGATTTCTTCAAAGAACGCTTCGGCTCATCAAAACGCGATATCAAGCAAACTAATGACGCGCTGCTGGAAAAGATCGTTGGAGAAATGAAAGCCCGCGTTTCTGCGCGCATCCACAAAGAGATCTCTAGGCGTAAAAATGCTTTGGAAACCTCTTCTTTACCCGCGAAACTGGCTGACTGCCGTTCAAATGACGTTGAGAAATCAGAACTTTTCATCGTCGAAGGTGACTCGGCGTTGGGCACTGCAAAATTCGCACGTTCATCTGAATACCAGGCGCTTTTCCCCATCCGCGGGAAGATTTTAAACGTGCAAAAGAAGTCCACTGCCGACATGTTGGCTAACGCGGAATGTGCGGCGATTATCCAGGTAATCGGGGCGGGCTCGGGACGTACTTTCGACCTTGAGCAGGCTCGTTACGGCAAGATTGTGCTGATGACAGATGCGGACGTTGACGGCGCGCACATTCGGACTTTGCTGCTGACGCTTTTCTTCCGGTACATGCGCCCGCTTGTGGAAGCTGGCCGCGTTTACGCTGCCGTTCCGCCGCTACACCGCATTGAAGTTCCTAAGCAGGGAAAGAAACCGAAGGAACTGATTTACACCTATTCTGAGGAAGAACTGCACCAAAAGCTGGCGCTACTAAGGCGCCAGGGACGCACTTATAAAGAACCGATCCAGCGTTATAAGGGTCTGGGTGAAATGGATGCCGATCAGCTGGCAGAAACCACCATGGATCCGGCGCACCGCACTTTGCGACGTATCACGCTAGCGGATGAAGCCGCGCTTAAGGAAGCTGAAGAAACCTTTGAGCTGCTGATGGGCTCTGAAGTTGAACCACGCAAAGAGTTCATTGTGGCGGGTGCTTCTGAACTGGACCGCTCTCAGATTGATGCTTAAACGGGTTGAACCCCACTTTTGAGGAAAAGTATGACTACCGAAAATATTGTTGATAGACTGCGCCCTGAACCACAGGTAGCTTTGCCGAAAAATCACTTGGGGCTTACTTGGAAGCGCTTAGAACCCAGCGATTTAGCAGAAGTCGCCGCTTTGATTCGGGTTTGTGGGGCTTTTGATGAGTCGCTACACAGCGTGAATGACCAGCGCCTGGCAACTTTTGCTGAGTTCAACTTAGGAGTTATTCCTGCTGAAGCCATTGTGGGGCGCGATGGGGCAGGGCAACTACAGGCTTTCGCAGCTGTTGAAATTCAGATTCCAGATCCCCACTTGGCACGCGCCGAAGTGATGGCATTTATTTCTCCTGATTTCCGAGGGCGGGGCATTGGCCGCGCCGTGTTGAAATGGCAAGAGGCCAGAGCCCGACAGCTCTTTGTAGAGACGCTGGGCGTCGACTCAACTTTAGAAGTCCGTTTGGCGAACCTAGTTGATGCCCATATGGCGGATCGCCGTCGGCTTTATACGGCAGCTGGTTTTAGACCGGTCCGCACCTTTGACGTGATGTATCACCAGTACGAGCAGGCTAAGGTAGCGGTTAGCCAGCCCCGGAACGGTTACCAGATTAAACCTTGGACGGTTGTTTCTGAAGCTACGCTGCAGCGCCTCCACGATGAAGCTTTCCTTGACCACTGGGGCACCCTAGAAGAAGCTCGTTCTTGGTGGAGCCTCTCACGGCCCGCGTTGGATCCGCGCTGGTCTTTTGCCGCCTTTTCACCTGAGGGTGAGTTAGCTGGCTACGTGATGGTTTGCCGTCACCCGGCTCGCTGGCTGCAGGCCAAACGTAGTGAGGCGTATATTGAGCTGTTGGGCGTTTCTCCGCAAGCACGCGCCCACGGTTTAGGTAAAGCCCTTTTAACGCATGCAATGGCAGCGGTACAATCCGCTGGAATCAGCGCCATTGGTTTAGACGTGGATAAGGATAATCCGCATGGGGCTCGCGAGTTCTATCAGCGGATGGGCTTTACTTCAGTTGGTGAGCAAATCTATTTCGCGTTGGATCTGTAGGTCCTTGCGTTGGGCGTTAGCTGTCATGCCCGGTAAAATAGAGAGCTGAAGGTTACGTCTACTAAGAGGTTAAATGCAACTGATTCCTGAAGCAGGCTTAGACTGGCGCGAGCTCACCAGCGCGCATAGCGCCCAGTTTCAAGCTTTAATCCACCGAATTGAGAATGCGGATGAGCTTCCGTACCGCACTTCTGAAGCAGAAATTCATGAACTCTTTGCTGAGAATGCGCAGATGATCTGTATCGGTGGTTGGAAGGACCAAACGCTAAAGGCATACGCTTTTGTACGCGTTCGCGAAACTAACCTCAATCATGCCATGTGCCAAGGGGGAGTAGATCCTGACTACCGTGGCAAAGGCATTGGGGGAACTTTAGTCGCTTGGCTAACTGAACGCGCCCGCAGGCTACTGGAAGCACAGTGTAATCTTGCGGAACCATGTTTCATTGAGTTTTATGTTGAGATGGGAAACCAAGAGCTGGAGAATCATTTAACCAGCTTAGGATACGCGTGGACACGTTCTTTCTATGACCTGCGCGCCGATTTAGCCAGCCCCTTACCCCGCGTAGACCTGACTTCTCTTTATAAAGTGGTACCTTGGGAAACTCAGGCGGAAGAAGCTATTTTAGAAGTTGAAAACCGGGTTTCTTACGAGCAGCGGCAGCGGAGCCCACAAAATATGGCTAACTGGTTAGCCGGGCGCAGCGATTTTCGTCCAGATTGGTCCTTTGTAGTTTTAGACCAGCGTGCCGACCGCCCGGTTATCGCCGGTTTTCTAATGGCTTCCGCCTATGAGCAGGATTGGGAAGCGTTAGGCTGGGCAGAGGGAAATATTGACCAGATTGCCGTGTTGGAAGACTATCACGGGGAACCTTTAGCAGAAGCTTTGATTGCTTCTACCATGCAGGCCCAAGCTAAAGCGGGTATGGCACATACCGCCACCAGCTTGTCTTCAACAAACGCTTCGGTGGCCTTAGGCATTTTCAAAACCCTAGGGTTTGAAACGGTTGCCACAGCGAAGCTGTTTACGCTGACGCTCTAAAACCACGCCGCATTTCGTGTTGAAATGCCTATACCAACGCGGCGATCTCGTGTGCTACCGCCTGCCCGGAACCATCGCGCCGCGGATCAACTTCCGGTAAGTCCATTGGCTCACCCGTAGGCGTTGAAGCAATGGCGGGACCGGCCGTGACCCGAGCCAGCACCAGTTCAGACTCAGACTTCAAGAAACGGTGACAGCGCACGCCCTGCGTAGCCCTACCTTTAACCGGATAAATATCCAGGTCGCTCACCTTCACACTGGACTGCATCACCCCAAAGAGTCCATCGCCGGCAGCTGCAACCGTCACCACCTGCGCCCGCACCTGCTCTTCACCAGCGGTGCTGGGGACGAAGTTTGCTTCCAACAAACGCGCGCCATCGGAAATCACCATGCCCACAACGCCACCAGCTACGCGCCCCTGCGGGCGAATCTTACCCGCTAAAGTGCGCAACAGCTGCGCGTCGGAAGTAACCATCACGATTTCTGCATCATCAGGACACGGAGCTGCAAATAAAACCTGATCACCTTCAGCTAGCAGAATCGTCTCAAAAGAATCTGCCTTAGCGAACTCAGGGCGCATACGTTTAATCTGCCCCTGCGCCGTCACAAAACCACAGACTTCATCTTTATCAACGTTAATCAGACCCACCGGCTGTACTTCGCGTCCCAAAATCTGCGCAGCCGCGATTGCTCCGGCAAATGACGGATTCGAAGCTGAACGAGGAACTTCCGGTAAATCTACCACCTCTACGCGATGCAGCATACCAGTCGCATCGATTAAACCAACCTGTGAACGCGCCGTAGTAGAAACAGCCACCCGGTAGGTATCCCAAATCCCACGCGCTGAGGTCTTTTCAAGCGGTTCAGCTCCGTCAACGCGAATCAAACCGCCCTGCGAAGTCAACACCACCTGCACCGGCGCATCGGGGATTTCCAGCGGAACTGCAGCTGCTTTACCAGCAGTTTCCACCTGTTGCGGGTCGGTTGAAAGCAACACGGTTCGCCGCGGAGTAGCCAGTCGCTTAGAAACTTCCACCAGCTCATCGCGAACCACAGTGCGTAAAACCTGCTCGGAACCTAAAATTTCACGCAAACCCTCAATTTGTTCCAGCAGTTCGGCCTGTTCAGCTTCCAACTCGATTCGCGAAAACTTGGTAAGGCGACGCAACCGCAGAGAAAGAATGTGATCGGCTTGAATATCGGACAGATCAAAAACATCCATCAAACGCTGACGCGCCGAATCCACGTCATCCGAAGAACGAATAATGGCAATGACGTCGTCGATATCCAAAATCGCAACCAGCAGGCCCTGCACCAGGTGCAGACGATCTAAAGCCTTCTGCAGACGGAATTTAGACCGGCGCGAAACTACCTGCAAACGGTGCGAAACATAGACTTCCAGCATCTGCTTTAAGCCCATTGTCATAGGGCGGCCCTCAACCAAAGCCACCGCGTTAATCGAGAAATTATCCTCTAACGGCGTGAACTTATACAGCTGCGCCATAACCGCCTGCGGATTAAAACCGTTCTTTACTTCCACCACTAACCGCACCCCATGGTGGCGGTCAGTTAAGTTAGAAACATTCGAAACGCCCTGTAACTTCTTAGAGTTAACAGCTTCTTTAATCTTTTCGATAACGCGTTCAGGACCAACCAGATAAGGAAGTTCCGTAATCACCAGGCCCTGCTTACGGGCAGAAATTCGCTCAACTACGATCTTCGCACGGGTTTTAAAAGCGCCGCGTCCAGTTTCGTAAGCTTGTTTAATCCCTTCTAAACCGACAATAATGCCGCCCTCGGGTAAATCTGGACCGGGCACAAAACGCATCAAATCCTCGGTAGTTGCCTGCGGATTATCAATCAAATGGCAGGTAGCCGCCACCACTTCACCCAAGTTATGGGGGGCAATATTGGTCGCCATACCCACTGCAATACCCATCGCGCCGTTAACCAACAGCTGGGGAAAACCAGCGGGCAAAACATCCGGCTGCATATTGCGGTTATCGTAGTTGGGAACAAAATCAACAACGTCTTCATCCAAGTTGGCAACTAAGTCCATGGCCGCCGGCGCTAACCGAGCTTCCGTGTAACGCGCAGCAGCTGGACCATCGTCTAACGAACCGAAGTTACCGTGACCATCCACTAGCGGCAGTCGCAGGTTGAACGGCTGGGCTAAACGAACTAACGCATCGTAAATCGCTACATCCCCATGGGGGTGCAGTTTACCCATCACTTCACCGACAACGCTCTGGCTCTTCACATGCCCTTTTTCTGGGCGCAAACCCATCTGCGACATTTGATAGAGGATACGGCGCTGTACCGGCTTACAGCCATCGCGTGCATCCGGTAAAGCACGCGCATAAATAACCGAATACGCGTACTCTAAGAAAGAACCACGCATTTCATCAGAGACATCGATTTCAATGATGTTATCTGCCGCAGGTGTTGAAAGTGACGTTGACATAGCTACAATTGTCCCAAAATACCTGTAATCTCAATGACTTCACACGCCGAGGGAGAAGAAAACCGATGCCCGATACCAGTAGTTTGGACCGGCTCCAAAACCACTCCCTCAAAGAATACCCAAATATCACGCAGCTGCTACGCAGCGTCTACCAGTCTTTAGGCGCTCCTTTAACTGCGGATTCCACAGCAAAAACTGGGCTTTATCCGGCGCAGCAACTTACCCAGGACCTGGGACTTGACCAAACTTACCGGGCTGTTTGCGTAGTGCTCATCGACGGCCTGGGCTTAGAGCAGCTACAAGCCTGCCGCGCCCACACCCCATTCTTACGCAACCATGGCACTCCGGCGGTAAAAGGGCACACCGTGCTGCCGTCTACTACCGCCACAGCGCTTACTTCGCTAACCACCGGCGCTTTTGTAGCGCAAACGAATATGTTCGGCTGGTCGGTGAAAACCCCACAGGGGGTTGGGAACCTCATTAACTTCCAAAATATTGCGCTCCCGCCACAAACTTGGCAGCCGGTCGAGCCTTTGTTCACCAAAGCAAAAACCCAGTACGGCGTAGCATCACAGGTTATTTCCCACCCGCGGTTTGCAGACTCAGGGCTAACCCAGGCGGCTTTTCGCGGCGCAACATTTGTGGGGGCAGAAACCTTCGACCAGCGCATCACCGCCGGTATCGAACACCTCCAGCGGGGCAGTGGCCTGGCCTACCTATACTGGTCCGAACTGGATCATATCGGGCACGCCAAAGGCTGGCAGAGCCTAGAGTGGGTTGAAGAGCTGGAACAGGTTGACTCTAAGCTGAAAACCTTGGTTTCCGCCTGCCCCGCAGATGCGGCAGTGATTTTAACGGCCGATCACGGGATGATTGACGTGGACCCGCGCCAACGCATTGACTTAGCTGACCACCCACAGTTGGCGCGCTCTGTAACTGGCATTGCCGGAGAAGGCCGTTGCGTGCAACTGCATATAGAACCGGGGCAAACCCAGTCCGTAGTTGCCGCGTGGAAAGATTTCTTTGGTGAGAAAGTACTGCTGACCACTGATCCCAGCGGAGTTTTCCGAGGGCGCCCTTCAGCACTATTTACGGCTGACGCCCTGGTCTTTTCACTAGAAAACCAAGTGATCGTCGATTCGCGAACGCAACCAGCCGGTCAGGTAAACCTAGTGGGGGTACATGGTTCAGTTACCGAAGCGGAACTAAGCATCCCCATGTGGAGACTTGCTTAGCTCCAAAGCTAGGGGCTAGGCGGCGCGGTACTTAGTCGTTCTTCGCGCCGAAAATAATCTCATCCCAAGTGGGCACCGAGCGGCGCTTAGAAGTAGCCTTCTTCGGCTTCTCAGTGCCCGCAAAATGATCCAACCCGGGCAGAGACTGCACGTCATCATCAGAGGCCAGTGGGGGAGCAACCTGCAGTTTCGCCGTCTGTGGGTTGTCTTCGCCCATTTCCACTGACTCAGCCGCAGCACCTGCTACCTCTACTGGCTTTACCTCAACCGGAGCTGCTGCGGGGACGCGCACTGGGGGAACTGTCTTTTCCGCGTGCGAAGCTCGCGTAGCAAAATCAATAACTTCAGCAGGTTTAGTTTCATTTGCTGAAGAGGCATTATCGGCGCCCTCGGGAAGATGCAAAACCGGAATCCGCTCAGCTGCCAAATCTGGGAAATCCGAACGCGCTGGCTCACCGCTGCGCTTGCCCCGCGCCGCTACCAAATCATCCAGCAGCTTCTCAACTTCCGCCGCATTTTCAGGTTCTCCGGGAGCCGGATAGGAAGCTTGCGAAAGATCTTCAGGAACCGCGACCACCGGCTCACTTGCCGGCGTCAGCGTCTCCGTCAACCAACGGGCCTGCTCATCCAAAGCCCGCTGCAAACGACCCGAACTTTCAATCTCCCAACTTGCTGAGAGGGTGCGGGCAGCCTGCACGAACGTCAGGTGCAACTGCCACGGATGGTTACGCTTCCGCGTAGCAGACCAAACTAGGGAAGTGGGGTCCACTCCGCGGGTTGCCAACCGGTCAATCACCACGTCTTCTAGCTTAGGCGCATCCAACTCTGCCCCCACGTTAGTAGCTAACGCGGAAGACACCATGAAAGCCCGTTCTGAAAGAATCGGCGGGACAAACCGGTTAATGCGCGCAATCTCCATTTCGAAAGCAGAAGCAATCTCCGGAGGCGTCATACCCGCGCGCAACAACTCTTGGATTTCCTTCGGGGAGAGCTCAGTTTTACCAGTGGGAACCTCAATCTGAATTTCCTCACGTCGAATAGCTGCCCGCAACGCGTCATCAATCGTCACCAGGTAACGTTCTCCGGAAGCGTCGGTAAACACCAGTTGTGAACCGTCCCCGTGCGAACCCAGTAGCTCCAGCTCAATCATTGGAACCTCCCCCAAAATAATCTAGTCTTCTCTAAGACTAAAAAGAAAAAGCACAAAATAATAGCGTGTCGTGCCTGTTCTGCACATATCCTTGAAAAAAATGCTATTATCCGGGCGAATAGGTTTTTTCTTATGAGTCTGTTAATCTTTTCGTGCAAGGACTCTAACGCAGTTAAGGAAATAATAAATGGCAACTGATTACGATGCTCCCCGTAAGAACGAGGATGAAGTTTCAGAAGAGTCTATCGAAGAGCTGAAGAGCCGTCGCACGGACATTGGTTCTAACAGCGTCGACGACGACGAAAACGACATTGCCGAAGACTACGAGCTCCCAGGTGCAGACCTTTCATCTGAAGATCTCACCGTCCGCGTAGTACCTAAGCAAGACGACGAGTTCACCTGCAGCGAATGCTTCCTAGTCCACCACCGTAGCCAGCTGGCGGAAGAACGCGATGGGGAACTAATCTGCGCTGAATGCGCTGAATAACATTAGATTAGGCACGGAAACGCTTTTCCGTGCCTAAATCATAACTAGAGGGAAAGATACACATGGGCTTGTTCGGAAAGAAAAAAGTAGTCGTCAAAGAAGACACTACCTTGCCAGAAACTCCACAGGAAACGCGGGCACACGGCCCGTGGGATATCAGCGAAAAAACTGTTCCCGACAACTACCTTGACTTCGGCACCGTAAAAATCCCCATGCTCACCGGCCTCCAAATCCAACCGGTGCTCTCTGCGGACCGACAGAGTATCGAACGCCTCAACCTCATGTTCGCTAACTCAGTGGTCCAGATCTTAGCAATCGCCACCCCACGTTCTGGAAACGTTGCCGGTGAACTTCTAAACGACACTGAAAAAGCCTTCAAAGAACAGGGAGCAGACGTAAAACGCGCTCCGGGACGCTGGGGAAGGGAACTCCAAATCGCCGTTCCCGTGGCCGGTCCTGACGGGCAAAAAGGCATCACCCCGCTGCGAGTCGTCTTCATCGAAGGTAACCGCTGGGCACTGCGCATCGACATGGTAGGAGCCGTAGCCGTAGAAGATGAAGTCTACCGCGCTGCAGCAACTTTAATCGATAACCTGATTGTCGAACGCGATAAAGAACCACGCGCCCCACTTTCTTTGATTCGCCTGAATATCCCCCGCGACGTAGACATCGTTGAATCTGACAGCGGTGTAGAGGTCTAAACCAGTACCCAGGGTAAACGCATGGCTGACAAACCGCTTGAGAGGCTAACACCAGTAGCAAAATGCGTGGATAGAACCACTTTAACCGTGCGCGGCAGAGTGGCTTCCTTAACCTACCCGCCCCATTCTAAAACCCCCGCGGTAAAAGCCGCCTTACGCGATGACACCGGGACGCTGCTGGTAACTTGGCTGGGTAGGAAAACACTGGGGGGAGTGAACGTCGGTGACATTCTAGAAGTCACCGGCATGGTCTCTAGCGGTTCAGGACATCCGCAGATGATCAATCCCCGCTACCAGGTAATCCTCAACGTCCCCGCCAAATAGTAAGGTCAGAAAATGCAAGAAGCTGCTTCACCCAAGCAAAACTTGGAAGCTACTTTGGATAAATCCGCGCTGCTGAATCAGCTAGACGCAGAAAACTTCGACATTTGGCAAACAGTGGGCGGAGTTCGCGGACTGTTAGAATCAACCCTGCCCGGCTTAGTATTCGTAGTCCTCTACGCGCTATACCATAACCTGCAGATCCCCCTGATTGGGGCAGGAGCCATCGCCTTAGTCTTCGCACTTATCCGACTAGTTACGAAAGGCAGCCTTACCTACGCCCTCTCAGGAGTATTCGGAGTGGGCATCGGCGTACTGTGGGCCTGGTTTTCAGGCAAAGGCGAAAACTTCTTCTCACTGGGCCTAATCACCGGTAGCATCTACGGAACGGTGATTATCGTAGCGAACTTAATCGGATTCCCCGTAGCAGCAATGGCACTTTCTGCAGTTTGGAATCTGCCCTGGAAGTGGTGGTGTAACCGCGAATTAATCGCGCAAAAACACTTAGCGCCCCTGGTAAAAGCCAGCCTGATTGTCTCTTGGATTTGGGCGGGCCTGTTCATCCTCCGCGTCGGACTGCAACTTCCGTTTTGGCTGAGTGGAAATATTGCCGTCCTGGGGGTTCTAAAACTGATTTTAGGAATCCCCCCGTTCATCCTATGCGCCTGGTTAAGCTGGGTGTTAATCCACCCGCTTCGGCCCCAGGATTAACTCGAGATCGGCCCGCAAAGATGCTTCTTTAGAAGCGAGCATCAAAATCAGCTGGTCGCCAGCATCAATCGCCACGTCCTGTAAAGAATCCAGCGGAGCATCGTCTCTTAGGACAGAGAGGATTTTCGCATCCCCCGGCAGAGCTAAGGCAGTAATCAGCGTGTCTAACGCCGAGGAATCTGCACCCACCGTGTACGAATACAGGGCAGCACCGGCCTCGTGGAATTCGAATAGCGGAACCAAAGTGGATACGGAAACTGCTTCTTCAACCAACGCAGTCATCACCCGCGGGGTAGAGACACGCACGTCGACGCCCCAAGCCTCGTCAAACATCCATTCATTCTTCGGATTGTTAACGCGGGCTACCACACGCGGAACCCCAAACTCAGTTTTAGAAAGCAGTGAAATAACCAAGTTTGCTTTATCGTCACCGGTAGCTGCCACCATCACATCGCAGGTAGCTACGCCCGCTTCCTTAAGCGACTCTGGGGAACAAGCATCTGCCAAAACCCAGTCAGCTTGCGCTACTGAGGCAACGCGCATCTGATCAGGCAAACGGTCAATCAACGTGACTTCATGTCCTTTAGAAAGCAGTTCGCGGGCAATCGAACGCCCCACTGAACCTGCTCCAGCAATCACAATCTGCATTTTAAACCTCCGAAGGTGGTGACTTTACCAGCAGGTCACGCACCGGGGCCACTTGATGGCCAGAAATCGCGATATAAAGCTCATCATTTTCTTGCAGTACCAGTCCAGGTTTAACTTCCTGAACAATCCCTAAGCGAGAAATGAACACCACTCGATGCCCAATAATTTTCTCTACTTTCGCCAGTTCAACACCCCACCAGCCTTCAGCAGGGCGGGCCTTAGCTAAGCTAACGGCTCCGGTAGGGTGCGTCCACACCTCATCCGCATCGGTAGGCAGCATCCACGAAAGAACTGCTTCTGTAGTGCGGCGCACAGTTGCCACCGTCGGGATCCCTAAACGCTCATAAACCTCAGCGCGGGTAGGGTCATAAATGCGGGCCACCACGCGATCGATATTAAAAGTTTCTCTGACCACGCGGGCAGAGATAATATTCGAGTTGTCACCGCTGGAAACCGCCGCAAAAGCGTAGGCTTTTTCAATGCCCGCCTGCTTTAAAGTGTCGCGGTCAAAGCCCACGCCAGTAACGCGGCGTCCAGAGAAAGAAGCCGGAAGCTTACGGAAAGCATCCGGATTTTGGTCAATAATCGCCACCGAGTGGCCACGTTCGTCAAGTAGGGTAGCTAACGCTGTTCCTACTCGACCTGCTCCCATTACAACAAAATGCACAATACTAACTTACCAGTAGCCAGGTAGACTAGAAATACTATGGCACAGAAAAACTCAAATCAGAGACAAAGTGGAAGCACTCAGCTGACGCGTCCACTGCAAAGCTACGCTCGTTTCGGAGCAGTAGCTTCTCTATTTGTTATCGCCCCCATTTGGTTGGCAGATGAAGTAATTCGCTCTTTACACCACCTGGGAGAACTCGACACTTCTATCGCAGTTTGGGTAGCCGTATTCGCTCTTCCCTTGGCACTACTCTTAGTTGCCTCGGGAGAACCCGTGTTGCGAAGCCGCCACAAACACACCGGCGACTTTGCCCTTTTGGACCGTGAACTTGGACCTCGCATGTCCACTCTGGCAGCCGTATCCATCGTGGTAGAGCATATTTCTACCTTCGCTTTGATCTCTGCTGCCGGAGGGTTTTTCATCGTTTCGGCGCTGCCACGTTTAGCGGACCACCGGCTTACCTTCGCACTTTTTATCGCCATAGTCACGGTTTTTGTCTCAACCGTAGATAAACGGCGCTTTCCAAGGGCAGCCACCGGCATCATCTTACTGACTTTGGTGATGGTACTTATCCTCATAATTGGCTTCATCGGCGCCTCTCCCTACCTGCTGACTACCAGCTCACAAGACTTAGCTGACGTTTCGCAAGAAATCACTTCACGTACCTCTACGGCTTCGAAGATTTTGGTAAGTATTTTCACCGCGTTGGTTACGGCCATGACCCCGGTAATTATGATGCGCCACTTTGTAACTGACCTATCCCTCTATTCAGTGGAAAGAGCCCGTTCCGCTTCGATTGCGTTAGTTTCTGCCACCTTAGCTTTTGGCGTGGTGATGATCGGCGTTTTTTCAAACGTAGCAGACATTGATTCGGGCGCCTTCTTACTGCGCGAATACGCGGTATTTAACGCCCTACGGATCATTAATATTCCCCCATCAGTGCTGCTAATCTTCGGCGCCCTGTTACTTGCTTCCACCTTTATTGCCGCCCGCGTAATCCTTGACGACGTAGAAATCGTCGCGGCTGAACTCACTAACTTTTCGATCCTCCCCCTACACGTTTCCCGGTTCTTTAACTTAACCGGGGCAAACACCGCCATTATGCTAGTGGGGGCCATCGGATTGCTGATTTACAGCAATGGAAGTTTCACTGCAATTGTGCCGATTGTTGTTTCTAGCGGCCTAATTTCGCTAACTTTAACCCGTTTAGCCACTTTGCTGTACTGGCGCAAACAGCTGCGCTATGAAGGACATTCACATGAGAGGAAAACTATGAAAAAAGCGAAACTCGTTGCCCTGGGTGGGGTAGTGGTTAGCTTCATCGTGCTCTTAGCTTTCCTAGCTGCCGATATGAAAGCCGGAACCTGGATTGCCGTTGCCCTAATCGGATTCTTCTACATTTTGTTCTACATTATTCGCAGTCACTACCTCTATTACGGCGGTGGCGCCGGCGAACGCACGGTCGCGGACCCAGTTGTCCCCGGACGCGTCCACTATATGATTGTGGCGGCTGACCTGGGACCGGTAGTACAACGCGCCGTACATTGGATTGAAGCGACTCGCCCCCACTCGATGGAAGTTATCCACGTTGACCGTGGCGGTGACGATACCGCGCAGCAGATCAGTCGCTGGCAAAAACTCCAGTTGGACGTTGAGCTGACCATTATTGAAGCAACTTCCATTCGCGTTCACCAGTCGGTGATTGAGCATATTCGCCGCATCCGACAAGATAACCCCAACCGGTTAATTAACGTGGTTATTCCGCATGTTGTTTTCAACCAGGCGTGGAAAAACCGCCTGCATAATGCAGAACTGCGGTATTTAAGGCGCGCCCTGGATAAAGAACCAGGCGTTATGGTTACGATGGTTCCTTGGTCTGACGAAGTAAATACCCAACTTGAGCTGGAGAAAAAAGATGCCTAAATTTCGCCCCACTAGCCAAAAACAAGCTCAGTTACCACTCTTGGAAAAAGTAGAGGTCCTGCGCCCAGCACACGGCGGTACCTGTTTCGCAGTGGACGATTCAGGTAGCCCAATTTTCGTTGCCAACGCCCTGCCGGGGGAAATTGTTGACGTCCAGCTAACCAAGAAACGCGCCAAAGTTTCCTTTGGCGATGCAACCGTAATCCACACTGCTTCAGAACACCGCCAACCCCATATTTGGCCAGAAGCCGCGCAAAGTGGGGTAGGCGGCGCAGACTTAGGACACGTTAAGCTCGACTACCAGCGGATCTGGAAAGCACAGGTAATCGCTGACCAAGTACGCCGGATTGGATTTGCTAAAACGACTGAAGCGTTGTTGGAAGCAATGGGTGAAATTACCGTGCGCGCCGCTTCCGCAGACGTGGATGGGTTACTCAGCCGCACTCGCGCGGAGTTTGAAGTCGCCCCGTCAGGTCGTTTGGCAATGACTAAAACCTCTTCGAATGAGCTGGTTGAGATCACTGATATGCCACTGGTCGCTGAGGAGATTCTGGAGCTGGGTTTGCTGGGAGATTCAGCTTGGCAAAAGTTATGGCGCCCCGGAAAAAGAGTGCGTGCTTTGGCTCCCAATGCGGGCGGGCGGCGCGTAGTAATTGGCAACTCCACCTTTAACTCCCGCGGACGCCGCGTTGAGAACTTCGCTGACTGGGAAGTAACTTACCGCGGGGAAACTGCCCAGTTTTCGGTGCACACCCAAGGTTTTTGGCAAGCTCACCGCAGTGCCCCCGGGGACTTAGTGCAGGTAGTATTAGATGCTGCGAAGGTACAGCCAGGTGACGCGGTTTTAGAGCTCTTTTCCGGAGCCGGCTTATTTACCTACTTCTTAGGGAAAGCAGCCGGTAAAGAGGGGCGCCTGCTTTCTATCGAGGGCGCTGGACAAGCGGTAGAAGACGCACGCCACAACTTACGGGAACTGCCCATCCCACGCGATTTAAGGGTAGGGAACGTTGACGGAAAAGCGGTTATGCGCGCCTGGTCTGACCTGGGAGAGCGCCCCCGCGTGGTGGTCTTAGATCCGCCTCGCGCCGGAGCCGGCAAAGACATCGTTCAGGCGATTGCCATGGCCGGACCGCAAACAGTGGTGCTGGTTTCGTGCGATCCAGCTGCGGGAGCACGCGATATGAAAGACTTCGTTGAAGCAGGCTATCAGATTCGTGACTTCCAGGCGCTGGATCTTTTCCCACACACCCATCACGTGGAAATGGTGACCGTTTTCGAAAAATAGTTAAGGAACCCCCATGGCAATTGGTGACCTGTATACGCGTAAGTTAGAGCGACTGGGACGCTACTTGGTTTTGCAAGTGATCGCTGGTAAAGAAACTGAGGCGAGTCTGATCGCCCTCGACCACCTGCCAACGACCATGCCAAGTTTAGGGGAACTGGAAGCGGCTTCGCCCCTATATTTGCACCACCACGGGTGGGAGAACCAACTATTTTGGGGCGTCGTTAACCTAACTGAAGCTGACCTTACGCAACTGGGAAACCTGCCGCCAAAAGCACAGGTTGCAGAACTAAGCAATCCCAGTGAAGTACTTGACCCAGCGCAGTTGGAACGCCAACATTACTGGGATCAGTTGCCATCTGAAGTGCGCGCCGCCTATCAGGCGCAACCTGGTAGGCGCGCGCGCTTACAGGTAAGTGAGCCAGGGGCTCTAACTGCGCAACTGGCCGAACTTCCGCAGACACTTTCTTACCTGCACGTTGACGCGTACTCTTCGCAACTACCGCAGTTTCTGCAAGCACATCCACTGGTTAGTTTCTTAGAAATCACCGGCAAAAACCACACAGATTTCGGGACGGAAGAGCAACCTGCAGCAACCTGGGATTTTTCTACCAGCCACCTGCTGGATATGGAACTTCACTTAGATCAACCTGTGCGGATACAGCTAAACCCGCAGCTGCAAACTCTAACCTGCACCGGGGAATTTACTGCTTTAGAAGAACTGGCTTGCCCCCACGCGGGTAAGTTCCTGAGTCTATTTTTGAAACCTACCGGCAGCGGGTGGACACTGCCAAAGCTGCCAAAATTGCGCGTTCTTTCGCTGGAACTGCAGGCAGGGGCGACACTTTCCCTAGCAGACTTGGCAGCGCACTATCCGCAGTTAGAGAAGCTGCAGATTCACGGTGCCGGCGCCTCGCTTACGGAAATTGCTGCCTTAGCGGAGCTTCCGAATTTACAGAAACTGTGGCTAAATGAATGCTACGGTTTTGACGCTTTCCCCAGTGCAGCGCAGCTACCAAAACTGCAAGATTTACTTCTATGGAGCATTCCTAAACCTGCCGGAGAACAAGCGAAGAAAGCCTTTAAGGGGATCCCGTCTTGTAATATTCGCGCTTTGCGCACCCCTGAGTGGATTGGCGCAAACGTGGGAAACCCCTTTGCCACTTGGCAGGGCATGGAAGTTCCCGCAGCAGCGGTGAAGAAGCTGATCAGCGCGTATAAGAAAACTTATCAAGACTTAGCAACTACCCCCGAGCAAGCCGTTCAGTTCCTGACAGAGTTTTTGCAAGTTGCTTTGCAAATTGACGAAAAAGTGGGGTTGGAAACGCTGCGGCGCGAACAGGTTTTGGCAGCCTTCGAAACGTTACGAGAAAGCGCAGGAGTTTGTTCAGAAACTGGGCAGGAAATCTGGCAAAATATTTTCGAGGGCGTTTAAAAAACTTTCAGTGATTTGCAGGTGAAGCAGACGCACTATGACACGAAGGGGGAGCATTGGTAGGTAACTTCACTATCGCCACCATTGTATTTAGCGGACTTTTTGGACTGATTTTCCCGTTTCTGCTCTTGATCTACCTGCGTAAGACTAAGCGGGTTGAGATCCTCCCGTTCTTTGTGGGCGCCGGCGTGATGCTGGTTTTCGCCTTCATTTTAGAAGGCATCTTTAACTTCGTAGTCTCTCGGTCTGCATTTGGCGTGGTGATGAAAGACCACATTTGGGTACTGGCCATCTATGGGGGGTTAATAGCTGGTTTGTTTGAAGAAACGGGGCGTTTCTTCGCTATGAAAACCGCCTTGCGTAAATACTTACACCGGGATGAGAACGCACTTTCCTACGGCGCCGGTCACGGCGGTTTTGAAGCCATGGTTATCCTGGGAATAACAGCTTTATCCAACCTCTTCATTGCTGTGGCATATAACAACGGTTATCTGCCACAAATGCTTAAAGACGCTCCGCCAGAAGCTGCTGCTGAACTAAATCAGCTGGTATCGCAGTTGATTGATACCCCAGCGGCGCTATTCCTAGTTGGGGTTGTTGAGAGAATCTTCGCGATAATTATGCACTTGAGTCTATCGGTTTTGGTGTGGTTCTCGGTGAAGAATCGAAAGCTCCTGCTCTTCCCCTTAGCGATCTTGTTACACGCCGTCTTTAACGCCACTTCCGTAGTCATGCTTGACTACACGAATTCCGTGCTGATCACGGAAGTTTACATTGCAGTGGTGGCTTTAGGAACAGCTTTCTTAGCATCACGAGTTTGGAAAAGCCAGCGCCGGCAAAATGCGCGTCTCTAATAGGGGAGCTAAATTAGCCGGCAACGGCTGAGCTGGATCTAACCACTTTAACTCTGCCAACTCCGCACTGGGGGTTGGCAGAACTTTTAACCGCGGACACACAGTGAAAACCGTGCCCGTAACTAAGCGCCCAGACTCATTAGCTGCGGCAACCGTCCAAGTCCCCAAATACGCTAAATCAGCTTCACTAATGTCAATCCCGATCTCTTCCTTAGCTTCGCGAACCCCAGCGGCTTCGAAAGACTCTCCGGGTTCTGGTTTCCCGCCAACTAGCATGAACCGCTGGGTGTTTTGTTTGCGGGCAGTGAGGATTTTTCCGTCCTCGGAAAAGAAAACCAGGGCGGTCACCAAAATCGGTTGCTCGGCTACCAACTTTCCCCTCTTTCGACTGTTAACGATCTAAATCCGAGTTTTTCATAGTGCGCGAAACCGAACTGCTTGAAGATGACAGGCGGACTCGGAACGGGCGAATAGTGCGCGCACTGGTTTCAGCCACCGTCTTCCACATGCTACGCAGACGGTAAAGGTCAACGTTGCGTTCAAAACGACGCGAGAGACGCTCATAGATTGGGTCAGATTTCGCGACGGTGGCAATATACATGGCGAAGGCACAGGCAACTAACATCGCCGGTAAAACGCTTGCGTTACCAGTCATTTCAGTTGCTAAAATCATCCCGGTAATGGGCGTGCGCACAGTAGAAGAAAAGAACGCGGCTAAACCAATCAGGGCGGCGGCCGCTAACGATGGGGAATGGGCGGGTTGAATTTCGTTGGCAATAATCCCAACCATTAGACCAATCATAGAGCCGATTACCAACTGCGGGGCGAATAAGCCGCCGGGAGTTCCCGCTGCATAAGAGATTGGGCCCAGCACAAAACGCACCAGTAAAATCGCTGCGGCAAGACCTAAACCGCCGTTGCCCAGCAGGGCTTCTTGGGTGAGGTTATCTCCTCCGCCCACAACTTCCGGAGCAACCCAGCCTACGCAGCCGATTAGCAGCCCAACTACGCCACCGCGAATATAAGCCGGGGGTTTTAACGTGTCGGCAAAACGCAAACACCACATAACGTAGTTATTGTAAAGAATCCCTAAGAAACCACAGATAATACCGATCAGGACGATCCAGTGGATAGAAGTATTAGATACCTTCGGAGCCCAACCGATGAAGAACTCGAAACGGGAATCAACTAACAAAATCGAAGAAACGAATCCAGAGCTGGAAGCTACTAAAGTGGCTAAAGTGGTGCGAATATCGAAGCGTTTTAAGAGTTCTTCAAGGACAAAGACACCACCGGCAATCGGAGCGTTGAAAGCGGTTGCTAAACCGGCGGCAGCACCTGCGCCCATAAGGACCCGCAGATCATCATCGCGGAGCCTAAAATACTTGTTTACGGTGTAGGCGGCGGAAGCACCCATCTGTACCAGCGGGCCTTCACGTCCAAGCATCAGCCCAGAGCCAATTGCCATCAGACCACCAAAGAACTTAACTGGCAGAATCCGTGATTTGCCCGGTTGCAAGTGCCCGTTCACAATGGCTTCAACGCGGGGAATCCCAGAGCCTTCCGCATCGGGAGAAACTTTGGCAACTAACAGAGCAGATAAACCCGTCAAAATAGTGGTTATCGCGATGAAAACCAAGAACCCCAGAATCGGCGAGCCATCTAAACGGTCGATAAGCCCAAAACGCAGGTGAACTACCCATTCGATCCCCAGTCGGAAGGAAGCAGCAATTAGACCTGTGGAAATCCCCACTAAGGCGGCGGCGATACAGAGCATGAAAAGTTCACGTGCGTCGGCGTCTAAATAAACGCGCCAAGATTTGGGGAGTTTTAACCAAGGACGCACAAAATCGGCGCAGGCTTCTAAAAGCCGATGCGGAGGTTGCGTGATTTTTTCAACTGGTTTCGGTGCCATTAGAGCTTTCCAAGATTAGTTGTCACGGCTTTGAAATGCGGGAGGCTCCGGATTAGTCCGCTAGGTTCCAGGTACGCAAATAGAAGGTTAATTCCTTCTCGTAGGCGTCAATGATGTTAGCTGCCTTTTTGAAACCGTGGCCTTCACCGGGGTAGAGTACCAGTTCAACCGGATGCTGACGTTCCTGTAAGGCTTCATACATGGTGATCGCTTGCGAAGGTGGGACGACCTTATCATCTTCACCTTGAAGTAGCAGCAGGGGGGCACTGACTTGTTCAATGTGGTGAATTGGTGAGCGGTCAGTGAAAACTGGGTCTTCCAGATCGGCCGTACCTACCAGACCTTCCATGTAACGGGATTCAAACTTGTGGGTTTCCGCAGCTAACAACCGCAGATCGCCTACCCCATACAGTGAGGTGCCCGCCGTATACACGTCAGAAGTTACTAAGGCAGTAAGGACCGTGTAACCACCGGCAGAGCCACCTCTAATAGCAACGCGTTTGCCGTCTACGATGCCATGTTGCACCAGGTATTTCACTCCGTCAGTACAGTCATTGACGTCGATAACCCCCCAATTACCTTGGAGTTTGTCAGTGTATTCGCGAGTCCACCCGGATGAACCACGGTAGTTTACGTCTAAGACTGCAAAACCGCGAGAAGTCCAAAACTGGATGCCCAAGTTAAAGCCGGGACGGGCAGCGGAAGTGGGACCACCGTGAGCCATCACTACCAGTGGGGGCAGTTCACTATCTTCCCCCACGAAACGTGGGTTTACCGGGGCGTAGAAGAAACCATGGCAGGTGTCGCCGTCAGACGTGGGCCAAGAGATCGCTTTAGCGGCAGAGATTTCAGCGCAGTCGAATTCTAAAAGGCTGGAAGACCGCAGAACTGTTGAAGTGCCGCCGTTGATTTCCAGCACGGCAGCGGGGGTTGAAGCCTGGTTTGCGATGAGAACTACGCGACCGTTAGAGACGCAGACGTTTCCAACTGGCCACCAGCCAATCTGCCATTCTTCAAGCTGTCCGTTGTCTAAACGGACAGTTCCCAGATGCCAAAAACCATCTTGGTTCCAAGAACAAAGCAGGTAATCGTCATCAAAGACATCGAAAGAATGCAAACCTAACTGCCATGCGGGAGCAGAGAAGTTACGATTTCCGGGGTGCAGGCGGCGCGTGCGCAGTTGCTTGTGCCACGCGGGCGCTTCGGGTTCTTCTGCTGAAGCAGGTAGGTCGGACGTAGCCGTGTGATTGAAACCTTCAGTGCGGTACAGGTTTAGCCAACCGCTGGAATCGTCGACGTGGATTAAGTCTCCGTGCATGGTCCAACGTGGTTCACAAACAGCCACATTTGCTTCATCAACTAAGGTGAATTCGTCTGTGAGCACGCCGTTTTTTAGCTGGGCCACGTGCAATGCGGATTGTTGCCACGGCATATGCGGGTGGTTCCAAGTGATCCAGGCAAGTTTGGTGCCATCAAATGAGAGAGCTGGAGCAAGTACAAAGTCGGTGCCACGGTAGAGTACCTTAACTGCATCTGGGTTACGTGCGCCGCTCCCGTCTAAGGGAATAGAGACCAGGTAGTTACTGGGTTCGGTATTGCCGTGGTGCTCTTCACAAACGGCGTAAACAGTGCGGTCTTCTAAGTTGATTTCAAAGTCGCCGTAGCGGGAATTGTTAAGCTCTGTAAGCGGGCGAATTCCGGCTAGGGGATCGTTTAAGTCATAGAGGTAGACGCGGTTGTCACCTAAGTGTGAAAAAACGATAATTCCGTTCTTTACTCCGTACGCTTTTCCTCCGTATTCGTGTACGCGCGTACCGACATTGGGAAGGGTTTGACCTTCGATGAGGGGTAGGACTTCTACGGAACCTGCAAAGTTAGTGTGGTGCATGAGCACGTTGCGAGCATCGGCAGTGGCGCGTTGTTCAACCCAAAAAGTGCTGTTTCCATCCGCGCAGACTTGGGAAAGACCAACTGATCCGGTGGTCATTGCCTCAAGGGTGATTACTGATTCCCAAGTTCCATAATGTTGTTTAGTGACCATTGAGGGTTCCTAACTTTAAAGTCTGCGGGTAGGTTTGAGCTAACCGGAATCTGAAACAAAGTAGTAGCTATATCTAATTTACCTTGGCTACTTGGTGAATCGAACCAAATTTATTGCTTCTGCACGGATTTGTAGTGGCTTTGTTTTATGTGAAGCTTTGGGCAACTGGTCAGGATGGGTTCGAAGCTGCGGCTAAGAACCTTTAGAATAGTCTTATGACTGAAATTCCTATGTTAGGCCCCCTGCTGCGTACTATCAGTGGCCCAGCAGACCTGAAGGCTCTTTCCGCTTCAGAACTTCCGCAGTTAGCGCATGAGATTCGACGTTTTTTAGTTGAAGCGGTATCTCGCACCGGCGGACATTTAGGTCCTAATTTAGGGGTGGTTGAGTTAACTATGGCGTTGCACCGGGTGTTCGATTCCCCGGCGGATACGTTAATTTTTGACACGGGACATCAGTCGTACGTACACAAACTGTTGACTGGACGTCAGGATTTTTCGCATTTGCGTCAGTCTGGAGGGGTTTCGGGTTACCCTAGTCGCAGTGAATCAGCCCACGATGTAGTTGAGAACTCACATGCTTCAACCGCGATTTCTTGGGCAGATGGGATTTCCAGAGAATACCAGCGTCAGGGAAATCCGCACCACGTGGTGGCAGTTATCGGGGACGGTGCTTTAACGGGGGGCATGGCCTGGGAAGCTATCAATAACTTGGCTGAAGATGAGACCCGCAATGTTGTGATTGTAGTTAATGACAATGGTCGTTCTTATGCGCCGACTATTGGTGGCTTAGCACAGCATTTGGATGCTTTACGTACTTCGCCTACCTATGAGAAGGCTCTGGCTTGGGGGAAGAAGCACCTGCTTTCCCACGGGAAGCCCGGTGAAATAGCGTTTGAGACTTTACATGGGATTAAGTCAGGAATGCGTGAACTGGTTGTACCTAACGCGATGTTTGCTGAGCTGGGTCTTAAGTATTTAGGTACTGTTGACGGACACGATTTGCAGGCGTTAGAGACGGCTCTTGCACGGGCGAAAGGCTTGGGTGGTCCGGTTTTGGTACACGTGATTACGGAAAAGGGCCGGGGCTATGTGCCTGCGGAAGAAGATGTCGCGGATCGTTTCCACGCTGTAGGCGTAATTCACCCGGAAACCGGCTTGCCTTTGGTGCCGTCACGATTTGGTTGGACCGCGGTATTTGCCGATGAGATTGTCAAACTGGCTGATGAGTTCCCTCAGGTGGTGGGGATTACGGCGGCGATGATGGCTCCGGTTGGGTTGAAGCCGTTGGCTGAGAAGTATCCTGAACGCGTGATTGACGTGGGGATTGCTGAACAGCATGCGGTTACTACGGCTGCCGGGATGGCGTTTGCTGGTGCGCACCCAGTGTTTGCAGTTTATGCGACTTTCTTGAATCGGGCGTTTGACCAGGTTCTGATGGATGTGGCGTTGCATAAAGCGGGCGTAACTTTTGTGTTGGACCGCGCGGGGATTACTGGCGACGATGGTGCTTCGCATAATGGTATGTGGGATATTTCGTTGATGTCGATGGTTCCGGGGCTTGAGTTGGCTGCGCCGCGTGATGAGGTTACGTTGCGGGCTGCTTTGCGTCGCGCAGTGCAGGTGGACGACCGCCCTACGCTGATTCGTTATCCAAAGGGAGCGCTGCCAGATCCGCTGCCAGCTTTGGAGAGCTGCGATTTTGGTGATGTTTTGACGGGTTCAGTTTCTGCAGATGCCGATGAGGTCGTTATTTTGGCTACGGGGCCGCTGGTTGAAACTGGTGTGGAAGCTGCACAGCGGCTTGCTTATGATTCCGAGGGCGCCGCGTCTGGGCTTACTTTTACCGTCATTGACCCGGTGTGGATGCTCCCTGTGAAGAACTCGTTGATTGAGCGTATTGGGGACGCTAAGCTGATTGTCTGTTTAGAGGACGGTTTGGAAACGGGCGGTTACGCAGCAAATCTACGTGAAGAGATGGCGAAGGCGAAAGTGTTTACGCCGGTAGCTTCCTTTGGCGTGCCAAAAGAGTTCTTACAGCATGCGTCTCGCGGTGAGATTGTGGCTCGTTTGGGGCTTGATACTGAGCAGGTGACCGGGCGGATTAAGGATCTTTTGCAGTAGGATTTTGCCGCTGGCCTATGCTGGCATAGTTTTAATTGCGCGACCAAGATCTTTGAGGACGTGCTCAATTTGCCAGGGGCGAGCTCCGTGGCGGGTTAAGAATTGTTGCAGGTCAGCGCCTTGGTAGCGTACGTTATGCCACGCGATATGGCGTTGGATACGTGGTTCTAGCAGGATTTCTTGGTCGATTCCCAGTTTTTCTGCGGATTTCTTTACGCATTCGCGAATATGTTGCAACCGGGTGTGGGCTGCCGGTTCGGTCGCTTTCCAGGTGGTAACTTTGGGAAGTTCTCCGGGAGCGTGCGGGCGCTTTAGCTCTGGAAGTTGGGCATCTAAACGGGATTTTCCGCGGTTAATGGCCGCCATCCATTGGTCCAGGTATTTTCTGGTTCGAGGGCGGCGCAGTTCCTGTACGTTTAAGAACTGGCGTGTAGTCCGGGGAGGCTGCAACGCCAGGTCGACCAGCATTTTATTTTTGATTAAACGCGTAGGTTCAATGTCTATTTCTGCGGCAATTCTTTCGCGAGTCTGCCAGAGTTCTTCTAAGATTGCTAGGTTGCGGCGGGTGCGGATTTTGCCTGCGCCGGGGATATTCCGCCAGCGGTTTGGGTCTGCCGGTTTTGCTGGGCGGGTGAGGATGTTCTGAAACTCTGCCTGTGCCCAGTCCCAGCGATTTTGATCGTAGAGGGCTTTGCCCATTTGGTTATAGAGGTCGGTGAGAAGCTCTACATCAAGGGCGGCGTAGCGAAGCCAAGCGCGGGGTAGTGGGCGGGTGGACCAGTCGTCGTTTTGGTGATTTTTATCAAGAGTTAGGCCCAGAATTTGTTCGCAGACTGCGGCTAATCCGAAGCGTTCAAAACCAAGTAGGCGGGCAGCTAACATAGTGTCGAAAAGTTCAGGAATAGTGAGGCCAGCAAGGCGGAGGGAAGCGATGTCTTGGTCGGCATCGTGCAGAATCCACGGGGCGTTTCCCAGGGGTTCGTTAAGTGAGGATAGATCGGGCAGGGCATCTGAGTCGATTAGGAAAGTGCCTATGTCTTCGCGTCGGATTTGCACCAGGTAAGCGCGGTTAGAGTAGCGGTAGCCACCGGCGCGTTCAACGTCGATTGCGATTGGAGCAGTTGATTTGCTTAGTGCATGACAGGCTTTTGCCAGTTCTTCAGGGGTGTCAATGAGGTCTGGGGTGCCCTGATGCGGGTGGATGATTAAGGTTGGTTCAGAATCCATATAGTGAAGGTCCTGTGGCGAAAGTATCCGGGTCAGTGAAGTTTGGGTCGGGATTTTCGGGGTCTTGCTGTGCGTATGCATAGTTTACTACGTCAAGCCAAGCAGCCAGGTGGTAGGAAAGATCATTGGAGCTGGTAGACCAAGAGGCTTTAAGTTCGATTTCGACGTCAGAGCGGGTTAGCTCTAAGTTTCCGAAGGTTTCACTGAGTTCGCGGGTGACGCTGCCTTTCAGATGGTGTGCGTCAGCTGTGTTTTGGTCGAGGGCGTCGTGGAGCCAGCTCCAGATTACTTCGCCTAAGAGTGGGTCAGTGCCTATCGCGGGATCCATTTCTGCCCTGATTTGAATGATGATCCTAAATTTTGCGCCCCATTCCAAGTTGACTTGTGGTTCATAGAGCACAATGAATCGGCCGCTGGCGGTGGGCAGATCGTCGGCTTCTAAAGGGGTTTGCACGTAGAGCGCAGCTGAGAAGGGAGTGATTTTTGTGGGGGCGGGAATTTCGGAAAGGCTGAGGTGTGTGGGAATAGCAACTTTACGTAAAGAGAGTAAAGCGTCCATAAATTCTGCCGGGGGAGTGAGGCTCTGAGGAGCTTCCCCGGCTAGGACCTGCAAATTGTCGGCTATAAACACAGTATTTAGCTTAGATTCTGGTGGGGGAAAGTGCCTGGTGGCGCGCCGTTTAAGCGGGTTTTACGCTCGATTTTGCATTCGCGGTGGGTTTTAGTTAGACTTGGTTGTGCACTCATTGAGTGCGTCGCGGATGTGGCTCAGTTGGTAGAGCATCACCTTGCCAAGGTGAGGGTCGCGGGTTCGAGTCCCGTCATCCGCTCGGGCGATTGGCGCAGTGGTAGCGCGCTTCCTTGACACGGAAGAGGTCACTGGTTCGAACCCAGTATCGCCCACCAGCCTTTCAGGCTTTCGGAAGAGTCAATCAAGCATTGACTCTTTTTTCAATATGTATACTTCTTGTAACATCGTTCTGTTCAAAGGTGACAGAATCGGTTAGTAAAGTCCTAGATGTTAGCTTCCTTATTTCAATATCGTGGCATAACCTCAGAAGGCTGAAATGATGCTAGAATTTTAATGTAGATTTGTGTTTTCTTTTAGGATTTTCAACATGGCAGTAACGGTTTCGCTTGAGAATGTGAGCTTTGGGTACACCGTTGACCGAATGCTTTTTGAAGGTATATATCTTTCCTTAGATAAAGGACAGACCCTTGCGATTACGGGAAAGTCTGGGGCTGGGAAAACGAGCCTCTTGAAACTTCTGATGGGAGTTTTAAAACCAACTCATGGACAAGTTTTTGTATTTGGTAATGATCTTGCAACTTTGTCAAAGCGGAAACGCCAAGCTCTAATGCTAAAACAGGTAGGAATCATTCATCAGTCTCCTTTTTTCTTACCTGAACTAAATGCACAAGAAAATGTGGCACTGCAACTTTCAAAGGCCACAGGTTTGCGATTCTCAAAGGCTTTACATAAGGCAAGTGACTTGGTCGCATCAGTTGGGATTGATCCAAAACAAAGTATCGACACGTTATCAGGGGGTGAATTAGGACGTTTACAGATCTGCAGAGCAGTCTGCCATCAGCCGCAACTAATCCTTGCAGATGAGCCAAATGCTGCTCTTGATAAAAAGACAGCTTATGAAATGTTTTCGCTTTTAGAAGAGCAGACACAGAACGCAGCCTTGATAATGATTACTCATGACAACGAATTGGCGAATCGTTGTATGGCTCAGTTAGTTATCGGGGAATGAAATATGCGACTAGCAAGTTTCTACGCTGGTTTTAGGGCAAAAGAGGCCAGACTCCCATTCGTTTTAAGTTATCTTCTGTTCGTTTGTTTTGTCCTATTTTCATCGATTACAGTATCGGTATACAACGGTGCCTCATTTCGTGAACTGTATCGATTCGTGGCACTAGCAAATGATGAAGTGGCGCCTATCACCGTCTCTGCCTCGAATTTTGACTATCAAATCTTCGGATACTCGATACCTATCGACGATGTCTCAGGAAAAGAACCACCCAGTGGTCTTACAAAGTGGATGGATTCGGAAGAAGTTGCCGTGTCCCCTGCACTTGCAACGCACTATCCTCTGGGCACGCAAAGTCCCTGGGGAAAAGTAACAGGAATAATATCAAAAGAAACGCTGAGCACCCCGACGGAGTATTTTTTCTACTCCCGCATCCCCGAATTTAGTTCTTCGCTGATGGAAGATTTAAAGACGAGAGGTGCTGCTATACCCGTCGGAGATACATTTTCTTTTCGCTTTTGGGGGATCTTTGCCTCTGGATATATAGGTCTTCTTTTCGTCCCTGCGCTTATAGTGTTTATTGCTGCTTCGATAATGAGTTTAGGTGCGGAGAGTCAGTTCCGCGTTTACAAGCGTTTATATCCGGGTTTTTCTTCTGTATTCTTTTATCTTCTGGGGATAGTTACCGTTCCAGTGCTAGTTAGTATCGTTTTTTCTACAGGCGTGTACGCAGCACTTGGCGTACTCGGTATTAAAATTCCGTATTTGAACCTTGAAATAAACTATGAGGATTTGGCTCAAAGCCTGCTACCAAGCATCGAAGCTTATTTAATATTAGTAGCTCTATCCATCGTAGTGTTGTTCGTTGTCCAGGCTCTAAACATTAGAAAACTGCCTCGCGCTGTCCCAAAGGGGAGAATCGTCACGGTCGTGAAAGAGATAGGATTACTGATCCTCATCCTTCTTGCCATAGCAATGTTTCAGTTCCCTAATCTTCCCAATGCGCTGCTAGACGCAGGATTAGTTGCAGCGGTAATCGGTACGAGTCTTCTGGCAGCAACCTGCGCAGTCCTACTGTCTCGGGCGATTCTCTGGGGAGTTTTTGCATTAACGGATCGATCAACTGCATTCGTTTCGCAAAAGAAAGTATCCGCAAATCAGAAACTCCTAAAAGGAATAATCACGTTAATTACCATTGTTTCTCTAGGAGCGGGTGCGTTTCAACTACGTGGTCAAGTCTTTGATCCTATTACAGAGGCGGGGGCGTCCTTGGGATACGGGCTCGCTGGAAAAGTCTCTGAGATATCGAAGTATGTCCCTTATGCTGAAAACGAGAAATTAAGGTCAGCAGAGATACCAGAGGACTTTGGAGACGTAGTCATTTTAGGTATATCCCCTGAAGGTTCTAAACAGGTAAGAAAGGTCTTTGTCAAGAGTTTCACATCTACTCTGGATATTAATAAACTTCCACAACCATACAACGTGTTGATTTCTTCTTTCGGTGAAGATACAACGCTCGTTACATCTGAAGATGAAGTGCTTATGTCTGAGGCCAGCACATATTTTGTGGTTAACCCGAATGGTGTAGATAATCGTGCATTAGCAACTCTTTTATTCCCCAGAGGCTACAAAGTCGGTGACGTGGGAGCGTCTCACCTAGTGACAATTGAGATGCACAAGTATTTTGGATACTGGCACCTAATCCTCGGCTTTATTGGATTTATTCCTTTGACGTTGGTTACTGTACAGTTTCTTAGTCGAATTCTCAGACGGAATCTTGGAGTGAGACAGGCAGAGGAATCTCTTGTGATTTCAAGTAGAGAAAGTAAACTCATTACTTTTGCGAGCATACTAGTACCAATGTCTGTGATCCCCATTTTTGTTTTGGGTGGATACAGAGTTTTAGCCTCAGTATTCCAACGTCGCATTATGTACTACCCGGAACTAGACATAAGCGTACCAATAGGGCTGGCTGCTACGAGTCTTGCCATAGGAATATTTGTTTGGTTTATCGCGCAAAAACGTGCTTAGAAACGCTTTACCGGTAGGGTGAGATTTATACGCATTTTGAATCTGTGGCTTCTATCAGCACGAGCCATTAAAGACACCTTTCAGCATGAAGCTAAAGAAATTCTCGGGACGCCGTTAACCGCCCTCGAACTGCGGATTGGCGCTACCCGCCCCGCATGGGTTAACCATAAGCACAGACTTTAGTAAAAATGCCCTGTTTGCGCATCCGTAAACCGCTACGCATGCGCAAACAGGGCATTTAGTTAGTTAAACCAGACTAGTTGCAGCCACAACCACCGCAGCCACAACCGCCTTCTTCAGCTAAAGGCAATTCAGCTGGATTGTCATAGTCAGGGCGATCAGACAAACATTCTTCGATGAACTCGGGAATCGTCAGATCGATCTCACCAAACCAAATCTCAGCAACCGTATCCAAAGGAACTAAGACTACTTCAGCTACCGGGTCAACCACACCCAGCTGATTGCCTTCCGGAAGTTCTGCCAGCACCCAGTCGCCGTCGTGTTCTTCAACAATCAGCTGGCCCGCCAGCACCCCGGCAGTTGCAATGTAACCCGTAGGGTCTTCCCGCTGGCTCTCATCTTTTTCAAACCAAGCTTGCTTAGCTTCTTCAAAGAACGCGTTAATCGACTCGGCGCTAAGTTCAATCTCTAACTCCGCAGCCGTATCCAAAACGCCTTCAAGCCATTCCACATCTTCGTCAGTAAGAGGGAGTAAGTTAACTTCTTCCTCTTCACCCGCAAATTCTTCAACTTCTTGTGATTCGTTTAACATGAGGCTTCCTATCTGTGTGTAATTGCCACTTGAAACCAGTTTATCCCAGTTTTGCCAGCTGGATAAATGCTTGGAATAACGCCAAAAAGTGGAAATCGGCGTGGCTTTGAAAAAACGTGGGAAGCTCGATTTTGCATCTGAGCGAAAAAGTCTGTAAAGTAGTTGTTGTTGCAGGAACAAAGAGTTCAGTAACAAACGCGGATGTGGCTCAGTTGGTAGAGCATCACCTTGCCAAGGTGAGGGTCGCGGGTTCGAGTCCCGTCATCCGCTCTGATTCCAACCAACGTGGGAATCGCGGTGGGTTGGCCGAGAGGTTAGGCACCGGTCTGCAAAACCGTTTACACCGGTTCGAATCCGGTACTCACCTCTGGTAGAAACTTCAAGTAGCTCAGCAGTTTGCTGAGCTATTTTTGTTTTTCCCTAAACCGCCTCAACCGGGTAAAATCAGAAATAAGTTATCGATAATTATTACAAATCCATTCAAACCAAGGAGCTGTTGTGGCTGAAATCCAAGCAGTAATCGACGGTGAAGCCAAAGCAATCGAAGCTGGACTCACCGGTCTGGAATACTACGCAAACGAAAAGAACATCATCGCAATGTACGTAAACGGCGTAGAAACAGACCTCGCTATGGAAATCCCCGCCGGCGCAGAAGTGTCAGGGATCGACATTAACTCTGCAGCTGGTCTGGCAATTTTGCGCCACTCCTGCACACACGTAATGGCGCAAGCCGTGCAGCAGCTAAACCCACAGGTAGACCTAGGCATCGGCCCACCAGTAACCGACGGCTTCTACTACGACTTCGGCAACGTGGATCCATTCACCCCCGAAGACCTCAAAGAAATCGAAAAGGTAATGAAACGCATCGTTAAAGAAGGACAAACCTTCGTGCGCCGCGTAGTTACCGAAGAAGAAGCTCGCTTGGAACTAGCCGACCAGCCGCACAAGCTACACCTGATCGGAGCTAAAGGCTCTGACTTAGGTGAAGGCGCCTCCGTAGAAGTGGGTGGGGGAGAACTCACCATCTATGACAATGTTCGCCGAAACGGAGAAGTAGCCTGGTCTGACCTCTGCCGCGGTCCACACATTCCTAACACGAAGCTGATTGGCGCAGGTTTCGCACTGATGAAGACCTCTGCCGCCTACTGGCTGGGGAACCAAAAGAACGCGCAATTACAGCGTATCTACGGCACCGCCTGGCCAACTAAGGAAGAACTGGCTGCCTACCTGCACCGCCTTGCAGAAGCCGAAAAACGCGACCACCGTAAACTTGGCACCGAACTGGACTTGTTCTCATTCCCAGACGAAATCGGTTCCGGCCTGGCCTGCTTCCACCCAAAGGGCGGTATTGTCCGCATGGAAATGGAAGAATACTCGCGTAAACGCCACGTACAAGCCGGTTACGACTTTGTCTACAGCCCGCACATCACTAAGGGCGCGCTGTTTGAAAAGTCCGGTCACCTGGCCTGGTACAAAGACGGCATGTACCCAGCTCTTTCTATTGACGAAGAACGCGATCCGGAAACCGGAGAAATCACCAAGGCAGGTCAGGACTACTACCTGAAGCCCATGAACTGCCCCATGCACAACCTCATCTTCGCTTCACGCGGACGTTCTTATCGAGAACTACCTCTGCGACTATTCGAATTCGGTACCGTTTACCGTTATGAAAAGTCCGGTGTGGTTCACGGCCTGGCCCGCGGGCGCGGCTTCACTCAAGATGACGCCCACATCTACTGCACCCGCGAACAGATGAAGGATGAGCTAACCAGCCTGCTAACCTTCGTACTGGACCTGCTCAAAGACTACGGTCTAAACGACTTCTACCTTGAACTTTCCACCAAGAACGAAGAAAAGTTCGTAGGCGATGATGAAACTTGGGAAGAAGCTACCCGCACCCTTGCAGAAGTAGCTGAAGCCTCAGGTCTGCAGCTGGTTCCAGATCCAGGCGGCGCCGCCTTCTATGGGCCAAAGATTTCCGTCCAAGCTAAGGACGCCATTGGGCGTACCTGGCAGATGTCCACCATTCAGCTGGACTTCAACCTGCCAGAACGCTTCGACTTGGAATACACTGCACCAGACGGCTCCCGTCAGCGTCCAGTAATGATCCACCGCGCCCTGTTCGGATCCATCGAACGCTTCTTCGCAGTGCTCACCGAACACTACGCGGGAGCCTTCCCAGCATGGCTGGCCCCAGTCCAGGTCCGCTGCATCCCCGTAGCTGAAAAATTCGAAGACTACTTGGAAGAAATCGCCAAGCAGCTACGCGCAGAAGGCGTCCGCGTTGAAGTAGACCGCTCTGACGACCGCTTCGGTAAGAAGATCCGCAACGCTTCTAAGGACAAGATTCCATTTACGCTGATCGCCGGTGGCGACGACGTGGATGCGAATGCGGTCTCCTTCCGCCTGCGTGACGGCAGCCAGGATAACCAGGTTCCAGTCGCTGAAGCCGTCGAGCGTATCCTGACCGCGATTCGCTCCCGCGTAAACGACTGAAACCACCACTAAACTAAACAGATTCAGCGGCGCCCTCGGAAAAGAAAGTAAGGAAACCATGGAAAATACCCACCCACTTTCCCAGTATGAGGACGCCGCTGATTTCGCACGCGTCCCCGACGGCTTCTCCCGGCTGTGGACCCCACACCGCGCCGTCTACATCCATGGTGAAGCCAAGCCGGCCACTAAATCCGCCTGCGATTGCCCATTTTGCAATGCGCCCAGTCAAACGGACGAAACCAGCCTCATCGTCTACCGCGGCGAAAACGCGTTCGTTCTGATGAACCTGTTCCCCTACAACTCTGGGCACCTGCTAATCTGCCCCTACCGCCACGTACCCGAATACCCGGAACTAACCGACGCGGAACGTGAAGAAGTAGGGGAGCTCACCGCCTCAGCCATGCGCGTGCTGAGAGCCGTAGCTAACCCCCAGGGATTCAACCTGGGGATGAACCAAGGCGACGTAGCCGGAGCCGGCATTGCCGCCCACCTGCACCAGCATGTGGTTCCGCGCTGGGCTGGCGATGCGAACTTCCTGCCCATCATTGCCCAAACTAAAGCCGTGCCACAGCTACTGGGAGAAGCCCGCCAACTGCTGGCAGACGCGTGGGAGCAGCACGCGTGAGCGAAATGGCACTTTGGAGCAAAGAAGAGTGGGCGCTAGGAGAAGACGGAGTTCCAACCAGGCACGCTGCGCGGGTAATTTTTATTTCCGAGGACGGACACACCCTGCTAATGCAAGGACACGACTCACTTGACCCAACCTACCGCTGGTGGTTCACCGTCGGAGGCGGAATTGAAACGGGTGAAACCCCAGCCCAAGCCGCCCAACGTGAAATATTCGAAGAAACCGGTTACCGAGCAAACATCCAAGAACTCGTTGGCCCCGTGATTGAAAGAGACGCGCGTTTTCAGTTCACAGACCGCGACCGCAGACAAATCGAATATATTTACCTGGTCCGCACCCCTCGCTTTGCACCTGACGCTAAAAGGTGGACGCAGACTGAACAAAACTTGGTTGACCGCTTAGAATGGGTGCCAATCGCCAAACTAAGTGAGCTTGACAAAGAAACGCAAATCTACCCGACTGAACTAATTGAGCTCATCCCCGCGCTTCACAGTAACGGTTGGGACGGGACATGCGTTAAAATCGACGAGTACAATGAAAACGGTGCTTAACCAAGCCACCGATTCGCATCTAACTGGAGGAACTTCTCATGTCAGGTCACTCTAAATGGGCCACCACTAAACATAAGAAAGCCGCTATTGACGCTAAGCGAGGCAAACTCTTTGCCCGCCTGGTAAAGAACATCGAAGTTGCTGCGCGCACCGGCGGCGGCGACCCAGCGGGTAACCCCACCCTCTACGATGCAATTCAAAAGGCCCGTAAGAACTCGGTTCCATCCGACAACATCGACCGCGCAGTTAAGCGTGGTTCCGGTGCTGAAGCCGGCGGCGCCGACTGGGAAACCATCATGTACGAAGGCTACGGTCCAGGTGGGGTTGCCGTACTGGTAGAGTGCCTTACCGATAACCGCAACCGTGCAGCCGCAGACGTACGCGTGGCCTTCACCCGCAACAACGGTTCCTTGGCAGACCCCGGTTCCGTATCCTACCTGTTTACCCGCAAGGGCGTAATCGAAGTACCTAAGGCTGACGGCGTAGACGAAGATACTATCTTCATGACCGTGCTGGACGCTGGCGCCGAAGAAGTAAACGACGAAGGCGAAAAGTTCGAAGTTATCTCTGAAGCCACCGACCTGGTAAAGGTCCGTACCGCCTTGGTAGACGCTGGGATTGAATACGATTCCGCAGAAGCCTCTTTCGTACCCGCCACCAAGGTAGAACTTGACCTTGAAGGCGTACAAAAGATCATGAAGCTAATTGACGCTCTGGAAGACTCTGACGACGTACAGAACATCTTCTCTAACTTCACTGCTTCTGACGAAGTACTGGCACAGTTCCAAGACGCTGAATAAACCAGCAGGACTGTTTCAACGTGCGCGTCCTTGGTATCGACCCCGGCATCACCCGCTGCGGCATCGCCGTAGTAGATGTCGACCTGATGCGTCGTACCACTTTAGTACACGTTGAAGTAGCTCGGTCACAACAAAATATCGCCACCCACTTCCGGTTGAAAACTATTGCCGACGCGATTGACCGCGTCATCGCACAGTTCCAGCCGGAAGTGGTGGCAATTGAACGCGTCTTTGCCCAAGAAAACCTGCAGTCAGTCACCACTACCATGCAGGTCATGGGTGCGGCCATGGTTTGCGCTGCCCGAGCTGGGCTGCCCCTGGCAATTCATACCCCGTCAGAAGTCAAAGCTGCCGTCACCGGAAACGGCGTAGCTAACAAATCCCAGGTACAGACTATGGTGGCGCGGATTTTGGGCCTAGATAAACCACCGAAACCCGCAGACGCAGCGGACGCGATTGCAATTGCTATCTGTCACGCTTGGCGGGGCACGGGGCTGCAAGGAGCCACGAAAGATGGCACTGTTAACGTATCGCTCTCTGGTGGGGTTTCCGCCCGCAAAAAACTCACTCCGGCACAAGAACAGTGGGCGCAAGCCTTGGCGAAGTCGCGACGCAAGGGAGCTGTTGCCCCAAAAAGTGGGCGCACAGGGTAAAATTCAAACTAGTGTTCGATTTTTCCAACGGGTGCAAAACTGCTCCCAAACGGGGGTAACAGATGATTTCCTTCTTCCAAGGCGAAGTACACGCCATCAAACCAGGACAGATTACGGTTATTAACGGCGGTTTTGGGTTAACTATTCTAGTCACCGCGGCCACCGCCAACCAGGTGCGCCACGGCCAACAAGTTGGCTTACACACGGCTTTGATCGTCCGCGAAGACTCCCTCACCCTCTACGGATTTCTTTCCGAGGACGAAAAAGAAACTTTCAACGTTCTGCAAACCGTTTCCGGCATAGGTCCGCGCACTGCGCTGGCAGCTTTGGAAGCCCTCAGCCCCGATGAGCTGCGCCAAGCAGTTTTGAACTCAGATGAGAAAACTCTCCAAAAAATCCCTGGGGTGGGGAAGAAATCAGCCCAACGTATGCTGATTGAAATCGGCGACAAATTGGGAACCCCCACTGGAAACTTGAAGTTTACCGCCCCCGTAACCGCAGTAGAGAGCGAAGTAATCGCCGGCCTGGTTTCCTTAGGCTACAGTGAGGCTCACGCGACTGAAGCAGTCACCCCATTCAAAGGAAGCGGCATGGATACCTCAGAAATGCTGCGCGCAGCCCTAATTGCCCTTGGTACCAGCCGCTGAAGTAGGGAAGAACCGTGGATAGTATTAGCTTAGTTAACGCCGGAGCCTCCGACTCTGAAAGAGCTGTAGAAGCAGCTCTGCGCCCCAAGAAACTTACCGACTTCATCGGCCAGCAAAAAGTTAGAGAACAGCTGCAACTGGTGCTTACCGCCGCCCAAAACCGCGGGGTAAGCCCCGACCACGTGCTACTTGCCGGCCCTCCGGGGCTGGGCAAGACCACGTTGTCAATGATTATCGCCGCCGAACTGGGCACTTCACTGCGCCTCACCTCGGGCCCCGCTATTCAACACGCCGGAGACCTGGCTGCGATCCTTTCTTCCTTGCAAGAAGGCGACGTATTATTCATTGACGAAATTCACCGCCTGGCTCGCACCGCCGAAGAAATGCTTTACCTAGCGATGGAAGACTTTAGAGTCGACGTGATTGTAGGCAAAGGCCCGGGGGCGACCTCGATCCCCTTAACTTTGCCCCCCTTCACAGTCGTGGGCGCCACCACCAGGTCGGGATTGCTGCCAGCCCCGCTGCGCGACCGCTTCGGCTTCACAGCCCACTTGGAATATTACGATGCCAGAGAACTGCAGCAAGTAGTCGAACGCTCAGCCCGCCTACTAGAGACGGAAATTGACGTAGCTGCCGCAGCAGAAATTGCCAGCCGCTCCCGCGGAACACCGCGTATTGCTAACCGCCTGCTGCGCCGCGTAGTTGATTTCGCGCAAGTACATGGAAATGGGAAAGTAAACCAGGCGGATGCTAAAGCAGCGTTGAAACTCTTTGAAGTAGACCCCAAGGGCCTGGATCGCTTAGACCGCGCTGTCTTAGAAACCCTCTGTAAACGCTTCAACGGGGGACCGGTGGGGCTAACCACACTGGCTATCACCGTTGGTGAAGAACCGGAAACCGTTGAAACCGTTGCCGAACCGTACCTGGTACGCGAAGGTTTCATTATCCGCACTACCCGCGGGCGGGCAGCTACCCGCCAAGCCTGGGAACATCTGGGGCTTGTGCCTCCCGATAACCCGCTGCTCTAAGCCGCTGCAAGCCGCTGGTTTAAGCTGTGGTTTTAAAGCGCCGTTTTAAGCTGCGGCGGTGAAAACCAGCGGATTCTTGCGCCACTCAGTGGAACGTAGGTGCAAAACTAATGGAAAGAGCATAGAATTCACCCTGGACCTAATTTTCAAAAATACGGAGAGATCCAGGAAGAGGCTACACTGTGGAACAAATTATCCTTCCGTTATTGTTTCTAGCACCGATTGCGTTCCTATTCTTTATGGGACAAAAAACTCGTAAAAAGCAAGCTGAAATGGAAGCGAAACTCAACGCTGAACTGCAGCGTGGTGTTTGGGCCCGCACCGGCTCAGGGTTTTACGGAATCGTCGACGACATTGACGGAAACGTAGTAGTCCTCACCTCTCCAGACGGAACGGAAAGCCTGTGGGATCGTCGTGCCATTGTCGAGGTCACCGAACCTCCATTTGCCGATGACGCGGAAAATGATGAACCAGAAGCTGAAGACCCACAGTCTCCAGTACAGGTAAACGACTGATACCGGGCACCGTTCAAAACCAAAAATATAAGTAGGAAAATAAAAGTGGCACAACCAAAGAGTAGTCCAGTAAAACCACTGGTGGCACTTACTCTTCTAATAGTTTCTGCTGTTTTGGCACTAACTATCGGGACTGTACGTAACGTCACCTCTCCCATCCCCGAACTGGCTCTTGACTTGCAAGGCGGTACTCAGCTGATTCTTACCCCCACCTTGCGTGAAGGGGAAACCCAAGCTGAAATCACCGAAAACGACCTGGCACAAGCAATTGAAGTTATCCGCCAGCGCGTCGACGCCTCTGGCGTCGCAGAAGCCGAAATCACCTCACAGGGCGGTCAAAACATTGTCGTTGCCCTTCCGGGACAACCTTCTGAAGAAACCCTCAACCTGGTACGTTCTTCCGCAGTGATGCGTTTCCGCCCACTGCTCCAAGCAGGTGGCCCACAGGCAATTACCCTTCCGAAGGAAGCCCCTAAGGAAGGCGAAAAGGCTCCTGCCACCTTAGAAGAACACGCGATGACGATTGCTGACCAGAATAAAGACGGTAAGCTCTCTGACACTCCAGCAGCAACTCCGGAAAACAACTCCGATCTGGCCTGGGTAACCGAAAAAGCTGTCTACGACTTTGTACTCACCGACTGTACTAAGCCAGAAGCCTTCGCACAGGGGTCCGCAGACGACCCTGCGAAACCACTGGTAGCTTGTAACGTAAACGGTCGTGAAAAGTACATTCTGGGCCCAGTTGACTTAGACGGTACTAACTTGACCTCGGCAGTTGCTCAGCCACACCGCAACGTTAGCGGACACACCACCGGCCAGTGGGAAGTTGCCCTTACCTTCAACAGTGAAGGGGCTAAGATCTTCGCCGACGTTTCCAAGCGTCTGAAGGACTTCGAAGGAACTGACCCGACTCGGCAGCGTTTTGCCTCAGTCCTAGACGGTAACGTAGTTACCGCTCCAACTATGCAAGGTGTTATCTCTAACGGTGTAGCTCAGATTACCGGTGACTTCACCGTTGAATCAGCACGCGCATTAGCAAACCAGCTGCAGTTCGGCTCCCTGCCACTTAACTTCACGGTAGAAACTGAAGAACATATCTCTGCAACGCTGGGTGCTGACCACCTACAAAAGGGCATGTGGGCCGGTATCATCGGTTTGGCTCTGGTTATGCTTTACCTGCTCTACCAGTACCGTGGCTTGGCTCTGCTTGCCGGTGGTTCCCTGGTAGTTGCAGCCGTCCTGACCTATCTGGCAATCGCCTTGCTCTCATGGCTGATGGGCTACCGTCTCTCGCTAGCGGGCGTGGCTGGTTTGATTATCTCGGTAGGTATCACAGCGGACTCCTTCATCGTTTACTTTGAACGTGTCCGTGACGAAGTACGCTCTGGGGTGCGTTTGGAAGACGCCGTTAACGAAGGTTGGGTTCGTGCCCGCCAGACCATCATCGTTTCTGACATGGTGAACTTGTTGGCGGCAACCGTCCTGTACTTCCTGGCAGTTGGCGGCGTTCAAGGCTTCGCCTTCACCCTGGGGCTGACCACCATCGTCGACCTGATCGTTATCCTGTGGTTCACTCACCCAATGATGGTGCTGATGGTTCGCACCAAGTTCTTCGGTGGCGGACACAAACTCTCTGGTTTGGATCCGGAACACCTGGGCGCCATGGACCCAGCGACTTACGCTGGCCGAGGACGCGTCCGCACCGTTTCAAAGGTAAAGCACAAGGCTGATGCTCCAACTGAAGCTGGCGTTGGCCGGAAGTCTTTAGCACAGAAACGTAAAGAAGCAGAAGCCGCAGTCACCGAGGTTGAGGAGGCCAGCAAATGATGAGCTTCGCACAGTGGGGTAATGCCCTCTACTCTGGTGAAAAGTCTTACGGCATCATCGAAGCCCGCAAACGCTGGCTGACGCTGGGCCTGGCGCTGATTGTTATTGCAATTGCCTTCATTGGCATTCGCGGGATGAACCCATCTATCGAATTCATCGGTGGCTCCCAGTTCACCCTCAGCGGTTTAAGCGACACTTCCCAAAAGCCTGCTGAACAAGTCTTAGCTGACCACAAACTCACTAAGGGCACTAAGATCACTCAGCTGGGTAGCTCGGGTCTGCGTATCCAAGGGCCAGAAGTTTCCGTTGAAGAAATCGCGAAGATCCGCACTGACCTGGCAGCTGCGTACAAGGTAGAAGCCAAGGACGTAGACGCTACTAAGATCGGTCCTTCCTGGGGCGCTGGAGTTACTTCCAAAGCAGTGAAGTCACTCTTTATCTTCCTGGCTTTGGTAGGTACCTTAATGGCTATCTACTTCCGCTCCTGGCCGATGTCAGTGGCCGCACTATTTGCGTTGGCTCACGACATGTTCATTACCGCCGGCTTCTTTGCACTGGTGCAGGCTGAAGTTTCACCCGCAACGGTGATCGGCTTCCTCACCATTTTGGCTTACTCACTTTACGACACCGTGGTGGTATTCGACCGTGTACGTGAACTGACCGGCAATATCACCCAGCAGCGTGAGTTTACCTTCGCAGAAATGGTTAACCTAGCGGTTAACCAAACTCTGGTGCGTTCTATCAACACCTCGATTGTGGCTTTGCTGCCAGTAGGTGCCATCTTGTTCCTGGGAGCACTGCTTTTGGGTGCAGGTACTTTGATTGACATTTCACTGGCCCTATTCGTGGGTATGATCGCCGGTACTTTGTCATCGGTCTTCATCGCACCTTCCACCTTGGTACTGATTGAAAATGCTCGTAAGCGCATTGGCGGTCACACTGCTGAAGTGCTGGCAGCCCGCGGTGGCAAGCAGGTAACTGTGGCAGCTCCAAAGGCTAAGGATGTCTTTGTTGAACCAATCGTGGCTACCGATGATGATGAAATTTCCCCAGACGTCATTCCTGGCCGTCACCTGGGACAAGTAGCTCAGCCTAAGAGCAAAGGGAAGAAGAGGAAAAAGAAATGAGCAATGAACTCAACGCTCGCATTGGCAATCTGATTACTGAAAACCTGCGAGAAATCCCAGATTTCCCAGAACCAGGCGTGCTTTTCCGTGACATTACGCCACTCTTGGCTAACGGGGATGCTTTCGGGAAGCTCGTTGATGAACTGGCAGAACACTACCGCGGTAAGGTTGATGCAATCGCCGGCTTGGAATCTCGTGGTTTTATCCTGGCTGCTCCTTTGGCTATCAAGCTGGGGCTGGGCATGATCACGATCCGTAAGGCAGGTAAGCTTCCTGGCCCAGTTATTGGTGTTGACTACGATCTGGAATATGGCAGCGCCCGTATGGAAGTTCGCCCCGATTCTATCCACGAAGGCCAGCGCGTCCTAATTATCGACGACGTTCTGGCTACCGGTGGTACTGCTGCCGCAGCAGTTGAACTGGTGCGTGGCTTGGGCGCTGAAGTTGCTGGGATTACCGTATTGCTTGAGCTAGAAGCTCTGCACGGCCGTGATCGCCTGCCCGGGTTGCTGGTAGAAAGCGGCGTTACCTTCTAACCTGCAGTTTTAGTTTTGCCCTCGTGAACGTAAGTTTGCGAGGGCAACACTATTTTCTAAAGTTTTTGGGTGACACATTTTCTCAACAGCGTTTAACAGTGTTGCAACTTGGAAAATTTTTGGCAGAATTCGAGCCAAAAACAAAAGCGGTGTTACCATTGACACATGACATCGAACAGCGCAGAGAACTCAAATAGTAACCCCGTAAGCGGTTCCCGGGTTCGCTCCCGCCTTATGTGGTTTGGGACGCGACGACGCTCTACTGCGCCTGAAATTGAGCCTCTGATTCGCGCTGTTTTAGCTCATCACCCCAAAGCCGATGTGGAAGTTATCGAACGCGCCTACGCCACTGCCAAACACTACCACGAAGGGCAGATGCGCAAGTCGGGTGAACCATACATCACCCACCCGGTTGCGGTTGCAACTATCCTGGCAGAAATCGGTATGACGCCACCAACTTTGGTGGCAGCACTATTACACGATACGGTTGAAGACACCGACTACACACTGGAACAACTTGCCAAAGACTACGGGGAAAATATTGCCCTTTTAGTAGACGGCGTTACTAAGCTTGACAAAGTAAAGTACGGTTCAGCAGCCCAATCTGAAACGCTTCGCAAAATGATTGTGGCGATGTCGAAAGACATTCGTACCCTGCTGATTAAACTCGGTGACCGCCTGCATAACGCCCGCACCTGGAAATACGTGCCGGCTGAATCAGCGAAAAAGAAAGCGCGCGAAACGCTGGAAATCTATGCGCCTTTGGCACACCGTCTGGGGATGAACACCATCAAGTGGGAACTTGAAGAGCTCTCTTTCTCAACGCTGTACCCGGAAATCTTCGCCGAAATCGATCGGCTGGTTTCCGAGCGAGCTCCGCAGCGCGACGAGTTCCTGCGCAACGTGATTCTCAGCATCGAAGATGACATGCGCACCAACGGCATCCACGGTAAAGTCAGTGGCCGCCCGAAGAACCACTATTCGATCTACCAAAAGATGATTGTCCGTGGCAAAGCCTTCGACGATATCTATGACCTGGTGGGGGTACGTGTACTGGTTGATAATGTGCGTGACTGCTACGCCATGATGGGGGCAGTACACGCGCGTTGGACGCCGATTTCCGCGCGTTTCAAAGACTACATTTCGACTCCAAAGTTTAACCTCTACCAGTCTTTGCACACGACTGTGATGGGGCCGGCTGGACGTCCAGTGGAAATCCAGATCCGTACTTTTGAAATGCACGAGCGCGCCGAATACGGTGTGGCTGCCCACTGGCGTTATAAGCAAAATCCGAATGCTACCAGCGGTGATGGCGACCAGATGTCCAGCCAAGAGCAGATGAACTGGCTGCGTGGTCTGGTACAGATGGAACGCGAAACTGGTGATCCGGAAGAGTTCCTGGATTCGCTTCGCTATGAGATTTCTGGCGACGAAGTTTACGTATTTACTCCTAAGGGAGAGATTCAGGTGCTTCCGGCAGGTTCCACGCCGGTGGACTTTGCGTACGCCGTTCACACCGAGGTCGGTCATAAAACGGTTGGTTCCCGTGTCAATGGTAAACTGGTCAGCCTGGAAACTAAGCTGGAAAATGGCGATATCGTTGAAGTTTTCACGTCTAAGTCAGAAAAAGCTGGCCCCAGCCAAGACTGGCTGGCGTTCGTAGCTTCTTCTCGGGCGCGTTCGAAGATTAAAGCTTGGTTTACTAAAGAACGTCGTGAGGAAAATGTTGAAGCCGGCAAACAGGCTATCGCCCGCGCCATGCGCAAACAGCATTTGCCACTCCAGCGTCTGCTTTCACACGATTCCCTTACCACTATTGCCTCTGGATTAGGCTATAAGGATATTACCGCTCTGTACTCGGCAGTAGGGGATAACCAAGTTTCTGCACAAACAGTAGTGCAACGCTTGATTGATTCACTGGGCGGTGACCAGGGTGCGGAAGAGACTCTTTCAGAAGCAGTCACTCCGGGGCGCCCTCGGAAAACGGGCTCTGCCGGAAGCAGCGGCGTTATTGTCCAGGGGATGTCTGCCAACGATATTTGGGTGAAAGTCGCGAAATGCTGCACCCCGGTTCCGCCGGATGAGATCGTTGGTTTCATTACCCGCGGGCAGGGAGTTTCAGTGCACTCTAAGGACTGCGCAAACGCAAAGTCGTTGGAAGCTACCCATCCGGAACGGTTCTTGCCAGTGGAATGGGATGCGGATACCCAGGCGAACTTCCTGGTACAGGTGGAAATCCATGCGTTGGACCGCGCCCGCCTGCTGGGTGATTTAACTTCGGTGTTAGGCGACTACCAGGTGAATATCCTGTCTGGAAATATGTCGACTTCTTCAGATCGGATTGCGACGGTGCGTTTCACTATGGAAATGGCTGATGCAGCGCACCTTAACGCTACGCTTTCTGGTTTGCGTAAGGTAGACGGCGTTTTTGAGGCAAACCGGATTCAGGGTAATACCGGCAACCGTCAGCGCAGCTAGGGGAGTTGGAAGTCTTTCCGTGTTCGCGTTACGTTCACCACGGGAATGCTGAGTGTGTCGTCTAGGTCCTGTTGCCAGTGCTGGCGGTAGAAGACCAGTTTTTGTGTGGGGCGGCGGCGTCTGAGCCCGGTTACGACGCAAAGTGGAAACGGGTTTCCGATCCGCAGATGAATCCAGGCTGCCGTTTGATGCGAGAATGCTTCATCGGCTTCTAGGAAGGGGGCTAGCAGGCGCGCTCGGGATGTTTTTGAAGAAAGCAGCGTTTTGGGGCAGAGTAGAGGGCCGATAATTGTCATTTGCGGATGTTGGTCTAAGCCGTGGAAGACGCAGCGGTTTATGTCTGTTACTGTGAATAGTTGCCCAACTTCGGTGCTTACGTATTTAAAGGTCATATTCCTATTTTGGCGGGTCTGAACAACGTAAAAAAGACGCTGTGGATAACCGTGATCCTGTTGCGGGTGCTTAAAATAGATGAATCGGGGTTTTGAAGCAGTTTCCGAGCCGGATTCAGCTGGGGGTTTTTGAAACTCGTATCAAACTTGCATTTAGATACGAGTTATCCCCGGTTTAAGTCTGGTTTTGGCGATAACTCGTACCGGAATCGGTTTTAGATACGAGTTATCCGGATTTTGGGTGGTTTTATGGTGATAACTCGTATCAGTTTAGGGTTTTGATACGAGTTTGGATTTCCTTACGTGGTAATGGCGTGTTTGATGAGCCACAGCTTTCATTGGAATCCTCCCGGTAGTATTTTGCGGGGGACATCGGCGACGATTGGTGTAGTGACGCGCGGTCTGGGGGCTGAATTCGCATACGAAAGCCGTTTCCCGTGCGAATTTGGCACCTGCCAACGCTGAATTCGCATACGAAAGCCGTTTCCCGTGCGAATTGGGCGCCCGCCAACCTTCAATTCGCATACGAAAGCCATTTCCCGTGCGAAAGAGAAAAACTGGGGTGGGATTCCCAAAACGGGAACCCCACCCCAGTAAAGTCTATTGACTTAGCGACGTTAAGCTACGAATCAGTCAAGGTCAGCAGAAATCTGCTTAAACCATTCGCGCTTGGTGGCCAAGGCTTCTTCCAAAGACGCCTTCTTCTTAGCATCAGTGGTGGTAGCCAACTTAGCTTCCAAATCAGCGATAGCTTCTTCCAACTGACCCAGCATACCCTCGGTACGAGCTTTCGCATCTGGATCAGAGCGACGCCACTGTTCCTCTTCAGCTTCGACGATGGCGCTTTCTACCGCGCGCATACCGCCCTCGATCCGACCCAAGTCAGCCCGTGGAATCCGGCCGATACCCTCCCAACGATCCAAAATGCTACGCAGTGCATCTTGAGCCGCAGCCAAATCGGTAACTGGCAACAAAGCTTGAGCTTCCGCTAAGAGCGCTTCCTTAGCCTCCAAGTTAGCGCGGAACTCAGATTCGACCGCTTCGGTGTTGGCCCGGCGAGCATCGAAGAAAACCTGCTGAGCAGCACGGAAACGTGCCCACAGAGCGTCATCTTCCTTAGGGGTAGAACGACCCGCCTTCTTCCACTCTTCCAACAGCTCACGGTAAGCAGCCGCAGTTACGCCCCAATCAGTAGAGTTCTGCAGTTCTTCCGCACGAGTAATCAGAGCTTCCTTAGCGCGGCGAGCTTCAGACTGACGAGAATCCAGAGCAGAGAAGTACTGGCGACGGTGCCGGTCCAAAGTAGTCCGCGCGGTAGAGAAGCGCTTCCACAGTCCATCTTCGGTGCTGCGATCCAGACGTGGACCCTTCCGCTGCAGTTCCTTCCACTGTTCGAGCAGCTGACGCATCTTTTCAGTAGACTGCTTCCACTGCGTCTTAGCGGGATCCTGGGCAGCTAGCTTTTCAGCAGCTTCCACCAAAGCAGTGCGTTCGACCAAAGCAACTTCCTTAGCGGCCTTACGCTCTGCTTTAGCCTGTTCCTTACGTTCTTCTGCCACCTTCTCTAAATCTGCCAAGCGGGCGCGCAACCCATCCAAGTCGCCAACGGCAGCTGGCTCAACAAGCGAGCTAGAAATCGACTTAATCGTGGATTCAATGTCCTTTGGAGAAAGAGTCTGCAAACGAGCTTCGAAAAGATTAACGGAAGCTTCGAGGTCTAAGAAACGACGGATGTAAAGACTGAATGGGTTCTCAGGCAAACCATCCGGGTAAGAACCTACCTGACGTTCGCCAGCAGATTCGCGTACCCAAATATTGCCGGATTCATCAACCCGACCAAATTTCGCCGCTTCTTCTTCCTTTGAAACCGAAGCAGGTACTACTTTAGGCTTAGGGGAGTTTACTTCAGGGGATTCGTTCTTTACAGTTTCGTCAGTTGGGTTGCTCACGATACTCCTAATAAGGGACGGGGTTGGGTAAAAACCTGACCGTTCGACATTGATGCGTTAAGTTTCTGTAGCCGCAAGGACGCGGATGATGTAGAAAACCTACAGGATTAATCTTACGTCTTTTGTAAAGGCTACACAGCAATTTTTAAAGAATGTTACGAGATTTAGATGCACTAAAGGCTCGCATCGTATTTTTAGGCGTCGCGGGCTAAACTTGAGACTATGAGAATCCACAGTATCGTTGCGGAAATGTTTTCCGAAAATACCTTTGTAATTACTCCAAGTAATGCTACTCGGGCCCTGATTGTCGACCCGGGAGTAGGAGTATCCAAACAGGTACAAAACTATCTGGAAGAACACGGTTTAGAAGCCGGCGCGGTGCTCTTAACCCATGGGCACCCAGACCACGTGTGGGAAGCTGCTAACTTTGATGTTCCCGTGTGGATTCCCAGCCCAGACCTCTACCGCTTAGAAGATCCGCTTTCACACCTGCCCTTAGGGATTAGTTTCCCCAGCGATTGGGTAAAACCTACAAATATTCAAGAAATTCCGGCAGGAACCTTCCAACCTGTTCCGGGCCTGCCCATGCTAATGGTGCCTGCCCCGGGCCATACCGAAGGCTCGGCGATCTTCCTCTTCGAACTGGGTGAAACAGACCAGCTAGAAACCAATCTGCAAAGCCAGTGGCTAGAAACCGCTTTTGCCACGGCACAACCGTTTGCTTTAGCCGGTGATGTTATTTTCATGCAGGGAGTGGGCCGCACTGACCTGCCAGGTGGCGATGAAACGCAGATGCGTCATTCCCTACGTACCTTGGCGAACTCGATTGACCCACGCACGATTTTGCTTCCCGGACACGGGTACATCACCCAGTGGGGGTTTGAACAAACTCACAACGCCTATGTAAAACGCGCTAAGCGGTTGGGCTGAAACCGTTAAAACAACTAAACTTAGATTTACACCCGTAACCTAGACTAGAGAAAGATACCCATGGTTGCACGCACTTCACTTTCCGGATTCCCCGAATGGCTGCCTGAAGGTCGCATTGTTGAAAACGCGATCCTCGACCACCTGCGGAGGACCTTCGAACTGCATGGGTTCGCTTCCTTGGAAACCCGCGCCGTGGAAACTTTGGACGAACTGCAGCGCAAGGGTGAGACTTCTAAAGAAGTTTATGTGCTTTCTCGGCTTCAGGATCTCAAAGAAGAACGCGCTTCGAAGAAAGAGCGCCCTTTGGGGTTGCACTTTGACCTGACGGTGCCTTTTGCTCGTTTCGTAATTGAAAACGCCGGGGCTTTAGCGTTTCCGTTCCGCCGCTACCAGATTCAAAAGGTATGGCGCGGGGAACGCCCTCAGGATGGACGTTTCCGCGAGTTTACGCAGGCAGATATTGACGTAGTAGGGGACGGATCTTTAGCTTTCCACCACGAAGTTGAACTGCCTCTGGTAATGGTTGAGGCTCTTTCTGGCCTGCCTATTCCTCCGGTTACGGTGCTGGTCAACAACCGCAAGGTAGTGCAGGGCTTTTGTGAAGGAATTGGGATTTCTGCAGTTGATGAGGCGCTGCGGGCGATCGACAAACTGGATAAGATCGGTGCTGCCGGAGTTTTAGCGGAAATGCTAGAAAACGGGATTTCTCAAGCGCAGGGTGAAAAACTGCTGGAATTGGCAGCGATTCGCGTTTCTACTAACGTTACTGAAGCAGTCCAGGCACTGGGCGTTGAAAATGACTTGCTGGCAACCGGTTTGGCTGAACTTGAAGCTTTGCTGGAAGCTGCTTCAAAGCGAGCACCTGGCAAGGTGGTAGCGGATCTGAAGATCGCCCGCGGTTTGGACTACTACACCGGTTCAGTTTACGAAACCGTTTTGGAAGGACACGAAGACCTGGGTTCAATCTGTTCCGGTGGTCGCTATGATTCGTTGGCTACTAACGGTAAGCGCACTTACCCAGGGGTTGGGCTTTCTATTGGGGTTTCCCGTTTGGTTTCTCGGATTTTGGGGCAAGAGCTGATCACGGCTTCTCGGGCTGTGCCTTCTTGCGTGCTGGTTGCGGTTAACGATGAAGCACACCGCGCCCAGGCAGACGATGTGGCATATGAGCTGCGTAAGCGTGGCATTGCGACGGAAGTTAGCCCTTCTTCAGCGAAGTTTGGTAAGCAGATTAAGTATGCGGATCGCCGGGGGATTCCTTTCGTTTGGTTTACCGACGAGGACGGTGCTCACACGGTTAAGGATATTCGCAGCGGTGAACAGGTCGCTGCTGATCCGCAGGTGTGGATGCCGGCTGAAACTGATTTGCAGCCGCAGCTGTTGGTCAAGTGACTTTTGCCGACGGTGAAATGTAATGGTGGAGATTAGTTCATTAACGAAGCTAAGCGAAGCGCTTAAAGATTTGCGGTTTGTTTTTAGCCAGCCTGATTTCACCGCGGCTGACGCCCAGCGGACGCGAGTCATTCACAAACTTGATAATCATGTGCTGCCGCGTCTGCGTAATTTGGAAGCGCCGCTGATTTGTGTGGTGGCCGGGTCAACCGGATCTGGTAAATCTACGTTAGTTAACTCTTTATTGGAAACTAATGTGGCTACTTCTTCTGCGGTGCGACCCACCACTCGCCGCCCGCTATTGTTGCATTCTGTCCAGGATACGCAGTGGTTTAAGGCAGGAAGCCCGATTTTACCGCAGTTAGCTAAGGTAGAAGTGGCAGCGGAAGCTCCGCCTACACCGGCTCACGTGGGGACCCATCAAGAGATTGAAATTCGTACCAACGCGAAGTTGCCAGCGGGTTTGGCTCTCTTAGATGCCCCTGATTTTGATTCGCTGGCGACTGAGAACCGGGTGCTGGCCCGCCAGTTGCTGGATGTGGCTGATATGTGGGTTTTTGTCACCACCGCAACGCGCTATGCGGATGCAGTTCCCTGGGAAGTACTTCGTGAAGCGAAGGCGCGGAATATTACTTTAGCGGTGGTGCTTAATCGCACGCCGTTGGCAGCTGCTGGTGAAGTTAGTACGGATCTTTCTCGTTTGCTAACTGAGGCGGGGTTAGAGAATCTACCTTTGTGGGTGATTCCGGAGGTTTCGTTGGAATCCGGTAGAATTCCGCCTTCGCAAGTGCAGCCACTGCTACGGTGGTTGGATTCGCATACTTTAGATAGCCACCTGCGGATTGCTACGGCAATGCGTGCTCTTTTGGGGACTGCGCGGGTCCTGACCGCGGATGCGCGCGCGGTTCGTCAGGTGGCGTCGAAGCAGCAGGAGCTGCTAACCGAAGCGCGTTTGGTAGCGCATCAGCAGATTGAAAAGGCAGTTGAGCAAGTTTCTCAGGCTTCTGCGAATGGGAGTTTGCTGCAGGGTGAAGTTTTAGCTCGCTGGCAAGAGCTGGTGGGGGTTTCTGAGCTTTCGCAGTTGATTGAAAAAGGTTTGAGCCTGTTTAAGTTTAAGGTGAAGAGTTTCTTTACCGGACAAAAACCGCAGGTGGAGTCTGTTGAAGTGGCTTTGGAGTCCGGCTTGGCAGCGGTTATTGCCGCCGAGTTATTGGCTGCGCAGCGCCGTCTTCGCGGGCAGTGGCAGGCAAGTCCTTACCTGCAGGTTTTTGCAGAGCAGATGGCAGATTTTTCGCCGGCGCAGATTGAGTCGCAGGCGCAGCGTTTAACCATTCGTTGGCAGCGTGAGCTGTTAGAGATGATTCGTTCCGAGGGCGGTTCAAAACGTACTACGGCAAGAGTGATGGCTGCGGGCGTGAACCTATTGGGGGTAGCTTTGATGATTGTCATCTTTGCTTCTACCGGGGGGTTAACTGGCGCTGAACTGGGAGTAGCGGGGACTACTTCGGTGGTTGCTCAGAAGCTGTTGGAAGTAATTTTTGGTGAGCAAGCGGTGAAGAGTATGACGAAGCGTGCTCACGTGAAGTTAGTTGAGTTAGTGGCGGAGTTTTACAGCCAAGAGTTCACTACTGTGGTGCAAGCAATTCCAGAGCCTGTGGAGATTGACGCTTTAACTGCGGCTATTTTTGGGGCAGAGGCAACCGTGCGAGAACTGGAATTTGAGGTGCGTAGCAGGTTAGGGGAGAGACTGTGAAAGGTTTATTTAACCGTCATCAGGTTGATCCTGTACGTTTGGTGAAGGAGTTTCGGGAGCTACTTGCCTTAGCTCAGCCGGATCTTTCGCACGCTACATACACGCAGTTTCTGGAAGTAGCTGAGCTAGCTGATGAGCGGTTGGGGTTAGATCCGACCACTGCTGTGGTAGCTTTGGTGGGGGCTACCGGGTCTGGGAAATCGAGTTTGTTTAACGCACTGTTAGGAGCTGATTTAGCTCCGACGGGTGTGCGCCGACCTACGACCACTGAACCGATTGCGGCGGTGCAGATTTCTGCGTCAGCAACGCGGCTGCTGGATTGGCTGGAGATTAAGCATCGGGTACAGATCCCCGCGGATGGTTTGCTTCCGGATAATGTAGCTTTAATTGATTTACCTGATGTCGATTCGATTGCCGCAAAAGGAAGAGAAGTCGTTTCTTTTTTGGCTAAACGAGTTGACTTATTAGTGTGGGTTACGGATCCGCAAAAGTATGCCGATAATTTGCTACACACTGAGTTTATTCGCCCGCTGGCTAAACATGCGCAGACGACTATTGCGGTGCTTACGAAGAGCGATTTGTTAGCTGCTAATGACCTGCAGGTGGTGACTGCTGATCTGCAGCGTATCTTGGAAGCTGCCCAGGTTAATCGGCCGCAGGTGGTGGCAGTTTCTGCTACGGAAGGAACTGGCGTTAATCAGCTACGCGCGCTTTTGGCTGAGGCAGCGACTGAACAGTTGAAACAGTCTCAGAAGCTGCTGAATGCATTGGAAGTTTCTAAAGAGCAGCTAGTCGACGAAGTTTTTGCGGGTAAGCCTTTAGCTGAGGTTGTGCCGGCTTTTAATGCTTTGACACAGACGGATCTGCAAGAGCCGCTTCGCAAGGCGGTATATGAAGTGGCGCGGGTGCCTTTGTTGCAAGAGACAGTGGCAGCTAGCTACCGGTATCGCGCTGGATTAGCGTGTGGTTTTTGGCCGCTTAGAAAGTTACGGTTGCTTAAAGCAGATCCAGCGAAACGGTTGCATTTAGAAGGTATTAATAGTGTACGGAACCTTGAGCCTTCCCAGCCTGCCTTGCAGGCGTTGGAAGTTTCCGTACAGGCGAAGGTTTCTGCTTTGCAATCGCAGCTTCCGCAACGCTGGTATCGCCAAGTGCAAGGCCGTGCTGTAAGTGGGGTAGAGGCGATTAGTGAGGAGATCTCTGTTGAGTTAGCCCAGGTGGAACTACCGGTTCAGGTGGGGAAACCTACTTGGTGGAAAGTGGCTAACTGGGTGCAGCTGCTGGGGTGGGTGACTGCTTTAGTGGGGGGCGGCTGGTTGTTTGCGTTACAGGTTGCGCGGAATCTGCTGCTAATTGAACTTCCGGTGTCTAGGTGGGCTTACGTACCTGTCCCGGTTTGGCTGTTAGTTGCGGGAATCATCGTCGCATCAACTGTGAGCTTGGTCACATATGTAATTGTTGGGTATGTTTCCAAAAAAGTCGCCCGACAATCAATTGGGTTGTTAGCTCAAAGGTTGGATAAAGTAACTGAGCGGGTGTTAATTGACCCTATCGGTAAAGAGCTTGAGCGACAGTTAGCTATCTTGCAGAAGTTAGTTAAATAGATAGTGTCTATGGTGTTGTGTTCGTAGTCCCGTAAATCCAGTGTGTTCGTGCAGGTTTGATAGTGGCGATACATGGGGTAGAAATACTTTTATATGGGCCTCAATCTTAAGGAACTCTAAAAGTTCTCTGACAATAGCCCGATTTTTTCCTAAAAAATCCGACTTTTATCTGTGAATTGCAGGAACTTTCGGTGCGGCGCATTAAAAATTGCGCCATTCTTGCATGTTCGTTTCCTCTGAGAAACTGACCGCTTGCTTAGTTGATTCTCCGTACGCTTTATAAAGATCGTTGATTCTTGTAAATTTAAAGTAGCAGTCTAATGTCTTTGTGGCAGCTGAAGCGTTTTGCTTTAACTTAGATTGTTTAAATAATAAACTAATATGCCAGGAGGTCATTTCGATGAAAGCAACCACTTTCAACTCCTCCGCTTTTAACCGTTTCAAGGCCGGTATGGCACTTGTGGCGTCAGCAGCATTGGTTATGACTGGTTTCGGTTACCTGCCCTCTGCCGGTGCAGCACCAACCGACAATCAAGATATCGTAATCAATATCGATCAGCTGGTCCGCAGTGATGCTAACGGCAACGAACAAAGCGGTGGCGCACGAGTAAACGACGTTGTGAAAATGAAGTTTACTTGGGATGCAACTAATGCCAACCCTCAGCCTGGACAGTCATTCTCAATTGCACTGCCACCTGAGTTTAATAACCGCGAACCAGGTACCACTAAGGAACTGGTTTTTGAAGGGGTAACTGCAGCTAACTGTACAGTTGAAGCTAAGAAGCTGGCTTGTACTTTCACCGATGCGATCCGTGGTAAGCACAATATTAAAGGCTCTGGTTCCGCCCTCTTGCAGGCCACCCAAGCAACTACCAAGAACACGGTTGATTTCAAAGTAAATGACCAGCAGACTGTGGCAGTCACTCTGCCAGGTGGGGTTCCCATCGGGGCGGCCGCGACCGAAGTCTATACCGAATCACCATTCGGGAAGGCCATTAGCCCTTTGGGACCGAAATCTGCGGCACTTGTATGGAGTATCAGCTTTGGTTCTCCATTCCTAAAGAAGTTACCAAACTACACGCCTGATGGTAAGACTATGCGTACTATCGTCATCCGCGATACGCTGGCCCCGGGGCAGAAGTTCGGGACCGACATGTCTCAGTTCTACCTGCGTATAGGTAACTCAGTAGGCGTAATCCGTCCGAACCCAAAGCCAAACTTGACTAACGCAGCAGGTGTGGATGCAACGACAGAATTCGGTAACTACGATTTCTCTGTGGATTTGCTTTCTGACCGCGAAGCTATCTTCACCCTAACCGGCCCTTGGATGCCCGATACGAACTACAGCATTGGCTACACTGCACTGCCAATCTCTGATACCGGTTTCGTACAGCAAGGCGTCGAATACACCAACACCGCTGAAGTAGCTGAAACCGGAGACATTCAATCTTTCACCCGTACCTACACTGAATCCTTCACCATTGACATTCAGATGGAAGACGGCTTCGGTTCATTTAAAGCTACCAAGCTGATCACCGGTGAAGGCTTCCCACTGGTACCTGCCGGAACTAAGTTCAAAGTAAAGGCAGCGTGGGTACTTCCAGACGGCAAGAGCCCAGCAGACTTCCACGGATGGGTAGCTCCGGCTAACCCAGCTATCTTGGAAGTTGAAGTTGGTAAACCAGCTCAGTACAACGGCACCTTCCCGCAGGGCACCGTACTGACTTTGACTGAAGAAATGCCTAATGTCCCAGACGTGATTTGGCAGAAGCCGGTATTCAAGTTTGGTCGTACCAGTAGCGAGAACTCACTGAACCTCACCATTGAGAATAAGAAGTCCCTTTCCGTAGAAATTCGAAACACTGCCGAAATCTCGAAGGGTAAGTTCTCTATCAACAAGACTGTAACCGGCATTGACCCAGCTCTGGTGGCCGGAAAGAAATTCGCCTTCACCTATGACTGTGGCGAAGACTACAAGGGAAAGCTGTACGTAGAAGCTGGCAAGGTGAAGGAAAGCCCCGGCATTCCAGCTGCCTCTAGCTGTTTGATTTCAGAAGTACCTGAAAATGCGGAGGTTGAAGGCTATGACGTAAATCTGCAGCCAAACCAACAGGTACTGGTGCTGGCTGACCAAGTTACCCCTGTGAACTTTGAAAACGCCTATGTTGCAAAGAAGGGTAAGCTCTCAGTTACCAAGACCGTTTCAGGCATCAACCAAGCGCTCTTGGCAGATAAAGACTTCACCTTTGACTACGACTGTGGCGCGGGACAAACCGGTAAGCTAACTGTCAAAGCCGGTGCCACTGCAGTAAGCGGTGACCTGACCCATGGCTCAGTCTGTACAGTTACCGAAGATGCCGCATCCGCTAACTTGGCAAACTACACGGTAGCAGTGCCGCAGGCTAAGCAGGTAACTATTGTTGGCGAAGAAACCACTAACGTTGCCTTCGATAACGCTTACACGATTAAGAAGGGTAAGTTCTCGGTTACTAAGTCGGTAACTGGCATTGATAATGCTTTGGTTGCTGATAAGGAGTTTACTTTCAACTACAACTGTGCTGGTACGGAAGGTTCCGTTAAGGTTAAGCCAGGTCAGACTGTTGAAGGCCCTGAATTTGCTCATGGTACCGCATGTAAGATCACTGAGGATGCGGCTTCTGCTCAGGTAGAACACTACAGTGTAGTGGTTCCGGCTGCTAAGGATGTCACCATCGTCTCTGAAACCACCACTGACGCAGCCTTCGAAAATGCTTACACGATTAAGAAGGGTAAGTTCTCGGTTACTAAGTCGGTAACTGGCATTGATAATGCTTTGGTTGCTGATAAGGAGTTTACTTTCAACTACAACTGTGCTGGTACGGAAGGTTCCGTTAAGGTTAAGCCAGGTCAGACTGTTGAAGGCCCTGAATTTGCTCATGGTACCGCATGTAAGATCACTGAGGATGCGGCTTCTGCTCAGGTAGAACACTACAGTGTAGTGGTTCCGGCTGCTAAGGATGTCACCATCGTCTCTGAAACCACCACTGACGCAGCCTTCGAAAATGCTTACACGATTAAGAAGGGTAAGTTCTCGGTAACTAAGCAGGTAACTGATGTGCTTGCAGAAGATGTAGCTGATAAGGAATTTACTTTCAACTACAACTGCGCTGGCACTGAAGGAACCCTCAAGGTTAAAGCCGGAGAAACCGTAGTAGGTCCAGAATTCGACCACGGCACCGTATGTAAGGTTACTGAAGATGAAGCCTCAGCTCAGGTGGACGATTACACGGTGGTTGTACCAGCAGCTAAGGACCTCACCATCGTCTCTGAAACCACCACTGACGTAGCCTTCGACAATGCCTACACCATGCTGAAGGGTACGTTCTCTATCACCAAGACTGTAAAGGGTCTGAAGACGGATAAAGAATTCTCCTTCAACTACGCATGTAGTGGCGGCGCCACCGGCACCCTCAAGGTAAAGGCCGGAGCAACCGTAACCGGTCCAGAACTTCGCCACGGCACCGAATGTGTCATCAGCGAACACAAGGACTCTGCGAAGGTAGCTGGCTACAAGGTAGCAGTTCCAGAAGCCCAAAAGGTAACTGTAGATTCTGCTGAAGTAGCAAAGGCAGAATTCGTGAACACCTACACAAAGGTAGTTAAGCCAAAACTGCCGGTAACTGGTACTAACTCTGCCACCTTACTAGGGGTAGCGGCAGTAGCCCTGGCGCTAGGCGTTCTAATGCGTCGACGCTGGAGCTAAACCAAGTTACTAAAAACTAAATAAAAGTGGCGGGTCACTCTCAAAGTGACCCGCCACCAAATTTGCTGAATGTAAAGAAAACACGCAAATTTAACTCGGAATATAGGACTCAGCTCGCGTCATTGGCAATCGCTAAATAAGTCCTATAACCAATAGGGTAACACCAAAAACACTGTTAGTAAAGAAATGGTAAAACTAAATTAAAGCATTTCTTAAAAGCGTGGAAGTTTTAAACTACTTGCGCTTCTTACCAGCGGAAAAACCCTTCCGGTCAGCCCGGCCAGAACCACCACGTCCACGTTCGCGTCCCTTCAAAGACCCGTGCTCATGACGCCCAGCGTCTGCACGGCCCCGCTTGTCGCGCTTACCGCCAGAACGATCCGCCTTATCACGGCGATCCGCTCGGTCGCCACCTTCCTTACGTTCCCCGCGAGCACCACCAGGGCCAGTATCTTCCTTAATCCGCAACTGGCGACCCGAAACAAAAGCCTTCGAAATCTTAGAAGCAGCCTTTTCAGACAGCTCACCAGAGAGCTCAACTAATGAGAAAGTAGGGTAGATTTCGATCCGACCTAAATCAGAGCCATCAACACCGCCCTCGCCGGTAATCGCACCCACAATCGCACCCGGCTTAACCCCGTCTCGCTTACCAACTTCCACGCGGTAACGACGGGAGAACCCCGAAGAAATACGCGGTGAAGAACTTGGCTTCGCCGCCTTCAAACGCGACTTCTTGCCGGAACCATCGCGACCTGCCTCAAACGAAGCCGCCACGAAGTTACCATCATCGTCAATCTCTTCCTCACGGCGAATCTTGCCACTACCACGACGCTCCTCAGCAGAAGGACCCTTATCGCCAATCGCATAAGCCAACAAAGCCGCCGCAATATCTTCAATCTCAATATCCGTAGTATGACGAATCTCGTGCATTAAATCGTAGTAAAGCTCCAAGCGGCCCAACTCAATACGCTCAGGCATAGAAGCCAACAAACGGCGCGCACGGAACTCAGACACCTCACGCGGGGAAGGAATCACAATCTCTTCCATCTTCGTCCCCGTCAGCTTCTCAATCTGACGCAAACGGAACTGTTCCTTCGGGGTAAAGAAAGTCAGCGAACGGCCCGTACGGCCCGCGCGACCAGTACGCCCCACGCGGTGCACATAAGCCTCAGTTTCCCGCGGCACATCAAAGTTGATAACCAACCCGATACGCTCCACATCCAAACCACGTGCGGCCACGTCAGTAGCCACCAAAACATCCAAAGAACCATCGCGCAGACGCGATACAATCCGTTCACGTTCATTCTGCGAAACGTCACCCGAAATAGCTGCGGCCGTGAAACCCCGGGTAGCCATATCTACCGCAACCTCATCAGCATCCACGCGAGTACGCACGAAAACGATCGCTGCATCCTCATCGCGAGTAGCCAACACGCGGCCCAAAGCCCCCAGCTTATGCTTAAACGGAACCACCGCGTAAGTTTGCTGAATATTTTCAACCGTAGAAGACTGACGAGCCACTTCAATCCGCACCGGATCAGTCAAATACTGGTCGGCAACACGCTGAATGAAATCAGGCATCGTGGCAGAGAACAAAGCAGTGAGACGCTGCCCCGACTCAGGCATAGAAGCCGCAATCGTCTCAACATCCTCTGCAAAGCCCATTCGCAGCATTTCATCAGCTTCATCCAGGACTAAAACCGAGACGCTCCCCAGCTTCAGCGCGCCCTTTTCGATTAAATCGATAACGCGACCAGGAGTACCCACCACAATCTGCGCACCGGACTTCAAACCCTTAATCTGCGTCGTATAGGAAGCACCGCCATAGACAGTCACCACCTTCAACTTAGGCAAGTGCGCGGCAAAAGATTCAATAGCCGTGGCTGACTGCATCGCCAGTTCACGGGTAGGCGCCAAAATAATCGCCTGCACAGCATTTAAAGTCGGATCAATGTGCGCCAACATCGGCAAACCAAACGCCGCGGTTTTACCCGTGCCAGTTTGGGCAATGCCAACAATATCGCGGCCTTCAAGCAGGTAGGGGATTGCCTGTTCCTGGATTGGCGTAGGGGTTTCGTAACCCATTTCAGTAATCGCAGAAAGCACCTTTTCAGGTAAATTGAGGTCAGCAAAAGTAGTCATGGTATCCATTTCAAAATCGGAAAACTGCATTTAAAACTGCGTTCTCCTAAAACCACACATACCTACCGGCTTAACCTTCTGCTAAGCGGACCGCACATCAAACCTGAGGAGATTCGCAACTTAATCAACCCTACACGGTTTGTCGCCCAAAGTCGCTGCACCGCCGGGTGAGTTCCCTTACAAGACACCCGCAACCGGCCAGGTTACTCCATAAGTTTACTTACCGAGGACGGAACTACCAGCTTCCGATTCTGCCAGGCGGTAAAAATCCCCAATCCCGCCAGCAAACTAGCCAAAAGCGGTGCCGGCAGATAAGTCGGCAGCGTCAGATTCGTCGCTTCTAAGAAACTACCCCACAAACCCAACGCTAAACCAAAGATCCCGGTAGCTACCGCCGGACCTGCAGCATCAGCAAGCTGCAGTTTTGAAGAGACCTCCCCGTGGTGTTCCTGCGGGGTAATCGCCAAAGAAAGATCAGAAATAGTCGCCGTCATAATGCCCATCCCTAAGCCAATTACGCCCCAGCCAACCAACGACGGATAAACATTCAACCCGGCAAAAGGCAAAGCGATTAAAGAAAGCGCCCCGGCAAAAACAATCACGGCACCAATAATCGGCAGGCGCAAACGCATCTCTACCCGCACAACTTTACTTTGAATAAAAGACCCCAAAGTCCACGTCAAAGTCCCCAAAGTTAGGACCCAACCGGTTTGCTCCAAAGTCCAAGCATGCTCGCGATTTAGAATCAGCGGGATAAAGAACTCGGTGCCGATCATAGTCGCCATCAGCAAAAAGCGCGTGCCATACATAGCCCCCACGCCCGTAGCAGCTTTGAAAGTATCCGCCGGAAACAGCTGCGTAATCCCATAAATAAACAGTGCCACTGCGAACACACCGATACCAACCGCCACATAACCGGAAGTACCACCAGCAAACTGCATTAAACCGATTGAGGTTGAAAGTGCCACGGTTGGGAGCAGGGGAGGGCGCTGAACAGGCTCAGTGGCGCCCTCGGAAGAAATCTGCTCTTTAGCCGGCATCCGCTTCACCAACGGAAACAGCGGTGCGCACCCAACAAAAGCCAAAGGCAACACCATCAGAAACACCGGGCGCCAATGCCAAACATGCACAATGTAACCAGCCAACGCCGGACCCACCATCGAAGGAATTACCCAAGCATACGAAAAAGAAGCGAATAACTTGGGCCGGTACTCAGCCTCGATTAACGCCCCAATCATCACGTAAAGCGGCACAATCGTAAAACCAATCCCCAAACCCTGCAAAATTCGCGCGAAGACAAAAACCACTAGATTTGGCGCCAAACCGGCAAGCACCGACCCCAGGATGAACCCCGTCACCCCCAAAAACAGCGGGCGCGCCACCCCCTGGCGGTCACTGAGCCAACCGGCAAACACCGTCGTTAAAATCTGCCCCGCCAAAACCACTCCGGCAGCCAAGGAAAACCAGGTATCGCTACCCAAATCCGCAATCACCGCCGGCATAGCGTTAGTAGTTGCCATTGCCTCAAAAGCAAACCCGGTAATCAGTGAAAAAGCCGCCACAGAAAGCAACGTGCGGTTCGAAAGCTGAGCAGAAAAAGAGTGTGTCATAGGTTTCATAATACTACGTAGCCAGAAAACGGTTTTTAAGCCGTGGAAACAAGTCTTATCATAGAAAGTGCGCCCGCCCGTTCAGCGGTGTCGACAACCCAAAAGAGAGGAACGCAAATGCTGCGTACACATGAAATCGGATCCCTAAACGCTTCGCTCGTTGGCGAAACCGTAACCGTCGCCGGCTGGGTAGACCGCCGTCGCGACCACGGTGGGGTAGTTTTCGTAGATTTACGTGACGCTTCTGGAATCGCCCAGGTCGTGGTTCGTGACGAAGCTGTCGCTCACAAACTCCGTTCAGAATTCGTTCTAAAAGTTACCGGTGAAGTAGCGCGTCGCCCTGAAGGCAACGAAAACGCTGGCTTAGCTACCGGTGAGATTGAACTGCTGGGCGACGACATTGAAATTCTTAACACCTGTGATGCCCTGCCATTCCAGATCTCTGACAATGCAGACGACTCTGGCAAGGTAGGCGAAGAAACCCGCCTGCGCTACCGCTACCTGGACCTGCGCCGCAGCCCAGCCCAGTACGCGATTCGCCTGCGCTCAAAGGTTTCCCAAGCCGCTCGTCGCGTTTTGGATGACCACAAGTTCGTAGAAATCGAAACTCCTACGCTAACCCGTTCCACTCCAGAAGGCGCCCGCGACTTCCTGGTACCAGCACGCCTGTCCCCAGGCTCTTGGTACGCGCTGCCACAGTCCCCTCAGCTGTTCAAGCAGCTGCTGATGGTGGCTGGCATGGAACGCTACTACCAGATCGCCCGCTGCTACCGTGACGAAGACTTCCGCGCGGACCGTCAGCCAGAGTTCACCCAGCTGGACCTGGAAATGTCCTTCGTGGAACAAGACGATGTGATTGCGGTTGCAGAAGACGTGCTGAAGGCAGTTTGGAAGACTATCGACTACGATTTGCCTACCCCAATCCGCCGCATGTCTTTCAAAGAAGCCATGGAAAAGTATGGTTCCGATAAGCCAGACTTACGTTTCGGCCAGGAAATCGTGGACTTGACCGAATTCTTCAAAGACACCCCATTCCGCGTATTCCAGTCCGAATACGTCGGTGCAGTTGTGATGCCAGGAGGCGGTTCCCAGCCTCGCCGTACCTTCGACAAGTGGCAGGAATGGGCAAAGTCCCGCGGCGCTAAGGGCTTGGCATACGTAACCATTTCCGAGGACGGTGAACTGGGCGGTCCAGTTGCGAAGAACATCTCTGACGAAGAACGCGCTGGCCTGCAAGCTGCAACCGGTGCTGCTAACGGCGACTGTATCTTCTTCGGTGCCGGTAAGGCTGACGAAGCTCGCGCGCTGCTGGGCGCAACCCGTTTGGAAATCGGTAAGCGTACCGGTTTGATCGACGAAGACGCTTGGTCTTTCGTCTGGGTTGTCGACGCTCCACTGTTCAAGCCATCTGGCCAAGATGATGACGTTGACTTGGGTAACTCTAAGTGGACTGCAGTACACCACGCATTCACCTCTCCAAACCCAGACTGGATCGACAACTTCGAAGAAGATCCAGGCAACGCTTTGGCATACGCTTACGACATCGTTTGCAACGGTAACGAAATCGGTGGCGGTTCCATCCGTATCCACCGCCGTGACGTGCAGGAACGTGTCTTTAATGTGATGGGGATTGGGCCAGAAGAAGCACAGGAAAAGTTTGGCTTCTTGCTGGATGCTTTCCGCTTCGGTGCTCCACCACACGGTGGGTTGGCATTTGGCTGGGACCGTATTGTGTCCTTGCTGACCAAAGCAGATTCTATCCGCGACGTGATTGCCTTCCCTAAGTCCGGTGGCGGCTTTGACCCACTGACTCAGGCTCCAGCACCGATTACTCCTGAACAGCGTGCTGAAGCTGGCGTTGACTTCGTAGCTGAAGAAGATGAAGTAGACGAATAAGCCAAGGTAGCTTAAAAAGAACGCGAGAAAGTTTTCTCGCGTTCTTTTTGTTGGTAGGGGACTGGAATACTTAAGGACCCGAGGTTTTGTACGCGGGCTTATAGACCAGGTTTTCGATAACTCGTATCAAAACGAGATTTTGATACGAGTTATCTACAAAAATGGCGCCCAAATAGGGATAACTCGTATCTAAACAGAAATTTGATACGAGTTATCCCCAAAACACCTCTGAAAACACACGAAACTCGTATCAAAATGAGATTTTGATACGAGTTATCGTTTTAGGAGCGCCCTCGGAAAAGAAATGGGAATGCCAACTTGGTTAAGCGTAACTAAACCAGCACACCTAGCACTTTGGCGTAAGTACGGTTCCCTGGCCGGCGCCCAGATTCTCAACCGTGAACTCACACTTTGGAGTCACCTCAATAAACACATCTTTTCGACAGAAGTCAGCAGTTTTACGGCTCACCTCGTGGTCAATGACCGTGCCGTCAGAGAGCTTATAGAGTACCCAGTTGAAAGATTCTGTCTGGGTGGAAAAATTTTCCAAGGTCGTTTGATAAGCTGCAGGAACGGCTGCAGCATCAGTGTAAGGACAGACGATTAAGGCTTCTTGCCAAGTTGAGCCACTAATCTGCGCAGGCAGCGTAACCGTGGTGGTAGGCTCCGCCAACGCCGAGCGCAGATGCTTTTCAGTGGCACTGTCAAAGAGTCCTAACTTAAAGACCCCAACCACGCTGAGACTCAAAATCACTGAGAGAACTCCCGCCAGTAAAAGGAGTTTTTTCCAAAGAGGGGAAGCAGTTTTCATTCTTATTACCACCTATTTCTTCCGAACTTCAGGGATTGTGATGAGGCGTTTTAACGTTAAACGCTTAGACTCAAGATAACACGTGTTTAAAAAGTTGAGACAGATTTCTGCTGGATAGCAACGTAGTTAGCGACGCAGCTAGTTACAGTTCAGCGGACAAAAAGGTCCCCGAGTAAAACTACTCGGGGACCTTTAGGAACTAAACTAGGTTAGCTTAGGAGCGGCGACGCCAAGCAACTAAAGTTACACCGGCGAACAAAGCCGCGATACCAGCGAATGCAACCCCAGCGGTCAGACCGGTCTTAGGCAGTTGCTTACCTGGCTGAGCAGGAGCCTTAGGCTGCTGTGGAGCCTTATCCTTACCAGGGGTTTGGTCCTTACCAGGAGCCGGCTGCTGTTCACCAGTCTTCACGATGGTGACAGGCTGGCGGAGCAGTTCCTGGTTATCCAGGCTCTTAACTACCACATGGTGTGCGCCAAGCGGGAAGTCAGCTGGGATCTTCCAAGAAATCTTAGCAATCATGCCAGCGCCGTTAGGGTTCTTAACCAGCTGAGCGCGGCCCATGTAAGTTTCCTTGGAGTAGATGAAGAAATCAACTTCCTTAGCGGTAGTTTCCTTAGCCAAAACGAAGGTAGCTTCCAAAGTGTCAGTTACCTTGTACTCTGGCTTCGCAACCAACAAGTTAGCGTCAGTTAGGTCAATCACTGGAGGCTGTGGAGTTGGCGTATCTGGAGTCTGTGGCTTCTTGGTGACGACATTCAACCCGAAGATTTCTGGGTTGTGGTCAGAAGAACGCCACTGGTCAGCTGCATACAGGTTCGTCACGTTGTAGTTGTGGCGAGAGTATTCCAACATCAGTGGTTCGTGAGCGTTAATCTCCCAAACCTTAACGTTGGTGTTGGAAACCAGCTTGGTGCCAGATTCGTTAGCGAGGACGTGGTCCAAAGAACCAGACAGGCCCTTGTAAACGTAGGAATGACCCTCGGTAGGCAACTTGGTGAAGCCCGCGGTGCCCAGGGTGGTGATGGGATCTTCCTTCGAGTAGGCGTTGAAGTCGCCCAGAAGGAAGGTAGGTACATCCGCGAAGTTATCCTTAGCGAACTTACCCAACGCAGCAGCCTGTTCAACACGCAGTGGGTTGTTGTTACCCTGACCGTTGAAGTCGCCTTCTTGCTGGCCACGGCCCTTAGCAACTGAACCCTTGGACTTGAAGTGGTTGACGATCAGCACGAATGGGGTGCCCTGGTGCTTATCATCGACAACTGGAACGAACTTCTGTGCCAGTGGGGAACGAGCCACACCGGTGAAAGCCTGGTCGTCGAGGATCAGGCTTTCGCCTTCAACCTTAACAACAGCCTTCTTGTAGATGAAAGCAGTGCGAATCGCATCGCCATTGTTAGGCACGTTTGCTGGGGAAGCAACTGCAGCCCAAACCTCAGAGCCCGCGCGTTCGTTCAAGCCAGCAACCAAATCCAACAGGGCATGGTCACGGTCCTTACCGAATTCCGCAGAGTTTTGGATTTCCTCTAGGGAGACGATATCGGCATCGAGGGCGGTGATCGCAGTTACGATCTTATCCTTCTGCATCTTGAAAGCAGCGGCCGAGTAAGCGCCACGTACCTTACAACGGTTGGTACCCAGCTTGTTGCCTTCGCGGTCTGCGTAGGCTTTACAACCCTTTTCGTTTTCACCCAGGTCAGTGAAGTAGTTCAGCACGTTGAAGGTAGCTACCTTAACGTTACCTACAACTTCTGGCTTAACTGGGCGGTTATTGGCAACCGAGATAGGTGAGTGTTCCAAGCCAACAACCTGCTGGCGTGGCTGCAGAACCCAACCGAAACGGTATTCGAACACTACGCTATCTTTGAAGGTTACTGGAGCGCCTACACGAACTGGGTTCTCCAAGTTCAGGTATGGCAGGGCAGAAGCGCGTGGATCCGGAGCGCCCTTAGATGGAGCGTTCTGGTAGTTCCAGGTTGCGCCATCATCAAGAACAACTGCGGCAGCCTCATTGCGAGCTGCTACTGCGGCAGCTTCTGGGCTACCTGGAGCGGCAACGTCAGTTGGCTGCATCAGAGGGGTAGCGCCGAATGCCAAGGTCAGGGTACCGTACTGGCCCAGACCGTAGTTGTCGGTAACGGTAATCTGACCAACTGGCTGTACCAGCATACCTTCGATTGCTTCGCGTTCAGCGTCGGTGGCAGGTACCGCAGGCAGTTCCAAGGCAGTAACTGCAGCGCAGTCCTGAGCTTCGGTCACGGTTGGGTTGGTTAGCTGGGTGGAGAACTCGTAGTCGTGTTTAGCATTCTTAGAGCCATATTCAGCAACCGTACCGTTTACCTGTACGCAGGAACCGATCTTTGGAATTACACCCAGATTCTTAGAACCGGTGTAAACGAAGATAGCTTCCGAACCAGCCTTTGGCAACGTAGCGCCGGAACCTGGAGTCTGGATGTAGAAACCGTTGAGGTTACCAGTTGGGTAAGCTGCGGTGACGACACCCTTAGTGGTAACGGTTTCGCCAACCAGTGGCGACTTCATGCCGGTGCCCTGAATTTCAGAGATTGCCTTCAGCGTAGTTGCTGGAGGGGTATCTGGTTTTGGTGGGGTAGGAGTATCTGGTTTTGGAGGCTTAGGAGCATCTGGTCCAGGAGTAGAACCAGAATCGTCCTTTGCCTTGATGACGTTAATCCCGAAGATTTCTGGGTTGTGGTCAGAAGAACGGAATTCGTCTGGGGTGTACAAATCAGAAGCAGTGTAGTTCTTGCGAGAGTATTCCAAAGCTACTGGTTCGTGAGCGTTAATCTCCCAAACCTTTGCTTCGCCGTTTACAATCGCGCGCCCTTCCTTATTAGCAATTGCGTGGTCCAAGGAACCTACGCGACCGCCAAACAGGTAAGAGTGCCCCTGGGTTGGCACCTTGGTGAAGCCCAGGTTTTCAAGGGCGATAATCGGATCTTCTTGAGAGTAAGAGTTGAAGTCGCCGATTAGGAATACTGGGGTGCCAGCGTAGGTCTGGTTAGCCCAGGTAGCCAAAGCTTCTGCTTGTTCTACACGCTTGGGGTTCCAGCCACCCTGACCGTCGTTCTTATCCTTCTGCTCTGGGTTTTGGCCGCCCTGAGGAGGACGCTTTGACTTGAAGTGGTTTACAACGACCACGAATTCAGTACCAGTTTGTTTGTCAGTTACAACCGGAGCGAACTTTTGCGCCAGTGGGGAACGAGCAATTGAGTTGAAGGTAGAATCGCCGAAGATGACGGAATCGCCAACAGGCTTAACCTTGGTCTTGTTGTAAATGAAAGCGGTGCGAATGAAGTCACCGTTGTTGGGAACTTCCTGGGGGCTACGTACATAATCCCAGGAGCCACCCTTAGTTTCATTTAGCTTATTTACCAGGTGAGACAGTGCGAAGTCACGATCTTTACCAAACTTAGAGGAGTTTTCAACTTCTTCCAAGCCAACTACGTCAGCGTCAAGCTTGTTCAAAGCGGCTACGATCTTAGTTTGCTGATCTTGGAAAGCAGCTTCAGAGTAAGCCCCGCGGACGCTACAAGAGTTAGAAGTAACTGGATTACCGGCGCGGTCAGCGTAGTACTGGCAGTTGTGGTCTTTACCCAGGTGTACGAAGTAGTTCAGTACGTTGTAGGTAGCTACCTTAACGTCGCCGCCTACTACTGGAGCCGCAGCTGGGCGGTTGTTCTGGATAGAGACAGAAGAGTTAACCAAACCGTGAACTGGCTGACGGGACTGCAGTACCCAACCGTAGCGGTATTCGTAGATAACCCCGTCGTTGAAAGTAACCAGCGCGCCCAGACGAACTGGGTTTTGCTTCGTTACGAAAGGCAGTTCGAAGTTGTGCGGGTCAGGGTTTGGCTTGTTTTCGCCCTTCTTCAACTTGTATGCGTAGTTCCAAGAAGCGCCGTCATCGAGCTTAATGAAGTTAGCTTCGTTTTCAGCTTCAACAGCTTCTGCATCAGCGCCGGGGCGGGCCACGTCAGTGCGCTGTGGTAGCAAAGAACCGCTCTTAGACAGGCCCACGACACCAAAGGTGTTGAGTTCGTAGTTGTCGGTAACGACAAGCTTTTGAGTGGGCTTAATCAGCATCCCTTCGATTGCTTCGGAAGCAGCCGGGGTAGCTGGGAGCTGAGCGATTTCCAAAGGAGTTACTGGTTCACAACCCTCAACCTTGGTAACGGTTGGGTTGGTTAGCTGAGTAGTGAACTGTTCTTCCTTAGGCTGCTTTTGTGCCGCGTGTTCCTTAACGGTGCCGGCGACGGTTACACAGGTGCCCAGTTCTGGCAGCGTGTCTAAACCGTTCTTACCTTGGTACACGAAGATTGCCTCGGATCCACCCTGCGGAGCGGTTTTGCCGGTGCCCGGAGTCTGCACGTAGAAACCATTGATGTTGCCGTGTGGGTAGCGTGCGGTGACGATACCCTTAACGGTTACCTGCTGGTTTTCCATGGTGGACTTCATGCCGGTGCCCTGAACCTGGGAAATTGGGGTTTCGGTGCCGGCTGCTGGTGGCTGTGGAGCTGGCGTGCCGCCTTCACCAGGCTTAGGGCTGTCGCCGCCACCTGGATTTGGAGCGGGAGCCTGTGCCTTGGTGATAGTTACCGGAGAGTTAGTTTCCCCAGAAACTGGTGCCAAAGCCTGGAAACGCAAAGAACCGTTGGTATCTACCAGCACATCAGACTTGAATGTCAGGGTATCTCCAACGGCGATGGTTACGTTTTCAGGGGCGAAAGGCAGTGCGCCACCCTTGAGATGGGTAAGGATATGGTCGTCGAGCAAGATCTTGGTTGCTGGGTTAGCTTCCGTGGCGATCTCGAGGGCGCCCTTTTCACTCAATTCGGCAATGGAGGTTACTTTGAAAGTCCCCTGAGGGCGAACCAACATGCCTTCGAGTAGTTCTAACTGTTCATCAGTTGGAATCTGTGTAAGGGGCACAGCCGTAACTGGGGCACAGGCTTCGGTGCTGACCGTTACCGACTTGACGTTCTCTAAACGGGTTAGGCGGTTCGCGTTTTGAGCGCCCATCTCGTGGACGCTACCCACGACGGTTACACATTGACCAACTTGCGGAGCGTGCTTGAGAGTTTTCTTTACCAGTCCAACGAATAGGCCGTGAGAACCGGCGGCAGGAATCTCAGTGCCGGTGCCGGGGGTCTGGATGAAGAAACCTTTACGCTGATCATCAGTGGTATTAACTGAGGTAACAACGCCTTTAACACTTACTAAAGGACCTTTGTTACCAGAGGTAAGCAGGGGAGAGCTAGCGCCATTTCCCTGAACTTCTTGAATGGTTTTCTCTTCCGGAGCGGCTGCTCCGGCGGGTTCGGCATTTACAAGTGCTCCTAGTGGGGCCAGCACAAGCGTCAATGCTGTTGCTGTTCCCAGCACTTGGAGCCGGTTTGTCAGCTTTATCAAAACTGCCTCCTCGTAATTTTACGTTTGGAATTACTCCGCAGATGCGTAATAAATTCCGAGAATGTCGCAGAATTAGTTTAACAGAGACAATAGGCAAAATTTATTACTGCTCATTTTCTGAAGCAGATTTGTTATCTTGCAAGTTAATCTGACAAACTAGGTTATTTTTTGAATAAAATCAGAAAGTTTTCAGGAGTTTCCTAGCTTACCCGGTGTGGTCACAGGGAAAAGAGTATCCTTTAACTATGAGCTACTTAGAGATTCATCCCGATAACCCGCAGCCACGGCTAATAAAACAGGTGGTTTCCGCCCTCGAAAATGGGGGAGTAATTGCGCTACCAACTGACTCCGGCTACGCTATCTGCACCCAAATGGGAAATAAACACGGTATGGATGTCATCCGCCAAATCCGCCACCTGGATGAGAAACATAACTTCTCATTGCTGTGCGCAGATTTCGGTCAGTTAGGGCCACTGGTGATTGTGGGAAACCACGCGTTTAGAACGATTAAAGCGGTAACTCCCGGGCCCTACACGTTCATTTTGCAAGCCACCAAAGAGATTCCCCGCATGATGCTGAATAAGAAAAAGCACACCATCGGGGTGCGCATTCCTGACCACAAACTCACTTTGGAACTGGTAAAAGAACTGGGCCAGCCGCTCTTGTGCTCTACGCTCATCCTTCCAGGGGAAGATGAAGCCCTGTGGGATAGTGAAGAAGTCTTCGACCGTTTAGGCAATCAACTGGACCTGGTGGTTGCATCCAGCGTGGGTAATCACGGAGCGACTACGGTAATTGACTACACTGATTCAGCGCCGGTAGTGGTGCGTGAAGGCGCGGGAAGTTTGGAACTATTTTAGAAACCGCTTTGTAGCCCCCAGTTATAGCTTTCTTCTATAGAGAACTTGACAAAATAAATGGATATTTTCGAATCTGCAGTCTCCACCAGCGCAGGCGTGCCGCAAACAGACGCGCGCGCTCCGCTAGCCGCCCGCATGCGCCCAACCACGATTGAAGAACTGGTTGGGCAACAGCACCTGCTCACCCCCGGCTCCCCATTGCGCCGCCTACTGGAACCTGCCGACCCAGCCAAAGCAGTCTCTTCAGTAATCCTCTGGGGGCCACCCGGCGTAGGTAAAACCACCTTAGCCTACCTAGTTGCTCGTCTTTCCGGAAGACATTTCGCCGAAGTATCAGCGGTATCTTCAGGGGTAAAAGAAGTCCGCGAAGTCATCGCCCAAGCCAAACGCCTACTGGCTGCCGACGGCAAAGAAACTATCCTGTTCATCGACGAAGTCCACCGCTTTTCCAAAAGCCAACAAGACTCTCTGCTGCCCGCCGTAGAAAACCGCTGGGTAACGCTGATTGCCGCCACCACTGAAAATCCTTCATTTTCAGTCATTGCCCCGCTACTATCGCGCTCAATCCTTCTTACCCTCAACCCTTTGGCGGACGCAGACATTGCCGCACTGTTAGAACGAGCCTTGACTTCTAATCAGGGGTTAGCTGGGCGCATCGCCCTAGAGAAAGAAGCAGAAGAACTTATTGTCCGACTTGCCGGTGCAGATGCACGCCGGTCGCTCACGATCTTGGAAGCTGCGGCGCAAACCGCGATTGACGCCGGACTTAAAGAAATTGACGTCACTTCAGTCTCTAAAGCTGCTGACGCAGCCCTGGTCAGATACGGTGAAGACGAACATTACGACGTAATAAGCGCCTTCATTAAATCCATGCGCGGATCCGATGTAGACGCTGCCCTGCACTATCTGGCACGTATGTTGGAAGCCGGCGAAGACCCACGTTTTATTGCCCGGCGGATTATGATCTGTGCTTCTGAAGACGTCGGAATGGCTGACCCCACGGTGCTGCCACTGACAGTATCAGCTGCGCAAGCAGTGCAGTTAATAGGGATGCCAGAAGCGCGGATTATCCTTGCCCAAGCGGTGGTGGCTGTAGCAACTGCACCAAAATCAAATGCGGCTTACCTGGCGATTGACGCCGCAATTGCAGACGTACGCGGCGGTAAAAGTGGGGTAGTGCCGCTGCATTTACGCGACGGACACTATCCCGGCGCAAAACGTTTGGGACACGGGCAAGGTTACGTTTACGCACATGACTGCGAATATGCCGTGGCGGCGCAACAATACCTGCCTGATAGTTTGCAAGGGACGCAGTACTACCAGCCAACCACAAACGGATATGAGGGATCGCTCACGAAACGGTTAGAGAAGATTCGCTCTTTGCTAAAAATACGGTAGACTATGAAAGTTGTCTGTTTACTATCAGTAAGAGAGAACACCTGGGGTCTTAGCCACTTCCAAAACTACCTTTTGGGTAGCTGAAGATTTAGGCGACCCCGTGCGGTTAACACTTAACCGCATGATTTCGTAAGTAAAGAAAACAGGAAAGAAAAGGAGCCATCATGGCAAACCGTTCTCGCCGTCAGGTGCGCCTATCCCGCGCCCTGGGCATTGCGCTGACCCCTAAGGCAGCTCGTTTCATGGAACGCCGCCCATACGCACCAGGTCAGCACGGCCGCGCTCGTCGCCGCCAAGAATCCGACTACGCAGTACGTCTGAAGGAAAAGCAGCGTCTACGCGCACAGTACGGCATCCGTGAAGCACAGATGCGTCGTGCATTCGAAGAAGCACTGCGTGCAGAAGGCAAGACCGGCTTCAACTTGGTTGAACTGCTGGAAATGCGCTTGGACGCACTGGTACTGCGCGCAGGTTTCGCACGTACCATCGCACAGGCACGTCAGGTTGTGGTACACCGTCACATCCTGGTAGACGGTCAGATCGTAGACCGCCCATCCTTCCGCGTGAAGCCAGGCCAGACCATTCAGGTTGAGCCAAAGTCCCAGACCACCGTTCCATTTGAAATCGCAGCAGCTGGCGTACACCGCGATGTACTGCCACCAGTTCCTGCATACTTGGACGTAGAACTCGAACGTCTGCGCGCTACCTTGGTACGTCGCCCAGAACGCCCAGAAGTTCCAGTTGTAGCTGACGAACAGCTGATCGTTGAATACTACTCACGCTGAGTCTAGTATTTGAAATCCCCCTCGCGCTGTGCGTGAGGGGGATTTTCTTATTGCCGCCCTCGAATTCGCATACGAAAGCGGTTTCCCGTGCGAATTGCGGGGCCGCTACCCCTGAATTCGCATACGAAAGCCGTTTCCCGTGCGAATTGCGGGGCTGCTACCTCTGAATTCGCATACGAAACGCGTTTCCGTTATTTGCCAAGCTGGTTGTGAGTCGTTCGTATTCTGGTTT
>JAUNKY010000019.1:0-28162 GCA_030532515.1 Actinomycetaceae bacterium
CAGGGATTAACCTACACCTGAAACAACTCACAACAACTTGACACCCACCGGAAAGCCGTTTCCCGTGCGAAGGTGTGACGTGCTGAGAGTAAAACAACAGGCGGGTTCCCAGAGGAACCCGCCTTAAAACAATTATTCAGTTCAGGAAAGTGCTGGAGAATCAATAGTCAAAGGCACGTTAGCTTCGTGACCCTGTTCTTCCAACGCAGAACGCAACGCCTGCATAGTGGATTCCAGAACTCGCTCAGAAACTTCGGTAGCTTCAGCCAGAACCAAGTCATTCTCATCACGCAAAGGAATTACGTGCAGGTGAGCGTGAGGAACTTCGAAGCCAGCGATTTCCAAACCAATGCGGGAACATTCGTAAACTGCCAGCTGAGCCTTACCGACGCGGTGGCCAACCTTCATCAAGTGAGCTGCCAGTTCTTCAGGCATATCGGTCCAAGCGTTGTAAACTTCGCGAGGAACTACCAGCACGTGCCCGGGACGAACTGGAGCCTTAGTAGCGAATACAACACAGAGGTCATCAGCGTAAACAAACTTGCCTGGCCATTCGCCAGCGATAATCTTTTCAAAAATAGTAGTCATAGCTCTATTGTGCCTGGTGAAAATAAATTTCTCTAGGAAAGCAGACCTAGATGTAGCTCAATCCAAGCTCAGACTGGGCACAGGCACCTTGCTGAAACAAGATACCTACAAATAGTTAAAGTGCGGTAACCTAATAGGTGATTAAACTGCATGAAAAGAGGACGATATGAGCGAGACTCCCACCGTAGAAACTCCGTTCCGTTACGACGCGAAACTCGCCGGGGAAATTGAAACCCGTTGGCAGCAAACCTGGGCTGAAACCGGCGCTTTCCACGCGGACAATCCAGAAGGTGAATTAGCGGGCCCACTGGCTGCTAAAGACCCATACTACTTGCTGGATATGTTCCCCTACCCATCCGGTTCGGGCCTACACGTGGGACACCCACTGGGATACATTGCTACCGACGCGTTGGCTCGTTTCCAGCGCATGCAGGGTAAGAACGTACTCTACACTTTGGGCTTCGACGCTTTTGGTTTGCCCGCAGAACAGTACGCTATCCAAACCGGCCAGCACCCACGCATCACCACTGACCAAAACGTTGATAACATGCGTCGGCAGTTGCGTCGCATCGGTCTGTCCCACGACTTACGTCGGTCTTTCCAAACCACTGACGATGAATACGTAAAGTGGACCCAGTGGATCTTCTTGCAGGCGTTTAACTCCTACTACGATCCAGAAGCAAAGAACCCGGCTGGCAAGGCAGGTTCTGCGCGCCCAATTTCTGAGTTGGTCGCCAAATTTGAATCCGGCCAGAAATCCACTGGTGGCACGCCATGGGAGCAGATGGATGCCAAAGAGAAAGCTGCTTTATTAGACGAATACCGCTTAGCTTACGTTTCTGAAGCACCGGTTAACTGGTGCCCCGGCTTGGGTACTGTTTTGGCTGATGAGGAAGTGACTAACGAAGGGCGTTCCGAACGTGGCAACTACCCAGTTTTCAAGTCCCGCCTGCGCCAGTGGATGATGCGTATCACCGCATATGCAGACCGTTTAGCAGAAGACTTGGATACCGTTGACTGGCCAGAAAAGATCATCACCCAGCAGCGTAACTGGATCGGTCGTTCCGAGGGCGCCACAGTCAACTTCCCAGTGGAAGCCGGACAAGGCACGGAAGAAACCCAGCTCACGGTTTTCACCACCCGCCCAGATACCCTATTCGGGGCTTCCTTCATGGTAGTTGCTCCTGAACACAGCCTGGTCGGTGCCCAGAATGCCAGCGAAGCAGAACTTACCGTTCCTGCTGCTTGGCCAGCTGAAACTCGCCCAGAGTGGACCGGTGGATACGCAACCCCACGCGAAGCCGTCGCAGCTTACCGCATGCAGGCAAAGCACCGCTCCGACTTGGAACGTACTCAGGGCGAGGGCGAAAAGACCGGTGTCTTCACGGGTATCTTCGGCACTAACCCAGTTAACGGGAAGCAGATTCCAGTATTCTTGGCTGACTACGTGCTGATGGGCTATGGAACCGGCGCAATCATGGCGGTTCCAGCACATGACACGCGCGATTTTGACTTCGCTACGAAGTTCAACTTGGATATTCACACCACCATCCAACCCGGCCCAGAGCATACTGAGGGAGCTTGGACTGGTGACGGCGTCATCGTTAACTCTGAAAATGCTGAAATTAGCCTTAACGGCTTGAATAAAGCAGAAGCCACGGCAAAGATTAGTGCTTGGTTAGAAGAAAAGGGATACGGCTACCCAACCGTGACCTTCCGCTTGCGCGACTGGTTGTTCTCTCGCCAACGCTACTGGGGTGAACCATTCCCAGTGGTTTACGGCGCAGATGGTCGCGTTCACGCGCTACCTGAAGAAATGTTGCCAGTGACTTTGCCAGAAGTCGATGATTTCCGCCCTCGGACTTTCGATCCTGACGATGCCAACTCTTCCCCGGAAGCAGCCTTGGGACGCGCCACCGAATGGACCGCAGTAGAACTCGACTTGGGTGAAGGCCTGCAAACCTACTACCGTGACACCAATACCATGCCAAACTGGGCGGGGTCTTGCTGGTACGAAATCCGCTACACTGACCCAAATAACACCGATAAGCTGGTGTCCGCAGCAAATGAAGCCTACTGGATGGGGCCACGCGAAGCCGGTGCCGCCGGAGGAACCGACCTGTACGTGGGCGGCGTTGAACACACCGTGCTGCACCTGCTGTACGCTCGTTTCTGGCACAAGATCCTCTTCGACTTGGGACACATATCTTCTTCCGAACCATTCCACAAGCTCTTCAACCAAGGCTATGTAATGGCCTACGCTTTCGTCGATAGCCGCGGCCAGTACGTGCCAGCTGACGAAGTTGAAGGTAGCGAGGAAGAAGGCTGGTTCTATAAGGGCGAACCTGTTACCCGTGAATACGGCAAGATGGGTAAATCCTTGAAGAACTCGGTCACCCCTGACGAAATGTGCGAAGCCTATGGGGCGGATACCTTCCGCGTTTACGAAATGTCCATGGGGCCATTGGAAATCTCGCGCCCTTGGGATACGCGCGCGGTGGTTGGCGCCTACCGTTTCTTGCAGCGTTTGTGGCGAAATGCCGTTAACGAACAAACGGGTGAGCTGACCGTTACCGACGACGAAGCTGATTTGGCAACGAAGAAGCTGGTGGCCCGCACTATTGCTGAAGTTACCGAAGACTACCAGCACATGCGTCTCAACACGGCGGCCGCAAAGATGATTGTGCTCAACAACCACCTGACCGGTTTGGATCGAGTGCCTCGCGAAGCACTGGAACCACTGGTGTTGATGGTAGCTCCGTTGGCTCCACACATTGCGGAAGAACTGTGGGCAAAGCTGGGGCACGCAGAATCCTTGCTGCGTCACCCATTCCCAGTGGTCACTGACGAGTCTTTGCTTGAAGATGACGCCGTAGTTTGCGTGATTCAGATGAATGGTAAGGTTCGTGGACGCCTGGAAGTATCTCCGAATATTTCCGAAGAGGAACTGCGTGACCTGGCAGTTAACTCTGAAGTAGCTCAGCGAGTCTTGGAAGGGCGCGAACCTTTGAAGGTTATCGTCCGTGCTCCTAAGCTGGTTTCTATTGTTCTTCCTAAGTAAATAAGAGGCTTCGATGTCTGACGCACTAACCTATATCGATATTTCTCTGCACGATTCGCAGGCGCGGATTTGTACGCGTGGTGCCGTTGTCACGCAGTGGCTGGTTCCGTCGCGTACGGGGGAGTTTAATCTGATTGACGGTTACGCGTCAGACGCGGAGCTCCTTGAGGGTGACGGCTGTCGCTCTGCGGTGTTAGCCCCTTGGTCGAACCGGATTCAGCAGGCTACCTACACTTGGCAGGGGCAGACCGTGCGGTTGGCAGACGGGCCATCTGGGAAACCCGAAGCCTTACATGGTTTAGTTTTAGATGCCGACTTTACGGTAGATGTGCATGAAGAAGATTACGTGTCTTTGTCGACGGTGATTCGCGATGCGCACTATCCGGTGCCGGTGGCGCTGCGAGCTGATTACACTCTGAGTGAAGCTGACGGAGTTTACGAACTGAATTTGACGTTAACTGCTGAGAATTTAGGGGATACGCCGGCTCCGCTTGGGTTGGGTTGGCATCCGTATATTCGTTACGAGGGCGCTGCATCTGAAGCGGAATTAATTGTTGAAGCGAAAACGCGGGTGGAAGTTGATGGTGATTTGATTCCACTTCCGGAAGAAGCTGCCTACACTTCGTTGGCGTCTTTACCAGCTACCGATGAGCAAGCTTATATTGAAGAGCTTTCGCAAGTGTGGATTGGTAAGTTAGCGAATTTGGATACTGCTTTTACTGACCTGGTGGTTGAAGAAACTAATGGTACGGTGGGTGCTTCACTGTTCCACGCTTCGGGGGCGCGTACAGACATTGTGGCGACCTCAGCGCAACCGGTAAGCCGCGGAGTGGGGATCTTGCATTTCTTCACCGGGGAGCCTTTGAAACACCGTCCGGTGGAATCTTTGGCGATGGAGTTTTGTCAGTTTATGACCAATGCGTTTAACCGCCCTGAATGCGCGCAGGCATTGGAAGTTGCTCCGGGTCAGAAACAAGAAATGTCTGTGAGTATCCTTCACGCAGGTGATCCGGAAATGCTCACGGCTTTAGAAGCGGACTTGCAAACCACCAGTTTTCCGGTGATTTCTGCAGAAGAAGCTGCTGAAGAAGCTTAGGGATTGCGATGCCTGAAGGACACGTGATTCATCGTTTAACTGCGCGGCTGTTAACTGAGTTTGGGGGGTATCCGCTGGCGGTGCTTTCCCCACAAGGGCGTTTTGCCGACTCAGCTGAATTGCTAGATGGGGAAGCAATCACGGGAAGTGCTTCTTGGGGGAAACATATTTTCCTCAAATTTGGGCAGGGACCTGATGAAGCGGCTCGATGGCTGCACGTACACCTGGGGCTTTATGGGAAATGGCGCTTCTACCCGCTGGATGTTTTTGATAATCCGCCGCCCGTTAGAGGAGAGGTGCGGCTACGCATAATCGGGAAAGACCAGGTGGCTGATTTGTCTGGGCCCACTCGGTGTGCGGTGGTAACCTTTGGTGAAGTTCATGACGTGCTTCGGCGTTTAGGTCCCGATCCTTTGGTGAATCAACCTGAAGATCGCGCGCGCTTCATTGGACTGGTGAAGTCACGGAAGCGAGCCATTGGTGAACTGATTATGGACCAGTCTGTAGTTGCCGGGCCGGGTAATATTTACCGCGCTGAGTGTTTATTTCGGACGGGGATTTCACCGTTTCGAAAAGGCATCAATGTTGCTGAAAAGCGGATTGGGTTGCTGTGGGATGATCTGCGGGCTGGGCTTTTAGACGGTTTGGAAACTGGGTTAATCTCAACAATGCTTCCCGAAGACTTGTTGCCTGAAGATCCGTTGGACATTGAGGCACAACGCTTTTACGTGTATCACCGGACAGGGCGTCCGTGTGTGCGTTGCGGCGCTGAGATTGCAGAGCAGCTAATGCAAAACCGGCGGCTTTTTTGGTGTCCGAACTGTCAGCGGTAGTTTAGTCGCGGCGTAGAAACTTAGTTATCGTTTTCGATAAAGCCTAAGGAAGTGTAGAGCTGGGCTGCCGGAGCGGCTTCGTGCAGATCTACTCTGAGGCTAATCGAATCGTAGCCAGCTTTCTTTACGCGCAGAGCAATTTCACCAACTAATGCCGTTGCAATGCCTTGTCCGCGGTGATTAGGATCCACCATCAGGTCAGTGATTATAGGTACTCCATCGGGGATATCTTCCCAAGGGCTGGTTACAGTTAGCAGAATTGCTCCAACCAGCTCTCCGTCGATCCAAGCACCTACAAAAGAGTTGTCTAATGGTTTGCCGAACTCTCCGTTAAAGGCCATGCGCATTTCCTCTACGGCCTCTAACAGGTCTTCAGCAGTGAAGCGGTGGTCGTAGGCGGCTAAGTAGAGGGACGCTAACGCGGGAATATCGTAGCGGGTTAGGGTTGCCAGCTCGATTCCCTCTGGTCGTTCAATATCGACCAGCTTATTCAACTTTGAATGCAGTGTGAGCTGTGACATACCCTTAGTTTACCGGGAAAAGTCACAGCTCACGCCACAAACCACTAAAAGCCTTAGAGGTCAGATGAATAACGTCGGGTCTACAATCAGGTCTGCCGCACGACTTTGTTCACAAAGCGGTTTATTCGTAGCCGGAATCCCAATCGCCACATGTTCAGTAGGTACGTCTTTAACAACAACCGCATTTGCCCCGATTTTAGAGCCATCCCCAACTGAAATAGGGCCAAGTACTTTAGCTCCCGCTCCAATCATCACATGGGAACCTACCGTGGGGTGACGTTTTCCTTTAACCATCGCCACCCCGCCTAAGGTGACTCCGTGGAAGATCACTACGTCTTCACCAACTACAGCAGTTTCACCAATTACCACGCCAGTGCCGTGGTCGATGAAAACTCGGCGACCTAACTCAGCACCCGGGTGAATATCAATTCCCGTATGCGACCTGGAAATCGAAGAAATCACTCGAGCCGTAGTACGAAAGCCCTTATACCACAAGCTGTGGGCGATTCGGTGCGCCCAGATAGCATGTACCCCCGGGTAGGCTAAAGCAACCTCCCAGTTAGAGGTAGCTGCCGGGTCACGATGCCTAGCGTTGCGCAAGTCCTCTTTAGCTAAAGCCCAAAAAGACATTCCCGAATCGTGCACAAAAACTCCTTAAATCAGTGGCGTAGCAGGATGCCTCAGGCAAACCCACTAGCAGTAGATTAGCCGATCAGTCAGCTAAATGAGACCACAGCGGGGTAGAGAGGTAACGTTCACCTGTATCAGGCAAAATCGTCACAATGGTTTTACCCGCATTTTCCGGGCGATCCGCCAGCTGAGCAGCTCCCCAAAGGGCAGCCCCAGCAGAAATTCCCACCAGTAAGCCTTCCTCAGCGGCAGCGCGACGCGCATAATTCATGGCGTCTTCAGTGGGCACTGCAAGAACTTCATCCAACAGTTCTAAGTTGAGGTTTTCTGGAATAAAGTTAGCGCCGATTCCTTGAATCCCATGTGGACCAGCTTGTCCCGTGGAGATTAGCGGAGAATCTGCCGGTTCTAAAGCAACTACCTGCAAGTTAGGCTGCTTGTTCTTTAAAAATGCGCCGGTGCCAGAAATAGTGCCACCGGTGCCTACTCCTGCCACTAAGATATCAATCTTTCCGCCCGTTGCTTCCCAAATTTCTTCGCCAGTATTGGCAACGTGGGTAGCTGGGTTAGCTGGGTTTGCGAACTGAGAGGCTAATACGGCGCCCTCGGAAGAAGCTACCAACTCTTCAGCTGCGGAAACTGCCCCACGCATCCCCAACTTAGGGTCGGTGAGGATTAGTTCTGCTCCAAACGCGCGCATTAGCAGGCGGCGTTCGATGCTCATCGAGGACGGCATACAAATCACTACCTGATAGCCGCGGGCGGCTCCGACCATAGCTAAAGCCACACCGGTGTTGCCTGAAGTTGCTTCAACAATCTTACCGCCGGGAGGTAACTGTCCCGAGGCTTCTGCGGCATCAACAATAGCTACAGCAATGCGATCTTTCACCGACGAAGCAGGGTTGAAAGACTCTACCTTCGCTAAAACGGTAGCTTGCTGATTGGTAACGCGGTTAATCCGCACCAGCGGGGTGTTACCAATGGTTTCGGTAATGTTATTTGCGATCAGCGACAATGTATCTCCTGAAGACTAGTTTTGAAGTGGAATAGCTACAGTGGTGGGAGAGAGTTCCACTGGAGTAACTGTTCCCGTAGTTATAGAACCAATTAACGCGTGAAATTCTTCCACTTTTTCTGGTGGGATAGCGCACAGAATCCGCGCAAATTCGTCGTATTCCAAACCAGTAATTTCAATCCCGCGGGAACGTAAATCTGCTTCTACGCGTCCGGCGGTGGCATGCGGGCAGGGAAGCGCCCACTGCGTCATAGTTTTTAGTTCGACCAGCTGAGCTAAAGCTAGTGCCTCTGAAACACTAGTTGAATAGGCTCTCACCAATCCGCCGGCCCCTAAGAGGATCCCCCCAAAGTAGCGGGTGACCACGGCAGTGACATTAACTAGCTGGTTGCGTAATAGTACGTCTAACATGGGCATACCAGCTGTGCCCGAGGGTTCACCATCGTCATTTGAGTGACCGATTTCGTTTAGTCCCTCAGGTTTGACTACAAATGCAGAGCAGTTGTGGCGGGCATCTGGGTATTCTTCGCGTACCGCGGCAATTAGCTGGCGTGCAGCAGTTTCAGTAGGAGTGTAGGCTAGGGTAGTGATAAACCGGGAACGCTGGATTTCGATTTCATTGCGAATCCAGGTGCCAGCTTTAACGCTCCGCATGTACTACTCCTTAGCTTGACTATCTTTTCTAATAGTCGCACGGTTTTGCTAGTTTCGTAACCTGAGCTATCGGTTTCGTATCTAGTGTGATTGGTGGTATCCTGGATAGGTTGCGTAAACGCGGTAAATATCACAGCGTATTTTGGCGGGTTTAACTGGAAATTCCCGGGCTAAACATGGCAAAGTAATCTGTGGCAAGTTAATTAATTTCTATTCTGTGAAGGAGTGGCGGCTATGGCAGTGCCAAAGCGTAAAATGTCTCGGTCGAACACCCGCACTCGCCGGTCTAGCTGGAAGGCTGAGCTGACTGAGCTCGTCACCATCCGCGTACAGGGCCGTGAAGTTCGAGTGCCTCGTCGTTTGGCTAAGGCTTACAAGACCGGTCTGATCTCTGTCGAAGGCTGAGTTAATCTGACTTAAAAAGTGGCGATCCCGCAAGGGGTCGCCACTTTTGTTTCTTCCTATCGGAAACAGGGGGTATAGAGAATCCTCTCAAGTGCGGATATCAAGCATAAAAAGGGCGGAGTCGAAGACTCCGCCTAAACTGCACCCCCGACAGGATTCGAACCTGCGACCAAGTGCTTAGAAGGCACCTGCTCTATCCACTGAGCTACGGAGGCAACAACTCAAATTTACACTAGAAGCCGGAAAATCTCAGAATCCGGTGAAATTCGCTCTACATGTAACGGTGAAGCCTCCATACGCTTCAACAACCCGGCTAAATCATCCGGAGACACAATATCGATCCCCACTAAAGCCGGACCAGTATCGCGGTTATTCTTCTTGGTGTATTCAAAGTGGACAATATCCTGATCATTTCCCAGCACATCTTCTAAGAAACGACGCAAAGCCCCCGGTTCTTGACTAAAGGTAACCAAGAAGTAGTGGCGTAGCCCCTCATGGCGCAACGAACGTTCTTGGACTTCCGCATAGCGGGACAGGTCATTATTCCCCCCAGAGACAATCCCAATTACCGGTCCTTGTGGCTGGTAGGGAAGATACCTGTGAATTGCCGCAGCAGCTAAAGCCCCGGCAGGCTCGGCGATGATCCCCTCAGAATGGTATAGCGCTAGCATTTCAGAGCAGACAGCGCCCTCGGGAACTACAATAACGTCGTCCAACAAATCGCGCAGGAACGGGAACGGGGTATCGCCAATCCGCCCTACGGCCGTGCCATCAACGAAATTATCTGAAACGGAAAGCGTAACCGGGTGGCCCGCCCGCTTTGCCGCCGCCCCGGAAGCTGCCCCGGCTGGCTCAACTCCTAAAATCCGAACTTCTGGATGATGGGTTTTTAACCAAAGCGCAATCCCAGCGGCCAAACCGCCCCCACCAATAGGAACTACCACAGTGTCAGTATCCGCCGGCATTTGCGCGGATAACTCCACCCCAATAGTGCCCTGTCCAGCGATAGTCAGTGGATCGTCGTAAGCCGGCACGAAAACTAGGTTCTCAGATTCTGCGCAAGCTCGCGCCAACTCATTTGCCTGATCGAAACCACCGTTGACAATGACGCGTTCAACCCACTGGCCGCCAATCGTCTTAATCCGATCGCGCTTTTGTCGCGGAGTATTTGAAGGTAGGAAAATCTTGCCGTGAATCTGTAACGCGGCACAGGCGTAGGCAACGCCTTGCGCGTGATTACCTGCGGAAGCGCAGACTACGCCCCGCTGCTGTTGTTCGGGGGAGAGGGAAGCGATTTTGTTGTAAGCGCCGCGTACCTTGAAAGAACGGCAAAGTTGCAGGTCCTCGCGTTTAAGGTACACGTCAACGCCGAGTTCGTCGCTTAACCGGTCAGAATGTTCCAAAGCCGTTTCCTTAGCAACACCTTGTAAACGCTTGGCGGCGGTGGCTATTTCAACAGCGGAAAGTGGGTAATCAGTCATGCCCCATATTTTAGCGGTTTTGACGAAAACAAGCAGAACTGTCCGGAAAACAGACCGGTTTTGTGAACTATAGTAGCTGGGCTTTTCCCCACTTTTGGAAAGGCGCATTTACCTTACGCCTGAAAAGTCCGTACAGTGGTAGGTATGAGTGAAAAGATTCCTGCCCGCCCTTTGGTGTGGATTGACTGCGAGATGACCGGCTTAGACGTTGAAAATGACGCGCTTGTGGAAGTAGCGGTGGTCATTACTGACGAAGAGTTAAATATTCTTGATCCGGGGATTGACCTGCTGATTAAGCCGTCGGCGCAGGCCCTTGAGAATATGAATGATTTTGTGCGAAATATGCACACTAAGTCCGGATTGTTAGCTGAGCTTGAGCAGGGGATTAGCCTAGTTGAAGCAGAACGCCAGGTGTTGGCCTATGTGAAGCGGTTTGTCCCGCAGCCGAAGCGTGGTCTGTTAGCAGGAAATTCGATTGGCACTGACAAGATGTTCCTGGACCGTTATATGCCAAGTTTGATGAATCACCTGCACTATCGCGTGGTGGATGTTTCTTCCGTGAAGGAACTGGCGAAACGCTGGTATCACCGAGCTTTTGAAGAAGCTCCGGTGAAGAATGGGGGGCACCGCGCTTTGGCAGATATTTTGGAATCCATCCAAGAGTTGGTGTACTACCGTAAGGTGCTTTTCCCCGCTGGAGAAGGGCCATCCAGAGAGGAATGTCGCCAGGTAGCCAGCGAGGTAGTTGAGTTGGGGATTGCTCAGCAACAGTAGTTTAAGATTCTAGAAAATAGCGCATTTTCCTTCTGGAGAGTGCGCTTTTTCTTTGGGAAAGTGGGGTTTTCAGGGGCCTGGGTTTTTAGGGGGACCTGGGTTTTCAGCGGCAAGTGGGGATTTTTCTTTCCGAGGGCGTCGCGGAGGTTTATGGATACCGAATAAGCTTTCCTCTGTTGAAAACTAATTTGTGCACAGGCAATAAAACTTGAAAGTTATCCACAGAGAATTTGCTGCTTAGATGCATGTCACTAAAACGCTTCACACAATGGCAGGTAAGCGGAACTAAGCTTCCGAAACCAAAACTATGTGAGGCAGCCATGTTTAGAAAACAACGCCCCGGAAGAATACGAAACCTACTTGCAGCTTCTGTGGCTTTTACGATCGCGGGGTTAGCCCCGCTGTGGTCCTGGGCAGACCCTTACACCTACGAAACCTATAATCCTACTTACCTGGCGGTAGCCACAGTGGGGGATATGGTGGGGGTCTGTAACGGCGACCGTCAGGGACTGGTATCTGGAATTAGCGGGCCGGTAGAAACCAACATTGCTAGTTATCCGGTAGGCACTACCATCCCGCGAAACCGGCAAACGATGACCGGTTTTGACGATGTTGAAAACGTCATTACCGCTGAGAATACCTATCGCTTAGCTAGCTTGTATCACTTCTATGTAGCTGAAGCCACCCAAGACCGGCTGCACACTGAATCTTTCTCATGGGCAGTCCAACACAATTTGGAAATATTTGGGCGAATGCACTCTTTAGTACCGCAAGATGGTGGTGCCCTTACCAAAGAAATGTTACGAAAAGCGGAACTTTATGCGGGCCCCTACACATTGCCAGCGCAACTGAATCTCTCTGCTGAAAAACGCCATATCACGATCGAAAACCTGGGGGTTAAGTCTCACGCCGGAGCTTGGTTTCCAGGCGCGAAACTTTCTTTAGAAGTAACCGGTCCCGCAGAGTTCACAGATGCTTCTTTACAAGCCGTACAGCAAAGCGAAACAACGCGAAAAACTCTCAGTATAGAATCGGGAACCAATCCGCAAGAGTTAAAGCTCCGCGTTACGTCTCCTGGAGAAGTCACAGTAACAATCACTGCAACGGGACTACCCGCAGACGTTATTCAAATCTATGAAATGGAACATTTTCAGGATTTGATTACGGTTCCGCCGGTAAAAGGCCGGCTCCAAACAACCTTAAAGACCTCTGCTAACGTGTCCCCAGTTTCCTTGACTATTGAAACAGCTGTAGCGCAAAACCTGCTTAAACCCACTGACTTCGTAATCGATCACATTACGGTGGGGGCAGCCGAGTGGCCACAGGATTTTAACGCCCAACCTGTTTTAGTAAATTTACGCGCTTCGCTATACGGCCCGTTTCCTGCAATGCCAGAGCAAAGTGCAGATGTCCCAGCTGGGTTAACTCCGGTAGCGACGCAGCTAGTAACAGTGAGCGGAGCCGGCGAATATCCCACAAACCCACAGAAAATCCCCATCTTGCAGCCGGGATTTTACACTTGGGTGGTTGAAGCTAAACAGGCAGACCAGATTGAACCCACGGTATTAGCCCGCGAAGTTAAACATCCTTTTGGCTTACCGGCTGAATCATTTGAAGTAACTGCGCCGCAAACGCCCCGGCCGCCCAGTGAAGAGCCGCCTGGTGAACAACCGCCTGCAACGCCGCCAGTGGTAACGCCCCCGGCACCACAACCACCAGATCCACAGAAACCACCAACCCCGGCGCCACAACCACCTGAAGCCCCCGCACCTACCAAACCTGTGCCACCCAAACCGCATCCACAGCCGCTACCAGCACCCCAATACAGTGCCCCCCGCCTACCCCAAACCGGGCCAGTAGCCCTATTACCGTTAGCGGTTTCAGCGCTCAGTTTTGGCACCGGATTGCTTTGCTTACGCCCTCGGAAAAAAGAAAACTAACCCCTTGAAAACGCAACAAAACCAACTAACAGAGGATAGAAAAATGACCAACGAAAACTATACACTCGCGGAAAAACCTGCCACCGAAACTGCCACGGTACCGGTGAAACCAATTGGGAAAATCCACCCTTCAAACTCGGATGCACTGAATATTGTCATGCGCGGCAGGGTAGGAACCACCGTGGAATACAGCACCTACCCTTCGGGAGCTGCCATGGCAAAGTTTCGGCTTGCCGTAAGTCGCAAAGGACGCGACGATGCCGGGCAATGGCATGACCTGGGAGTCACCTGGTACTCCGTCCGCATGTGGGGGAAACTGGCAGACAACGCATCGCGTTCCCTGCGCAAAGGTGAACCCGTGATTGTTTCGGGCCGCCTGGAAGTAAACCAGTGGACGAACGAATCCAGCGGGCAAAAAGGAATGGAACTGGTAGTTATCGCAACCTCAGTAGGACATGACCTGAACTTTGGAATGGCATTTTTTAACAAACCTGCGCACCAAGAAAACCAGCTGGCCACGCCGGGAACCTCTGCTAACCACCAGCTAAAGGCAACAGGTGAAAACTCTGCAAATGAGGTGGGGATAGCGAATCCTGGAAAGTCCGAAGTAAATCAATCTGAGGGTACTTTGCAGGGGAATACGCTCGCGGAACCTGGTGAAGAAATGCTTTCTTCAGAAGAGCTTCTTGGCGTTGAATCTGCTCCAGAAGCGTTAATCGCCTAAACACGCTAACCGGGTGGGGAAGCAGTAGGAATTACTGTTCTCCCCACCGGGAAGTGGCTTACGTCTAGTTTTCTGGTCCTTAGTCGCTAACTTTCCTAAAGCTCACTAGAATAGAAGAGACTATGGTTTTTAACGGATTGAGAAGTTAAAAACCCATCCAAAGCCTATTTTGAAGTTGAAGGTAGAAGTGGCTGAATACATTTACTCAATGGTGCGTGCGCGTAAAGCACACGGCGACAAAGTAATCCTAGATGACGTAACCATGGCGTTCCTGCCAGGTGCAAAAATCGGTATGGTTGGTCCCAACGGTGCCGGTAAGTCCTCCATCTTGAAGATTATGGCCGGTCTGGACGAACCATCCAACGGTGAAGCACGCCTGACTCCAGGCTACTCTGTAGGCATTTTGCTACAGGAACCACCCCTGGACGAAGATAAGACCGTTTTGGAGAACGTACAGATGGGTCGCGCTGACTTGGTTGCCAAGCTCAAGCGCTACAACGAAATCTCGGAATTAATGTGTGAACCAGACGCAGATTTCGATGCCCTGATGGAAGAAATGGGTAAGCTGCAAGACGAAATTGAAGCTGAAAACGGCTGGGACTTGGACTCTCAGTTGGAACAGGCAATGGACGCTTTGCGCTGCCCACCACCTGATGCTGACGTAAAGGTGCTATCCGGTGGTGAACGTCGCCGCGTGGCTCTCTGTAAGCTACTGTTGGAAGCTCCGGATCTGTTGCTGCTTGACGAACCTACCAACCACTTGGACGCTGAATCCGTACTGTGGTTGGAACAGCACCTGGCATCCTACCCAGGCGCAGTTATTGCCGTTACCCACGACCGTTACTTCCTGGACCACGTTGCTAACTGGATCGCTGAAGTAGACCGTGGTCGCCTCTATCCATACGAAGGTAACTACACCACTTACCTGGAAACTAAGGAAGCTCGTCTGGAAGTTCAGGGTAAGAAGGATGCTAAGCTAGCGAAGCGTCTGAAAGACGAACTGGAATGGGTACGTACCAACGCTAAGGGGCGCCAAGCAAAGTCGAAGGCTCGTTTGGCACGCTATGAAGAAATGGCTGCAGAAGCAGAACGCACTCGCAAGCTTGATTTTGAAGAAATCCAGATCCCACCAGGCCCACGTTTGGGTAACGTCGTTATCGAAGCGAAGGACTTGAAGAAGGGCTTCGGCGACCGCGTCCTTATCGACGGTCTTTCCTTCTCATTGCCACGTAACGGTATCGTCGGTGTGATTGGTCCAAACGGCGTAGGTAAAACCACTTTGTTTAAGACCATTGTTGGTTTGGAACCACTTGATGGCGGCGAACTGCGTATTGGCGAAACCGTAAAGATTTCCTACGTTGACCAGACTCGTGCAGGTATCGACCCAGATAAGACCCTGTGGGAAGTTGTTTCTGACGGATTAGACTACATCGAAGTTGGCAACGTAGAAATGCCATCTCGCGCTTACGTTTCTGCCTTTGGCTTCAAGGGACCTGATCAGCAAAAGCCAGCCGGCGTGCTCTCTGGTGGTGAACGCAACCGTTTGAACCTGGCACTGACTTTGAAGCAGGGCGGTAACCTGCTGCTGCTGGACGAACCTACTAACGACCTGGACGTAGAAACCCTGTCTTCCTTGGAAAACGCTTTGGAAAACTTCCCAGGCTGTGCAGTGGTTGTCACCCACGACCGTTGGTTCCTGGACCGCGTTGCCACCCACATTTTGGCTTGGGAAGGCGATGAGGAAAACCCAGCGAAGTGGTTCTGGTTCGAAGGTAACTTCGAATCCTACGAAAAGAACAAGGTGGAACGCCTGGGCGTGGAAGCAGCTCGCCCACACCGCGTAACCCACCGTCGCCTAACTCGCGACTAATCGGCGAGCCTCCTTTTAGGTAACCCCGCGCTGGGACTTACAGCGCGGGGTTTTCTATACGCTTTGGTGGGGGCTTTTGGGTTATACGACATTTGGTGTTGCTGGGGACCCTGCTTTTAGATTCTCAGCCGGCATCATTGTAGGGGAATCAGATTTTAAGCAGGGGTTTACAGGCGTCCTCGGCAAGAAAAACGAAACTCGTATCAAAATCTTGTTTTGATACGAGTTATCCCTGTTTTTAAGCTAATTTCGGGGATAACTCGTATCAGATTTCGATTTTGATACGAGTTTGGGAATTTTGGGTTAGAATCTGCAGATAACTCGTATCAGATTTCGATTCCGATACGAGTTTGGGAATTTCGGGTTAGAATCTGCAGATAACTCGTATCGAATTGCGATTTTGATACGAGTTTGCGAAAAACGCGGCCGGCAGCAGGTAACGTCGGCAAGTTTCCCGTCTCATTCCGAGGGCGCCACCGGAACTTACTTTCCGGATAACGCTCCCGTCGCAGATAGCTTCCTTAATAACCTAGAAATCAAAAGTCCACTTAGACTTTACGTACTCTCCATCAGGAGGTAGGCGGAGCATAGCTTCCTGCGTGGCTTCGGCGATTAACAAACCGTCCTCGGAAAAGACACGGGCGTGCCCAACTGCACGTGCTCCCTGCGCCGATGAAGACGACAAATCGTAAAGCAACCACTGGTTAATGTCGAAGTCACGGTAAAAATGCATTGAATGATCAATACTTGCCAACGCCATGCCAGGAGTCAGCCAGGTTAAACCATGGGCGCGCAAGGCCGGCTCCATCATCACCTGATCAATCACATAAGCAAGTAAAATCCTTGAAACCACAGCAGAAGGAGCCGGAACTTCAGCGCGCGGACGCATCCACACCTGCTGATTATTCGCCGGTTGCGCGCTTTCTGTCGCATACAGATGCGACTGCACGTGGCGGACGTCAAAAGCCACAGTTTTGCCTAAGAACTTACCCACCGGATGCGACATAGTGCGGAAAATTTCAAAGGCAGAACGCAAATCTTCCGGAGCGGGAACTTCTGGAGCGCGCACGGAATGCTCAACCCCAGCTTGGCGTTTTTGGAAAGAAGACACCATTGTCAGTAACTCAGTACCGCCTTGCAAGGCGCTTACCTGCCGAGAAGCAAACGAACGGCCGTCGTGCAGACGACGCACTTCCAGATCTAACGGAGCGTCCGGAGACCCACCCTGTAGGAAATAAGCGTGGAAGGAATGCGGAATCCGTTCCTCGGCAGAGGAATCTAAAGTATTACAAGCGGCTAATAATGCTTGGGCTAAAACTTGACCGCCATAGATACGTTTCATCTGTGGTAAAGAATTTGCTTGGAAAGAATCAGAGCCAGTTCGCGTAAGCTGCAAAGAACGCAAAACTGAAGCCAGCGGTTCAGTGTCGATCTGAGGAATCTCAATTAGTTTAGCCATAGTTATATTTTGACCCATTGGGCTTTTTCGCGCACGAAGCATCGCCAAAAGAAGGGAAACGTATTTAGGAAAGCTCAAAACGTGCAGAATCGATAAGTTTTAAGTTGTGCTTCAACCCTAAGCGTATTATTATGTGAGTTGGATTACAGAGCCGGTGGTGGGTTTTAAATGTGCGCACCACATAGAAAACCACAGTTGATGACACAGAGTATCAAAACCGGCACCTATGAAAAGTACCTATGAAAATAGGTTTTTTGAAAAACAGGCAACTAAGAAAAAGAGAGGAATAACTGTGACCCAAAAAGCGCTTCAGCTAATCGCGGGATTAGGTGGCACCGGAAATCTGGTGGAACTTGAACCCTGCATGATGCGAATTCGCGCGCGGGTTAAGGATCCTCATCTGGTAAATGAAACGCTGATTCGCCAAACAAATCCTTTAGCAGTAGTCTGCTCTGGCAACTACGTGCAGATTGTTACCGGCCCCGACGCAGATGGGGTAGTGGAACAAATGAAAAGGGAACTTCTCTGAATTTTTCATCAAATGTTAGCAACCGGGCGTGTTCGTGCAATAATAGTTGTCTCCAATCTTTAGATGTTTAACACGCAGGAGTGCAAATGTCCCATCCCGTTGTTCCCCCAGAGACAGTTAACCGTATCCAGGAATTAGCCCAGAAAAACGGCATTTCTACGACTTACTGGGATTGGCACGGAAACCTTTGTGAAGTAGCCCCTGAAACGCTGGTGCAGGCTCTGCGCGCGCTGGGCAACCCAATCTCACTAACTCCAGACGGAGCAGAACTGGATAACCTGCTACGCGCCGCCTACGAAGATGTTTGGCTCACCACTTTGCCGGCTTGCACTATCAAGCGTCAGGGCAACTGGCAGGAACTGCACGTGCACGTTCCCGCCGGACAGTCCGTGTGGGTAGAGATCTTGCTCGAGGACGGTGCACAGGCGTACCTAAACCAAATCGACAACTGGGATCCTGACCGTGAGGTAGCTGGCCAGTGGCGCGGACGGGCTAGCTTCGCTTTGGAACAGTGGATTCCCACCGGCTACCACAAGGTGATTGCCCACGTAGGTAATGGTGAAGTAGCCCAGGCACACCTGATTGTTGTGCCAAACCGTATCGATCCACCAGCTTTACAAACTCGGGCTCAGCAGTGGGGGGTTTCGTCACAGCTTTATTCCGTTCGCTCCGCAGACGCGTGGGGGATGGGCGATGCGAAGGTACTGGCTAACCTGAACCGCGAATTTGGCGCCCTCGGAGCAGATTTCCACCTGGTGAACCCGATGCACGCGGCTTCCCCCGCGACTCCGATCGAGTCTTCCCCATACCTGCCGGTGACCCGCCAGTTCTTGAACCCGCTGTACATCCATCCGCAGTCCATTGCTGAATATACGCAGCTTACGCCAGCTGCTAAGCTGCAAGTCGAGAGCCTGCTGGAAGCTTCCCGCACTGAAAAACCAGGGTTGCCAGGTTTGATTAGCCGCGATAACTCGTGGACTGCGAAGGTTGCGGCACTACGAGAAATCTTCTCCCTGGGCCTGTCTGCCCAGCGCGAAGCTGAATTCACTGCTTACGCGCAGAAGGCGGGGCAGGGCTTGGAAAGCTTCGCTACCTGGTGTGTGTTGGCTGAAGTTTACGGCACGGACCTGCCTGCAGAGCTAGCTTCTGTAAATGCTCCGGGCGTACCTGCATTTGTGCAAAAGCATGCGCAGGAAATCCTCTTCCACCAGTGGTGCCAGTGGATTATTTCCCAGCAGTTGGAAGCCGCTCAGCAGACGGCGTTGGATGCCGGAATGAGCATTGGGGTCATGTCTGACTTGGCCGTTGGCGTGCACCCAGAGGGATCAGAAGTTTGGTCTAACCCAGATTTATTCGCCTCCGATATGCACGTGGGCGCTCCACCAGACATGTATTCGCAGCTGGGGCAGAACTGGTCGCAGCCACCATGGAACCCACGCGCCCTGGCAGCATCGGGCTACGCGCCGCTGCGCCGCATGATTCAAGCTGCGGTTGCGCACGCCGGTGCTGTGCGAATTGACCATATTTTGGGGCTTTTCCGCCTGTGGTGGATTCCGATAGGGCAGACTGCTAACCACGGTTGTTACGTTTACTACGACCACGAGGCGATGGTGGGTGTGCTGCTGTTGGAAGCACAGCGTGCCGGCACCGTAGTTATCGGTGAAGATTTGGGAACGGTTGAACCATGGGTCCGCGGCTACCTAAATGACCGCGGTATCTTGGGTACTTCCATCTTGTGGTTTGAAAAGGAAGACGATGGTTCTCCGATGCATGCAGATCACTACCGGGTGAACTGTATGTCTGCGGTGAATACTCATGATTTACCACCTACGGTAGGTTATCTGCGGGGCGTGCAAACTACGCTGCGCGACCAGCTGGGGCTTTTGGTAGAGCCGATTGAGCAAGTTCGGGCAGCTGATAAAGCTGAGTTGGATGCGATGTTGGATCGTTTGCATGAGTACGGCATGATGCCTGCGGATAAGCGAGATGATGAGCAGACGGTTATCGACGGCCTGTACCGCTACATTTCTCGGACGGATTCGAAGCTGCTGGCGGTTTCGCTGGTGGATATGGTGGGAGATGCGCGTCCGCAGAACCTACCGGGTACTAACCGCGAATACCCGAACTGGGATGTGCCGCTGACTGATTCAACCGGTAAGGAAGTGCTGGTTGAGGACTTGGCAGCGCACGATTTGCAGCATTTCGCGCAGATTATGAACGAGGGCGTCGGAAAATAGTTTCTGATTAGTTCCGCGTCTTTGCCGTGGATGTTGTTTGGCGGGTGGGCACTGAGAGTGCCCACCCGCCAAATGCTTTTAGATATGTCTTAGTCGAGTTAGCTTATTTGTCTGCTTTGTTTGTATCCCTGTTGATGCGGGAACGCGAGTTCCCGCATCAACAGGGATACAAACTTAACCAGAAGCTAGGGATAAATGTTTTAAGCCGGGACTACGTGGAAGAACTCTTCCCCTTGAGCAACTTCAGTATTTCCGTGGAGGTCAGAAACAATCCGTTCCCGGCCAACGTTGCAAGCCACTACGGAAATAGTGGTATCGAGACCAGCGTCAATAGCGACTTGGGGATCCCATCTGACAATTGGGGTGCCCATTTCTACTGTTTCCCCTTCAGCGTGAAGAACTGTGAAACCTTCACCCTTTAAAGTGACAGTCTCAACCCCCAGGTGTACTAATACACCTACGCCAATCGGTGTGAAGATTAAGAAAGCATGTGGGTGAACTTTCAGTAGGCGCCCAGAGACGGGGGCACAGACTTCGTGGATGCGAGTGTCGTTAGCAGAGACTGCCAGTCCCGCGCCAACGATTTCTTCTGCTAATACTGGGTCTTTAACTTCTGAAAGGGGCTTAACTACACCGGTGAGGGGTGAGAATACTTGCAACATGATCTTAATCTGTCTCTTGGAGGTTAGAGGCATTGGTGGGGTGCTCCGGGGGGAACACCCCACCAAAATGGCATTTAAGCCGTAAAGAAGTAACTCACAGTTGTTGAGATACTTCTGCGCGCTGAGCTTCAGCAACCTGTTCGCTTACCAAACGCACCAGACCAGCTGGGGCATCTTGGTGGGCAGCTAACCAAGCGTTGCCTAAGCCCACAACATCAACACCTGCAACGCGGCCAACTACCGGGCCAGGGAAGCCCAAGGCCACGATAGATTGAGCTGTGTGGGAAGTGTTTTCAGCCCAGATCTTTTCTAGTGAAGCATAGAACTTCTCAACGCCCGCGGCGAAGAGCTCGGGGCGGGAAGCTGCATTTCCCCAGTAGCCCAAACCGGTGGCGATGCGCATATCGTTGGAAAGGTCAGCGTCAAATAAGACGGCATCCAAGGCTGCTACCTTGCCTTCAGCGGAAGCTACGGCGGCGCGAGCTTGGGCAGCTTTCTGCTGGCCGGTCATAGTGGTGTCTTCAGCCAGTAGGGCAGCAATTTCAGGTTCGGTGGCGACCTCGTTAGCAATGCAAGAGATCAGCAGTTCCCACTTCATATCCACGTCCAAAGACAGTCCCAGCAGACCGTCCTCGCCGGTGCGAATCCGGTTCACTGCCAGGCGGTCTTCAGCCGACCAAGCACGGCGCGCAGCGGCTTGGACCAGCAGACGCTGCTGATCAGACTCAGCGGCAGCGGCGCGAGCCAGCCATAGCAGGCGGGAACCTACGTATTCCAAAACTTCTTCGCGCTGCGCGGCCGGGACATAACGAACGGCTGCCAGGTCGATGTGGCGCAGGTGTAAACCGAACATTGTAATATCGGTTTCGGTAGGAAGCGCCGACAAAGTTAGTTCAAGGAAGTCACGGGCCTGCATCTGGCCGTCACGTAGCATATCCCAAGCGGCAGCCAAGATAAGGGAACGGGTGAGCGAATCACCGAAACCGCCGATATTTGCCTTGGCAAACGCCAAAGATTGGTCATCTAGGCGAATCTTTGCGTAACCCAAATCTCCGTCGTTGATGAGGATGAAGTCAGGGCGGGCAATCCCTGCAGCTGCTTCAACTACCGTGCGAGCCCCTTCAATATCCAACTCGTTGTGGAAGACGCGTTCAATGCCGTTTTCAGTCTTGGAATAGCCTGCAACTGCCAGGCGGTGTGGACGCAGGGAAGAACCCGGGGTGAAGGATTCTTGCAAAACTGCCAGCTCAGCTAACGTACCGTCAGCGTTTTCGTGGATTTCTGGGCGCAGCAAGGTGACCCCGGCTTCTTCTAACCACACCTTTGACCAGGCCTTCAGATCGCGGCCGGAAGCAGCTTCCAGCTCATTCATCAGGTCAGGCAAGGTGGTGTTTGCCCATGAATGCTTGTTGAAATATTCGTTGAGTGCCTTGAAGAAGTTTTCGCGGCCCACGTAGGAAACCAGCTGACGTAGCACAGCGGCGCCCTTTGCATAGGTGATGCCGTCGAAGTTAACTTCTACGTCTTCCAAATCGCGGATTTCTGCGACGATAGGGTGGGTGGATGGCATCTGGTCTTGGGTCATGCCCCAGTCTTTACGAGCCATGAACCCGGTCCAAGCGTCCTTCCACTGGGTGCCTTCTGCCAACGCCAGGTGGGACATGAATTCTGCGAAGGATTCGTTCAGCCACAGGTCGTTCCACCACTTCATGGTGACCAGGTCACCGAACCACATATGTGCCAGTTCGTGCAAGACGGTGTTAGCCAAACCTTCCAGCTGTGCGGCGGTAGGCTTAGAGCGGAAAATGTACTGGTCACGGAAAGTTACGCAGCCGGCGTTTTCCATTGCTCCTGCGTTGTATTCGGGGACGAAAATCTGGTCGTACTTGCGGAATGGGTAAACGTGACCGTATTCCTTTTCGAAGAACTTGAAGCCGGCTTTAGTAACATCAAACATCCACTGGGCATCCAGGTGTTCTAACAGTGACTGGCGGCAGTATACGCCCAGTGGGATTTCGCGTCCGTCGGCGGAAATCAGGGAATCAGTCTTGCCTACGTAAGGACCGGCAATAATTGCGGTGATGTAAGAGGACATGAGTTCGGTTTCGGAAAAGTCCCAACGCTTCTTACCATTTTCCAGGGCGGTTGGCTCTGGAGTAGGGGAGTTAGAAAAAACTACCCAGTTTTCAGGTGTAGTTACGTGGAAAGTGAAACGAGCCTTCATGTCGGGCTGTTCGAAGACGGCGAAGACGCGGCGGGCGTCGGGTACTTCGAACTGGGAGTAGCAGTAGTCTAAGCCGTCAGCTGGGTCGGTAAAACGGTGCAGACCTTCACCGGTGTGCATGTAACGGCAGATGGCTTCAACGCTAACTACGTTCTTTTCCGCAAGGTTGTCCAACTGGATACGGAAATCCTGGTAGGCATCAACTGAGCGTGCTTCACCGTTAACTACCAAAGAAAGAACTTCGTCGGCTACCAGGTCAATGAAGGTTGAAGCGCCTGTGGTAGCGTCAAAAGTGATGGTGGATTTAGAAACGAAAGTTTCACTTCCCGTGGTCAAGTCCAGATCCACGTCGTAAGTGTAGACTTTCGCAACGGCGGCGCGAGCTTCAGCTTCAGCGCGAGTCAGGTTCATCCCTGGCATGTATGCTCCCTAATATTTCTGTTCCTACTTATATGTAGCTTGCTACCTTCTATTTTACGTTAGATTGGAACTGTAAAGCTTAACCAAATTTTATTTAAGAAAACCTATTGCATATTCGCACATTAGTTTGTTATGATTAGGCATGAGGAAAAATTCTCTATTTTTTAGCATTTGTTATTTTCGGGATCACTGCTTGTAGTCCAGGAAATAACGTACAACCGTCCGACGGGAAGGACGTTGTTGTAGAGAATCATGATTCTCCTAGTCGCGATGAAGCGAATAATCCCGAAACTCCTTTGTCACGGCTCTTTAAGAATCTGGGTCCCGGGTCTATTGAAAAATACATCATAGAACGCGGAAATACTTTGGGTGATCTCAAAGTGGACGACGTACTTTTCTATTCTTCTGTAGAAATGGAAAAACCAGTTACGCCAGATCTTAAAAGAGGAAACCAAATCACGGTAATTGCTCTATGTGATGGTTCTTCAGGATATTTTGTTCTTTATAAAGATAAGGAGCAATATGCGAATGGGCCATGCGGTGATTTCCAAGTTGTTACCTATAGATTTGCGCCTTATGACGTAAATGAAAAGCCTGTTTTCACATTCAAGGTAACCGGTAGTGACAACTTTGATGTAGCTTTCTTTCAAAGAAATGAGCAAAGAGGATAATCCTTAATGAGGTTTCCGTGTTGGATGCTAGTAGAGTGTCAATTTATACAGAGGATCTGCGGAAGCTAAGAGAGCTGATGAGATGGCGCGTTGCTTAATAATAAGTTGCTATAAATGGCGGAGAGGATCAGGTGTTTCAATATTTGAAGGCTCCAATCAATGCGTGGCAGTTCGAGCATGGGGGCTTCTTTGGGAGTGAATGGCGCATCTCCTAAATTCTAACTAAACATTGACAATAGCTGATCTGGGCGGTCGAGGGGCGATGCTCCAATATAAGTTAATGTTTCTATCATATCAATTATTTGAAATTTTTATTTTAAGGAGAGGAAATGAAAAAACGAGCATATTTTAAGCTAGTTATCTTTTCTATCAGTGTATTGCTGTTGAATAGCGGCTTAGCTATTGCTCACATGGGGCAGGGTAATGATTTAACATTTGCTACAGAATCGAATACTATAGTATTTCTAGGGGAAGAATTTAAACTTCTTGATACATTTGTAAATCCGGATGCCGCGCTTGCGGAGGCCAAACGAAATTCAGAAGTAACTATTGGTCACGTTGCACTTAGTAGGAATTTAATGCCGTTAACAGTGGAAACAGCGTCGGATTACAAACAAGAGATCCTTGAATCTGGGCAACTAAGTGCGAGTGAAGAGTCAGACTTCCTAACATTTCTTGATTTGTATGAGAACCCATCCGAAAACACAGCTATCCTCCGAGAATTAGAGAGAATTGAAGATGAATATAGATCAAACAAGATATCGTATTCTGAAGCAATAGAGGCTGCGAGAATGTTCTTGCCTTCAAAACCTGAAAATGGTAATGAGATGCGTTCAGCACAAATCATGAATTCGGGAATAAATCTAACTGCGGCAAGGCGTTATGCAGAGACTTGGGCAATTCGTGCTAATCCAAAGTATGGAGAGGAAAAGAACTTCTGGGGTTATTCAGTAGATTGTACAAACTTTGCTTCGCAGATCTTACATGCAGGCGGTATTTCGATGCATTCTTCGACGAGTATCTACAACGGATGGTGGTGGAGTAATCCGCGGAAACGATCCATCTCGTGGATTAATGCAAATGTATTCAAAAACTATATGGGGTACAACTTCCGAACAAATACTTGGAAGGGCCTTGTTGAGAATGTGCGAGATGGAGATCTTATCGGACTAGATTACTCAAATGATGGCACGTTGGATCATATTGGATTTGTGCATACTAAAAGTGGCGGTCGATTAAGAATTGCGCAACATACTAGCAATTACTTAGATTGGAACGGTGGCTGGCCAAACTATAATGGAAAGGGCATGTACTATCGTGTACGCCGTTAGATCGATATGCCGCTTACTTACGTTATTTCCAGTCGGTTTAGGCTTGTTCTTTCTCTACCAGAAGTTCTATGTACAGACGTCCGCCTATAGTCTGCCCAACCGGGCGCTGGTGCTCTGTGGGATTTTTGCTCCGCTACTACTTTTACTGGAAATACTCGTTTTGGAAAAGTGGCTTAGCAGAGGATTAATGACCGTCTTGGTAGTTACTGCAACAGTGGCTACTACAGTACTTACTTTCGGTGAGTACATTGTATTCGACCTGTTAAAGGTCGATGCCGTTAAGTACGCAGCAGACCCTGGGGAAATGATCCAAACAGTCTTTGCAGTGCTTGCTGCTATTAGCGTGATCTTTAGTTACCTGGTGCTACAGTTCAGGAAAAAACCAAGCGAATAACTATAACCATGATGATTGTGGGGGGATGCCATTAAGCATCCCCCCAAAAAACTGTTTAATCAGGTACTAAACTACCAAATCCGCACGCGGTCAGCTGGATCTAGCCACATGGCATCACCCGGCTGAGTCCCAAACGTCTGGTGGAATAGGTCAAAGTTACGCAAAATCCCGTTGCAACGGAACTCAGCAGGAGAGTGTGGGTCAATGGTTAGAAGTTGCTTCAAGTATTCGTCGCGAGCCTTACCACGCCAGATACGCGCCCAAGAATACAAGAACTGCTCAGCCCCGTTAAGAGCATCAGACACATCGCCCTCGTGAGAATCCAACCCACGCTCTGCCAATGCCAACTGGTAAGCCTTCCACGCAATGGTAATGCCCCCCAAGTCGCCAATGTTCTCGCCGATCGTCAGCTCACCGTTCACCTTGAACTCATCGTCCAACTGGGCTGGGGAGAACTGCGCGTACTGGTCAATCAGCGCCTTAGTGCGGTTCTTGAACTCAGTTTCATCGGCTTCATCCCACCAATTCTTCAACTGGCCGGTGCCATCATACTGGGCCCCCTGATCGTCAAAACCGTGACCAATTTCGTGGCCAATAACTGCGCCGATCGCCCCATAGTTAACCGCATCAGTCTGCTCAGGGTGGAAGAAAGGAGGCTGCAAAATAGCCGCAGGGAACACAATCTCATTCGCAGAAGGCATGTAGTAAGCATTCACCGTCTGCGGAGTCATCAACCACTCAGAGCGGTCAACTGGCTGATCGTAACGCTCAAAGTGACGCAGCGAAGCAAACGCCGCCACATTACGCACCGACTGCAACAGGGTATCGCCTGGCATCAAACGAGTGTAGTCTTCCCACTTATCTGGGTAACCAATCTTCGTCACAAACTTCGACAGCTTCTCAAGCGCACGCTGACGGGTAGCTTCCCCCATCCAGTCCAACTGGGAAATAGACTGACGGTAAGCTTCCAACAAGTTATTCACCAGCTGCAGCATCTTTTCCTTGTAAGCAGCGGGGAAGTGGCGGCTAACGTAAAGTTCCCCAATCGCTTCACCCATCGCATTTTCTACAAAAGCAATGCCCCGCTTCCAACGCGGACGCTGCTCAGTTGCCCCGGTAAGCACGCGGTTGAACTCGAAGTTGTTATCAACCATTTCTTGGTGCAGGTAAGGTGAACGCGCTGCCAGCACGTGAGCGGTCAGCCACAGCTTCAAATTCTGCAAATCGGTAGCCTCCCACAGCTGCACGAAACCTTCCCAGAAAGAAGGCTGGGCTACATTAGCAACTGAATCAGCAGAGACTTCTAAACCAATATTTTGCAAGAAAGACAGCCACGGGAAAGCGGGGAGCTTTTGTGCCAGTTCTGCAACAGAACTGGGGTTATTCGTCTTAACCGCGTCACGGCAGGCCACACGATCCCAGTGGCACTTCGCCAGTTCAGTCTCAAAAGCCAACACCGTTTCACCAAAGTTTTCCGGCAGGTTAGCAACCAACTCAGAAACCAGATTTTCATCGGCTTTAACCAGCTTCGCCGCAGTATTTAAGTATGTTACGAAAGCTGCGCGGATTTCCGCGTAAGCATCCTCACGGTAATAGGCTTCATCAGGCAGTGACAGGCCACCTTGATCCAGGTATAGACCGTTCTTAGCCGGATTATTCACGTCTGGGTAAACGTAGGCGCCCGCAAAACCGCTGACTCCCACCTTAGACAGCTCTGCAATTGCTTCCAGCAGCTCCGCGTGGGTGGAAGCTTGCTCTACAAGCTGCAAGTCAGCTGCCAACGGAGCAGCTTTTTGCGCGTTAACAGTTTCTTCATCCATGAACTGTGAAAAGAGCTGCGCAATCTTAGCTTCATTTTCGTTTTCGCTGTCAGCTTTTAGGGCTTCAACGATTTCGCGCACAGCCAGTTCGGAAGCATCGCGCAATGCGAAGAAGGCTCCGTCACTGGGGCGGTCAGCGGGAATTTCGTGTTCCTTCAGCCAAGTACCGTTAGCATAGCGGAAGAAATCTTCGGTGGGCTTTACAGAAGCATCTGCAATAGCCGGGTCAAATACAGGTGTAATCTCAATTTTGCTCATAGGAATAATGTTAGCGGATAAAGAAGTAGCGGGGCGGTCGAGTTTACATAACCGGCCACCCCGCCACTTCGAGGGCGGAAGTAAAACTCCCAAAAGGCTATTGCCTTTAGGTACTACCCATGAAACCTAGGGTTTACGTAGGCTCAGTACCCAAGCTGCCCCAGCGCCTACCAGGGCTAAGCCTCCAACTCCTAAAAGCCCTAAGCTAAGCAGCGACCAAGAGCCATCTTCAGTTGGAACAGTTACCTCAGAAGACTTAGCTGAGGAAGTGTCTTTCGGAGTAGATTTAGCCTCTTTAGAGGTGCTACTTGACTTTTCAGCGGACTTCTTAGAATCGGCGGACTTCTTAGAATCGGCAGGCTTTTCCTTTGCCTTTTCCTTCTCCTTTGCCTTTTGCGTTGCTTGAGCGGATTCTTTAGCCTTATCAGGCTTTGCTGAATCCACCTTTACGGTTGGGGTAGGAGCCTGCGAAGTAACCGGTGCTTGGCGCACTGGGGGAGGAGTTACCACCGGAGGCAAACCGGTTCCCGGTGCCGGCACTACATTTGGTGCCGGCGCTGGCTTT
>JAUNKY010000019.1:28172-32065 GCA_030532515.1 Actinomycetaceae bacterium
TAGGCTGCGGCGTAGGCTGCGGAGCCGAAGCAACCACCAGCCGTACCTGCGACTGCCCAGAAACATCCTGACCGTTCACAGAGATAGAAAGAGCGCCCTCGGAAACTCCCTGCGGAATCTCACCAACCAAACGCAACTCGAAAATGCCATTTTGCTGGCGATTCTCATGATTAGCCGAAGAACCCGCCAAGTACGGGCGTGCCTGGGAAACCGTCAACGAAGAAGTCTTTCCGTTATCCCAAGTAATCTGCCCACCAGTCACCTGCTCAGTCGCAGTTGCCGGCGAGAACAAATAACCCACCACCGCATTCGCAGCCACGGGCTTCGGAACCGCAGCACCAACCAAGCTAACTACCGGATTCAGACCATCACCGTGATAGAAATCCACACCCTGCGCAGTTAAACCATTAACCAAAGCACCTGCGCGGCGCTTGAAATCAAGCAACTGCCCCTCACGCTTCGCCTGCGGAGTCCAACCCACTTCAGCGGCAGCTAAAGCACGAGGGAACTGCATGAAGAAACCATCTTGCATAGAACGCACATGCTCATTCCACTGCGCGCCTTCAATCCCCAACACCTCATTATCAGACAAGCCCAAAGCACGCGCCGGATCATAGTTATACCAGTTCGCCAGACGGCAAGAACCACCACAAGCCCAAGTCGCGCCAGCCACACCAGTATCCGAACTCTGCGGGTAATAGAGATTGCCAGCGTTAGAAAAAATCGCCTTAGCACCTTCAACTCGCACCGAGTGATTAATCGCAGCATAACCGCCATTCCATTGCTGGACCACGTCACCCGGTTGCTGCTTAGCAGCCGCAGCTTCATTCCAAGTAATCGGCGTTACGCCCTTAGAACGAACGATCTGCGCAATCTTCTCAACGTAACGGCGATAGGTAGCCCCCCGATCTTTATTCGTCAGAGCATGCGCTTCGTCACCGCCAAAGTGGAAGTACTTAGAACCAGTCAGATCATTAACCTGCGTAATCACATGATCAATGAAACGCAAAGTCGCCGGATCATCAATATCCAAATAAGTACCACCCACATCGCCAGTGTCCTGGGCCGGAGCCGTCACATACTTAGTAGGATCCGTAATCAACTGGTTAGAAGCCGTGCGAGTACCATCATGTGAAGAACCAGGAGTATTCAACTGCGGAATCGCATGCAAAGCCGCATTAGTGTGCCCAGGCAAGTCAATCTCTGGGATAACTTCCATGTGGTGGGCGCGCGCGTAGGCTACGATTTCCTTCCACTCTGCTTGCGTATAGAAACCAGTCTTACCCGCAGGACGATTAAACCTCGACTTGCCTTCGCCCATAGCTGTCTTCCCAGAAATAGAAGTCAACAAAGAGTAGTCAATCTTATCCTCAGGGTGCTTTCCCTCATTCGTGATTTCGATTCGCCACCCCTGGTCATCAGCCAGGTGGACGTGTAACACGTTGATCTTGAAACTACTGTAGACATCAATTGCCTGCTTCATCTCAGCAACCGTATGGAAACTACGCGAAGGGTCAAACATGTTACCGCGGTGGGCAAAGCGAGGTTGATCATCAATTTGCAGTGCCGGGATCTTCCAAAGACCGGTAGTTGGCTGCGCGAAATGCGACCAGCCCCCAAACAGCTGCAACAACGTTTGCGTGCCATTGAATAAACCGTGTGCAGTGTCGCCGGTGAGGGCTACACCTTTGTCAGTGACGGTAAGGGTGTAACGCTCAGCTGCAGTACCCGAAAGACCTGGCAAGTCTTTATTAACCAGCATCAGGTCGGGAACATTATCAGTCGAAGCAGATACCACCGGCAGAGCAAAACCAGTAGATTTGCGCAATTTAGAGGCAAGTAGATTCGCTTCAACTTGCGCATTCGGAGCAGCCACAATCTGCGACTGTGCAGAGAGTGTAAAGAAGGAATCAGCTTCCGTCAGCGAATACTCTTTCGGCAGCGGAACTAAAGGAGGCAATACTGGTTTTGGTGCCGGCTTTTCTAGCGCCACACCAAAAACTCCAATTTCCCAAATACTCGTTGCATATTGTCCGGAACGCTTATGCGAAACCAAACGCACGTGACGAGCTTCAACTGGCTTGTCAGCTACGCGAACATCAACCGTTTGCTTCGCAGAGCGTTCGCCCACTAAACCAGTCTTTACTTTATTCCAATCACGTCCGTCTAGGGACAGCCAAATATCATAGTCGGTAGACCACTGCTTACCCCAAGTGATTTCGACGTTACTTACTTCAGCGCGCACTCCCAGGTCAATATTTAACCAAATATCATCTTGATTTGGAGCTGACCAGCGGGAAGCCTCGTTTGCTAAATGGACACTACCTTGGTCTCTTTGCGGACCGCCGTCTCTGCCATCAACAACCAACTCTGGCCCCCATTTGCCGCTGACCTCTTGGCCAATTGCAGTGACTACGACACTTTCTTCACCAGCCAGGTTCTTTAACTCGGGGGTTGCTGGGGTGCCGGGGTTATTTGGGGTGCCAGGCGTGCCAGGGGTATTTGGCGTACCGGGGTTATTTGGGGCGCCAGGGTTGCTGGGGTGCCGGGGTTATTTGGGGTGCCCGTTCCGGGGTCGGTTGGCTGCGTAGCTGGCAGGAACTCACCAAAGACTTCAAACTCCCAAACACTAATCGCGTAGGTGGCTGAACGCTGGTGGGAAGCCATACGAATATAGCGGGCTTCAACGCCTTTACCATTAGTAGTTAAATCAACTGTCTGCTCTTTTGAAGCCGACCCACTGAGTCCAGACTCGAGCTTGGTCCAGACGACATCATCTTTAGGAACTTCGATATCGAAGTTCTTTGAGTATTGCTTTCCCCAGGTGATCGTGACTTGATTGACTTTTGCCGGTTTGCCTAGATCTAGCTTTAGCCAAGTTTCATCGTCGTTATTGGCAGACCAACGCGAGGCTTCCGCAGACCGGAAGTTAGTGCGGTTATCGCGGAAAGCGAAGTCCCCACCTTTATCGTTATCAATAGCCAGTTCTGGCCCCCAGCGATCTGGGATTTCTTGCCCTGCAGCAGTAGCTTTTACTGCGGGGTCTAAGGCAAGGTTCGTATCCGCGGCATGAGCAACCGCTGGCAAGATTGTCAGCGAGCTTGCTATCAGCGCACCGGCAGCTAAGACGCTAAAACGCCTCATGCGTACTCCTCTCAACATTGAGATTTATGGGATTCTTAGTGCTTCACTACGTCGTTGCTAGTGAATACACGCATGTGCGGGATATCAAGAAAAATTCTAGCGAGTTTTTGCTTCAAACAATTGCGTTTGAATCAAAACTTTGCAAATTGCTAATTTTGTTTTCCTCAATAACCGTTGTGCTTCGTCATCGTAGCTGGAGTTCAGCGCTGCTATTGCGGCGAATTCACGTCGGAAGGATTTCCCTTCGCATACGAAAGCGGTTTCCCGTGCGAATTTGGCGGGGTTGGGTGTTGATTTCGCATGGGAAACGGCTTTCCCGTGCGAATTTGGCGGGGTTGGGGGCTCAATTCGCATACGAAACTGGTTTCCCGTGCGAATTTCGGGGGTTTGGGGGCTCAATTCGCATATGAAAGCGGTTTCCCGTGCGAATTGAGAGTTGGGTGGGCGCCCTCGAGAATTCTCCGAGGGCGGCGCACCGAACTTTCTTTGAAATCCGAAACTCGTATCAAAATGCCAATTTGATACGAGTTATCTGTAAAAACTAGCCCAAAATAGGGATAACTCGTATCAAAACTGAAATCTGATACGAGTTATCCCTAAAACAAGCCGAAAACCACCTAAAACTCGTATCAAAACGCGATTTTGATACGAGTTATCCAAAAAGCCTGTTTTGAAAGCGCGATGCGTGAAGTTTGGCTTATAGGACAAAAATGGTTGATGGTTAAAATGTTTTAATAGTTTCTTCTGTA
>JAUNKY010000020.1 GCA_030532515.1 Actinomycetaceae bacterium
CCTGCAATAACAACGAAAAGTCGCCCCAAAATCAACCGTTTATGTCCAATAAGCCAAAAAACGGAGTCCAAGGTCAACCCAAGGCAGTACCCGAAATACAAAAACGCCCCGCAAATGCGGGGCTTAATGTGCGCCGTGAGGGAATCGAACCCCCAACCCACTGGTTAAGAGCCAGTTGCTCTGCCAATTGAGCTAACGGCGCTCGGAAGCTAATGTAAACATCAGTTCCGTTGTGCGCCGTGAGGGAATCGAACCCCCAACCCACTGGTTAAGAGCCAGTTGCTCTGCCAATTGAGCTAACGGCGCGTACATGAATACTTTACTCTGCTCTGCCCAGATTCTCCAAATCCACCCCCTGTGCCCTCAGTCACAGCCCACGGTTTTCCCCGTTTTTTCACCGCAAATACTGCTATTTCCAGACCTTTAGAACTATCGATTTAGAGTTCCACCCCGTATCCTAGAAGAAGATTTAATATTCCTGCCAGCTTGAAAGAGACCAGCCATATGGGCGAAACACCTGCCACACTAAATGAGAGCGAACCTCAGAACCGTTTTTTCCTCTCGCCCCTGGCCAGCGTATTTTTACTTATCGCTTCGCTCGCAGGTATGACCGCCTCGCTGGGGTTGTTAAAAACCGAACTGCATCACCTGGCTGATCCTACCGCCGCCCTCAACTGCGATATTTCCATTTTGGTAGGCTGCAGTTCCTCAATCCTCTCCCCCGAAGCCCACCTTTTCCTGGGGCTTCCCAACACTGCTATGGGCATTGGCTTTTATGCCGTGACTATTTTTGTTGCCCTGCTCTCTTTACTAAAAGTAGGTTTGCCACGTTTAGTTTGGAATCTCTTAGCTGCCGGGGGCACAGCTTCTTTGGCGCTAATCGTTTTCTTCCTGTGGGCTTCAATCTTTAAATTCCAAGCCCTCTGCCCGTACTGCCTGGTAATTTGGGGAGCTACGTTCGTGGTATTTTCAGTACTTACCACTTTTGCTGCCGCCGTCTGTCGCCGCCCGCAGGTTAGCTCTGTGGGGCGCCCCTTGCATGCTAATGCCTGGGCAGTGGTGGTTACGCTTGTTTTGTTAACTGTGATTGCCGTTGTACTGGGCATGACCGATAAGATTGCGATGTTACTGTGAGCCCACGTATTTCCACCATGTCAGAAGACTACGTTCGCGCTATTTATTCGGCTGAAGAGTGGGATGAAAAGGGTGTTGGGGTTTCTGATTTAGCTAATCTTATGGGAGTTGTTCCCTCGACTGCTTCTGAGAATGTGCGCCGTTTGAAGGAAGCTGGTTTGGTCGATCATAAGCCCTACCAGCAGGTACGTTTAACGGCTGCGGGCCGCGAGGAAGCTATGAAGATGGTGCGCCGGCACCGGATTTTAGAGACTTTTTTACACCAGATGCTCGAGTTTTCTTGGGATGAGGTGCATGAAGAAGCCGAACAGCTTGAGCATGCGGTAAGTGATCGTTTCATCGACCAGATTGATAAGGCGTTGGGTTACCCTGCTGCCGACCCGCACGGGGATCCCATTCCACGTAAAGATGGTTCGGTGGCGGCTTCTTCTTCCCTGTCGGTGCTGACTGCCCCGCCGCAGGTTTCACTTGAGATTGTGCGGATTCGCGACGCTGAGCCGGAAGTGTTGCGCCACTTTGAGAGTCGGGGGATTACCCCGGGGGCGCAGGTGCGAGTTTTGGAAAAGTCTGATGTGACAGCTTTGGTGGCCCTTGAAGTCGCTGGGCAAAGAGTTGATTTGCCTTATACGTTGGGTGCTTTTATCCGGGTTATTGAAAAATAATTTCCCGAGGGCGGCGCCCCACTTTTATTCATACTGAGGCTTATTTCCCAGACGTAAACTGGCGGGGGAAGCATTACCAATACTTCCCCCGCCAGTTGTTTATTTAGTTAGCTGAAAGTAGTTTCAAAAGTGCTTTCCGAGCATTTTCTATTTGCGCGATACTTTCAAAACCGCGGTTGTAGTCCAAGGTTCCGTGCGGGTCAATGGCAGCAAGGACTGCTGCTTTCCCAACTATCTTTTCAGCGGCTTGGCAGAGAGCTAGGTCGTTCATTGCGGTGCGCAATATGCGGTGGCGCAGGCTTTCTAACACTTCACCATTTTTTGCTGGGTAGACTACAAAGGCGTCTCCAGAAATGAATCCTCCTCCTGCGGCAGTATCTTGATAAGGGTCGATATTTCCTAAAGAGTACTGGGCGTTATAGAAGTTAAAAGCCCAGTGCAATACTCCGGTGGCCCCGCTCTTATAGAGTTGGAAACCAATTTCGCGGTGGCGAGTCCCCGTTTGGGCGATGAAGCGGTTGGCAACTTCCTTGTCTTGGGCAACGCAGTTATAGACCCAGCTTGGTTCAATGTCTAATGCGCGGAAGTGTTCCACCGCGTTAGTGGCTACTACGGGGATTTCTACGGCGGCGACCAGTTCCGGTTCGGATAGTGCGTCGATTATCTGTGCTCCGGCTAAGAGGTCTACTACCTGTGCTTTTGCCTGTTGGTAGGCACTGAGTTGTTCAACGGTGGGTTCATCAGAAATGTGATACCAGGCGTTTGCTTCTGAAATTTCTGTAGTTAGGAAATCTCTTACCGCAGGAATTAGCTGTTCTAAGAAATGCCGGTAAGCGGGCGATGTGGCGGCTTCATCCCAGCCAAACTGGTAGCTGTTGCTTCCGTCTGCGTGGGTGATTAAGAAGCGCGGGGTTGCCTCAGCTCCCCATTGGGTGAACAGGTGTGGAACTTCCACTGCGGTAATACCGTGACGGCGCATCAGTTCTACCCAGCGCTTGGCGCGGGTGAAGTCGAAACGGTAGGTTTCGCCTACTTGGTGGATATCCAGTAGTTGTACGGTGCGCCGATATGTTCCTACGGCTGTGTCTAAAGGTGGAGTCCACAGTGGCATTAGCAGGCAGTTGACGCCCATTCTAACTGCGGAAGCGAAGTGGTTTTCAATGACTTCCCAGTGTTTTTCGCTCCATACTTCCAGGTCATAGTAGTTGGCTAAACTGTCTGTGTGGAACCATTGGGTGTTGACGATTTTGGGTTTGGGAAGTTCAAAATCGACTACTTCTAAGCTCACTTCAGCTTCGAAAATCGTGGGAAGCTGTGGTGTTTCCGTGCAGAAGCGGGTCCTGCCCTGTTGGTAGGGGCCGGTGACGGTTAGTTTCAGCTGGTGGGTACCTGCCGGGGCAGTTACGTCAATCCAGATGGAGTTCCAGCCGCGGTGGCTGGATTTGAGGGTTAGTTCGGCGACGCCCTCGGAAATTGCCAGCGGCTGTAGTAAGTCCGGAAGTAGCGTGGGTTCGGTAACCAGGTAGGCGTCGTCAGCATCTGCCGGAGCGGGATTTTGCGCCGGGACTAACCCAACTTTGTAGGTTGCGAAAGTGGCCGCAGCAGATTCTAAACGTAGCGTTGCCAAATCGTTCAAATCAGTGGCTTTGAATGCCAGCTGGAATGAGCAGGTTTCTGCTTTAACTGCTTGGAGGGACAACTGTTCAGCAGAGGCTGGTTGCTGATTGGGGAGGACTTTTTCCAGTGCGTTGACGAGTTTAAACTCAAGCATTTTCTATCCTTTCACGCCAGAAGAGGTAACCCCTTCGACGAACTGACGTTGCATAAATACGTAAACCAAGAAGGGAACCATGAAGGCGATCGTGGTTCCGGCCATCACCATGCCGTATTGGGTGGAGAATGAGCCTTTCAACTGTGAAACAGCCAGGGTTACTGTCTGCGTGGTGTCAGATTGGAGGGATACCAGTGGCCAGAGGAAGTCGTTCCAGGTGGTTAAGAAAGTGAATACGGTCAGTGCCACCAGAACGGAACGGATCAGAGGAATAATGATGCGAATGAAAATCTGGAAGTCGGAGGCGCCGTCGATGCGCGCTGCTTCGATTAAAGATGGCGGAATCGAGTACATGAATTGGCGTATCAGGTAGACGCCGAATGCATTTACTACAGGTAGAGCCAATGAGAAGTAGCTTCCGATGATGCCAGCTTTCGTGAACATCATAAACATGGGGATGAGGGTGACTTGCCCGGGGACCATCATGGATACCAGGTAAATCCAGAAGACTCCTTCGGATCCGGGGAAGCGTTTGAACGCGAAGGCGTAGGCAGCCAGCGAGCAGACTACGATGTTCATCACGCAGGCAAGGACTACCACCCAGGTTGAGGTGAGCAGGGCTCCGCCGAAGTTTTGTACTTCCCAGAGGGAACGGAAGTTGTCTAGGGTGAGTTTGTTGAAGTCGATGCTGTAGGAAAGTCGCGTGGTGTCTTGGATCGCGGTGATAACCATCAGGACGAAGGGCAGCACTGCCAGGATGAGTAGTACCGTGATGAAGATGGCGGAGAGAGTTTTACCAAGGTAGCGCATATTAGTCTTCTCTTCTGCTCATAAGTTTTTGAACGGCTGAGACCAGGACGATAATCAGGAGCAGCACCATTGCTAGGGCTGAGGCGTATCCCATGTCGAAGCGGGTGAAGCCCTGCTGGTAGATTTCCATTACCAGGGTGGAGGTGGCTCCGCCGGGTCCGCCCTTAGTCATCGCGTAGATTAGGTCGAAGGCTTGGAAGGACCAGATAGTTGCCAAGAGCAGGCTAAGCTGGGTGACTTTTTTAAGGCCGGGAACTGTGATGTAGAAGAACTGTTGGAGGATGTTTGCGCCGTCAACACTGGCGGCTTCGTAACGTTCTTTTGGAATATCCAGTACGCCGGCGTAGAAAAGTACCAGGAAGTATCCGATGTTCTTCCAGGCGGCGACTACGATTACTGCCCATAGGGCATATTTGGGGTCACCTAAGAAGTTGATTGAAGGTAGCCCAATTTGTTTCAAAACTAGGTTGAAGAAGCCTACTTCTCCGGCCAGCATGTACTGCCAGACGGTGCCAACTAGGATGAGGGAGGCAACCACGGGGACGAAGAGGACTGAGCGGACGAATCCAGAGAGCCAGCGTAGCTTCATCCGGGCTAGTTTGTCGGCTAGTACCATGGGGATGAAGATTTGTAGCGGGACGGTGAAGATCGTGAAGATGACGGTGTTCTTGAGGGCGCTCCAGAAGTTGTCATCTTCCCACAGACGCTGATAGTTGCTGGCGCCTACCCACTCTGGGGACGAAAGTACGTCGAAGCGGGTGAGGGAAAGATAGGCTGAGGCCAGGATGGGAATAATGGCGATGAGAAGCAAGATTGTGAATGATGGGGCGACATAGAGTATGCCTGACCATTTTCCGAACTTGCTTTCGCCTGCGTAGTTCTTTTTAGCAGAGCTCATAACAATCTACTTTCTGAAAGTGGGGGTTGGCTTTGAAGCCAGCCCCCACTTTTAGCTTGCGTTTTCGGGAATACTTACTTCAGCATTTGGTTTGCTTCAGTTGCGGCATCCTTCATAGCTTGTTCAGGAGTCTTTTGTCCGTTGAGCATTTGTTGCAAGTTGGTGTAGAGCACCTGGTAGGTGCCGGTTCCTCTTGGAACTACTGGCAGGGGCTTGAGAATCTGCGCTTGTTCGGAATAGAGCTTAGCGAATTCTTCTGGGTAGGTGTTCTTTTCATCTGAGCCGATTGGTGGGAAGTTCGACTTGGCGTGGAACTTCTCCATTTGCTTTCCTTCGGTGAGGAAAGAGATCAGATCGTAGCAGAGTTTTTGGTCTTTACACTGCTTGAGCATAACCAGTGAGTCAGATGCGATGAAGGTACCTTGTTTGCCGTCTGGGCCGGACAGTGAGGGGACTACTCCGTAGTTAATTTTCGCTTCGGACCAGCTCTTTGCGTTTTGGTCAGTGTCGATAGTGAATGCGGCTTTGCCGTCGAGGAAGAGACCGCGGGTGATTTCTTCAGTCATGCCGGTTGAAGAAGGATCCAGGATGCCTTCTTCCTTCAGCTGGTTGAGGTAGGTTGCTGCTTTGATGACTTCTGGGGAGTCGAAGAGGGTCTTTGATCCGTCGACTTCAAAGAGGTCACCGCCGGCTTGCCAGACGAAGGGGAAGAATCCGCCGTTCATGGTGCCGCGGGCGTCACCCCATGGCACTACCAGTGGGGTAATGCCTTTTTCTTTTAGCTTCTTCCCTACTGTTAGGAAGTCGTCCCAGGTCTTTGGAGCTTCAACTCCGGCTTGGGCGAGCAGGTCCTTGTTGTAGACCAGCAGGCGGGCGCCGCCGACTACCAGTGGGATGGAGTATTGTTTGTTGTTGAATTTGCCGTTTTCTAGGAAGTAGAAGGTGGACTTTTGCTGGTCGGTTACAAAGTCGTCCATGGCAACTAGTTGGTCTTTTTCGATGTAGTCGCCGATCATTTCTGAGTACATGTAGCCCACTTCTGGCCCGTTGCCAGAGGAAACCCCGGTGAGGTATTTAGCTTCGTAGGAGTCCCAAGGAACGATGGTAACGTTGACGTCTACGCCGTTGGCTTCTTCGAAGGGCTTTACTACTTCTTCCCAGTGGGCTTTATCTTGTTTGTCGGATACCAGTGGTGGCATCCAGAGGTTGATGACTTTGCTGTCACCTGTTGAGGTAGCGCCGCCTCCACAGGCTGCCAGTAGCAATCCTGCGACGGTGACGGATACAAGAGTTTTTAGTTTCTTGGACATTTCAGACTCCTTTGACTGGGGCACCTTTGCCGTAATTTCAGAATACTGCCCCACACCAAGTTTTGCAACCAGTTTTAACAACTACTTTTATAACTATCTTTTAACGTGAAATACTGGCAAAAATCAGAAACTTATGTAAACTGGTTTCATGCCTATCAGCCAGCAGCTGCCTTACAGCCTTCACCCAGTCCAAGAAACCACTGCGAATATTCGCACGCAGAATACGATCAACACGATCAACGCGTTAAGCGCATACAGCGATTGGGCTTCTTTGAATGACCTGCAAGCAGACTTAAATCTCTCGCGCCCAACTCTGAACTCAGTACTCTCCTCCTTGGAAAAAACCGGATTAGTTCAGTCTACTACTGCTAAAGTCGGACACGCTTTAGGCGGGCGCAAACCGCAACTTTTCAAAATGAACCCCCACCACCACAACACCCTGGTGATGCGGGTCAACCTCTCTGGTTGCACCGGTAAGGTAATTTCCGCAGCGGGCAGCACTATCTACCAGCATTTCTTACCACACAGCGACCTTGAATCAACTGATAAGACCTTTATCGCCCTCACCAAAGAGCTGCTTTCCAAAACCACGGGACCGGTATATGCCACTACCATTGCGCTCATGGGTATCGTCTGCGACGGTGAACTAATCCGCTCTGACAGTTTCCCCGCTTTAACAAATAAAGATTGGGTGAAAGCTATCCAATCCCTGCTTACAGACCAGGGTCATCACAGCGATGTAAAAATCGTAAACGACGCTAAAGTCGCCACCCAGTGGATGTACAACCTCTTACAGCAGAATCAAACTGAACCAGAAACCCTGGTTGCAATTCACTGCTCTGACACGGTAGGCGCCGGGCTCATGTTTAACGGAAAACTCTTAGAGGGCGCTCGCGGAGCGGCTGGGGAAATTCTGCTCGGCGATAACAGTGACTGGCGTGGCTGTGCTCGACGCTTAAATGGTTTAGCGCAAAAATACGGGTGCCCAGCGAATGAAATTTTCTCAGTTGAAGAAATCTGCCGCCAAGAAGCTGACGAAATTCGCAGTATCGGCGCTGACATTGGGCGGGCACTAATCCCGATTATTAACTTACTTGATCCAGAGATGATTGCTATTGGCGGGGCACTTTCTGAATGTGGCCCGCTGATTGAACCTGCCATGGCGCAGGTTATCGATGGCAACACCTCTACCCCACCGGAAATTTTTATTACCCCGCGCGGAACTCAGTCGGTTTTAAGCGGCTGTTTCCTCCACGCGGGGCAACATGCGTTAGCTAAAGCGATTGCAGCTAAAGGATAGTTTCAAGCCAAGTGTTAGGGCTTAGCTGTCGATTCCCAATAGTTTGCGAATACGCGCTACGTGACCGGTAGCTTTTACGTTGTATAGCGCGTGTGCTACGGTTTTGTCCTTGTTGATTACTAAAGTTGAGCGGATGACGCCCAGCACGGTTTTGCCGTAGTTTTGTTTTTCACCAAAGGCTCCCCAGGCTTCCATCACGGTTTTTTCACTATCGCCTGCTAATGCGAAGTTAAGTTCCTGGTTGGCAGTGAATTTTTCCAAGGCTGGTAGTTTATCAGGGCTGATGCCCACTACGGTGTAGCCGGCAGCTTTCAAACCTTGCAGTGAGTCCCTGAAGTCACAGGCTTCGGTGGTACATCCTGGGGTTGAAGCTTTTGGATAGAAATAGACGATAACGCCTTTATCTGCTGCCTCAATGGCTTCGTAAAGGTCAAATTCTCCGGTGGTTGCCGGTAGCTGGAAGTTTGGGACTACCTGTCCCGTTTCAAAGCGTGGCATTTTATTCCTTCTCTAGCTGCAAGGTAGTCTGTGCTATCTCTTAGATAAACGCAGTGGTCTGGCCCCATTCGACGGTGCCTAATTTAGTTAGTGGGTTCAACTTAGCAAAGTCAGCAGCGCCCTTTTCAGTGAGTAAACCAGTGGCGGTGTGAATAGCTTTTACCTGCCCATAGACGATGGTAGAGCCACCCATTTCTTTAGTTTCGATTACTTCACATTCAAAGGAGGCTTGGGAGATCCCAATCAGTGGCGCATCTACTAATGTTGCCGGGTAGGTTTCTACCTCACAGGGGATGACTTTGTGGTCTTCTGCGGGCAGTGGCTTGCCGGTTTCTGCAACTAGTGCGCGGTGTGCAACGGAAGGGATGTTAAAGCCGAAGGCTTTGCGTTCCATCGCGTTGTTATAGGTGTGTTTTTTCCCGATCGAACAGAATTGGACGATAAGTGGATCCACAGAGACTACGCCTGACATTGCGTACGGGGCGATATTTGCGCTTCCATCTGCGTTGTAGGTAGATACCCAAGAAATGAGGCGCGGCGCGACGATGCTCATAGCCATGGTATAGATGTCCGAGCTGCCCATTTCGTCAATGCGATGTAACTGTTTTTCCATTTTTACCTTCCGGGGCGTAGCCAGTTTTCTGCAGATAGTTCACCTGCCATCATACTAGCTTTGCGTTGGTCACTGTTTGTGGGGTGATTTTTACTCACTGACGTCGCGGTTTAGAAGTCGGCTGACTTCGCCGTTTTGTGCCAGTAGCTGCGTAACCGTACCGCTTTCGACCAGTTTGCCGTCGTCGATTAGGGCTACCTGGTCGGCGTGTTTTACGGATTCCAGACGGTGGGTGATTTCGATGATGGTGATTCCGGGGTGCTTTTGGGCAAGGTTTTCGCGGATCTGCATTTCCAGTTGGCTGTTTAGGTTTGCTGAGAATTCGTCCAGGATCAGCACTTTCGGATTCATTAGCAAAGATCGTCCCAGAGCCAGACGCTGTGACTGGCCGCCAGAGAGTTTTGCGCCGCCTTGGCCAACTTCGGTTTGCAGTCCAGCTGGCATTTCGGATACTTCGTCTTTGAGCCCTACGGTTTCTAATACGTCCCACAGTTGTGCGTCGGTTGCATCGGGTGCCCCCAGGCGCAAGTTGGTGGCGATATCAGAGTTAAGGTGCTGATTCTTCTGGGTTACTAGCACAACATTTTGGCGCAGTGAATCTAGCGTGTAGGAGTCCACTGGCACGCCATCAAGTTTGATTACGCCAGTAGTTGGGTCATCGAAGCGCATCAGTAGTTGCGCGGCGGTGGACTTACCCGAGCCAGAGACTCCCAGGATTACGGTGCGTTTACCGGCTGGTGCGGTGAGGTTGATATTTTCGAGGGCGGTCTTCACCACTTCCCCGTTTTCTCCGCGGTAGCTGTAGTCAACGTTTTCCCAGGTAACTGTTGGGGAAGTCTGCGGCGCGTAGGTGTGTTCTCCATCGACCACTTGCATCGGAGCGCTAGAGATAGCCCAGAGGCGGCGAGCTGCCGCAATAGAGTGATCCAGGTAGCCCAATGCGTCTTCCACACCGCGTGGTCCTTCAAAGAGGCGCAAAGTTCCGGTGGCTACCGCGGCAACGATTACTGCGTCGTAGCCGGTTTTGAAACCTACCAGGACCACTCCAGCAACTGAGATGAGCATTAGGCCAGCGTTTACAGCGCGGCGCAATGCCACCATTGAACGCGGGAAGTTTGCACGGGCGGTAACGTTGTCTTCGAAACCGGTCATTGATGCCAAACGGTTTGCTTCTTGGTTGTAGCCGACTACTTCGGAAACACCTGAAACTGAGTCGGTGACGTGGTGGGCCAGTTTACGGCGTAGAATCAAGGTTTCTTGAGTGGCTGCAAAAGCGCTGCGGGTGCCTGCAAAAGGAAGTACGAAGAGGGATAGCAGTACGCAGATCAGTGGTACCAGTGCCAGTTCCCAACCGTAGGCAAAACCCACGTAGGTTAGGACCGTTAGCGGTGCAACTACGGCAGCTACTAGGGGTGCGAAGGTGTGGGCGTAGAAAACTTCGATGCGGTCAACGTCGCGGGTTAGTGAGGCCAGTACGTCACCCGAGTGCGAGTGTGAAACAATCGCCGGAGCTTTTGGCCAAAGTTTTGCGAATGCGTAGGTGCGTAAGAGTTCCAGGGCTTTGAAGGCTACAAAGTGACCGGAGAACTGTTCGAAGTAAAACGCCAGAGCCTTGGTTAGAGAAGCGATTACGAGGGCGGTGAACACAGTGGTTGCGCTGGCGTGTCCCCCGATCAGGGCGACTACCCCACCGCCGGCTACGGCGAAGAGGATGAAGTCAGTTACTAGGTTAACTACGCGAAATACTGAGGAAATCAGTAGTGGCTTATGTACCGGTTTGGTGATGGTGGTCAGCCATTTGACGATTTCTTTCAAGGGAGGTTGAGTTGGATTAGTTTTCATCTTCACTTCCCTACCTTTTCGGTGTTTTCCATAGTTTCCAAGGTTTCGTGTGGTGCAGTTGCGCTTGCATCAAAGCTACCCAGCACACCGTTTTCTAAGGTGAAGGTAGCGTCTGCCAGTTTAAGCAGTGCCAGTCGGTGAGTTACTAGCACTACCGTGTATTCATCAGAAATTTTGCCAATCGCAGAGATGAGTTTTGCTTCAGAGTCGATATCTACCTGTGCGGTGGGCTCGTCGAGGATTAGTAGTTTACGTCCTGATAGGAAGGCGCGGGCGAGGGAGAGCCGCTGAGCCTGTCCGCCCGAGATTAGTGCGCCTTGTTCACCGACGTTAGTGTCTAGTTGCTGTCCCATGGCGCGGATTTCGCTAGCAATGTTGGCACGTTCCAAAGCTTCCCAGATTTCTGCGTCAGTAGCGTCTGGTTTAGCAAGTAGCAGGTTGTCGCGAATATTTCCGGTAAAGAGCCAGGTTTTTTGGGCAACAAATGCGATCTCGTGTACGAAGTTGTGGGATTCGCGGACGTCTTCACCGTTTACTAAGAGGGTTCCCGTTTGTAGTGGGAGGGAGCCTTTTAGCAGTTTCAAAAGGGTGGACTTGCCGCCGCCAGAGCGTCCCACAATGGCGATCTTACGTCCCCAGGGAACGTCTAGATCAATGCCTTTGAGTACGGGGCCGCGGCCGTAGTCGAAGTGGAGGTTACGAGCTTTAATTGCCAGTTCAAGATCGGCGCCCTCGGCAGAATCTGTGCCAACTGCCGTTACTTGCGAGGCTGCCTGCTTCGCTTTGTTTTCTTCGTCTGCGTCCAGGAACTTGCGGATCTGCTTCTCACTTGCCATGCCGCCCATGCCGATGTAGAAGAAGCCGGCGATCTGGTTCAGCGGTTCAAGTAAGAGGAAAGAGAGGAAAATGATTGAGATAGCTTGGGCAAGGGTAATTGCGCCAGCTTCGAAACGGAGGTAGCTCATCAGGGAAGCAACTACAATAAGGCAGAGGCTGAATAAACCGTCTAGAACGATAATGACAACCTGGTTGCCAGCCAGCAGGCGCATGATGGCTTTACGGTTCTTTTCGCCCTGTTCTTTGAGTTCTGCTTCGATTCGCGGGGCGGCTACGTGGAGGCGAATCAATACCAGGTTACGAATGGCATCCAGGTAGCGGGCGGCTAGTTTCCCGCGCTGTTTGCGCGAGTTCGCAGAAGTTTTGGCAAAGACCTTCATGAAGCCTCGAACCCCAAAGGGGATAACTGGCACCATCAGGATCAGGACCAGCCCGGTTAGCCAGTCAATGGCGATGGCTACGTAAAGCAGAGTTAGGAATGGAATGACGATCGCAGCCAGGGTGGAGCCGAAGTAGACTTGACGAAACTCCACGACGCGTTCGGTGTTGTCGGTTAACATCGCGATTAGTTGTCCGTCATTTGCGGATTCTGGTTCGTCTTCTGCGCGCACGGATAAGGCTCTTTGTTGGGCGAAAAGTCGGCCCAGCAGGTTGTGCCGGATGCGTTTTTCTTCCAAGCGGGCGGCGTGTCCGCCGTACCAAAGTTCAAAGTAGGAGGCCCCGAATGCTAGTGAGATTCCCGCTACCAGGGCAATGATTTGGCCGGTGGTAGGAATTTCTTGGGGATTTAGGTGTGGGAAGTTCCCCAGGATCTGTGCCAGGGTGAGCAAGGTGAGGGCTACCCCAACGCCATAGCCGATGCGCGCGAACATGACCAGGCGGGTGTCTCGTTTACCTGCTGGTGAGATTACCGCAGTTTTTTTGGTTTTCTTCATTCTTGTGGGTCCTACTTTTTCGCTTTTTTAGCGGGGTTTTCCCCTGGGTCTTGGGCGAAACTGATTTAGGAAAGCTTAGGCTTACCTTATTCACTAACAAGCATACCATTCTGACACCGTGTCTTTTAATTAATGCCCCACAGATCACATCGCTTCCGATTGCCACTTATGCGATCTAGAAATAAAGTGGATACCAAAGGTATTGAATACCAACGGTATTGACTTAGTTTTCTGAAAGATAACAGCAAAATGAGCAAATTAACACGCCCTCCGCGAGCGGAAGTCAAAGCAAATATTCTCCAAACCGCCGCAGCAGAATTCCTCTCCTTCGGCTACCACGATGCCCGCATCGCCCGCATCGCCGCGCAAGCTGGCTATACCAAAGGCGCCCTCTACTCTAACTTCGGATCAAAACCACAGCTGTTCACCGAAGTTCTGTTAGAGCACCTCAAAGAAGTCGAAGTTTCCTTCGTCCCCCAAATTCTGCAAATTTTCACTGCCTCCACCCAAACGCAAACTAAAGCAGAACAACTCAGCCAACTACTGATCGAACACAACAGTGAGCTGGTCCCCTGGCAGGTCTTAATTTCACAACTTAGACTACTGGCAGTGAACGACCCAGAAGCTAAAGAAGCCTACCAAAACTTCATGTCTGTCTACATTGAAATGGCCTTAGAAGCCTGCGCTGCTCGCGATCTGCTGACCCACCTGCCTGCCGCCGAAAAACGCCTCTATGTTTTTTCTGCCTTACAACTTCTAAACACCGTAGTACTTGAAACCGCTACCCTATCTAACTTGCCAGCAGAATATTTCTCTCGCGGTTTAACCGCAATCTTCGCCTCTATTTTGAAGGATAAATAAGCATGCAACCGGTTATCGCGGCAACTGCCCTTAGTTTCACCAGCGACCAGCAGCAAGTTTTCGGCCCCTTAAACCTGGCAGTAGACGCAGGAAAACTCTGCTTAATCACCGCCGAAAATGCTTCCGGCAAATCCTCACTTTTACTGGCACTCTCTGGCAGATTGCAGGGTGTAAAAGGAAAGCTACTCATTAACGGAGTTAACGCACAAACTTCTCCTTATAAGGCCATCGCACAGACTTCCATTGCCCAACTAGGAAACTACATCGCCCCGGAAGATAGACTCACAGTTGCTGAAGCAATCGCAGACCGCGCTTACATTGACGGCATCACGGTGGAAACTGCCTTTCGCCGTTTCGAGCACTTGAGCCGCGTAATGGGGTTCTCTTTAGCAGAAAACGCGAAACTGGAAAGCTACGATCTGCTAACCCAACGTTGGTTAAGCGTAGTCCTAGCGGTTCTTCGCCCAGCTAAAGCAGTCTTTTTAGATGATGCCGACACTGATTTAACTCCTGCGCAAGCCACCACGTTATACCAGCTACTCTTAAAGCTTGCCGAAGCGGAAGAAATGGCCGTGATTGCCAGCGGGAAACTGCTTAGTTGTGCTCCGGCAGGAACCCTTTATCTGCAACTAGCTTCGAAGCAGCAAAGCCCAGTTCCCTATCAGAGCCTCGATACTGAAAAACTCACTGAAAAAACCTCAGCTGCCCCTGAATCGATGCCCCTCTCGCAGCTACCAGATAACGAAGCCCTCTTAAAAGACGACTTAACCGCCCAGCCAGATGCAATGGCTTCAGAAAACGCTTTACCTAACGAAAAGAAGTAATAACGATGAATGGAAAATCAACATTAAAAAGAGAGCTAAAGCGTTTTCAAGGCAGTTCTAAAATCGCTTTAGTATTTATGCTCTTGCTACCGCTGTTGTATTCGGCTGTCTACCTGCACGCTAACTGGGATTTGTATTCTAAAATCGACAGTTTAGACGTGGCTATCGTGAACCAAGATAAACCCGTGAAAATGGGCGACACCTTAGTATCTGGCGGTGAGCAAGTTGAAGATAACTTACGCAAAACTGAAGGCTTCAAATGGAACTTTGTGGGTTCTGATCTAGAAGCTGCCCAACAAGATATGCGGGCTGGGAAATACTACTTAATCATTCACATCCCCGAAAACTTCTCTAAGGATTTAACATCTGCCGGTAGCTTTGAAGCTAAACGGGCGCAGATCCATCTTTACCGTGATGACGCAAATGGTTTCGTAGCCGGCATGATGACTTCACAGATGGAAGCTCTGTTAGGGAAAGCTTTAGATGAAGCAGTTTCAGAAACCTACTTTAAGACGCTTTTCATTTCTTTAGACGAAGTAAAAGCTGGTTTAAATCAAGCTGCTGAAGGTGCCGGTAAATTAGATGGCGCTTTACAGCAAGTAGGGGCTGGCATCCACCAAATCAACAGCGGCCTGACGAACGTGGATTTAACTAAGCTACAAGATCATCTTTCACAAGTACAAACCAGTATCCACGACGTGAATCAGGTTCTTCCCGGGTTCCATGAAGCAAATGGGGATATTCGCTCCGGTTTGGCTTCTTTAGCAGGCGTTGTGGAATCACAAAAGTCTGATATTGCTGCTCTCCAACTACATTTGCAGCCAATTTCAAACTGGTTAGATAATAAACTAACTGCTTCTCATAAGGATGCGATCGAATTAGTTAGTTTGAACGCTGAGCTACTTTCTCCGGCTGACACGAGTTTAACCAGGCAGCTAAATCGGAATTTAGCTGAAGCAAATACTGCAGCTTCCGACCTCAGCACTATACAACTAGCAGACGGCACCGCACTAGCGGATCACCCCCAGTTCCAGAAACTGATAAAAAGCCTTGATAAGTCGCAAGATTTACAAAACGATATTGAAAAGAACTTGCGCCGTCAAGGGCAACTAAGTTCAAAACTCTCAATCGATTTGAACCCGGCTTTACTAGATACCGCAGTTCGGGCTATTGATGATGCTCGCGATTCCTTAGGGCGTTCAGCAAAGCAACTGGAAACTGCAAAGAATCAGTTTCACTCAGGCGGAAATAAACTCAATGAAACTTTAGAGGACTTCCATCAAAGCTTAAAGCCACTCCAAACTGCTTCAAGTGGCTCTTTGCAGCAGATTCCTAAAGCCATTAATGGTTTCTTACAGCTGCAAAATGGTCTGGCAAAGCTCGATACTGTCATGCCACAAATCACTGCTGGTAGCAGTGAGCTTTCCACTCAGTTAGCAGCTGGCGCAGCTAAAATCCCGGGCTTATCAGAAGAATCTCGGAACGCTTTAGCAAAAACTATGGCGTCTCCAGTAGAAGTCACTTCTCAAGTTGATAACTCTGCCGAGTATTACGGACGTGGCTTAGCACCTTTCTTCCTCACAATCGCTCTGTGGGTAACCGCGATCTCAATGTTCCTGGTGCTTCGCACCGTTTCTGGCAGAGCTTTAACTGGACGCGCCTCTGCGGTGAAACTCGCCTGGGCTGGGTTGTCTGGTCCGCTTGCCTTGGGAGTAGGCGGGTCTTTGCTGATGGGCTTAGTCTTATGGCCAACTTTGGGAATGAATCCTGTTAACCCGGGGGCGTATCTACTGCTGCTAGTAGTGGCTGCCGCCGCATACGTGGCTTTAGCTTTCTTAACCCGTCTCTATTTAGGGTCAACCCAAAGCGCTGTATTCATTATTGCTCTGCTTCTACAGCTGCCCGCTTCCGGAGGAACTTTCCCGATTGCTATGCTTGAGCCCTTCTACCGGGCACTGGGAGTGATCTCTCCAATGCGTTACACCGTAGATGCCTTCCGTGTGGCAATCTCTGGGGGAAATATGACTATCTACTGGCAGTCGCTTGCCGTCTTGGTGGGGATCTTCATAGTCTGTCTACCTTTGATAGTCCGCAAGATAAAGCAGCGTAAGCTCTTTACCTTCCAAGATTTACATCCTAAGTTCGTGACCTCAAATGCCACCGGAGACTATGCGTTCTCTATTCACCCACGCTAAGAGTTGCTGAGGCAAGCAGCAGCTATTTGCGCCAGCATTGGTCTGCGAATACCTCTGCCTGCCCAGCAACTACCAGTTCTGCTAAAGCTGCATTTACTTCTGAGATACTTAGCCCCGCCGCGGCAGCCACGGCGGTGACAGTGGTGTGCTGACGCTTGGGAAGGGCTTGCCAAACTCGCTGAGCAGAAACTGAGCTAAACTCGGCTAGCGCCTGCCCGGGTTCTAAAACGCTGAAATCTAGGTATTCCCCTACCGCACTAACCAGTTCCTGCACATCTTTTACAGAGCTGATTAAAGTTGCGTTAGCTTCTCGAATAAGTTGATGGCAGCCAAAGGACATCTGCGAATAGATTGAACCGGGAATTGCCCCCACTGGGCGCCCTAGTTCTAATCCGCGGTGAGCAGTTGCCAACGCCCCCGAGCGGATCCCCGCTTCCACCACCACAACTGCCTGCGAGAACGCGGCAATCAAACGGTTTCTGGCTAAGAAACGCCACTTTGCTGGGCGCCAAGTGGGCGGAACTTCAGACATGATCAGCCCCGCATCTTCAATCTGGTTAAAGAGCTCAACCTGGGAAGCGGGATAGAGTTGGCTGATGCCCCCGGCCATAAACGCCACGGTGCTTACTTTAGGCGCTGTGGCAGCTAGTGGGAGTTGCTGCGCTCCGCGAATCGCACCGCGGTGGGCGGCCGCGTCGATCCCAAAAGCCCCTCCCGAAACTATACTGAATCCAGCTTGCGCCAGTTCGTAAGCAAACTCGGTAGTAATCTGTTCTCCTGCTGAAGTGGCAGCGCGCGCTCCTACCAGTGCAATCTGTGCTTTGGGCGCAGAGGCAGCCAGGTTTCCACGTACCCAAAGCGCTACCGGCGCCGCCTCACCTAAGTCATTTAACGGCTCTGGCCAGCGCGGGTGCTGCGGATACCAAAGTTCCCCGCCCAGCCGCTCTAAGTCCGCTAGCTGCTGCTTTACGTTTGCTTCATTAATCCGTGGCAGCCAGCGAGCTACCGCCTGTTTCCAAGGCAGTGGTCTGCCAGACTCAGTAGTTCTTATCGCCGCCGGTAAATCAGCGGGTTTACCTGAGTTAAGCAGCCATTGCAAGGCTGGAGCAGCGCCCATTTCAGCTATTAAGATTCCGGCGGCAGTGTCTCCGGGTTCAATTAGATTCGACCACGCAGCCGCTACTTCTACAGCTGACGCAAAGTTAATTTCAAACATTTCTTAATCCATTTCGGTATTGCATTGCCTGTCCTAAATCGGCAGTTTCCACTTGTTCACTGCCTCTTAAATCTGCGATAGTACGTGCCACGCGCAGGACCCGGTCGATCCCTCGTAAGCTCATAGTGGCGCGGCTCAAAGCCAGATGAATTTGTTGTTTAACGGCTTCAGTCAGCCCCATTTCGGCGCTTTTTAAGGCACTGGTAGGAAGCTGAGAGTTAGTGGTAACACCCCAGTTTCGTTGCCATCTGGCGGCAGCTCTTGCGCGCGCCTGGGAAACAGCTGCAGCAGCCGTTGCGGTGGTGAAAATATTAGGGGTTTCTAAATCGTTGACAGAGGGGGTCACCATGGGAATTTGCATGTCAAGGCGGTCTAAGAGAGGCCCAGAAAGCCGACTTAAGTAACGGCGTTTTTGTAGCGAAGTGCAGGTGCAGGTTTTTGTTCGCGAAATCGCATATCCGCAAGGACACGGGTTGGTTGCCAAAATTAGTTGGAATTGCGCGGGAAAAGTTACCTGCGCTTTAGCTCTAGCGATAGTAATCCGCCCCATTTCCAGTGGTTGACGCAGCGCATCCAGAGCTTTGGGAGCAAACTCAGTCGCTTCATCTAAAAAGAGCACTCCTTGATGGGCTAAAGAAATCGCTCCGGGGTGTGGTAGCCCAGTTCCTCCCCCTACCATGGCGACCATAGTGGCACTATGATGCGGGGCTTCTAACGGTGGGGTTTCAACCAGGCCGGTGAGGTTTTGGATTCTTCCGGCCACAGACTGAATGGCAGTTACTTGCAGGGCGGCTTCAGGGCCGAGTTTTGGAAGGATTCCCGGCAAACGTTGTGCCAGCATAGTTTTCCCCGCGCCGGGTTCTCCAACTAGCAGCAGGTGATGCCCGCCCGCGGCAGCGGTGACCAGGGCTTGTACCGCTAAGTTTTGTCCCCGCACTTCGCCCAGTTCTGGGATGGTTTGCGTGGTAGCGGAGTCAGCTATTTTTTGTTCCCGAGGGCGCAGCATAGCGTCTATTTGTACTGGTTTACCTCCGAAGCGGACGATCACTTCGCCCAAGTGTCGTAAGGCTAAAATTTCTATCCCGGGGACCAGTTGTGCTTCAGTTTCTTGGCTGGCGGGAACGACGACTTTTTTAAAGCCATGTTGACGCGCGGTTAAGACGGCGGGAAGGATCCCGCGGATGGGTTGTAAGGTGCCGTCTAAGCCCAATTCTGCAAGGAAAATCGTGTCGTCTAATTGCGTATCTGGCAGATATTTTTGAGCGCTCAGCAGTCCCATGGCAATGGCTAGGTCAAAGCCTGAACCCATTTTCGGAACGGTGGCTGGAGAGAGGTTTACGGTGACGCGATGTTCAATCCATTTAAATCCGCAAGTTTGTAGGGCGGCTCTAACCCGGTCTTTACTTTCTTTAACCCCGGCGTCTGGCAGCCCCACTAGGTTGAAAGCAACTAGCCCGGGGGCAATGTGGGTTTCCACGTCGATGATATTTCCGGTTAGACCAACTATGGCAATGGCGTGGGTGCGGACAATAGTAGTGTGCATCAGTGTTCACCCGATATTCCGGTGAAGAGTAATCTTGGCGCTACCGTGGTTTAGTTTTACAGTGACGGCATCTAAGCGGGCTTTACAGTAGGTATCTTGAGCTAAAAGCCACTGCACTATGCCTTTACGCAGGGAAGCGAGTTTGGCGGGGGTGATGCTTTCTAAGGCACTTCCTTTAGCATCCGTTGTGCGGGTTCTAACTTCCACAAAAACCACTACATCGTCTTCTAGAGCGATGATGTCCAGTTCTGCCCCGCGGTAGGTGACGTTTCTTTCAAGGATCTTCCAGCCCAGCGACTCTAAAAACTCTACCGCCAGGGTTTCTCCGGTTTTACCGATCGTTTGTTTTGGCACGTTCATGATAGTTCCTCTCTGTTTTGCCTGGTGGGTGGCGTTGGATGTTTGATTTCACCATGCCAAAACTGGGCGCGGAGCGGGTTTTTGAGACTCAGCGGCTGTGTATAACTTTGCAGTTTATGCACTTGGGGACAGATTTTTTAGCACAGACTGTTTAAAAGTGTTTCAACTACTGTTTCACCGCGGCAGACACCATACGTGTGCTTACCCACATTGCCTGCAAAAGCTCGAAAAATCTGGCGAAATATGGCAAACTGAAGCAGTTGAGAACAGTAGCGTTACCTGCCGTAGGGGGCCGCAAGAACTGGTTTTCAACTAAGAGTGTCGGTGAACTTAGTTCACCCAATCCAACAGTGGTGACCTGCGGCATGACTGTTGAGGAGATAACATGCAGAAGCTAGATATTGTTGACGCACCTTCGTTGCGCGATGATATTCCATTGTTCCGTGCTGGCGACACCGTTAAGGTACACGTACGCGTTACCGAAGGTAACCGTTCCCGTATCCAGGTGTTCCAGGGCATCGTTATTCGCCGTCACGGCGAAGGCGTTCGTGAAACTTACACGGTTCGCAAGGTATCTTTCGGTGTTGGCGTAGAACGTACTTTCCCAGTACACACCCCAACCGTAGAAAAGATCGAGGTTGTAACCCGTGGTCGCGTACGTCGTGCGAAGCTTTACTACCTGCGTGATCGTCACGGCAAGGCAGCTAAGGTTCGCGAACTGCGCGAAAACTGAGCGTAAGATTTTAGCCCCGGTCAGAGTACCGGGGCTAAAATCATATTAGTGTTTTTCACCTATTGCACCCAAGGACATCGGCATGAGCGAAGCACAGGCAAGTAAAAAACTTCCTTTTGAAGGGACCCGCGCGCAGCGACGGGCACACCGGCCTATGCACGCTGTCCCCAGCTCTTTAGCAGCCGAAGCAATCGAACAGTTGCCTGTGGCTATGCGAAAAGTGCCTGTTGAAACTCCCGCCGTTTCACCTAATGATTCTGCTGACGAACCAACAACCTCACCAACTTCTTCTGCTGCAGAAGCTGAGGCTTTCGAAACTGCCTTAGAACGCCCCTTCCCCACGCGCGCTGAGCTGCGGGCTCGCCGCGAAAAATCTGGCGATTTTCCTTCAGAGTCCGCCGAGGACTCTACCCCACCACCAACGGGATTGCGTAAAGCCGCGTTAGTAGTTAGAGAATACGCGATTATTCTGGTTATCGCGCTAACTATTTCTGCTTTCATTCGCGCCTTCTTATTCCAAGCTTTCTGGATTCCATCCGGGTCGATGAAAAATACTTTAGAGATTGGCGACTCGGTAGCAGTTTCCCGTTTAACACCACGTTTCTTTGATATCCAACGCGGCGACGTGGTGGTTTTCCACGACTCACAAAGTTGGTTAACTCCCCATGCGGAGCAGCAAAGTAGCTTCTATTGGGTAACTAAACCACTTGAATTCTTGGGTTTACGCCCCGAATCGTCAGAGCAGTTTTTAGTGAAGCGAGTTATCGGTACTCCCGGAGACAACGTAATTTGTTGTAATAGCCTAGATCAGCTGCTGGTAAACGGAAAACCCATTAGCGAACCATATTTGGCGGAAGGCTCCTACAACTCTCTGCAACCGTTTAATATCACCGTACCAGCTGGAAAACTTTGGGTAATGGGTGATAACCGCAATAACTCGGCAGATTCTCGTGCCCACCAGGATGTCAATGGTGGCATGGTTAATATCGAGGATGTTGTCGGCAAAGTCTTTGGTGTGGTTTGGCCATATTCTCACTGGAAGAACCCCACTAACCATGAGCCGTTTGCCGATATTCCTTCACAACCCGTGAAATCTAACTAGCATGGCAGGTATCTCTTCATTCGTAACCTCCCCTGCCTTCGAACGCGAACTGGCCGCGCAATACGGCGTAGTAGTTGGCATGGATGAAGTTGGGCGCGGCGCCTTAGCCGGCCCAGTGGGCGTGGGCGTTGCCGTGGCTTCCCCCGGTGAACCACCCGCAGGTTTAACCGATTCTAAAGCGTTAAGCGTTAAACAACGCAACCGATATGTGGCCCTGGCTAAAGACTGGGCGTTAGCATCCGCAGTTTGCTTTAGTGACAATACGGTAGTTGATACGGAAGGTATCGTCGTTGCAATGCGCAGAGCTGGGATCAGCGCCCTCGAAAAACTTAAAGCCGCCGGCTACGTTGCCAACGTGGTACTTTTAGACGGTTCACACAACTGGTTAACTCCCCCAGAACCGGACTTGTTCTCATTTCAAACAGACCCGCTTGCTGAGCGTTTTGCCGCCGTGGGAGCCCCCCAAGTGGTTATGAAAGTAAAAGCAGACGCCCAGTGTACGGTAGTCGCTGCCGCTTCAGTTTTAGCGAAGGTGGCACGCGATGAGTATATGGAAACGGTGGCTGACCCCGGCTATGGGTGGGCGGCCAATAAAGGCTACGGGTCTGCTGAGCATAAACGGGCAATTCAATCACTGGGCCCCAGCGCGTTGCACAGAGTTAGTTGGAAACTGGTTTAATAGCAATAGGATAAATTGGAAGGACTAAAATGAGCCAAGATATTGAAGGTTACGAAAATAACCTAGAGTTAGATCTTTTCAAAGAATACCGCGACGTAATGCACCTGTTCACCTACGTGGTAGAAACTGAACGACGCTTCTACCTCTGTAACCAAGTTGATGTGCAGGTTAAGCCAGTTGGAAATGACGTCTTCTTTGAACTGCGGATGAGCGACGCTTGGGTCTGGGATATTTACCGTCCAGCCCGCTTCGTAAAAACCGTCCACGTACTGTCTTTTAAAGACGTGAACATCGAAGAAATCGCCAAATCCGACCTGGATATTCCCGGGGCGTAAGCGTTACTGAGCTAGTACCAAGACTTGTAAAAAGCGTTTAGTTTCTCCCAGATCTTGGCTAATCCGCCCAGATTTCACAAATCCTGCGCCGCGCAGAACCTTAACCAGCTCTTTGTTCCCACTGTCCACGCAAGCCACCAAATGCGTTGCCAACTTAAACTCTGCTAAGTGGCGTAGCATCCCGGCTAACAGGTGTCCCTGCGCCGCAGTGAAATCTTCCAGTACCAGTGGTTGCAGCTCTCGCAGGGCTTTAGGTAGTTTGCAAGTAGGTTCTTTAGACCACTGCAATTGCCCTAAAGTTCGCTCTGTTTCATCAACTGCCAGTAATTGTGCTTCCCCTAAAAGGAAATCCAGTTCTAACCAGCCCAACTGCGCATCATAGGTCCAGCCGTAATAAGCCAAAGTATCAAAATCGCTTTCGCTAAGCTGCTTTGGATCTAAAGCACGCACTAAGTCAGGGCGGCGCGTGGCAGTGCGCATTAAAGAGATTTCTCGGCGCCACTGTTCAATTGCTCCGTGATTTCCGGTGCGTAAAACTTCAGGAACTTCCCGTCCTTGCCACTGCAGTGGACGAGTATAAGCGGGGTATTCCAGCAAATTATTTTCAAAAGATTCTTCCACCAATGACTCCGGATTAGACATGAAGCCGTCTAGCAGGCGAGCTACCGCTTCAACTAGTACCAGGGCAGCTACTTCCCCGCCGTTAAGCACATAGTCGCCGATAGAGTATTCTAAAACCTCAACTTCGGTATCTTCCCGGTAATGCTCCACCACCCGGTAGTCAATCCCCTCATAGCGACCACAGGCAAAAATAATCTGCTCTGCGTCCACCAGACTGCGGGCCATTTCCTGTGTTAGAGGCACGCCACTGGGGGTGGGCACAGCCAAGATGCGGCGTCCGGAAGAGGCCACCACCTGGTCTAAAGCCTTCCCCCAAATATCTGCGCGCATCACCATGCCGGCTCCCCCACCATAGGGTGCGTCATCTACGCTGCGGTGTTTATCCTCAGTCCAGTCCCGCAGGTCATGCACGTTAATGGAAAGCTGACCTTTTTGGACCGCTTTGCCCATTAGAGAAAGCTCCAGGGCATTAAAGTACTGCGGGAAGATAGAAATGAAGTCAAAACGCATGGGAACCTACTGAACGTCAGCGGCGGAAAATTCAAAGTTGTCGTCAAAAAGCCCGCCCGGCGGGTCCAAAAGCACCACTTCTGCTTCTTCATCAATTTCTGGCACCAGTTCTTCAACGAAAGGTACCAGCACTTTACGGCCCGCGTAGTCAACTTCCAACAGGTCTTGTGCGTCACCTAAAATCAGGTCAGAAACTTCACCCAGGTCAGTGCCATCTACATGTTTAACGGCAAAACCAATCAGCTCGTGCGCGTACCAAGCGTCTTCTTCTAACTCAACTTCGGCAGCGTCGATAACCAGCTTTACGCCGCGTAGCGCCTCTGCCGCGTTGCGATCGTTATGTCCGGCAAAACGCACTGCCAATCTGCCTTTGTGGACGCGAATCGTTTCTACCGTGAGCGGACCAGCGGCAGCGGGAACGGTACGGAACTGAGCTCCCGGATAAATACGTTCTTCCGGAATATCAGTGTGTAGGTTTAAAAGTACTTCGCCTTTCAAAGCGTGTGCTGCGCCTACTTCCGCTACGGTTAAATCCACTTTGTTCCCTTACTTGCCGGTGTTTCTTAATTTCTGCCTACGTTTAGTCCGCTTTAGCAGTTGTTCTTAGTATAGTTTAGGGCGGTGTGAAGTAACTTCACACCGCCCTAACTAAAAAGGATTAGTCCCGATCGGTATCGATTACGTCTACGCGAACAGGTCCTCTGGTTGAAAGCGCAGAAATAACTGAGCGCAGCGCCCGTGCGGTTCGACCATTACGGCCAATCACACGTCCCAAGTCATCTGGGTTTACGCGGACTTCCAAAAGTTGACCGCGTCGCATAGAACGTGAAGTAACTTCAACGTCCTCAGGATTGTCAACAATCCCGCTTACCAAATGCTCAAGTGCGTCAGCTAACATGCTCAGGCTTCCTCAGTTGCAGCCTCTTCAGCTACTTCTTCAGTAGCTTCTGCGGATGCTTCTTCTGCTTCAGCAGCAGCGGCAGCTGCCTTTTCTGCTTCTTCCTTAGCCTTAGCTTCTGCCAGTTCAGCCTTACGCTTGATTGCTTCTTCTTCAGCAGCCTTGATTGCCTTTGCAGCTGCTTCAGCGTCAGCAGAAGCGTACTTCACGCGAGAAACTGGGTTCTTAACACCCTTGTGAGCTGCCCAGTCACCGGTCAGCTTCAGCAGGTTCAGAACCTGGTCGGATGGCTGTGCGCCAACGCCCAACCAGTACTGTGCACGGTCACCCTTGATTTCGATGACAGATGGGGTACGGGTTGGATCGTAAATACCGATCTCTTCGATTACGCGACCATCGCGCTTCTTGCGCTGGTCAACAACTACAACACGGTAGAAAGGTGCATGGATCTTACCCATGCGCTTCAGTCGAATACGAACTGCCACTTTAGTGGTCACTCCTCATTATTAGTTTTGGATTCATCTACTTATCCGGGGGTCATGGATGAATATATGAATCCCGGACGCGAAGTCCTACAGAGAGAGGGTCTGCATACTTCGAGTACAACTATTTATTTTGCCAGATTTAACGGCAAAACCCAAAGCGTTTTCGGAAATCAACCCGAAGAAGAAAGGTGGGATTGCTCACCTCTAGGTGAAAACTCGGCGATTCTGCCTAAATGCACCATTTTCGGGGTAGCTAAAATATGCAGATCCTCAGCGGGATTGTGCTCATAAACCACAAAGTCTGCGGCAGCGCCCTCGGAAAGAGCAGAAAAACCCAAGTATTCCCGCGCCTGCCAAGTCGCCATATCTAAAATCTGCGCGTCAGTGAAACCCATTTCTTTCCACCGCAAGATCTCAGCCGGGAGCTGCCCATGGGGCTGGAACCCGCCCGCATCAGTCCCCGGAAGCAAACGTATTCCTGCCTGTACGAACTGTTCCAAAACCCGCTCGTGGAGCGCCTGCAAGGACTGCATATGCGCTGCGTAAACCGGATATTTGGTGCCAGCAGCTGCAGCAAACTGGTTGAATAAGCCCACTTGCAGCAAGGTTGGTGTAATCGCAATCCCCTGGGCGGCAGCTTCCGAAATCTGCTCGGGGCTCATCCCCGTTCCATGTTCGATGCAATCCACCTTGGCGTTAAGCAAGCTATCGATAGTGGCATGTGCGAAAGTGTGGACAGTGACCCGCCCTCCAACCTCATGGACAGCGGCTACGCCCTCTGCCAGCGCCTGCGGATCCCACAGCGGTTGCAAGTCAGACTCAGCCCCGTCAGCGCGGTCAATCCAGTCCCCCACCAGCTTTACCCAGCCGTCGCCAGCGCGTGCCTGCGCCTGCATGGCAGCGGGCAGTTCGCTATCAGTTACCAGCTCTAATGCCGAGCCTTGAATATAGCGTTTCGGCTTAGCCAGGTGCCTGCCGGCGCGTACTAAACGTAACGTATCGGGACGGTTAGCCACATGCGAGTTATCATTTGGCGACCCGCAATCGCGAACCAGTAGCACCCCGGCGCGGTGATTTTCGCGGGCTTGATCCAGCATTTCTTCCGGGGAAGAGAACCCGCCCATTTTGATGCCAATGTGGCAGTGTACATCAACCAGTCCCGGGATAATCCACCCTTCAATATCTGCACTTCCGGCAGCAGGAACCTGATAGATGCGGCCGTCGCGGACTTCAAAATCGCCGCTTACCCAGGTGGGTGGGTTGAGTTTTTCCGAGGGCGCCCCGGAAGCTCCCCGCCAGGTATCAGGCGTAGGCGAGTTTACTTCCGGTAGAGGCGGATATGGGGAATCCCCCACCAAGGCGGGGGATTGCCACAAAACCTGCCCGCGTAAACGCAGGGAAGTCATTACATGCCACCTAGCATGCGACGAATGTCTTCGGGAAGCTCGTCTAAGGTGGGGCGAGGCGCTTCAGCTGCCGCTGGAGCTCCAAAGGCAGAGCCGGCGCGGTGTTCTTTCGGAATCATCTCACCCAGCTCTTGCTGGCGGCGCTTCGCGGGGTTGCCGGATACTTTGCTCTTTGACTTCTTTTTCGCCTGTTTAGGTTGGCGAGCACCGGCACGCTTACCGGCGGCAGGCATATTGCCAAATCCAGGCATGCCCCCAGCCATTCCGCCCATCCGCTTCATCATTTCTTTAGCGCCTTCGAAGCGCTTCAGCAGAGCGTTTACTTCCGCCACGGTAGTGCCCGAACCCTTTGCAATACGAGCTCGGCGGGAACCGTTTAGCAAGCGTGGGTCGCGGCGTTCTGCAGGAGTCATAGACCGGACGATAGCTTCGATGCGGTTTACTTCGCGTTCGTCAAAATTCTCTAGCTGGTCCTTCATCTGGCCCATGCCTGGAAGCATGCCCAGGATCTTCTTCATGGAGCCGAGCTTGCGGATCTGCTGTAGCTGGGTGAGGAAGTCATCTAGAGTAAGTTCGCCAGAGAGCGCCTTCATGGCAGCTTCTTGGGCGGTTTCTTGATCGATCTTCTTTTCAGCTTGTTCGATCAGGGTGAGGATGTCACCCATATCCAGAATTCGGCTGGCCATACGGTCAGGGTGGAAGCGTTCGAAATCGTCCAGTCCTTCACCGGTGGAGGCAAAGAGAATCGGTTGTCCCGTGACGCCACGTACGGAAAGCGCGGCACCACCGCGAGCGTCGCCGTCAAGCTTAGACAGAACTACGCCGGTGAAGCCAACACCGTCGCGGAAGGCGACTGAGGTCTGTACTGCGTCCTGGCCCACCATGGCGTCCAGGACGAAGATGATTTCGTGTGGGTTGATGGCGTCGCGAATGTTACGCGCCTGCTGCATCATTTCTTCGTCTACGCCCAGACGGCCCGCGGTATCGACAATCACCAGGTCGTAGCCGTTTTCGATTGCGTGGTTTACACCGGTGCGAGCAACTTGAACTGGGTCGCCTACCCCATTGCCGGGTTCAGGCGCCCAGACGTCGACTCCGGCGCGTCCGCCCACAACCTGCAGCTGGTTAACTGCGTTGGGGCGCTGCAAGTCAGAGGCAACCAGCAGGACTCGCTTATTTTCGCTGCGCATCCATTTGGCCAGTTTACCGGCCAGAGTAGTTTTACCGGCACCTTGCAGACCTGCCAGCATGAAGATAGTGGGACCGCGTTGTGCGAAGTGCAGTTCACGGGTTTCTCCGCCCAGGATTTCTACCAGTTCGTCGTGGACTACGCGCACTACCTGCTGGCCGGGTTTGAGGCCTTTAGTAACGGTAGTTCCCAACGCTTTTTCTTTAACGTTGGCTACGAATTGGCGTACTACTGGAAGGGCTACGTCAGCGTCTAAAAGGGCGCGGCGGATTTCTGAGGCGGTTGCGTCAATATCTGCTTCGGTGATTACGCCTTTGCCGCGTAGTTTACGGAAAGAGTCACTTAGTTTATCTGATAGGTTTTGGAACACGTGAAGCCCTTGGCTAGTTTGCTTTCACTCGGTAGAGTGCTTACTTTTCTACGTTTGATTCTAACGTTAATTAAGAATTGCGTCGACGAAGTCTTCTGGGCTAAATGGTGCCAGGTCGTCTGCGCCTTCTCCTAGACCCACCAGTTTAACTGGTACGCCCAGGGCACGTTGTACGGAAACTACTACGCCGCCTTTTGCAGAGCCGTCAAGTTTAGTTAGGACTACACCGGTTACGTCTACTACCTCTGCGAATACTTCTGCTTGCCGCAAACCGTTTTGCCCCGTGGTGGCGTCTAGTACTAAGAGAACTTCAGAAACGGGACCGCGTTTTTCCATGACGCGCTTTACTTTGCCTAACTCGTCCATCAGCGAGGACTTATTTTGCAAGCGTCCGGCGGTGTCAACTAAAACTACGTCAGCTTCAACTTCTTGACCGCGTTTCACGGCGTCGAATGCGACGGAAGCTGGGTCGGCGCCTTCGATATCTGAGCGGACGGTTTCTACCCCGACGCGTTCACCCCAGGTAGTGAGCTGTTCAGCCGCGGCTGCACGGAAGGTGTCTGCAGCTCCCAGAACTACTTTTCGGTCTTCTGAAACTAGGAGGCGGGCAAGTTTGCCAACGGTGGTGGTCTTGCCGGTGCCGTTTACGCCCACCATCAGCAATACTGCCGGGTGGCGATTACCTTCTGGGGTTTGCGTGACTTCAAGTTGCAATCTGCGATCTAGGTGCGGGTTAACTAGTTTGAGCAGTTCAGCGCGTAGCAGTTCCTTGGCTTCAGCTGGGTTGGAAGTGTTCTTTACCTGTACGGCAGAGCGCAGGTTCGCCATGATTTCTTCGGTGGCTTCTAAACCAAGGTCTGCCATTAGCAGGGTGTCTTCGAATTCTTCCCAGTCACTTTCAGAGAGTTCTCCCTTTGAAAGCAGGCCCAGTAGCATTTTGCCCAGGGAACCTGAGCCGGCCAGGCGAGAGCGCAGCCGCTCCATCCGTCCCACGGCGGTTTCTGGTTTTTCGAATTCCGCTTCAACAGTTGGGGTGGTTTCAGAGCTTTCGAGGGCGGTGGGCGCAGCTTCTACTTCCTCTTCTGGTGTCTCAGCTTCCGTTGCTGCTTCAGTTGGAGCAGTTTTGGGAGTTTCGAGCTGCGGGCGCTGCGGTGCTGGGGGTAGTTCTTTGCCTGAGCGGCTAACGCCCCAGATGATGCCGGCTACGGCAGCCAGGCCCAAGATCACGTAGACAACGATTGCAATAGTTGAAGTCAGGTATTCAGTCATACTCTCAATGATACTAAACCTTACAAATTGCGACTACAGCGGGCATTAGCCGGATTAAGGGTACTTTTTCCGCCCTCGTTTCTCCCCTCCCCCCCATTCAATGCGGGAACGCCAACTTGAGTTCTAGGGATCGTTGCAACGCTGGCCTTGGAAGGGGTTGGTTGTTGT
>JAUNKY010000021.1:0-1973 GCA_030532515.1 Actinomycetaceae bacterium
CCTGCAGACAATAAACATCCGCTAAACAGTGACACTATTTATTACACCACACCCCCACTATTCAAGATTTTCTAATCAGCCCATCACACTTCGCTTCAGATCCAGTCTCTTTCTACATTGCGAAGAAAACTGCAGGTACACTACTAGTCCACGTATCTTCTTTAAGTAAACTAATTCAATCCAAGCAACTTACGTTTAATCCTGAATTTGTTGCTTTATTGCCCACTCTGTTGGAACGAGTAACAAGCCTGAACCTCGCTAATGAAGTGTACTCTCTGGAGGAGTACTTTAAGACAATAAACTTCACTGGCGACGACAAACTGACTGTAAATAATGCTTTCGGTCTCGCATTTTATGAAACTGGCAAGTTAGATAAAGCCATCGAACTTTTTGAAGAAAACTACCAAACACTATGTAAAGAACTTTGGGAAACCCACCCAAACACCCTCATAAGCCGAACCAACCTCGCACGTGCCTACCAAGACGCTGGGCGACTTGAAGAAGCAAAACAACTTCTTGAAAGAGACTAAACAAATCCACATGCACACTAAGGAGCTATACACAATACGGGTAAAAGCTTCTTTTCTTTAATGAAGTTCAATTAAAGAATTACCAGTAAAGCTAAGCTTCCCATATAAGAGAACATATAACTTTCACCCCGATATCTTAGCCACAATTCCAATTTTTCCTTCTCTTATTCCCAAGCTTTTACCACCGCCCTCGGGAAGAGAAAACGGAAGCTGGGGTGCGGAAAGATTGCGAAATGGTGAGAAGTTGCTCGATGCCAAACCTTTGTGGCTTTCGTTACGTAGAATTGCTTTTATCACACCTCAAAACATCAGGAGCTCACATGAAACGCCCCGCCCTTTTTCTGGCCGCCACGCTGGCAACTGTACTAATGCTCTCAAGCTGTTCCCTGGGAACTCACCCTGGACCGAAAGTAACTCCACGATCCCTCAGCGAAGCTCGCGCTACAAACGAAGATAAAAAAGAACCACTCGACAATAAAGAAAAACCCAAGCAAACCGAAGAAAACCAGGCGAAAGAAGCCCACGTCGACGAATACGGGGTTGACCTGTCCATCTTCAAACCCACCAACCGCAAAGGAATATACACAACAGACCAGAAAAATATACCCAGACCACAAACTGCAGCCACAACAAAACCTCCGCTGCCACCCAAAGAACACACCACAAACAGCTTAGAAGGAGCCAAAGAAACCGCGATCTACTTCGAAAACATGGTCTCATATGCCATAAACACCGGCGACACCCTCATCCTTGAAGACCTTTGTTCCGACGACTCCGAATGGTGCGACGAATTCACCGACCGCATAAACGATCTGGATATCATCGGCAGCTGGAACGCAGACTACACAATCAATGCCATCAACATCCAAGAAGCCAAAGAACTAAAAGGCAACCCAGCTGCAGACGTTGAACTCTTTATTACCGTAGACTCCAACGGCTACAAATTCTATGACGCGCCAAAACAAACCCTGGAAGTGTATCTTCCAACCGTCTTACACCAGCGAATCACTCTGAAATACGAGGCTTGGCGCTGGGTGATAGTAGACGTAGACAAAGCCTAAAACCAACATTTCCTAACCTAGACAACCAGTTTAAGAAACCAGGTAGCCTCAACTAAATAGTTTTGTGCCCCGCTACTTTGCGGGGCACAAAACTTATCAATCACACGAAAACTAGCTACAGTTTAAGCGTTTACTTCTCACAAGCAATGCCGTCACCGTCTCTGTCCAAAGCAGGACGATACCCCGGTTGCCCCCTACGAAGTGGCGCAACTCCAGCAGCTTTCGCCTGCGCACAGTTAGCGTAATACCCTGTAGCAGGAGCCTGTTGTTGCTGTTGCTGCTGCACAATCTGCTGTTGCTGCTGTTGCTGCTGGATTTGTGCTTGTCGCTGCGCTTCTTGCTGGCGGAGCTGTTCTTGACGAGCAGCCTCTTGTCGAGCAGC
>JAUNKY010000021.1:1983-29185 GCA_030532515.1 Actinomycetaceae bacterium
TTCCTTGGCCTTCTTCTCAGCTTCCTCCTTAGCTTTCTTTTCAGCCTCAGCCTTCTTTTCGGCTTCTTTCCTTTCCTGACGACGCTTCTCTGCCCGTTCCTTACGTTCTTTCTCTTTTTGAGTCTTATCAACCACTTGAGACTTCTGCGTCTGCTTATGATCATCCAAATTCTTGGTGGTACTATCAGCGTTTCCCCCAGACAAGGCTCCGCCAATAAGCGCTAAGGCAAAGAAACCTCCACCAACTTTCAGAAGCATACCTTTCTTCATTTATACCTCTCAAACACTATGAAAATGGGATAAGTGTAGATACTAATAAGATATGATTTTGTGCCGCGGATCTCAATACTTATGCGGGAAATGTTATACCTTCTTAACCGATCAACCTTACATTCTACCATCCAATCAGACCATACAATTCTTCAATCCCGCACCAAAACAGCGAACAACGCATACTAACAAACCGACAGCTAAAAACCAAAGAACGCTGCCGAAAGCCCCCTAGAAGAATCGATTTTGATGAAATTAAGTTCCTTCTACGCCCTCGAACCACACGTTACAATCCCACCACCGAATGTCATGTGATCCCCCAAGCATGCCCCACCCGTAAACGAACTCCCCCTTACGACTTCTTCCCACCTGTTTTCCACTCCACCAGTAAGCCAAATCCCACCCACCTTCCAGGTTATCCACAGGTTCGTGAAAACAGTGAAAAATTCATACTAACAAGACTATTCTTAAGAAATAGAAACAACCAACAAACCCAAACAACCCGGCAGGTCAAAACATGAATCACCGAAAACTCAGCTTCATCATCGCGTTCTCACTGTGCAGCACCCCCATCATCACTAGCTGCGGGCAAACCCCCACACCAGAAACCACCGCGACAACGCAAAAAGAACAACCCCAAAAAACACAAGACGAAAAGAAAACCACCCCACAAGCAAACGAATCCGAACTAATCCCCACCGACGACCCAAACGTATTTAAAACTACCAAGCCACTACCACTTCCAGAAGAGGCAGCAAACTATCCCAAACCAAAGTATCCAGAATTAGGTTTTGAAAATAGCTTATACGGTGCCCAAGCAGTAGCACTTTACTTTGAGGAAGTAGTCCCATACGCCTACAACACAGGCAATCACGAAGAGCTTGATGATGTGTGCTACGAGACCTCTAAAAATTGCCAAGCACTTATCGATGACGTAATCAGACGAAAATCTGAAGGAACATGGTTCGCAGACTATAAAGAAACGGATATAAAAGTCCTTGGTGTCGGCATACCAGATCCAGCTTTAAATGAAGGGCAAGTCTCATTCAAAATCAGTTTTACTGTTACTCCATACCGAATCTATGACGCAAAAAATAAGGTTCTAATCAGACGTCCAACAGAAAAGATGATCTCCGCTACGAATCTCAGCTTCATAAAAGATAGATGGGTAATCGTTGGTGTTGATTCAGAGGTGGAAAAATGAAAGACTCGCTCACACGTGGTTTAGCCACAGGCCTATTAGTCATGTCTTTCTTCGGCGGGATCGCTGCTCATACAGACGAATATGAACACGATAGCCGTCGTAGAAATCAAGGAGAATCAAGCGACGGCACTGTTTATGTGAAGGACATTATTGAAATCCTCAGCTACCTCGGCGAAGGTGACATCCTAGTCAGAGCAACTAACGGAACGGTCCCCGTAGACGAATTCGTAACCGCCTGCTTCCCCGGACAATTCAACGTACCCGGACATTACACCTGCCGCCGCAACGCTCAAAACACACCAAACACAAGCGAAAACCCCACAAAAGACACTACCCAACCGCCCTCACCAACCCCACTCCAAGCCGCCTGGCAAGCCATCAACAACTCCTCCCCCACCCCCGCAACCCTCAACATCCAACCCCCCAAAGGCTGGACCCTCACCAACATAGACACCATCTTCTTCCTCACCAACACCAACCAAACCCAAACCACCAACACAATAATGGGACCCGCCACCCTAAACTGGAAAGCCCTCTCCTACACCTTCAACTACGGTGACGGAACACCCCCGGACACACGCTACGAACCAGGAGCCTCATACCCAAACCACACCATCACCCACATCTACAAAGAAACCAAAGACTACACCCCCACCGTCACCATCCGCTGGGGAGCCAACGTAACAGTCGCAGGACAAACCTACGAATTCCTCTTCACCAACCAAACCCAAAGCGAAACACACCTGGAAGTCTACAAAGCCGACATCAAACTCAAAACCAACGAATAAACACCTCCCAAAACAAGCTAGTTCCATGGGAAACCCAGCCTACTTATTTTGCGCAGTAACATTTTCCTAACGGTAAACTGCCCTCACCGCCCTCGGGGAATGTGCACAGGTCCCTGAAACGAAAACTAATCCACAGGTGTCTCGTCTGCCGCTTCTGCCCCACCCGCGTGCCAGCGTAAAGTCTTCGTATGCTCCACGAAAACCCCACTACGCTGCGCATAAGCCGCAGTCAGAGCCTGAACTCGCCAAGCACCAACGAATTCCAACTGCGCCGCGATGTGCACCTAGCGAAACTAAGAGAAACCGTGCGGCACACCAGCGACCCCAACATCTTCGTCAGCGGCACCAGCGCAAACTTGCTCTATGGTTTCGACGCGTACCCGCACACTGCAACGCTGACTTTCCATCATCGCCAGCAACGGCGCGGAACCCGCACTATCGGCAAAAAATACGGTCCACAAGCAACTTATCAGGTTTCCTACAGTCACTATGATCTTCCCCCGCAAGCCTATGTAACCTTCCAACAGCAGCGTATACTCAGCATCCCCGCGCTGGTTATTGACCACCTGCGCTCCAAAAACCCATACCAAGCGATCGCCAACGCTGAAGCAGTGCTCCGCGGATACTTACACCCACACCCCGAGTTCCGCCAGCAGTCCGAAGCCGCCTGCCACCAACTGCTCTTAGAGGTCGACAAGTTGCTTCATGAAAGCACCTACCGCTACAAGCAGCGTATTCGCAAACGGCTTCCCCTATTGTCACCCTGGTCAGAGTCAATCGGTGAATCCGCGATGAAGGTTGGGTTAACCCTTGCTGGGATTCCTCTCCCGCAGCAGCAACTAACGATCTTCGCAAACGGACAGTACTATCGTCCGGATGCAGTATGGCCGGATCTACACATTATCTGCGAGTTCGACGGTCGCTTAAAATACGGTGATCTTACCGGCAAGCTGGTACTGATAAAGGAAAAAGAACGCGAAGACAATCTGCGGATGCTTTATCCCACGTTTATTCGAATTCTTTGGAAGCAAGCACACGACGCCAATTACATGGCATCATTGCGTAGGTTCTTTCCGCCACACGTGCTGCTTCCTATCCAAGATACGCTGTAACTCAATCCTCAAAACAAAATACTGCTGAATGTGACATCTTTAGTCGCGCAGATAAATAAAGAGGGCAGGTTACATAGGTCTACATGTTCCGACCCACTACAGCTAGCGCGTGAAACAAGCGTTCCTCTCGCGCGCTATCTTAAACGGCAAAAATAGCGCAAATTCGAAGAAAAACAGGCTTATGCGTAGCGCGCGACGATAAAAGGCTGCTCGCGCGCTATCTTAGCGAAAAAGGACGCTGCAGAATTAAGCAAAACGCCCCAGAATCCCAGCAGACCACGGCAACGCGTCGAAGACAGCCCCAGCAGACCATGGCAACAGGCAAAATGAGCTGGGATGTACGGCGAGGGCAGTACCACAGATACGTTCGAGCGTGCTGTAAAGCGCAGGGCCCCGACATGGCACGCAGTTATACTGGCAGCAAGTTTCGTTTTCCGAGGGCGGCGGTGCAACTTAAAGCGATCTGACTCAGTGCGCACCGGAACACCCCCTTCCCATGCGAAACCCCCGCAATTCGCACCGGAACACCCCCTTTCCATGCGAAATCAGGTACCGATATGCTGACAGCCTACCGCTCCGGAAACCAAGTACCCCGCCAACTGAAAGTCGGCGGGGTACTTTTCTAAAACCTAAAGGCTCAGATTCCCTTTAGAACTGCCTTGCCTAGCTGGCGGTTCAAGGTAGAGATGACATCCAACGGAATTTCCTTAGGACATACGGCTGCACATTCACCAATGTTGGTGCAGGTACCGAATCCTTCAGCATCGTGCTGTGCCAACATGTTGGTAACACGAGTGAGGTTTTCTGGCTGTCCCTGTGGCAAGAGGTTCAGGTGAGTGACCTTTGCAGAGGTGAACAACATTGCGGATGCGTTTGGACATGCTGCTACACATGCACCACAGCCAATACATGCAGCTGCTTCGAACGCGCGTTCAGCCTTGTCTTTTGGAACTGGAGTTGCGTGTGCGTCAGGAGCGGCACCGGTGTTCACCGAGATGTAGCCACCTGCCTGGATGATACGGTCCAGAGCACCACGGTCAACTACCAAGTCCTTGATTACAGGGAATGCGGTGGCGCGCCAAGGTTCGATGGTGATGGTATCACCATCGTTGAAGGTACGCATGTGTAACTGACAGGTGGTGGTTACTTCTGGACCATGGGCAACGCCGTTGATGACAACGCCACACATACCACAGATACCTTCACGACAGTCAGAGTCGAACGCTATTGGTTCTTCACCGCGGGCGAATAGTTCTTCGTTAAGGATGTCGAGCATTTCCAAGAAAGAGGAATCTTCAGAGATACCGGCAACCTTGTACTCGTGCATTGCGCCGCGATCTTGTGGACCATTCTGGCGCCAAATCTTGAGGGTAATGTTCACTTGTAGCTCCGCTGTTTCAGCTCGATGTTATTGTAAACCAAGTCTTCCTTGTGCAAAGTTGGGACGCCATCAGCGCCGAACTCCCACGCGGCGACATAGAGGAAGCGATCGTCTTGACGCTTTGCTTCGCCTTCTTCCGTCTGAGATTCAGCGCGGAAGTGACCACCGCAGGATTCTTCGCGGTGCAGAGCATCAATACACATCAGCTCACCTAATTCCAGGAAGTCGACCAAACGACCGGCCCTTTCCAAAGACTGGTTCATTTCGCCAATGGACTTACCTGGGATGCGAACGTCATTCCAGAAGGATTCACGTAGCTTACGAATCATGCCGATAGCCTTCTTCAAACCAGCTTCGGTACGTTCCATGCCACAGTATTCCCACATGATGTTACCCAGTTCCTTGTGGATAGAGTCCACGGAACGAGTCCCATTCACAGCCATCATCTTGTCAATACGCGCTTGGGTTTCTTCCAAAGCTGCTTTAACTTCTGGAGTGTTTTCATCAACCTTGTTGAAGCCAAAAGCATCAGCCAAGTAGTCGTTGATGGTGTTAGGCAATACAAAGTAACCATCAGACAGCCCCTGCATCAAAGCGGAGGCACCCAAACGGTTTGCACCGTGGTCAGAGAAGTTAGCTTCACCCGCGACATACAGACCAGGAAGGTTTGACTGCAGGTCGTAGTCTACCCACAACCCACCCATGGTGTAGTGAACTGCTGGGTAAATACGCATTGGCGTTTCGTATGGGTTGTCGCCGGTGATACGTTCGTACATGTCGAAGAGGTTTCCGTATTTAGCGGAAACAGCTGCGCGCCCCATACGACCGATTGCTTCTGCGAAGTCCAGGTATACACCACGGGCTACGCCATCAATTTCTGGACCTACGCCACGGCCTTCGTCGCACATGTTCTTTGCCTGTCGAGAAGCAATGTCACGTGGCACCAAGTTACCGAATGCTGGGTAGATGCGTTCCAGATAGTAGTCGCGATCTTCTTCTGGAATATCGCGAGGATCCTTCTTACAGTCTTCCTTGCGCTTAGGAACCCAAATACGACCGTCGTTACGCAGAGATTCGGACATCAGCGTCAGTTTAGACTGCTGGTCACCATGCTGTGGAATACAGGTTGGGTGAATCTGCGTGTAACAGGGGTTACCGAAGTAAGCGCCCTTACGGTGGGCACGCCAGATAGCAGTACCGTTACAGCCCATCGCGTTAGTGGACAGGAAGAATACGTTGCCGTAACCACCGGTTGCCAGTACCACTGCGTCTGCAGTGTGGGCTTCCAACTCACCGGTGACCATGTCGCGGGCGATAATACCGCGAGCGCGACCGTCTACCACGATCAGTTCAACCATTTCGTGACGTGGATACTCGGTTACGGTACCCGCCTTAACCTGGCGTTCCAAAGCTTGGTAAGCGCCGATCAGCAGCTGCTGCCCTGTTTGACCACGAGCATAGAAGGTACGGGATACCTGTACGCCACCGAAGGAGCGGTTATCCAGCAGGCCACCGTATTCACGGGCAAATGGCACACCTTGAGCGACACACTGGTCGATAATCGCGGCAGAAACTTCTGCCAGACGGTAGACGTTAGTTTCACGTGCACGGTAGTCGCCACCCTTAACGGTGTCATAGAAGAGGCGGTGAACCGAGTCGTTGTCATTGCGGTAGTTCTTTGCTGCGTTAATACCACCCTGCGCGGCAATGGAGTGTGCGCGTCGAGCAGAGTCTTGGTAGAAGAACGCGGATACCTGGTAACCCATTTCCCCTAGGGAAGCTGCGGCTGCGCCGCCTGCCAAGCCAGTTCCGACAATGATTACCTTCAGCTTACGACGGTTAGCTGGGTTAACTAGCTTTGCTGTGAACTTACGAGTCTCCCAACACTGTGACAGAGGCACATCAAGAGGAGCCTTAGTATCCGCGATTTTTTCGCCTTCGCGGTAAAGGCCGTGAATCAATTCAGACATGTCACCCTACCTCAGTGAATGTATCCAACGGCGATTGCCACTGGAGGGGCCATGAACAAGACAAATACCAGACCAGCAACTGCTGCGCCCGCTACGGTGGCTAGATGCTGGGTGTTGCGGCGAAGCCAGCCGATGGATTGGAATGCTGACCAGATGCCGTGTCCAATGTGCAGGGCCAAAGCCCCTACGAAAACGGCGTATAGCAGCACCAAACCGGGGTTGTTGAAAGCACCCACCATACGCATGTATGGGGATTCTTCAGTTGCTGGGAAACCAGCTGGAATGTGAGCGGTGGTGAAGTGCAGAATGTGGAATACGATCAGTAGCAGCAACACTACTGCGGTGAAACGCATGGTGCGTGCCGCGTAAGAGTCGGCAACGTTCTTCTTCACCGTGTAACGGTCTTTACGAGCGCGCTTGGAAACGAACCAGGTATGGAAAGCTGCCCCGATGTGCAGCACTGCCATGGTAATCATGGCGAGACGGAAGATAACAATCAAACCACCGTGTGGCAACAGCGGGTAGAAGGCTTCGCTCTTTAACCAGTGTGCGTAGTGGTCGTATGCTTCCTGGCCAAAGAACATCTTCAAGTTGCCGTAAGCGTGGACAATGACAAACATAACGAAGAACAGGCCAGAAACTGCCATGAGCTGCTTAACGAAAACGTTAGTGCTCCAGGCACGGCGCTTCTTCGGTGCAACAGATTTAGTAGACATACTTGAAGATTACCTAACACAGTGTCACTAATTCTGCGCCGTGAGTCCTAGTTCCTTGGTTAGTTTTATGCTAAACCCGGCGAAACCGCATTATTATAGGCAAAACAAAGGTTAGATAGGTTTACTAAAAAGGGTATTTTCACCGCCTTGGAACTGAAAAAATCCCGTTAAAACTGGGGGTTTTCGCAAGGGGGGTTTTTCAAAATAAAAATGGGGTTAAGAAACCGGCGTGTTTTCAGTTAATTCAGCAATCATCACCAGCGCGTCTTCAACCGGATTACGGTAGTATCGTTTGATTTCTCCCGCAACTTCGAAACCCAGTTTTTCGTACAGGGAAATTGCGGGCTGGTTCGACCGGCGGACTTCTAAAAGCAGACGCTCGACCCGGCGTACTGGTTTGGCAATCTGTCCGGTTGGTAAGAAACCTACTTCGGCAGCCAGTTCATGTTGCATAAAAACCTGCCCGTTGGGGGCAAAGCGAACCTCTTTTACGCGGCGAATTAGTTCTTTCGCCAGGGCACTGCCGATTCCCATTCCCCGCAGCAGTGGCAGGATTCCGACGGTCATTACGTCTGTGTCTATTCCCAGGCGGACTCCCGCGTAGCCAACCAGGTCGTCGCCACGATAGGCGCCGATATAAAGGCGGTCTTCGCGGGTGAATTCCTCGGTTAGCATTCCGTCAGTCCACGGGTCGGCGGGGAAAATAACCGGTTCCAGTTCGATAACTTGGAACAGGTCCCCTTCCCCTAGTACTTCGAAAGTAACCGAAGCAGACATGGTTAGGACTTCCCGGGATGTACGTCAGGGCGACGCAGGTACAGGGGTTCTGTGTTAAAGTCGGTTTCCCCGGCAGTTTGGCGGGCTTTAATAACCCGGAAGGCGGTTTCGAAGCGCAGTGGTTTCACTGGGACGGCTCCGGCGAATACGTCTGGGTAGATTTCAGTGCCGGCACCTACGAATTTCACGGGTTTTCCGCCGAATTGGTTGGCTACTTCAGCTGCGGGGGCAACTTGGGGCGTGTTCAGGCAGGTGACGTCATCGGGACCTTTGGCAAGATAGTGGGCAAAGTAGACTTCTTTGCGGCGGGCGTCGGTGACGACTACCAGTTCTTGGTCGCCAGCGAATGTGTCCAAATACTGGCGGGCGATCACGTCTAAAGAGCAGACTCCACGCACGGGCACGCCACACACTTTACCCAGTACGCGTGCCGTGACCAGTCCGGCGCGTAGCCCGGTGAATGGGGCTGGCCCGGTGCCGACAATGATTTGGGTCAGTCCAGCATTTTTTGCTTGAGCTGGCAGACCGGCTTTTTCCAGGGCTTGGCTAATAAGTACGGCCAGGCGTTCGGCGTGGGCTTTCGAGGACGCTTCTTCAACTACCGCAAGCGTTTCACCGGTTTCAGAAACTACTGCTACGGTAGCGCCAAATGAGGTGTCAATACATAGGGTGGTCATTAGTTTTCCTCCTGCGTCGCGTCAACGGCATGGTTTCCAGCAGTGTTTTTGACGCCTGGTTCTGCGGTCATTTCTCGGACACTGGATTCTTTAGCTTTTTCGAGGGCGGCGGTGAGCGTAGCCTGAAGCTGAGCCTCATCCCAGCGGTCGCCTATGGGGTTAAAGCAGATTACGCGCCGGCCCGTGTCTAAATCTTCTAAGTTAACGCCGTGCGTGCCGGCAGATAAGTCCGGGGCCACTACTTCACTGGTGAGCGTTATTTCTAAACGCTGTTCGGACAGGGATTCTGTTTTCCCTTCACCCCATTCAACTACAACTACTGCTTCGGTCAACAAAGTATCCAGGTCCAGAGTTTCTAAATCGTCTAAGTCAGTAATACGGTAGGCATCGACATGCACTAAATCCGGCCCCTTCACCCCCTGCTCGTCTTCTTGCCCTGGGTGCACACGAGAAATAATAAAGGTTGGGGAAGCTACCCGCCCAGTGACATTCATGCCACGCCCTAAGCCTTGCGTGAAAGTGGTTTTCCCAGCACCCAGGTCGCCAGTTAACATAAGCAGGTCTCCGCCGCGTACAAGCTTACCCAAAGCCTCTCCTAAAGCCTGGGTAAGATGCGGGGAATCTACTGTGAACTCAAACATTACGTTCCTTCTTTTCTGAAGTCTTCTAACCTACGCTACACGTATTCTCTGGGAACTCTAGAGCCAAGGCGCGTCACAATCTCATAATTAATAGTGTCACATGCCTGCGCCCATTCATCCACTGATGGGCAGCCGGGGAAACGCTCGGGGTTACCAAAGAGTACTGCGGAATCTCCTGGCACTGCTGGAGCTGGCAGTTCCATTCCTTTCTCATCTACCGCCGGCCCTAAATCTATCATGAACTGGTCCATGCATACCCGGCCCACTACTTTTGCACGCTGCATTTTCCCCGAAGAATATACGGATACTTCTGCTGTGTTAGACGCATGCCTTGGAACACCGTCTCCATACCCTAAAGGCACCAGCCCCAACCAACGGTCAGTAGGAGCTTTCCACGTACCCCCGTATGACACGATTGCTCCAGCCGCTACTCGTTTCACCTGCATTAAGTTAGCTACTAAGTTCATTACTGGCATTAACCCCAGTTCATCAGAAGAAGCAAGCTTTGGGTTGGGGGTCAGCCCATAGAGTCCAATCCCGTCACGCACCATGTCATAGTGCAGTTGCGGATGCCAAAAAGTTACAGAAGTCGCTCCAATATGCCGAATAAAGTCAGTTACACCGTAAGAGCTTAAAATTTCGCAGCCAGCATCAAAAATGGCTTTCTGATTGGCAGTGGCTTTTAAGGCGTCCTCGGAAAAATCATCTGCACATGCCAAATGAGACCATAAGCCAACGATCTTCAACGAATCTGAAGCCAACGCGGCCTCTACCAGTTGCGGGAACTCTACCAAGGTCGCTCCCGCGCGACTCATCCCCGTATCCAACTTCAAATGCAGGCGCGCCGGATTCTCAGCCGTGGCGCAGTCAGCCAGCATCGCCACTTGCACAGGGGTAGAAGCCGCCACTTCAATACCACGTTCAATCGCCTCAGACGCCACCAGCGTACCATCCGCGGGAATCACCCATGAGAACAGCATTACGTCTGAAAAACCAGCTAAATCCAGGGCGTCTCGAACAGCCAACGCCTCTTCGATCTGTGCCACCCCGATCGCCTGATAGCCGGCGCGACCCAACGCCACCGCAATCGAAGAATGCCCGTGCCCGTATGCATCGGCCTTAACAATCCCCAAGTGGCGGGTTTCAGGAGCTTTCCGCAGCAACAGCTTCGCATTATGCGTCAGCGCATTAATATCAATCAGCGCGCGAGCTGGATAGGAATAAACCACGGGAACTTCCTTCAAATACGATTCTTTGAAACTTCTCTTATTTTATATCCACTTGCCCCGTTTCCTAAGCCAGCAGGTCGCATTTTTAATCTGCTTCATGCACAATTACAGGCGTGACCTATTACATTGCGGCAGAGGAACGCCCTGTGAAAACCGGCATTTTTGAACATTTTTCGCGCCAAACTTGGCGGCGGCTAGCGGCCGAAACACCGCTACCGCTTACCAGCGAAGATATTACCACTCTCACCTCATTAGGGGACCGTTTAGATATTGCTGAAGCCGACACAATTTACCGTCCCCTCTCTGCCCTTTTAGAAATGCATGTGCTGGCAACTCAGCAGCTGGCACAAGCCCGCCAAACATTTTTAAAACAAGAAGACACTTTAAAAACCCCGTTTATCATTGGAATCGGCGGCTCAGTAGCAGTCGGAAAATCCACTATTTCAAGGCTTTTATTAGAATTGTTGCGCCGCTGGCCGCATACTCCGCACGTGCAGCTAATCACTACCGACGGGTTCCTCTACCCGAACCGCGTGTTAGAAGAACGCGGGCTGATGACTCGGAAAGGCTTTCCTGAATCGTATGATCGCACGCAGCTAATCGAGTTCCTAGCAGCTGTGAAAGCCGGCGAGCCAGTAGTTACCGCCCCCATGTATTCGCACGTCACATACGATATCATCCCCGATGTGGCCGTTATCACCAATCCTGATGTGCTGATAGTAGAAGGTTTAAACGTTTTACAACCGGCTCGTTCCGGCCCCGAAGCTCTTGGTACTGTCGCTGTTTCTGACTACTTCGATTTCTCAATCTACGTCGATGCGGATGCTGCAGATATTGAAGCTTGGTATATCGAACGATTCAAATCCCTGCGAAAAACCGCGTTCAGTCGCCCAGATTCGTACTTCCACACCTATGCTTCTCTCACCGACGAAGAAGCCGTAGTGAAAGCACGCCAAATCTGGAAGACAATTAATTTGGTCAATTTAGAAGAAAACATTCTTCCTACCAGAGACCGCGCCTCACTTATCATTCGTAAAGGCTGTGACCACCAGGTAGAAGGTATCTACCTGCGACGCCTGTAATAACCGTTGCAAAAAAGCTCTGCTATGACAAGGAAGTTTCAGTGGCGTCCTCGGAAAAAACCAACTCATATTCCCCACCCACAATAATGTTTTGCTGCACTGGAACTCGCACGGTCACGGTCACGCCCGTAGTCGCTTCTTCCACGCCCACTACCTGTGAATGCCCATAGAAGTGGACGCTACGCGCCACCACAAGTTGCGCTTTCGTCGCCGACTCAGAAGCAGCCCGTAACCGCACCTGTTCTGGTCGAATGAAACACTGGTCAGAGTTAACCAAAGTATCCACGCGTAGCTGCCCACGCACAAGCCGGTTGGGAATCAGCGAACCTTCGCCAATAAAACGCGCTACCGACACCGAAAGCGGGTGAAAGTATACTTCCCGCGGGGAACCGCACTGAACGACGCGCCCCGCTTCTAAAACCGCCACCCTATCGGCGGCACTTAAAGCCTCACCGCGATCATGGGTTACCAGCAGAATCGGGATCTGCTGCGCGCGTAATATCTGGAATACTTCAGCGCGAATTTGCGTGCGCAGCTGCGCGTCCAACGCCGAAAACGGTTCATCTAAAAGCAGCAAACGCGGACGCGGAGCTAAAGCTCGCGCCAAAGCTACACGTTGGCGCTGCCCGCCTGAAAGCTCATGCGGGTAACGCGCTGCCAGATCAGTAATCTGCAATAGTTCCAGCAGCTCGTTCACTCGCGGATAGGAAGCTGCTTGCCGTTTCGACACGCCCGCCAACCCATAAGCCACATTCTGCGCTACCGTCAGGTTCGGAAATAACGCTCCTTCTTGCGGGACCAAGCCAATTCCTCGCGAGCGGATCGGCAGTTGCAGCAGATCAACTTGTATTTCATCCCCAGTGAGTGTGAAAAGTGCTTGACCGGCGGTAGGGGTGTGTAACCCTGCCAGTACTCTTAATAGCGTGGTCTTACCAGAACCTGAAGCGCCTAAAACCGCGGTAACTTCCCCGTCGCTCAACGTTAGATCAAGGCCATTAAGTACTGTGGGACCACTTCCATAGGCTGCTTCAATTCCTTTAATCTCAAGCATTATCGGTCCTTTCTGGCACTTCCTCTAAAGTGTGAAACGCATTTTCATGTTCCGCAAGGGTACGTCCGGCGGAGGCATGCCCGGCGGAATCTTGCCCCAAAGGGGTACTTCCGGCAGAATCTTGCCCCGCAGGGGTACGTCCGGCAAATCGGCTTCGAAAAGTAAATCGAGTTGGCGCGGTAGCTGAGCCGGACAACGTCCTTTCCAGTGCTGGCACAGATTTCAACACAGGTGGTGTCGCTGAACTTTCTGCAGCATCCTGAGGCTGCACCGTAGCAGGTAGTGCCTGCTTCACACTGGCTGCTAACAGCAAGGTCGGCACCACACCTAACGCAACCAGCGCCACCCCAATCGGCGCCGCCGCCCCATAGGCACTAATCGACGACGCATTCCAAAGCTCAGTAGCCAACGTAACTGTACCTGTGGGACGTAGCATCAAAGTGGCGGGTAGTTCCTTCATCACCGAAGTCATCACCAGCAACCAACCCGCTGCAATACCAGGCCAAGCATTCGGTAAACTCAATTTCACCCACACTGCCAGCTTCGAATCACCTAACGTGCGCGCGGTTTCTTCTACCTGAACCGGAAGTTGCGCGAAACTCGCTCGCGCCGCCCCAACCGATTTAGGAATAAATAAAATCACGTAAGTAAAAAGTAAGGCCACGATAGTTTGATAGATGTCTGGCACCAGTTGTAAGGTCAGTGATACCATCGCCAGTGCTAAAACCACACCTGGCAAGGCATTACCAACGAATGTTGCAGTTTCCAAAAACGTCAAAAAGCGGCTTTTAACACGCGCTGTCAGATATGCCAACGATAAACCTGCTAAAGATGCTAACGTTGCGGCTCCCACCCCCAGTGTGAGACTTGACATGGCGGCCCGCCCCATCTTTAACCACTCTGTTTCAAAACGCTCATTCCCCAGTGAAGCCCATAGCAAAGCCCCCAGGGGCGCCAACACTGAGAGTGCGAAAACCGTACCTAAAAATAGTTGCCCCGTAGCTACTGCCCACTTAGGTGAAACCGCGCGGCTTCGATATGAGCCAGCTGCGCTTTGCGGCGTGTGCGAACGTAGCCGCTGTTCGGCAAATACCACCAAACCCGCGGTAAGGGCCAGCAGCAACGCCAAAGAAGCAGCGCGCGCATGTCCCGCTCCCCCGATAAGTTGCGAGTACACGCCCACTGTCAATGTTTCATAACGCATCATGGATGGTGCCCCAAAGTCAGAAAGCACGTATAGAACCACGATTAGAGTGCCGGCACTGGCAGCGGGTAACACCTGCGGAAGGATAAGAGTGCGAAAAATCCGCCAGCGGCTTTGCCCTAGTGTCAGCGCAACCTCTGCCGGCGCATAATCTGCTTTAGCGAAAGCCGCTACCGTAGGGACAGTCACGAAAGGAGTACCGCACAGAGATAGGACGGCGACCAGAGGCCAGAATCCGTAGTGGTTTGGGAATGCTGACAGCCACGCATAGGAAGCTACGAAAGAGGGCACGGACAGGGGCAGTGCCGCTAAAGTTACCCACAGACGTTTGCTGGGAATCGTTAAGTTCGTGATCACCCAGGCGGTGGCAACACCCAAGACGGTGGCGGCAATGGCGACAGTGCCGATGAGCCACCAGGTATTCACGAATAATTCCAGGGTTCGAGGGCGCCAGACAGTATTAATAGCTGCATCAAAGCCGGTAGAAAAGGCACGTATTAAGAGGTATACAAGCGGAAGTGAAGTGAATACCGCTACTGTGGAAGCAAGCAGGTAGTGGGTGGTGGATACTACAGGTTGCGGGGTGCGCGCTAATTTTGAGTTCATAGATTTAACAAGGTTAGGGACTGTCTGCAGGTGCGATTGCAGACAGTCCCTAAGCTTAAGGTGTTATTAAAGTAGCCCGACCTTGTTCAGAAGCTTAACGGTATCTTCTAAAGAATCCAGTTTAGACAAATCGATATCTGCGCCACCAAGTTCACTCAACGGAGGAACGTTAGCTGGCTCACCGATACCTGCTACCAACGGGTATTCATAGGTCTTTTCAACAAAGTACTTCTGCCCCTTTTCGCTCAGCAAGTATTCTACGAAGGCGTGAGCGTTCCCATTCTTTTCAGCGTTCTTCAAAATACCGATGCCGGTAACATTGATCAGAGCGCTGGGGGTGCCTGGTTTACCAAACTTCAGCTGTGCCCGCAGGGTCTTTGGATCCTTTTCGGAACGTGCCCAGTAGTAGTGGTTAATGAGACCTAGCTTGACGCTACCGTTATTTACGGCTTCTAGAATCTCCCCGTTTTTTCCGAACTTCTGAGGTTCGTTGGCGATAATTTTCTTCAGCCATTCTTCCGCCTTTTCTTCGCCTTCAGCGACACGCAAGGCGGTTACGAAAGATTGGAACGAAGCGTTGCTTGGGGCAATACCAATCTGTCCTTTCCACTTTGGATCAGTCAGTTCCCAAACGTCTGTAGGTACTTCGTCTGCTTTAAGCGCTTCCGAGTCGTAGGCGATTACGCGGGCGCGACCGGTGAGCCCAACCCAACTGTGGTCCTTAGCAGAGAACTTAGCATCAACCTTTTCAGCCAGTTCATGTGGCATGTGAGCAAATAGCCCCTTACCACCCACTAAGCCCAAGGCGCCAGCATCCTGGGAGAGGAATACGTGTGCTGGGGTCTTATCCCCTTCTTCAACCAGCTGAGTAGCCAGTTCAGGAGTGCTTGCGTAGCGAACGTCAATCTTGATGCCAGTGTCATTTGTGAACTGTTCCAACAGCGGACCAACCAGCTTTTCGTTCCGGCCAGAATAAACAACCAGAGTTTCGTCCTTATTGATCTCAGCCTTCTTGTTATCGTGGTTTTCGGTCTTAGTTTCCGCTGGCTTCTCTTCTGCCTTTGGAGTGGCAGCGCCACCGCAAGCAGCCAGGCTCAGAGCCAAGAAGCCAGCGGTTGCAAAGGTTACGAGCTTACGAATCTGCATCGTATTGGGTCTCCTATTTTTATTAGTAAGTCGGGATTAGCTCCCGCCAACTCAGCAAGGCTATCCTAACCTCACCTTATTACGCAACATTAACGTGACGTAATTTAAAGAAGTTTCACAGCCAACCTAAACTCTTTAGCCAGGCTTCTACACCTCCCACATTGTAAATTTTTCTTGAAATCCTCAGGATTCTAAGCACCGACTCAAAGCTACCCTCAGACTTGACTTAGGAAATTTAGCTTTTGAATCACATTTTAATAACCACTGATTTTGCCCGCTATCTAAGATTTTTAAAGACAACAGGTCAGTAAAGCTGATTTTTTACCTCAACATAAACCTACCCTATGCGGGAACTAAAGTTCCCGCATAGGGTAGGTAGATTAGAAGCACACGGTGAACGCTAACCGGCGCCCTCGAAACTGAGCGTAACCCAAATACGAAGCTCTCCCGCGCCCCTTTAAAGAGCCAAACGAGCTTTCACCACTTCAGCCAAATCTGCTGCTTCCTGATCAGCAATCTCTTGCGTGGCGGCCTCAACCATCACACGCACCAAAGGCTCCGTTCCCGAAGACCGAAGCAAAACACGTCCAGTACTACCCAACCGTGCCTCAGAAGCTGCCACCGCCGCCAAAACACCTTCGTCAGTTGCTGCACCAGACTTATCAACATTTGGAACATTTACTAAAGTCTGTGGCAAGCGTTTTACGAAAGCAGTTAACTCAGCCAAAGACTTTCCAGACTCTTTCACCATGCGTGCAATCAGAAGCGAAGTAAGTACACCGTCACCGGTAGTGGCATGATTCGCAAAGATCGTGTGACCAGACTGTTCACCGCCCAAAGTGTAGCCGTGTTCGCGCATAGCCTCTAGCACATAGCGGTCTCCCACTGCCGTCTGTAAGGTTTTAATGCCTTTTTCTTCCATCGCTAAAAGCAAACCCAGGTTCGACATTACGGTAACTACCAGCGTGTCGTGAGCCAGTTCATTACGAGCCCGCAAGTCAACCGCCAGCGCTCCCATGATCTTGTCACCATCGATCAGATTTCCTGCGTGATCTACCGCCAAACAACGGTCAGCATCACCATCATACGCTACGCCGAAATCAGCGTTCGCCGCTACCACTGCAGCTTGCAGGGGTTCTGGATGAGTAGAACCACAAGCATCATTAATATTACGCCCGTCGGGGCTGGCATTAATAACTACTACATCAACTCCAGCTGCACGTAGTGCTTCTGGACCAAGCTTCCAAGCAGCACCGTTAGCGCAGTCAACTACCACACGCAGACCTGATAAATCAGTGCCTGTAGCAGTAACTAAATGTTCAATGTAGGATTCTTCAGCGTGGGAATCATTGAATTCAATCTCTCCCACTGCAGCTCCTACCGGGCGATCCCAGGCAGTGTTAAGCAAAGCTTCAATGTGGTCTTCTACCGCATCCTCAAGCTTAAAACCCCCATGCGCAAAAAACTTGATGCCATTATCTGGCATGGCATTGTGAGACGCCGAAATCATTACGCCCAAAGCTACGTCGTCTTCAGTTGCACTAAGGTGGGCAACAGTTGGGGTTGAAACTACACCGATACGGATTACATCCATGCCCGCCGCAGCAATTCCGGCAGCTAACGCGTGCTCCAGAAACTGTCCCGAGATCCGGGTGTCGCGTCCAATAATGGCTTTGAGTTTCCCGTGGGCGGGGGCGGGTTCATGCTCGATAATATACCGAGCTGCAGCTTCCCCCAGCTCCAGTGCCAAGGCAGGGGTGATTTGGCGATTCGCCAAGCCGCGAACACCGTCCGTTCCGAATAGTCTTGCCACGTTTTCCTCCTATTTCGTTTTTGGTACATTGTGTATTTTACGCTCTGTAAGTCGTATAGTCGGCTTGGCAACTGGCAAATCCCAGACATCAGATGAATTCCTTCCATTTCGCACCGGAAACGGCGTTCCCGTGCGACAAGAGCCCAATTCGCACCAGAAACGGCGTTCCCATGCGACAAGAGCCCAATTCGCACCAGAAACCCTTTTGCGATGCGAAATGGGCATAAAGCGCAAACGGAAAACCCCGCACCTTTCGGAGCGGGGTTTTCTGAAAGACGTGGAACGTCGAAACAAATCAGCGCTTGGAGTACTGAGGTGCTCGACGAGCTTTCTTAAGACCAGCCTTCTTACGTTCGATCGCACGAGCATCACGAGTGAGGAAACCAGCCTTCTTCAAAGCAGGACGGTTTGCGTCACGGTCGATTGCGTTCAGTGCGCGGGAAATACCCAAACGCAAAGCGCCAGCCTGGCCAGAGATGCCGCCGCCATCAATGCGAGCAACAACGTCAAAACGGCCATCAATGTCTAGCAGAACAAACGGCGCCTTAACCAGCTGCTGGTGCAACTTGTTAGGGAAGTAATCTTCCAAAGGACGTCCGTTGATCTTCCATTCGCCGGTGCCAGGAACCAGACGCACACGTGCAACTGCACGCTTACGGCGACCCAGACCTGCACCTGGAGCGGTAATGGACTGACCTGCACCCGCTGGAGCGGATTCGGTCTCAGTTACATACGTGCTAGGGGTAGCTTCCTCTTCCAGCACGTCAATTTCGGTGGTATCAGCCACAGTTCTCCTCAGTTTTTCTCACTGGCGTCCATAGCGCTGGGCGCTTACTGGGCGACCTGGGTGATCTGGTATGGAATTGGGTTCTGTGCTACGTGTGGGTGCTCAGCGCCACGGTAGACCTTGAGCTTACGCATCTGTGCACGTCCAAGGGAATTCTTAGGGAGCATGCCTCGAACTGCCTTTTCTACGGCGCGTTCTGGGTACTTTGCCATCAGTTCACGGTAAGAAACAGCCTTCAGACCACCTGGGAAACCAGAGTGGTGGTAGGCAAACTTCTTATCAAGCTTGTCGCCAGTCAGAGCAACTTTGTCAGCGTTGATAACGATAACGAAGTCACCCATGTCCATGTGAGGGGCGAAAGTCGGCTTATGCTTCCCACGAAGTAATTTGGCAGCTGCTGCTGCCAGGCGGCCGAGGACCAGGTCGGTAGCGTCAATGACGTACCACTGCTTGTTAGCGTCCTCTGGCTTAGGGCTGTATGTACGCAAGGGCGTGGCCTTTTCTCTAGTAACTCTGGGCGTTTCCAGGCTGAACCTACTGAAATATAGCAGTACCTGTCAGAAACGCTCACTTTTAGCATTTACTCGCGTCATGGCGTCCGGGCTGAAGAGCAGCGAGTGGGAAAATTTAACTACTCAGCGCACGCTGGACGCACAACATTACTATGTTATCTAGTTTTACCCCAGATAGCAAAGATACCTAAGTTTTAGTGGCAGAAACCTCACTGGTGGTTTTCAGCCGCCCACACCGGCGGACAATCGCCGCGAAAACGCCGTGTAAGCATCTGCTGGTCAGCCCAGTTTTCCGCCCTCGGATAATCAACTTTCGCCAATGCCAAGCCGTGTGGCGGCGCCAACGGAGCAGCCCCGTCGCGAGAAGGATGCGCAACCAACTGCTGCACCCAACCAGGAGCGCGCCGCCCGCGCCCAACTTCCACCAGCGCCCCCACCATCGAACGCACCATCGAATGGCAGAACGCGTCGGCGCTGAGGCGGACCTCCAAACCGGCAGGACCGGCAACCAGCTCCAGCGTCTCCAAAGTCCGCACGGTAGAAGCGCCCTTGCGCGGTTTGCAAAAAGACAGAAAATCGTGCTCACCCACTAAGTGCGCAGCGGCTGCTCGCATGGCAGTTAAATCCAGATCCGCCTCCACCCACCAGGTGACATCCCCATACAGCGGATTGCGCAGCTGCCCGCCAGCCAACCGGTACACGTAATGACGACGCAGCGCCGCGAAACGCGCATCAAAGCTGGCATCTACGGCAGTTAGGCGGTAAATAACCAGATCCGCTTCCCCACCTTCGATTTCCCGAGGGCGCCCGACCAGCCGGTTTAGTCTGCGGGTGAGCACCAGCAAGGCACTCTCTACCGCCTCTGCCTTAGTAATCCTTAGTAAGTCAGCGGTATTTACGTCAAAGTGTGCAGTCTGGGCCTCAGCGTGGACGCCCGCGTCCGTGCGCCCCGCAACGGTAAGTTCAATGGGCACGCGGAAAATCATGGCCAGGGCTGCTTCATTCACGCCCTGGACGGTGCGCAGCCCCGGTTGTTTTGCCCAACCACGAAAATGGGTGCCCTTATAAGCGCAGTCTAAGCGGATACGCTGAGTGTGCGTTTTAGCCGGTTCGGCGGGCTGGGGGATTTCTAAGGCTTCGACGTGTTGCATACTCTCCATCATACGGGTTAACTGGGCGCGACTCACGCACGGATTCGACTAGTGCTTTAGCAGCTAGACGCGGGTAAAAAGCAGGCGACCACCCGGAATCCGAGTGGTCGCCGATGCTTAGTTAGAAACTACTGAATCACTTGTCTTCAGAAGCTTCAGCTTCTGCTACAACTTCTTCAGCTACTTCTTCTGCTACAACTGCTTCTTCAACTACTGGAGCTTCTTCAGCAACAGCAGCCTTCTTTGCAGTGTCTTCAGCCTTAGCAACAACAGCCTTCTTTTCTACCTTTTCGGTAACCAAAGAAATAACGCACATTGGAGCGTTATCGCCGCGACGTGGGCCGACGTTTACGATACGGGTGTAGCCACCCTGGCGCTCAGCATCGATGGATGGAGCAACGATATCGAACAGACGGTACAGAACGTCCTTGTTGCGGATGGTCTTAGCAACGGTACGGCGTGCGTGAATGTCACCACGACGTGCCTTAGTGATCAGCTTTTCAGCCAGTGGCTGCAAGCGGCGTGCCTTGGCGACGGTGGTGGTAACCTGGCCGTGCTCGAACAAATCTTGCGCAAGGTTCGCAATCATCAGGTTCTCGTGTGCGGCGGAGTGGCCGAGACGAGGGCCCTTGGTGGGCTTAGGCATGATATCTCCTAGTTAAAACTCTCGATTGAGGAACGGTAAGACCTTCAGGGACGATTACTCGTCGCTGAACTGAAGTGAGCCGGAGGATTCTACTCCGCCAGTAGGCAGGACGGAATCCTTCAAAGTCATACCCAAGCTAGCCAACTTCTCTTTGATTTCTTCGATGGACTTCAAACCGAAGTTACGAATATCCAGCAAATCAGCCTCAGAGTGAGCAACCAGTTCGCCAACGGTCAAAATGCCGCGGCGACGCAGTGCGTTGTAAGAACGGGACTGCAATCCCAAGTTCTCGATTGGCAGGGCCAGGTCAGCAGCCAGCGTCTCATCGGTTGCGGAAGGACCGATTTCGATACCTTCAGCTTCAACGTTGAGTTCGCGAGCCAAACCAAACAGCTCTACAAGGGTCTTACCAGCGGATGCAAGCGCGTCGCGAGGGGTGATCGCAGGCTTAGTTTCCACGTCTACAATCAGACGATCAAAGTCGGTACGCTGCTCAACACGAGTAGCTTCCACCTTGTAGGTCACCTTCAGCACTGGGCTGTAGATGGAGTCAACTGGGATCCGAGAAATCTCAGCGTGGTCGTTCTTGTTCTGAGAAGCAGAAACGTAACCACGACCGCGTTCTACGGTTAGTTCGATCTCTACCTTGCCCTTTTCGGACAGGGTTGCCAAAACGAGTTCTGGGTTGTGAATTTCTACGCCAGCTGGAGGGGTGATGTCACCAGCGGTGACTACCCCAGCGCCAGTCTTGCGCAGGTACATAACAACTGGAACGTCGTTTTCGGAGGAAAGTACGATGTTCTTGATGTTGAGAATAATTTCTGCAACGTCTTCCTTCACACCCGGCACGGTTGAGAATTCGTGCTGGACGCCTTCGATGCGGATAGAAGTTACCGCAGCACCAGGAATAGAAGAAAGCAGGGTACGACGCAGGGAGTTACCAAGAGTGTAACCAAAGCCTGGTTCAAGTGGTTCCAGAATGAAGCGTGAGCGGTTTTCGCTTACCTTCTCTTCTGTTAGAGTTGGGCGCTGTGCAATTTGCACGTCTTTTCCTTTCTTCCCGACATCCGCTATATGACGCCGGTTCATTCTCCAGATTTCTGGAAGCAGGTGTTTATGTTACGAAGTATTAGCACTCGTAACTCGACGTGGAGACTACGAGGTCTCGATGAATACGCTCAGACGCGGCGGCGCTTGGGCGGACGGCAACCGTTGTGTGCTTGAGGGGTAACATCCTGGATGGAACCAACCTCAATACCGGTAGCCTGCAGGGAACGAATCGCGGTCTCGCGGCCGGAGCCTGGACCCTTAACGAAAACGTCAACCTTCTTTACGCCGTGTTCCTGTGCGCGACGAGCAGCTGCTTCTGCAGCCAGCTGTGCAGCGAAAGGAGTGGACTTACGAGAGCCCTTGAAACCTACCTGACCGGAAGATGCCCATGAAATAACAGCGCCGGTTGGATCGGTGATAGAGACGATCGTGTTGTTGAACGTCGACTTAATGTATGCGTGACCGTGGGTAACATTACGACGCTCCTTGCGTCGTCCCTTACGGGCCACCGTTGAACGTGACTTAGCAGCCATTCTTTATCTCCTACGAGTTTAGTGGTGAACCCTACGGGTTACTTCTTCTTACCGGCAACCGTACGCTTTGGACCCTTACGGGTACGAGCGTTGGTCTTCGTACGCTGGCCACGAACAGGCAGGCCACGACGGTGGCGCAGACCCTGGTAACAGCCAATTTCAATCTTGCGGCGAATGTCAGCCTGAACCTCACGGCGCAGGTCACCTTCAACCTTAAAGTTGCCTTCAATGTACTCGCGGAGCTTTACAAGATCTTCTTCAGTCGCGTCCTTAACACGCAGGTCTGGAGAAACACCAGTAGCTTCTAGAGTTTCAGCGGCGCGGGTGCGGCCAACGCCGTAAATGTAAGTAAGCGCAATCTCCATTCGCTTTTCGCGAGGGAGGTCTACGCCGGCAATACGTGCCATATTTGACTCCATTGGTCAGGGAGGTGGTCACTTCACCATCTGTAAGCCCTTTGCTTCCAGCCCCGGCCTCCTGTCCGAGGGTCCCGCCTAACTTCCAAAGAAGCTAACCGGCCAGTGAAATGCTTATTAAATTAGCTAAACGCTCAGGTCTCAGCGACCCTGACGCTGCTTGTGTCGCGGATTGTCACAGATGATCATGACTTTGCCGTGGCGACGAATCACCTTGCAGTTGTCACAGATCTTCTTGACACTCGGCTGTACCTTCATGGTTATACCTCCGCCGGATAACCGGCTTAGTGTCTGATCACTTGTAGCGGTATACGATGCGCCCGCGGGTCAGATCGTAGGGGCTAAGCTCCACAATCACGCGATCCTCAGGCAGGATACGGATGTAGTGTTGACGCATCTTCCCTGAAATGTGTGCTAAAACGATGTGCCCATTAGCCAACTCCACATTGAACTTGCCATCGCGAAGAGACTCGACAACCGTGCCTTCCATTTCAATGACGCCGTCTTTTTTCGCCATATCCTCTATCGTTTCCTTACAGTTAACTAGCATTCTGAACGCTACTGCGCCCAGCGAGCCCCACCTAGATACACTGGTATCCAGATAGATAACCCGAATTACTACTTTAGTAAAAATACCCCCTAAAACTAAAGCCCTAGCAGTGTTAAATCACTCACTAAGCGAAGTTCTTAGGGGGTACTTCTATTCTAAACCCGGCACTAATGCGCCGCCCTCAAAAAAATCTTAGGAAAGCGGCGTTGGCTTAATCCCAAACGGAGCCAACCCCGCGACCCCACCATCAGGGGCAGTCAAAACCCAGATTCCGCGCGTAGTAATCGCCACCGAATGCTCCCACTGCGCTGCCAACGAACCATCCACGGTAACTACCGTCCATTCGTCATCCAAAATCTTCGTCTCTGGACTACCCGCCGCAATAATCGGCTCGACGGCCAGCACCATCCCCGGCTGCAGCTTCGGCGAACGCCCAGAAGTTGCAAAGTTCAGCACCTCCGGCGGCATATGCATGCGCGTGCCAATCCCGTGACCGGTGTACTCTTCCACCACGTCACCGGCGAAACCTTCCTGCACATAGTCAGCCAAAACTGCTTCCACGGCCTCTCCTACAGCCGAAACATCCTTACCGGTCGTGAGGTTAGCCAGCGCCGTCCACATGGCTTCTTCAGTCAACTGGTTCAGCTGGCGCGCCTCATCCGAGCCGTGTTCGTCGCCGCCCACAATCATGGTGAACGCCGCGTCCGCATGCCACTGCTTACCTTCCCGCTCTACATAGGCCCCGCAGTCGAAAGTAACCAAGTCGCCCAGCTGCAGCTGCTGTTCAGTGGGGATGCCGTGCACCACGACGTCATTCACAGAGATGCAGACGGTCGCTGGAAAACCGTGGTATCCCAGGAAGTTCGACTTCGCGCCGTGCGCTTTGATAGTGGCGGCGGAAACCGCGTCCAGTTCCAGTAGCGTGACGCCCGGCTGGGCAGCTTCGCGCAGCGCTTTGTGCATGGCGGCGACAACCAGGCCGGCTTCGCGCATGTAGCGCAGTTGCTGAGGGGTTTTGAGTTCGATTCTTGCCATTTTTCGTTTCTGTTCTTGAAAGGGTGCTGCGTTTCAGCGCTAGGTGGCACAAGTGCCCACGCCGAGTGGCAATGGGCACTTGTGAATGTTTTATTTTCAGTTATCCGAGGGCGCCGGTAAAGCTCTTAGACGATTAGTCGTTAGCTTTACCCAGACCGGCGTTTACCAGGACTGCTTCGATCCGCTCCCAGACTTCGTCGATGGTGCCCATGCCGTCGATCTGCGTGAGTTTATCTTGATCGGCGTAATAGGTAGCCATTGGTTCGGTCAGCTGGTGGTAGACCTCCATGCGGTGGCGGATCACCGATTCGGTGTCGTCTTCGCGACCTTCGATCTCAGCACGTTTGAGCAGGCGGGAAATAACTTCCTCTTCATCGGTGACCAGTTCGATTACCAGGTCAACGTCACGCCCGCGCGTAGCCAGGGCATCGCGCAGGTAGTGGGCCTGTTCCAAAGTGCGTGGGTAGCCATCCAGCAAGCAGCCGTTTGCTACGTCAGGAGCTTCGAGGCGGGCAGCTACCATTGGGTTGGTGACGCTGTCTGGAACGAACTCGCCTTTAGAGATGAAGCGAGAAGCGCGAATTCCCAGTTCGGTTTCTGCTTTAATGTTTTGGCGGAAAATCAAGCCGGTAGAGATTGCGGGTACATTCAAGTATTCCGCAATGCGCTTAGCTTGCGTGCCTTTGCCTGAGCCGGGTGCTCCCAACAGCAGGATAAGTGGGGCTGACGTATTTGTAGTCATTAGACCAAGAATCCTTCGTAGCTGTGCTTTTGCAGCTGTGCGTTAATTTCCTTGACGGTCTGCAAACCTACGCCGACGATAATCAGCAAGGTGGTGCCACCGAATGGCAGACGACCTTCACCCAAGTTCATGAAGATCATAGCGATTGCAGGAACCATGGCTACGGCCAGCAGGTACAGGGCACCGGCAGAGGTGATGCGGCTGATAACGTAGCGCAGGTAGTCAGCAGTTGGGCGTCCCGCACGGATACCTGGGATGAAGCCACCGTACTTCTTCATGTTGTCTGCCACTTCTTCAGGGTTGAAGGTGATGGAGGTGTAGAAGAAGGTGAAGAACAGGATCAGCAGGCCATCCAAGAGCAGGTAGAGCCAGGAGTTCTGACCCAGGTTTGCTTGAATCCAGCCGGCTGCTGCCGAGTCTTGGGACGCGAAGTTAACCATCAGCGCTGGCATTGCCAGGATGGAGGTTGAGAAGATCACTGGGATAACGCCAGACATGTTGATCTTCAATGGGATGTAGGTGGAGGAACCACCCATTACGCGGCGGCCCACCATACGCTTAGCGTACTGTACTGGGATACGACGCTGTGCCTGTTCCACGTAGACAACAACTGCGGTTACCAGCAGGATCAGGCCAACGATCATCACTACGCGGCTCCAGCCAGCGCCGATACCTACGTTGTACAGCTGGGCTGGCAAGGTAGCGGTGATGGAGGTGAAGATCAGCAGGGACATGCCGTTGCCGATACCGCGTTCGGTGATCATTTCGCCCAGCCACATGATTACACCGGTGCCGGCGGTCATGGTCAGTACCATCATCAGGAAGATGAGTGGAGAGTTATTTGGTACTACTGGGAAAGGACAGCCTGGGAACAGTCGGTTAGAGAAGGACAGTGAGACAATGCCTGCGGACTGCAGTACACCCAGGAAGATGGTCAGGTATCGAGTGTACTGGGTGAGCTTTGCCTGGCCCTGCTGGCCTTCCTTGTGAAGGTCGGCAAAACGAGGAACGGCTACGCGCAGCAACTGTACGATAATCGATGCCGTAATGTATGGCATGATGCCCAGTGCGAAGATGGACAGCTGCAACAGTGCACCGCCAGAGAAGAGGTTCGCGAGGGCAAGTAGAGAAGTTTGGTCGTTAACTGCCAGACACTGCTGTACGTTTACGGTGGAGACACCGGGTGCTGGGATGAAGGATCCCAGGCGGAACAGCGCCATAATCAGCAAGCTGAAGAGCAGCTTATTGCGCAGGTCTGGAGTACGGAATGCCTGCCCGAAGGCTGAGAGCATAGATGGTTTGCGGAACGCTTGTCCTGGCTCTTTCAACAAGCTTCCTCCTTTAGAATCTCAAAAATAAAACAATAATCCACATCAAGGTTACATTATTTGACTGTTTTAATCGAGATCGTTTTAGGTGAGGAATTAAGCAAAACTGATTTCGCATTGTTGGTTTTCCCGCTTTTCCACGGATTTTCGGCTTTCCAAAGCGCGGTTACAATACCTTAACAATGCGTAGCGTAGCTTCCGGGCCGCCCATTTCGCACGGGAAACGGCTTTCATATGCGAATTGCGGTCGTGCACCCTTCCAATTCGCACGGGAAACGGCTTTCGTATGCGAATTGGAAGGTTGGTGGGCGCCCTCGGGAAATATTCGAGGGCGGGGCACCCAACTGCCTGGCAAATAAACCAAACTCGTATCAAAATCGCAAACTGATACGACTTATCCCCCGAAACCAGGGCAAAATCAGCATAACTCGTATCAAAAACCGATTCCGGTACGAGTTATCGCCAAAACGCGCCTAAAACCAAGGATAACTCGTATCAAAATAGGGTTTTGATACGAGTTAGTAAATTTCTAGAGACGTGGCGCACCTTCAAAACCGAATCACCTATATTACGTCGCAGAAATGCTCGGAAAGCAATCTATGCGTGCGGGCAAACCAACTCTGCGCCAAGAAGATGCACGGTCAGCTCCCCCAATTCGCACGGGAAACGGCTTTCATCGGTGGGTGTCAAGTTGTTGTGAGTTGTTTCAGGTGTAGGTTAATCCCTGTGGTGGGCGGATTCTAGTGGTGGTTGCAACGTCTTTGTTTCAACTGATGAGTTCTAGT
>JAUNKY010000022.1 GCA_030532515.1 Actinomycetaceae bacterium
GCGGCCTCACAACCGTGTCATGAAGACTTTCACCTAACCCTCCGGAAGCTTTTTGGATCAATCCAGAAAAATCATCCGGACAAGCGGGATTCAAACCAAGCTGGTTAGCTGTTGTTTCCGCGCAATCCGTAGCATCGTGAAGTAAAGCTGCTCGCGTTTAATCCATTGCAACTACGCTAGGCAGATGCGCGCACCTACACCCGGCTACGTACAGTTATCACTGACCGCCACCTACAGTGAAGATGTTAGTTGCAATCTGCTGAATGCTTGCTTTTGCCTATTCGGTTGACAAAATACGGCTCATACGAATACTCCTTCGCAGTATTACAAAGCTTCACAAACCCCGTGAAGCGATTACCAGAATTAAACTAACACAAGAACTTTTTCCCCACATACAATCAAGCCAAAACCCACAGAATTTAGGAAACTCGCGCAGACTCAAAGAAAAACCACATCTAACGTAAGCCACATTTCACTTCCCTAGCTAAAACCACCCCCCTTTGCAAACCACGCCGCGGCGGAATACTTTAGTAGGTATGACACAAGCACGTACCTTTCTGTTTGCCCCCGCCCCAGTCTTAACTGACCCCAGCGCCGCAGCGTTGCGCGCCGACTTAGCGGGCTACACTACCGAGAAACTACTTGAAGTATTTGGGGAAGATGCTTACACCAGCTATCAGGCGGAACAGCCCACTTTGCTCAGCTTGGCAGCAAACGCAGCTTGGCAAAAAACAGAAAACCAGCAGCTAGCGGGCTTAGTGAAACTATTTATGCTGGCAGAAACCATTACCGAAACTGAGCTGACCCAAATCTTCAAAACCAGCAGCGAAACCCAGCTGCTAGAAGCAAACCTACTGACCGTAAAAAACGGTGCCTACCAAGCTTCCGTAAAACTAGAACCCCATGCGTTGCAGCTAAACGACACCCACTATGACTGGTGGATTGCCTCAGATTTCCCAACCGCGATTACCGGGCAGCCCCTTCACCCCCAACACGTGCTGGGCATCGGCGGCGCCACGAAAACCCTGCTCCAAGCCACCCCGCGCGACCGCGTGCACCGCGCGTTGGACTTAGGCACCGGGTGCGGGATTCTAGGCATGTATGCTGCCCTGCACTGCGACGAAGTGGTCGCCACCGATATTAGCGAACGCGCCTTGCAGATCGCCGCCTTTAACGCCACCTTGAATCAGGTGAAACTGTCTTTAGTGCAAGGCTCCCTTTTCGAGCCAGTCACCGGCAATTTCGATTTAATCATGTCGAACCCGCCTTTTGTAATCACCCCTGATTCCCTGCGCGCCGGCGGAATGCTGGAATACCGCGACGGCGGCCAAACCGGAGACGAACTGGTCGGGCAGGTAGTTGCCGGCGCAGCCCAGCATCTGAGTCCCGGCGGCGTGACAGTTATGCTTGGAAATTGGGAGATTCCCGAGGGCGCTGCCCCAGACTCACACCCAAAGTCCTGGCTCACAGACGTGGAAACTACCGCCTGGGTTGTGCAACGAGAAATTCTGCCCCCACACGCCTATGTAGAAATGTGGTTGCGTGACAACGCTCCCGCTTGGATGCGTACCAAAGCCGGGTATGAAAGTGACTACGCGAACTGGATAGCAGATTTTAATATGCGGAAAGTTTCAGCCGTCGCCCTCGGACTAATCGCGTTGCATAAACCCACCCACCCGCAAATCTCGGTGCAGAGCGAATCCCCGTTAGAAGTGGAAACCCTGCCAACAGAACTTAACGAGACACGGGGAAACTTCGCCTACTCAGAAATATCTACCGGAATTTCAGCAACCGGTCCATATATTAAACAGGTGCTGCAAGAACTGTCCGAAAATAATTTAGAGATTCGCGACACTGATTTCTTCACTCGCGCCGAAGACGTTCGCGAAGAACGCCACTACCTGCCAGGCGAACCCGACCCGCAGATTATTATCGCCACCCAAGGAGGCGGTTTTGGGCAGAGAATCCAACTAAACACCCACATGGCCGCCACCTTAGGAGCCTGCGACGGAGAACTGAGTATCGGCCAAATAGTGACAGCCATCAGCGTAATCACCGGGGTAGAACATCAAAGCGTCCAAGCAGCAGTCTACGGGCAACTTCCACAACTAATTTTGGCCGGAATGTTGACTCGAGTTAAATGACTGTTATTGTGTATGTCGGAACGTACCTTATATTATTAACTGAATTGTTAAAACTATGAAAGAAGGAATAACGGTGGCGAAAAAGCTCGTGATCGTGGAATCCCCAGCCAAGGCAAAGACCATTGCCAACTACCTTGGTTCGGAATACACCGTTAAAGCCTCAGTGGGGCACATTCGCGACCTGCCACAACCTTCCGAATTGCCAGCCGACATGAAGAAGGGCGCTTACGGAAAGTTCGCAGTAGACGTTGAAAATGATTTTGACCCGTACTACGTAGTCAGCCCGGACAAGAAAAAGGTAGTTACCGAACTAAAGAAACTACTTAAAGAGTCAGATGAACTATATCTGGCAACTGATGAGGACCGCGAAGGGGAAGCCATCGCCTGGCACTTACTGCAGGTACTGAAGCCAAAAGTGCCCGTAAAACGAATGGTCTTCCACGAAATCACTAAAGAAGCGATCGGTCGCGCACTGGAAAATACGCGGGAAGTTGACGCTGCCTTAGTAGACGCGCAAGAAACCCGCCGTATTTTGGACCGACTGGTTGGCTACGAAGTGTCCCCAGTGCTTTGGCGCAAAGTTGCCGCCGGTCTCTCAGCCGGACGCGTCCAATCTGTAGCGACCCGCCTGGTCGTAGACCGTGAAAAAGAACGGATGCGCCACGTCAGCGCCTCATACTGGGACCTGGAAGCCAACTTCACTGCTGCAGACACCGAATTTTCAGCCAAAGCCACGCACATTAACGGTATTCGCATCGCCCAAGGCCGTGACTTTAGTGACGATGGCAAGCTCACTGGCGGCGTCTTACACCTAGACGAAACTGCGGCAAGCGCACTTGCTGAGGCGATTAGCGAACTGGGATCGGGCGGAGCTTTTGTTGAAGGCGTTGAACAAAAACCCTACACTCGCCGCCCAGCCGCTCCTTTCACTACCTCCACCTTGCAACAGGAAGCCGGTCGAAAACTTAAGTGGAACGCCCGCGACACCATGCGTACCGCACAGTTCCTCTACGAAAACGGTTACATCACCTACATGCGTACTGACTCAACTGCGCTTTCCCAAGAAGCCACGCAGGCAGCTCGCACGCAGGCACAGGCTCTCTTCGGTAAAGACTCTGTTCCAACAACGCCACGCGTCTACGCAAAGAAAGCCAAAGGCGCGCAAGAAGCTCACGAAGCAATCCGCCCAGCCGGAGACCACTTCCGCACGCCCGACCAGGTAGCTGGAGAGCTGAACTCTTCCCAACTGGCCCTCTACGATTTGATTTGGAAGCGCACTATCGCCTCCCAGATGACTGACGCAACCGGAACCACCGACACATTGCGCCTAGGCATGGAAGTTGGCTCGGAAGCTGTGAAAACCGTCCTCGGACAAGAAAAAGTCCACGTAAATGCTACCGTTTCCGGCACAGTTATCAGCCACCGCGGCTTCCTGGCAGCCTACGAAGAAGGTAAGGACGCAACTCGCTACGACGAAGCTCGCGAAGATCAGCGTCTGCCAAAACTAGCCACAGGAGACGTAGTAGATGTCCGCGCAGCACAGGCTGCAGGACACCAAACCACCCCGCCACCACGCTACACAGAAGCTTCATTAGTGAAAGCGATGGAAGACCGCGGCATTGGCCGCCCCTCCACCTACGCAGCCACTATCTCCGTGATCGTAGACCGCGGATATGTGAACAAACGCGGGCAAGCACTGGTCCCAACCTGGCTGGCATTCTCAGTTGTACGCCTGCTGGAAGAAAACCTGGGTCGCCTGGTGGACTATGATTTCACCGCTTCAATGGAAGCCGACTTAGACCGCATCGCCGCCGGTGAAGCAGATCGCGTGCAGTGGCTGCGCAGCTTCTACCTGGGTGAAGGCGACGCCGCCCCGCAGGTCAACGTGGGGCAGGGGCTACGCGAAACCGTGGATTCACTGGGAGACATTGACGCGCGCGCCATCAACTCGTTGGATTTGGGAGAAGGCATTACCGTGCGCGTGGGTAAGTTTGGTCCTTATTTAGAACGCGAGGACGGAAAACGCGCGAATATTCCCGCGGATGTAGCTCCCGATGAACTCGACCTGGCCAAAGCAGCGGAACTTTTCACCGAAGCTGAAAACGACGGGCGCATTCTGGGAACTGACCCGGCTACCGGCTACCAGATTCAAGCCCTGTCCGGACGCTTCGGCCCCTACGTGACCGAAGTTATTCCTGAACCAGAAGCTGAAGCAGAAGCCGGTGAGGCGAAACCTAAGAAGAAAACCGCGAAGGTGAAGCCTCGCACCAGCTCTTTGTTTAAGTCCATGGATTTAGCTACGGTCACTTTGGAAGAAGCCCTGCAACTATTGGATCTGCCTCGCGTTTTGGGTACCCACCCAGAAACTGGGGAAGAAATTACCACGCAGAACGGTCGCTTCGGCCCCTACTTAAAGCACGGCACTGATTCCCGTTCGTTGGAAACTGAAGAGCAGATCTTCACACTTTCCTTAGAAGCTGCCCTGGAGATCTTAGCGCAGCCGAAGGTACGTGGACGCGCCGCCGCGAAACCACCTTTGCGTGAGTTTGACCTGGACCCTGAATCCGGTAAAAAGGTCACGATTAAGGATGGTCGTTTTGGTCCGTACATCACTGACGGGGTAACTAACATTACCGTCCCCAGATCTGAAACGGTTGAAGGAATTACCGCGGAACGTGCTTACGAGCTGTTAGCAGAAAAGCGCGCTAAAGGACCAGTAAAACGAAAGACGGCAACCAAAAAGACTACCGCTAAGAAAACCCCGGCAAAAAAGACTACGGCGAAGAAAACTACCGCTACTAAAACTACTGCGAAAAAGACGGCAACTAAGAAAACCGCTGCCAGCGAAGCAGCCAGCGAGTAGCATTAAAGAAGGTAACCGTACATAGGAGTTAAAACGCGATGGAACTAAGGCAAGAGCCTGGCCTTTACATCACCTTTGAAGGTGGCGAAGCCTGTGGAAAAACCACGCAGATTGAACTCACTAGCAACTGGTTAACAAAAAACGGATATGCGCCCGTAGTCACCCGCGAACCGGGTGGCACTGACCTGGGGCAACAACTGCGAAACCTGATCTTGCACGGACCCAAAGACATGGACTCGCGTTGTGAACTGGCACTGTATTTAGCTGACCGCGCCTACCACGTAGCTACTAAAATCCGTCCGGCTCTAACCGCCGGAGAAATTGTGGTACAAGACCGCTACTTCGATTCATCAGTCGCCTACCAAGGGGCGGCGCGGAAGCTCGGTACCGCAGAAGTCAGAGACCTGAACCTGTGGGCCACCCAGGGGCTGATCCCGGAAATCACTTTCCTCTTGGATATTGACCCGCGGATCAGTACCTCTCGCAGAGATGGTGCCACCGACCGGATCGAAGAAGAAGCCCTGGACTTCCACCTAAAAGTACGCCAACAGTACCTGCAATTGGCAGCGGCTGAACCAAATCGCTTCCACATCATCGACGCAGCGCAGACGATCGAACAGATTCAAAGCGAAATCCAAGAAGTTGTGCGTACCGCCCTCGCGAAGAAAAAAGAATTTCTAAAAGCAGGTAAACCATGAGCGGATGGGCAGAAGTCGTTGGCCAAGAAGCCGCAGTAAGCGTTCTTAAAGAAGCCGCCGCAGCTGCCCGCAGCGGGGAACAAAGCCGCGCCATGACCCACGCGTGGCTAATTACCGGCCCCCCAGGATCTGGGCGTTCAGTCGCCGCCCGCGCCTTCGTAGCCGCATTGCAATGCACCCACCCCACTGAAGTGGGCTGCGGACAGTGCGACGGGTGCCGCCACGTATGGGCGAAAACCCACCCGGATGTCACCGACTTTGCAACAGAAAAATCGATTATTAGCATCGAAGAAGTCCGCGCTTTCATGCACTCGGCGCAAACGGCTCCCAGCGTTGGTAAATGGCGGGTCATCCTCTTAGAAGACGCGGATCGCATGGTTGAACGCACCTCAAACCTGCTACTTAAAGCGATTGAAGAACCCCCGGCGCGTACCGTGTGGGTGCTTTGTGCCCCCAGCCCCGAAGACTTAATTACTACGATTCGTTCGCGCTGTCGGCAGGTAAACTTGCGGGTCCCCCCGGTTAAAGACGTAGCGGAACTGTTGATGCGCAAACATGGAGTTACCTGGGATGACGCCTATAGAGCTGCTTCGCTGGCGCAGTCGCACATCGGCGTAGCGAACCGGCTAATCACCGAAGCAGGACGCTTAGATCAACGTCAGAAACAACTCACTGATATTCTCCAAGTTGAAACTATTGGTGAAGCAGTTTTCTACGTCGAAGAAATGCTGAAAGAAAACAAACAGCAGGTAGACGCTGAACTGGCAACACGTAACGCCGAGGAAGAAGCCGAACTACGGCGAGTACTGGGACTTACCGACACGGAAAAAGCACCACCGGCGGTGCGTTCGCAGCTGACGCAGCTACAGGAAGAACAAAAACGCCGGGCAGTGCGGGCCGTGAAAGACCCGCTTGACCAGTTTTTAGTTAACCTGCTGAGTTTCTTTAGAGACGTGCTGATCATGCAGGCAGGTATGGATCAGCCTCCCATCAACCAAGGATATACGGACCTTCTAGTATCGGTTGCAAGCGGGTCAACCTTGCAGGATACTTACCGTAAGGTCACTGCCATTGAATTAGCGCGTAAACGCTTGCAGTCAAATACTTCGGTGAACCTGGTATTTGAAGCGTTAGTTGTAGAACTGATGCGCTGAACTTGGGGTACGAAGCGTAATCGGGGAACTGAAGCGCTGAAGTTGGCATACAAAGCGTAATCGGGGAACTGAAGCGCTGAACCAAACTATTGAGAGGAATCCTTGTGAAACAAAAGCTAGCGGTGGGAGCCAGCGTATTTTTGGCAGCAAGCTTGGTGCTTTCAGCTTGCGGCAATCCCTCTGGGGTGAAGGGCTCAGATATTAAACCCCTCTCTTCCAATAATGAGGTTGCCGGAGGTGAACAAAAAGCTCCGCAACCTGAGCTACAGAAGTTCTACGATCAGCGCGTTAGCTGGAAGTCATGTGCTGACTTTAAACCGGTGCTGGAGATGACTGACTACGCTTTGAACGCTCCGGTATATAGCTGTGCGCAGATTGAAGTGCCGTTGGATTATGCTAACCCTGCAGGAGAAACTATCAAGCTGCAGCTGGTGCGCCACACTCGAAATGGAGAGGTGAATACGCCGCTGTTCTATAATCCAGGCGGTCCCGGCGGTTCTGCTATTTCCGGTATTGAAAACATGGTTTACAACAACTTTACGTCGAAATTGCAGCAAAAGTACGACTTGGTAGCGATGGATCCGCGCGGGGTGGGTGCATCTACGCCAGTCACCTGTTTGACCGGAGAAGAAATCGATAAGATGCGGGCGGGAGAGGATATTCCCGAGGGCGTTGATGAGATCGCCTACGCGCAAAAACAGTCAGCTGAATATTCCCAAAAGTGCCTGGATAAGTCCGGCGATTTAGTGAAGCATTTGGACACTAACTCGGTGGTAGCCGACTTCGATATTGCGCGAGCTGCATTGGGACAAGAAAAGCTGAACTACTTCGGGTACTCTTACGGTACTGCTATTGGAGCGCTTTACATTGATACTTACCCCGATAAGGTGGGCCATATGGTGCTTGATAGTGCAGTTGACCCAGCTTTGAATGTGGAACAGATTGCCAGCGGACAGGCAGAAGGCTTTGAAAAGTCGATACGTCACTTCTTGGACCAAAGCGCCGATGACGATGAGGAATTCCCTTTCAGAGGGGCAGATGCGCCCAAGAACTTTAAGGCTTGGTTTGAAAAGGTAGATAAGACTCCGATTCGCACAAATAATCCTGACCGTCCTTTGACGGGAGCTTTGCTGCGTAGCGCGGTTTTTTCCGCTATGTACTCTGAAGAACTTTACCAGTTTGCTGCTGAAGGAATTAAAGAAGCTTACTTAGAAAACGATGGTTCGGTTCTTTTGAACCTAACTGACTTGGTGAATGACCGTCGTTCTGATGGTACTTATGCGACTAACTCTTTCGATGCGTTCAACGTCATTAACAACTTGGACTATGTTCCGGTGGGAACTGAGGCAGACTGGCGTAAGAATGTTGCAGAGTTGAAGGCTAAGCATTTGATTGTGGGAGACCAGTTTGGTGGTAGCTCAGCGATTTTGAGTGCTTGGAAGATTCCACCTCGCGATACTCGCCGCGCGGTTAAAGGCGCTGGAGCACCACCAGTTTTGGTGATCGGAGGAACGAACGATCCTGCAACCCCTTACGTTTGGTCAGTTAGCTTAGCGAAACAGTTAGAAAGCGCTAAGTTGATTACGGTTGAGACTTGGGGACACGGTTCCTACAGTGTTTCTGCTTCTTCTTGCATTACCGATGCGGTAGATGGGTACTTTTTAGAAGATCAGGTGCCGGATACTGATTTGAACTGTGAAGAGTAAGGCTGGTTTTAAGTTCAGCTGGATAGTTGAAAGTATAAATTTCTAACTGATCTCACAGTTTTAATATTTGCTCCTGTAGCTTTGATTAGTTACAGTTGTAAACGTGCTTAAAGTTGTTAGCTGAGCTGATTTTCAGTTAGCGAACAAGGTTAGGTGCGGCCACCTTAGCTCAGTCGGCAGAGCAATTCCCTCGTAAAGAATAGGTCGTGGGTTCGATTCCCACAGGTGGCTCAAAAGTTTAGCCCCAGGCACTTTCGAGTGCTTGGGGCTAAATGTTTAAGCTGAAGGTTCTGCGGGGCATGGCTTTTGGGTTGGTTCTGCGGTTGATTTTTGGGCTGGGTTTTGAAACTCGTATCATTTGGCGATTTTGATACGAGTTATCCCCGGTTTTTAGTCTGTTTTGCCCATAACTCGTATCGGAATCAGTTTTTGATACGAGTTTTCCTCATTTTGCGTTGGTTTTGGGCGATAACTCGTATCAGTTTGCGATTTTGATACGAGTTTGGGATTTTCCTGGTAGCTGGGTGCGCCTCCCTCGTAATAATTTTTCCGAGGACGCCCCGGAACTCTCAATTCGCATGCGAAAGCCGTTTCCCGTGCGAAATTTGCCCCTGGGGACTCTCAATTCGCATGCGAAAGCCGTTTCCCGTGCGAAATGGGCGCGCTCGGATGGGTTTGGTCATTAAAGCGTGGTTTTCAAGGCGATTCTGTGCAGCTTTCGATACTATTCGCATCTTGTAAATGAGGAAATCCTGCGAATAGGACTTTTAGAGGGCAAAAAAGTTACGAAATGGTTTAAAACGGGGGGCTGATGAGGTAGAAACCCGCGAAAACACGGGGTTTTGGTCAATTTTGCTGTTATCTAATTGTTACTAATCATTTGTTCAAAACAGGGTAGAAACTATTTAAGTTGCGCGTTATCATATAGAAGTAATCAGAATTTCGCATTCTGGAACTCGAAGGAGAGGAATAAAATATGGCATCTGTACGCCGTAACAAAGCAGTAGCACTGTTGGCTGCCGCTTCAATCGCATCCCTGGGCCTAGCCGCATGTGGTGGCACTGCAGACAAGGCAGATAAGCCAGCCGACAAGGCAGGCACCGAAAAGAAGGAAGAAAAGAAGTCTGAACCAATCACCATCGAATACCTGCACCGTCTACCTGACGGCGACGGCATGGTGAAGGTCGCTGAAATCGTAAAGCGCTGGAACGACGAACACCCAGACATCCAGGTTAAGGCCACCAAGTTTGACGGCAAGGCTGACGAAATGTTCACCAAGCTGGAAGCAGACGTAAAGGCTGGCACCGCTCCATGTTTGGCACAGCTGGGCTACGGCGAAGTTCCAACCGCATTCGTTAAGGGCATGGTTGAAGACGTAACCGCAGAAGCTGAAAAGTACAAGGCAAACTTCTCTAACGCATACGGTCAGATGACTGTTGGCGGATCTGTTGTAGGTCTACCACAGGACACCGGCCCACTGGTTTACTACTACGATGAAGCAGAATTCAAGGCTCTGGGCATCGAAGTTCCAAAGACTCTGGACGAACTGAAGGCAGCAGCTAAGAAGTCCGCTTCCCAGGGCAAGTACATCCTGGCATTCGAACCAGATGAAGCTGGCTACTGGTTGTCCGCACAGGGCGCATCCTTGGGTGAACCATGGTACACCGCAAAGGACGGCAAGTGGAAGGTCAACACCGTAAACCGCGGTTCCGAAGTTGTAGCTTCCTTCTGGCAGGAAATGATCGACGGCAAGTCCGCTCTGGTGGTTGGCCGTTGGGCACCTGAATACGAAGCAGCTTTGAAGGAAAAGAAGCTGATCGCTAACATCGGCCCAGCTTGGGAAGCAGGCTTCTTCTTGGATGCAGTTGTACCTGAAGGCAAGGAAGGCACCTGGAAGGTCGCTCTGCTGCCAGACTTCGGTGAAGGCGTAAAGACCGGCCCAGATGGTGGTTCCGGCGTTGCAGTTCTGAAGGGCTGTGGCCACGTAGCAGAAGCTATGGAATTCAACAACTGGTTCAACACCCAGAACAACGACCTGGCTTCCCAGGGTCTGGTTATCGCAGCTAAGGGCGATGTAACTACCCCAGAAAAGGCAAAGCGTCAGTTCGGTGGCCAGGAAGTTTACAAGGTTCTGTCTGAATCAAACGACACCCTGAACGCAGACTTCGGCTACATCCCAGGCTACGCAGCTGTTGCAAAGCAGATGAACGCTAAGGCAACTGAAGTTGCTGAAGGCAAGGCAAAGGTTATCGACATCTTCAAGGTAGCTCAGGACGAATCCGTCAAGGTTCTGAAGGACCTGAAGCTCCCAGTATCCGAGTGATAACTGACTTTAGCCAATAGCTGAAGTAATCCACTTCGACTAGTTTGGGGGGCATTCGAATCCTCGAATGCCCCCCAAACCCGTCAAACCCTCAATCTTTAGGAACAACTATGTCAGGTACAACCAAAAAGACAGGTAATCGGGAACGGCGCGACGCCATCACCGGCTGGCTGTTCATGCTGCCCTTCGTCCTGGGCTTTGCCCTGGTATTCCTGCTTCCAATCGCCACCTCAATCTACGCCTCGTTCTTCCAGCAAGTTGCTGCGGGCGGCGGTCTTTACGGCGGCGGTGGCACCGTAGATGAATTCGTAGCTTTTGAAAACTACAAAAATGTTGCAACCGATAGTCGATTCTGGGTGGGCGTCTCCCGCGTTCTGATCTACACCGCCATCCAGGTCCCCATCATGATCATCTCAGCGCTGATTCTGGCACTGGTGCTGGACTCATTCCTGGTTCGTCGCGTCACCATTTTCCGCCTCGGGTACTTCCTTCCATTCGCCATCCCCGGCGTTGTAGCCGCAATGGTATGGGTATTCCTCTACACCAAGGAAATCTCTCCACTGGTCGACGGCCTGCGCTACTTAGGCATTGAAGCAGACTTCTTCCACCGCAACATGGTCTTGGCTTCCATGGCAAACATGACCACCTGGACTTACACCGGCTACAACATGCTAATCTTCCTAGCTGCCCTGCAAGCAATCCCCGGTGACCTCTCTGAAGCCGCCCGTCTTGACGGTGCTTCAGGCTTCCAAATCGTCACCCGCATTAAAATCCCGATGGTACGCGGCGCAGCTTTACTAACGGTGCTTCTGTCGATTATCGGCACCATCCAGCTCTACGCTGAACCAACCGTGATGTCGGTAGTTAATACCTGGATGGAACTGGACTACATGCCAATGCAGATTGCCTACAACACCTTGAACGGTAAGCTCTCTCCAAGTGGCACCGGTCCGGGCTCGGCAGTATCCATCATGATCGCTTTGATTGCTGGTACTTTGGCAGTTATCTACGCACTGACCGACAGGAAGGTGAACGGAAATGACCTCTAAACTAAAAACCCTTCCAGATGGAACCACCTACCGCCCTTCTAAAGAAGGCTACCCAGTACGTTCCATCGCCCCGTCGGCAGTATCTCGTTGGATTACCTCTGGCGTCCTGCTCTTAGTTTTGTTCTACTTCCTTTTCCCCATCTACTGGGTAATCATTGCTTCTTCAAAGACCAATGAACAACTGGCAAGTACGAACGGCATTTGGTTCGACACCATTAACTGGTCAACTAACTACGAAAAACTATTAGCCTGGACCGATAACAACTTCTGGTTGTACGTATGGAACTCCCTAATGTACTCCACGGTAGCGGGCGTGCTGGGAACCCTAATGTCCGTTGCCGCCGGCTATGCCCTGGCAAAGTTCGTCTTCCCAGGTAAGGTTTTCACCCTCAGCTTGATCATGTCCGGTCTGCTGATGCCAGCAGCTTTGCTGACTATTCCGCTGTACCTGATCTTCAACAACCTGGGGATCACCAACACGGTTTGGGCGATTATCATTCCTTCATCGATTAGCCCCTTCGGCGTATTCTTAGGTCGAGTCTACGCACAAACCTCCGTGCCTACGGAACTAATCGAAGCTGCCCGCATTGACGGTGCTGGCGAAGCCCGTATCTTCTTCACTATGGTGCTCCGCATTTTGGCTCCTGCAATGGTGACCATCTTCCTGTTCATCTTCGTAGCTACGTGGAACAACTTCTTGCTTCCACAGATCATGTTGAACTCGGAAGAACTCAAACCAGTTACCTTGGGTCTGTACGGCATGATGTCCTACTTCGGACCCGAACGTGGCGCAGTTATGCTGGGTGCTCTGTTAGGTGTGGTCCCACTGATCGTACTCTTCTTGGGGCTACAGAAGTACTGGCAGTCAGGTTTAGCAGCTGGCTCTGTAAAGGGTTAAACCTCGTTCACACAGAAGAGTTACCGGTGTAAAAACACTTGATAAGGCGCCCTCGGGAAAACTCCCCAGGGCGCTTTTTCCATCCCAACCAGCCAAACCCCTCTTAATCTGGCCAACGCTGCCCACCCTTCCTCTGCTCTGCTCCTACCCGCTGCCAGCTTCCTCATTTCCCCTTCCTCTTGCCGGAGCGTAACTCGCCGCAGTCATTTACCTCGGCGAGTTACGCTCCGAGGGAAGAAACTGTAGGCGGGTGTCTCACAGGAAGCAACGCCCTGTCGCTAAGCGGCGGAAATATGCGAAACTGAACACATGAGTGAAATTTTCCCGCCTGCTGGCGCTGTTGATTTGTCTGCTGTTGAACCAAATATTGCTCTGGGTGCTTTGGACGGCCGTTACCGCGGGGTAGTGGCGCCATTAGTGAACCATCTTTCTGAAGCGAGCCTTAACCGGGCTCGTGTTTTTGTTGAAGTTGAATGGCTCATTCACCTATTAGACAACCAAGTGCTCCCCGGAGCACCCGCGTTAACCGACGCCGACCTCCAGTACTTACGCGCAATCACCGCGGAGTTTGACGGAAAAGCCGTTGCAACGCTGGCGGGTATCGAAGCTGAAACTCGGCACGATGTTAAAGCAGTCGAATACTACCTAAAAGAAAAACTGGACGCGGCGGCTGAAGTTCTCCCCGGAACTGTCTTGCCACAGCTACACGAAGTAGTCCACATTTTTTGCACTTCAGAAGACATTAACAATCTTTCATACGCGCTGATCATCAAGTCGGCGGTTGAACAGTCTTGGCTACCACTTGCAACTGCATTTGTGAATGACCTGCGCGCACGCGCCGCCCAAGCCGCTGAGATCCCAATGCTTTCACGCACTCACGGGCAACCGGCCACTCCTACCACTTTGGGGAAGGAATTGGCAGTATTCGCGCATCGTCTGGGGCGTCAACTAAAGCGCATTAAAACTACTGAATACTTGGGCAAGATCAATGGTGCTACCGGCACTTTTTCGGCGCATGTCACCGCTTTGCCGCAGGTTGATTGGCGGGAAGTATCCCGTTCTTTCGTTGCCGATGTGCTGGGGTTGGATTGGAATCCGCTTACTACGCAGATTGAGTCGCATGACTGGCAAGCGGAACTTTACGCTGACATTGCGCGGTTTAACCGCATTGCCCACAACTTTGCTACTGACGCATGGACATACATTTCTTGGGGTTTCTTCCACCAGAATCTGGCGGCCCAAGGATCCACAGGTTCTTCTACGATGCCGCATAAAGTGAATCCGATTCGCTTTGAGAATGCGGAAGCTAACTTAGAAATTTCCTGCGCTCTGTTGGATGTTTTGGCTGCCACTTTGGTTACCTCACGGTTGCAACGCGACTTAACTGATTCTTCAACGCAGCGCAACGTAGGTTCAGCTCTGGGACACTCATACCTGGCTTTGGATAATCTGCGGAAGGGCTTGGCAGGCGTTGATTTTAATGCGGCACGAATGGCTGCTGATTTGGATGAAAACTGGGAAGTTTTAGGTGAAGCGATTCAGCAGACTATGCGTGTAGCGGCGATCGCTGGTGCAGAAGGCATGGAGAATCCATACGAACGTTTGAAGGATTTGACGCGTGGTAATCGAGTTACTCCAGAACAGATGCGTGAGTTTGTGGCTTCTTTGGGAATTCCCGCTGAGTTTGAAGCTCGCTTGTTGGAACTGACTCCGGCAACTTACGTGGGGATTGCCGCGCAGTTGTTGGAAAACCTTCCTGACTTGGAAAGCTGATTTAAAAGATCAGTTTCGGAGCGTAACACGCCGAAGTCGTGAAGCTGGATAGTGGAGCGTAACACGCCGAAGTAACTTAACTCGGCGAGTTACGCTCCGTTGTTGTGTGGGGCGTAGGGTCGGTAAGTTACGCTCCGGGTTTAGAGAACCCTACACGTAACCTGCGGGGTAGAGAACCCTACACGTAACCTCCGGTTTTAGAGAACCCAGATACACTGTCCCCAGGTTGGAAAACTGGCGAGTTATCCACAATTTAACGAACTTGAAAACCCCCGGTGACTCTAAAAAACCTATCCTGCAGACATGGAAGTCTTTACAGGAAATATTTCACAAACGCTGGCCCAAGTGGCACAAGAGCTTGAGAATCTCTATTGGCAAAGTACGCAAATCGACTGGTTCTGGGAGGGGAGAGCCAGTCAAGAAGCCACTGCGCTCAAAGCAGAGTTGCAAACCGGTTACCAGGTGCTGGCTACCCAAAGCGCGGAAGCAATTTTCCAAATCGCAGCCCTGGAAAATGAAGTGCGCCTAAGTATTTTCACTGCTTTAGGAGGTGCCTTTTGATACCGCCCCCACCGCCAGAAAACTCCTTAGCTGAAAGCCCGCTCAGCTACCTGCCGTTTATTGACAGCTCGTATTCATCTCACCAAACCTACTCGGCGATTTTAGTAGAACCAACGCTCTTGGTTGATTCCGAATCGCTCTTCCAAGCAGCTGCAAACTACACCGCCATCACCGAAAAACTGGAATGCTTAACGAATCTCTTGCAACAGGTCAGTTATCCGCCGCACCCAGTCGCCACGCAGATGGCGACACAAATTTTCCCACTGCAACAGGCACTGCTGAGCGTCACCCAGCGCACCCAAGCTTTAGAAGCGTTACTAAGGCATGCAGCGTGGCTTTATGAAGAACAAGAACTCAGTATTGCTGGGCTATTCCCGGTCAGTTGGGAGCGTCCTACGTTACCTTGGCAGCGCCGTAGCCTGGGAAAAACAACCAAGGATGCACTTAACTGGGCAGAAACACATCTTTCTGATGACGTTGAAACTGCAGATAATCTGCTGGTTGCCTTCTACCTCTACCAAAGTTTGCGAGGTAACTTTGCAAAACCCCTAAAACTCAATCAAGCACGCTATTCGACTAATAGTTTTTCGGCGGTGGCGGACGGTTACTTTTTCTTCTTCACCAGTGATTTGCTTCAATCCCAGAACGTAAGTTGGCAAAACCGCTTAGAGCAAGAAGCGCGTTTTCGCCAGTTTATTTATGAAAAAACTGGTTCGGACGATTTGAAACGCAGTTCCGCATTGCTTTTCCACATCTATACCACCATTGAAAAGACTCAGGGAACTTACCTGCCGTACTTACAAATCGAAGACGTGACGGTGACGCCTTTCTTAGCAAACCGGGTGGTTTTAGAGCGCGAGGAGATAAACTACAGTGACCGGCAGATTGGTGAGTTGCTGGCGCAAACTAAAGGTACTTCGCCCAGCTCCCACCCGCAGGTTTTGCAACAGATTAGTGCGCCGCTCACCCTTTCGCAGCTGGTAGAGCGCATTAACGACTTGAAAAACCGCCCTACGGCTCCGCTGGCAAAGCCGGACGCACGCGGAAACCGCCGAGCGGGGGAAATAGAAATCATCCGCTACCAGCATCCCAATTCCGGAGATTTTACTTCCCGAGGGCGCCCGCAAAACTCTTTTTCCGTAGTCATGTACGGTACGCAAGAGTGGCTTCCGGGTTCTGCGAACCCGCAGGATATGACCACTAATTTCGCGGCTATCGGAGGAATCCGCACAGACCAAGAAGCTGCGGTGCTGGTGGCCTTAGAAAAGGCGGGGGCTCAACCGGGGGACCGCATCGAATTTGTGGGACATTCCCAAGCTGGGTTGGAAGGAGCCGCGTTAAGCGTAAATTCTGAGATTAATGCTAAGTATGAGGTGGTTAGTGTAGTTTCTGCGGGCGGACCGATTTCTGGTTTCGACATTCCCGAATCTGTGAAAGTGCTGTCTTTAGAGCATTTAAACGATCCGACTCCGAACTTGGATGCGACTGCAAACCCGCAACGGAAAAACTGGTTGACTTACTCGGTTGCGGGCCGGCCGGTGCCTAGTACGCTAAGCACGGCCGGAGCAGCTGCTTATGTGAACCATGATCTGACAGGTTATTTGCAGGCTTTGCGGCGGTTGGAAACCAGTGGGGATTCTCTGGTGGCTGCGCATAATCAAGAGAGGCTGCGCAAACTGGGTATTACTGAGAATACTTTAGGGGAGGTGTATCGTTTCCAAGTTATGCGTACTGAATCCCCTTAGGAAAATAAAATCGCACGGGAGAGTTCCCGTGCGATCAGTGGTTTTGAAGTGCTCAGTCTTCGCGGTCTAAGACGCTTCCTAAAACAGCGGCGATGATGGAAGTTAGCAGTGCTCCGAATAGGGCGGCCCAGAAGGTTTCCACCACAATGCCAGTGTGGGTTTGGGTGGACAGCCATCCAGCTAGCATGAACATCAGCGCATTCACGATGATTGAGAAAATTCCCAGCGTCAAAATATACAGCGGGAAGGAAATGAATTTAACGATTGGGCGCACCAGAGCATTCACAATCGTTAGTGCAAACGCAAAGATTACGACTGAAAGAAGCATATTTTGCGTTGAAGTGTTATCAGTGATTTGCAGGCCGGGAACCAGTTGGGTCGCTACCCACACCCCGGCAGAGGTAGCAAGGAGTTTAATTAAGAACTTCATACTTTAAGTTTAATCAAATAATACTGAAATCTGCCTGTCTTAAAGCTTTTGTTCACCGCCCTCGGGAAGGAAAACTGCCCCAGAAAAAGCGGGTAATTCGTCGCGCCCAGGCGGGAAAATCCGGAAAAGTTGATAGCCTTGGATTGTGGTATCTAGTTTTTTCTCACGCGCAAAATCCGCGTCCGAACCAGTCCAGGAAATGGTAGCTGCTGAAGACTTGGGAGGCGACGAATTGGTGTTCAATAGTCGCAACTTCGTGAACTCGGTGGCCGATTGGCAAGCTGAGCTCGTCCAGCGCACCCGCCTGGATCTCAAAGCCCTGCCCGCTCGCCTGGCGCTAACCGGTGCTCATCCTAATGGGCTGGCGCAACTGTATGCGGAACGCCCCACGCGCTTGACTTCTTTGATTCGCGACGTAAAGCAACAAGAAAAAGCTGAAGAGAATGCGCGCCGTGTCTACACCACGTCTTTGGACACCGCTACCAGTCGCGGAGTCTCTGCAATCCACTTGGCGTGGGGGCTGGCAACTTGGACTGATGGCGAAGAAACCCTGGAATCTCCGCTTTTGTACCGCCCGGTGAACCTCACGTTTGAACCTACTGGGGAAGCTTCTGTGCAGCTGGTTGGGGAAGTGCGCGTGGCTCCGGAAATCCTGCGCGCGGTGCGTGCCACCGGCAGAGAACTTAACGAAACGCAGCTTGTTTCCGCGACTCGTTCCAATCAGGGATTTTACCCAGAGCCGGTGCTGAATAGTTTGAAACTGGCACTTGGGCAGGTGCTGCCTGGGTTTACTTATACGGATTTCATTGAAGTAGCGCAGTTCCTGCACCCTGCGCAGAGCCTGCTGGTTGAGTTGGCAGATGCCGCGGCTTTGCAGCATTCTCCGATTATTCGCGGGTTGGCGGGGGATGCGGCTACGCTGCAAACTCTTCCCGAGGGCGCTCCGGAACCAAATCCGCACGACCGCGACCCCTGGGAAGAAATCGGTATTGGCGACCAGTTGCCTGAACAACTGGATAATGTGGAAGCGATTGCTACCGGTCTGAACGCTATTTTAGATACCAGCGGCGGAGCAGACCCTACGGGTACGGTAGCTTCCGTATTGACCGCAGCGGCTGTAAATGGGAAGAGTTCTCTTTACGTATCCGCTAACCGCCGGCGCACTATGCAAATGTGGGAGTATTTTGCAGGTCACGGATTGTCTCATGCGGTTGCTCGCGTGGATGCGTCGAATAAGGCTCCGGCTGCGCTTTACAGTTCACTCAGTCAAGTATTTGCAGATGATGTTGCTTGGGCAGATCGGGCGCGGATTGAAGCGCAGCGCGATCACTTGCGTCGTATTCGTGCTGCTTTGGAAAACTACACGGCGGATTTACACCAGCCACATGCTGCTTGGGGGGTTTCTGCCTACGATGCGCTGCAGGTGCTGACTGATTTAACTTCTACGCGTCCCGGCCCGCGCACTTCCGTGCGTTTTTCAGCGGAAACGCTTACTAAACTGGCAAATGATACGGATGAGGTAGCTCGTAACACGCTATTAGAAGCAGCTGAGGCAGGGATTTTCCAGGCTTCAGATTCGGTTGATGCCTGGTTCGGCGCGGTTATTTCCGCTCCTGAACAGGTTACGAAGGTACTTGATCGCATTAATACGCTGGTGAAGGATAAGCTTCCCACCATGCGTGTAAATATGACTTCTACCGCGGGACAAACCGGGTTGCAGGTTGCCACTACTTTTGTGCAGTGGGAAGAACAGCTAAAGATGCTGCACGGAGTGCGTGACGCATTGGATGTTTTCCTACCGGTTATTTTCGAACGCGAAGTTGCCGACATGGTGCGTGCTACCGCTTCTAAGCAGTGGCGTCGCGACAATGGCGCAGAAATGCAGCGTTCACAGCGAGTTCGTTTAGTAAAACAGGCGCAGGATATGGTGCGCCCGGGACGCTATGTGGAAGACCTACATGGTGAACTGAAGAAGGTGCAGAAGCAGCGTGAAGTTTGGCGTCGCCACTGTGAAGCTGGTGGCTGGCCTAAGGTTCCTGCGAACCTGAACGAAATGCTGGCTGAAGTAGCTGATATCCGCGCTATTTTAGAGAAACTGAACCCCACGTTGGGAACGGCCCACGGAAACTTGACCCGCATGGATGTCTCTGAGTTGGGGTTGTTGCTAACGCGCTTGTCGCAAGATCCGGGTGGCGCCGCGCTAATCCCGGGACGCCTGCAAATTCTCAAGAAACTGCACGGATACGGTCTGGACGCGTTTGTGAAGGATATGCGCGCCCGCTGCGTACCTACCTCTTTGATTGAACCTGAACTGGAACTAGCTTGGTGGGCTTCCGCCCTGGGTGTGATGTTGGCGGAAATCCCTTCTCTGGGTGGTTTTGATACTGCGAAGTTGCAAGACCAACTGGTTGAGTTCCGTCGTTTGGATAAAGCCCAGGTCGATTCGCTGGCAGCACTTGCATCAGATGCGATTCGCCGTAACCGCGCGGAAGTGCTGGTGCAGTACTACGCGGAAGAAGGCCAGTTGCGGAAGGCGTTAGCCGATGGGCTGGTTAATGAGCAGAATGTTTCCCAAGTGTATCGCGGGTCTCAGCTGGTACGGGATTTGTTCCCGATAGCGATTTCTTCTCCGGCTTTAATCCCTTCACTTTACACTTTGCAAGATCGGGTGGATCTGCTGGTAATCGATTCCGTAGAGGATCTGCCCCTGGTAGAGATTATTCCGCTTTTGGCGCGCGCTCGTCAGGTGGTTGTAACTGCCGATTGCGCGGTTGCTTCAGAAACAGTAGAGCAGCTACAGAAGGTTTTGACGCAGCTTCACATCATGCCGGCACCGCTGCGAGTTAACGGTTATGTTAGCCAGCTGTGCCGTACTTACGGAGTACGCCACGCGTTGCAACCTGTTCCTGTACCGCGCTTAGGGTCGAAACTGTCGATTTCCTTCGTTGACGGCCGGGGAATGCCAGCTCCGGATGCTCCGGCGATTGAATCTACTGCTACTGAAGTTGAAGCAGTGGTGGACCTGGTTTTGGAGCACGGGTTGCTCAGCCCCGAACGTTCTTTAGCGGTGGTGGCTGCGAACCGGATTCACGCGCAGCGGATCCGCGAACGCCTGCGGACGGTAATGGCAACTTCTCCGGCGTTAGCGGACTTCTTCCGCACGGATATTGCCGAGCCATTCGCTATTTTGCATCCAGATTCGGTGCAGGGTAAGCAGCGTGATAAGGTCATTTTCGCGTTGGGTTATGCAAAGACCCCACATGGGCGCGTCTTACATAACTTCGGGCAGATTTCTGCAGTTGGCGGCCAAGATTTCTTAGCTTCTCTACTGTCGGTTGCTCGCGACGAGTTGCATATCGTGTCTTCTGTGAAGGCAGATGAGTTTGACCGCTCGCGGTTCTCAACTCCGGGTGCGCTGATGCTACTTGACCTGTTGGATATGGCGGAAGCTGCTGCGGTTGCCGGTCCAGCGCAGTGGCCGGTAGTGCAGGCGGAACCTGATCAGCTACTGATTGATTTGGCTGAACGCCTTTACTCTACTGGTTTGCAGGTAATTCCAAACATTGGTGGCGAAGGGGCTTTGCGAGTCCCATTGGCTGTGGGGCATCCGTACATTCCGGGTGAGTTGTTGGTTGCCATTTCTACGGACGACACGGTTTACGTTAATGAGGCTTCGCTGCGTCGCCGCGACCGTTACTGGCCGGCACTGTTGGAAAAGCATGGGTGGAAGACTCGCACTGAGTTGTCGATGGCTGTTTTCATTGACCCGCAGAAGGAAGCAGACGCAGTTATTGAACTGGTTCTTGATGCGGTTGATGAGCGTTTGGCAACTGATCCGGTACTGGCGGCGGCTTTTGCTGAGCAGGCAGAAGCTGCGGGGGTACCTTTTGGTGAGAGTGCAGATGCTGAGGCAGAAGCAGCTCCGGTGGGTGAAGGCGCGCTGGCGGATGAAGCCGGTTCGGAAGCTGAGATCGGTTCGGAAGCTGAAGCCGGGTCCGCAGAGCCAACTTTGCAGGCAGATTCCGATTCAGAAGCTGGGGACATTCCGGCAGAATTTTCCGAGGACGCCCCTGAACCTGCGGTTGCGCAAACAGAGGTAAATGCGCAGGACGCTGTGGCTGAAGTTTCAGAACAGTTGCAAGAGCCGGAAGGTTCGCAAAACGGCGCTGAAGTTGCACCGGAGTTGGCGTTCTTTGCAGCGCAGCTGCCGGATCCTGCAGATTTGAAGCTAGAGATTCTTGAAGCTGACGAAGTTAGCGAAGAGGTGTGGCAGTCGGCTGCTGGTAAGCCTCGGGCTGCGCGCCCAGCAATCGCAGTTGGATTGCCTTTGGCAGCGTACTCAGATGAACAGTTGGATGAGTTAGCTAAGTGGATTTTGTCTGACGGTTTAGAACGGGACGCGCAGCAGATGGTTACGGAGTTAATGCAGCACCTGGAACTACCGCGAGGTGGGGCACAGGTGGAAGCAGTACTTCATAATGTAGCCCGCCGCACCTTGGGATAGTCCTAAGCGAAAGAGCTGCTTTATCGCCGGCCGGTTATTAGCTGCCGGCGTAAAAGCCCTCTCTTTCAGCGGAGCGTAACACGCCGAACCTATTTTTTGAGAACCAGGTAAAGGAAGCTTGATGGAACAACGTAAGAAAGCCCGCCGCCGGGTAGTTGTTTTATCTGAAGCAGACAAAAAAATTGCCGCTTCAGGTGAAGCGGTGGCTTGGGATGCCGTTTCAGTCCGCCAGATCAGTCAAGAGCCAGCTAAAGAACCTAAGCTTTCTGGCAGAGACCAGCAGCTAGCTGCCGAAGTTCCTCCGCATTGGGGAGGTTAAAACAAAAGTTTGGCGGGGCACCCCTCGGGTGCCCCGCCAAACTTTATAAACTCTTAAATCAGCTGTTCTTAGCCGCAAGCAGGTCGCGGATTTCAGCCAACAGCAGTTCTTCTGCGGAAGCAGACTTTTCAGCTGGAGCTTCTTCAGCAACTGCAGCAGCACGCTTTTCAGCAATCTTGTTCATTGGCAGAACTACTACGAAGTAGATTGCAGCAGCAACCAGCAGGAAGTTAACTACTGAAGTCAGCAGTGCACCAAACTGGATGGTAGCCTTATCGCCGAACAGACCGAAGTCGAATGCCAGTACGTGGTCGAAAGATGGCTTGCCAACCAGACCAGCGATGAATGGGTTGATTACCTTTTCAACCAAGGTGTTGGTGATACCAGCAAACGCTGCACCAATGACAACGCCGACCGCCAGATCCACAACGTTGCCGCGCATAATAAAGTTCTTGAATCCTTCTAACATGATGCTCCTAAAAAGTCGGTTTATGGAAACTGATGGGTTTCATAAGTGTATCTTATTGATCTTGAATAAGTATATATTTTAAAAGTGATGTTTCCATGACACTAACCAAGTTAGTTACATCATTGTGCTTCACATCTAAGACTATTGTCGCCTCACTGTTACCATAGGTTAACTCATCGTTTTTAAGTATTTGTACTACCGTAGCATCGTGAGTAAGTAACCGCGGAGGGCACACTTCATTTGACTTATCACACACTTGTGGAAGGTAAATGTCTATACGATCTTTGGCAGTCAGAATTTGCGATACAGATACAGAAACCGGCAAAAAAATCCGGCTACGCCCGCTAGAATCAGCGCTTTGAGCCGATTTCACATAGGCTTCCCGCAGAGGCGTCCCTGCTGGAAGATTCACCACCGTTCGCCGCTGCTCCACAGTTGTCATATCAACTACGGCATCGGGAGGGACGCGCCCTTCCCAAACTTCATACCGCAAATCAGCTGCCGTGATTAACTGCCCAGGTAACACCTCGCGGTTGCTGACGACAATTTTCGTTGCCGGCGCCGAATATAAGACGAAGAAAAATCCAAACGCCGCCACCGCGAAAACCACTACAGTTAAAGCAAACGAGTACCTGCCAAAAAACTCATGAAATAACTGCGTGACGGAAACGCTCTTCACAGAACGTTGTTTAGTTGCATCATTTTTAAGGAACCACATATCTAAAGCATCGCTATTTTAAACGCGCGTTGCAGACCCGCCCTCGGAAAAATGTGGATAACTTTGCCGCAAACCTGCCTGGGGACAAAACTAAACGGCCACCAAACCCAACTCAGTAATCACAAAATCCAAGCGAAAATCATGCGGCTCGGCCGGCAAAGTCCCCGCCGGCACCAAAAAATCACTGGGAACGCACCCGACGGTTAACAGCTCCGGATTCGCCACCCGCAACTGCGCTAAAGCCCGATCGTACCAGCCGCCGCCTTGCCCCAAACGCACTCCGGAAGGTTCCAAAGCCAACGCCGGAACCAAAATCATATCTAAAATCAGCTGCTGCGGAGCCACCAAATCCATCGCCCGAAACGGTTGCAAAGCCAACGGGGCAGCCGTGAAAAACGGCTCTTGCGACATGCCCAGCTGCGGGTCATATGCGGGGAAAAATAACGGCCCCGGGAAACTGTGATTGAAGCTGCGAACGTCTAACTCTCCGGATAAAGGCTGGAAAGAACCCACCCGCACCTGCTGCAAAGAACCCGCGAACTTGGTTGCGACGAACTCTTTCACCGCAGCTGACCCAGACCGGGACAAACCCACCGCGGGACGCAACCGGCGAAAATAGGCGCGGGCAATTCGCTTAGTGGGAAACGTACTCATATTCTCAGTCTGTCATATAACCTAGAACCATGAGTGAAGAAATTAAAAAAATTAAGCACGCCGTTGTGCCAGCCGCCGGACGCGGCACTCGATTCCTACCAGCTACCAAAGCCGTCCCAAAGGAAATGCTTCCAGTAGTGGACAAACCAGCCATTGAATACGTAGCCGAAGAAGCTACCGCAGCTGGCTTAACTGACCTACTGATCATCACTTCCAGCGCCAAGCACGCGTTAGAAGACCACTTCGATGCCCAGCCAGAACTAGAAATGGCTCTCACCAACTCTGGCAAAGCAACTGAACTGGCAGCTATTAACCGCTACCAGGAACTGGCGCGCATGCACACCGTGCGTCAAGGACACCCTAAAGGTCTGGGACACGCGGTCTTCCAAGCCGCTCAGCACGTTGGCAACCAGCCTTTCGCAGTACTATTGCCAGACGATTTGTTCCATCCAGAAGACCCAATTTTGCAAAAAATGATCGCGGTACAAGAAAAACTGGGCGGCTCTGTGGTGGCCCTGCTGGAAGTTACTCCAGAACAGGCAACTGCCTATGGCTCAGCTTCCGTAGTGGAACTTTCTACTACCGACCTGGGCTTAGGGGCAATACCCGAAGGAGATCTTTTCGAACTAACTGACGTAGTTGAAAAACCGGCAATTGAGAACGTGCTCTCTAAGTACGCCACCGTTGGTCGCTACGTTTTTGACCCGAAGATTTTCGAAATTCTTGAAACCCTCCCGGCAGGGCGCGGCGGAGAAATCCAGCTAACTGATGCTTTCCGCAAGCTTATCGATGTGCCTAAGGAAGAAGGCGGCGGCGTATACGGCGTAGTTGTGCGCGGACGCCGTTTCGATACCGGCGACAAACTGGGGTACTTACAGGCGCAGGTTGAACTAGGCTTGGAACACCCCGAACTGGGAGCTGCCTTCCGCGCCTACTTGGCTGAAAATCAAGAACGTTTCTTTAACTAAACGCGCGTTTTAAAATTCTGTTCTATGTGGCTTCAAAAAATCCTGATTTCGCTGGGATTTGCGCCGCGACGCGGGTGGAATAAAAAAGCGCAGGAATTCCAACTGGTGATCCCGGATCCCGTCACCGCAGGGGTGATGAAGGATCCGGGATTTACGGTGGATTACCTGTGGTTGCAACCGGTTTTAGGGCCGGTTCATCACCGGGTCGCACAGTTACGGGCGGAAAATCTGGCATGGCTTGCTCCGTGGGAGGTTAATGCGCCCGCGGATTATCCGGTGACGGTGCCAACTTTGACGCAGTACCGAAGAGAATCCGACTGGAAGTTTGTGCAAGGGCAGGCTTTAACCTACCTGATTCACCTGGACGCGCAGCCGGTGGGCGTGATTACGCTGATGAATGTTGAGCGCGGTGCCTCACAGAGTGCAACCGTGGGCTATTGGTTGGCGCAGCCCTACGCAGGGTTGGGAATTGCGCGGGCGGCGCTGAGTGAAGTAGTGGATTTTTGCTTCCTTGAGTTGGCATTACATCGTCTGGATGTGTACGTGCGTCCAGAGAACGCGGCTTCGCTGAAGTTGGTAGAATCGCTGCCTTTCCTTCCCGAGGGCGTGCGTCGAAACTACCTTTATGTGGATGGAAACTGGCGGGATCATCAGGTTTACACGACTTTCAAAGAAGTTTGGTTTACCTAAAAACGGGTTTACCCATCTGCCTAGGGGCCGGTTTTGCTGAGTCGAGTTTGGATTCGCCCAAGTTTATTGCGAACCTGTTTTAACACGCCCTGCTAATTAAGCGAAATCCCGCGGTTTTCATGTGAAAATGAGCGCGTGGGATTTAGTGGATGGATTATCGTAATTACCTTGGCTGTGGTCGCAGCCTATATTACGCCTGCCCTGATTCGTCTGCAGCAGCATCGGGTTGATAATCCAGTTGAAGATCGGTTTTCAAAAGGCCTCACCGTGGTTGATGTAACGCGCACTTGCCCGCGTGTTTACGGCGAGTCTACCCGCTCCCAGCCCCTACTTCTGCCACACTCAAAAATAGATGTAATTTTGGGGGAACGGAGTCAAGAAATGGAGCAGGCAAAGACCATTTCACCCACTGGGCGTAAAGGCAGCAAAGCACCGTCTACGCAAAAACAGTTGGCACGCGTTGTTAACGCTCGTAAAGTGCGCTTAGCTGCTGAAGCAGCCGCGGGGCGTCGTCGTTTTCTAGGCGTGGCCGTTTCCCTGATGCTTTTAGTCGCCTTTGGAATCACCACTGTAAGTGGTTCACTGTCAGCTGCCTGGTTGGCTTTGCCGGGGGCAGCTCTAGTAGCAACTTTGGTGGCTGGGCGAATTGCATACCAAAAGTCTTATGCAGCTTTTGAAGCTGAAGAAGCCGCGATTAAGAAGATTCACGAAAAGGCAGAGGCTCTGAAGAAAGAACGGGCAGCTGCGCGGGCGCGTTCACAGCAGATTGCTGCTGGTTCGATTACTTTAGCCGGCCAGCAGATTGACCTGCCTTCTGCGGTAGAAATGCCTGAGGAAAAGAACTTAGTTTCTGAGGTTGAAGCGCAGCCTGAAGCAGAGCTTACTGAAGCTGAAGTAGCTCACCGGCAAGCACAGGATGCTGTGGTTGGTGTGCGGGCTAAGGGCGTTACCACCAAGGCAGAGACACAGACTGTGGCCGCGCAGGATATGTTGGATTCCCTGCCAGTTCCCGGTTTGGTACAGAAGTCTTCCGTAGTGCGTCGTCGGAATGCTCCGCGCACAGTGGCAGCAGAGACGGGAGCAATGCCAGCTCTGGGGGCGGCGAAGCGCCCCGTAGTTGCCCGTAACATGCCAGTTAACGCGCGTAGCACGGCTGAAGTTGCGAATGAAGCGGCTGAGAACGCTTTGAATTTGGAACAGATTTTGGATCTGCGACGCGCGCAATAGTTCTGTGTAAACGGCATTTGCCGGGCTCTTAAGTTTAAAGCAGAATATGTCTGCTTTTGTCAGATTGTTTTTGATGCGGGAACGCCAGTTCCCGCATCAAAAACAATTAAAACCACGGTGATTAAAAGGGGTTTCGCAAACCGCCCTCGGAAAAATCCCGGTAACGCTACCAGATTAGCGTTTCCGGTAAAGCGACTTAACCGCAAAAACCGGTTCAGAAGTTACCAAACAACCCAAGTTGCGGAAAATGCCTTCGTCAACCGACCCCAAAATCGTCGTAGTATGCACTTCACAGCCGCGCAGATTCTGCAACTGATCCAACGCCGCCTGCGCATTAGGATCGGAATCTGCAGAAACTGACAGCGCAATCAGCACCTCATCCGTGTGCAAACGCGGATTACGCGACCCCAAGTGCTGGGTCTTCAAAGTCTGAATCGGGGTAATCGAAGAAGCTGCCAACAGCGTCACCGACGGATCGATCCCCGCCAGCAATTTCAACGCATTAAGTAACACAGCCGCCGAACAACCCAGCAAATCAGTGGTCTTTCCGGTGACGATCCGCCCGTCGTTAAGCTGCAATGCCGCTGCCGGAGCTTTCGTTTCAGCTGCCAACTCTAAAGCCGGTTGCACCACTGCGCGGTTGGCGGTAGTAATCCCCAACTTCGTCATAATCAGAGCGATGGAATCAGACATATGCGAGTCCAGCTCGCCCGCGGCTTCTTCCACCAAAGCCTTGTAATAGCGGCGAATAACTTCCTGGCGGCCAGCTTCTTGGCATACTTCGTCGTCAATAATCGCCTTCCCCGCCATATTTACACCCATATCAGTAGGGGACTTATAAGGAGAAGAACCAGCCACGCGTTCTAACAAAATCGCCAGCAGCGGGAAAACTTCCACGTCGCGATTGTAATTAACTACCTGTTCGCCATAGGCCTGCAAATGGTGTGGGTCAATCAAATTCACATCATCTAAATCTGCCGTAGCAGCCTCATAAGCCAAGTTCACAGGGTGATCTAAAGGTAGATTCCAAATCGGGAAAGTCTCGAACTTAGCGTAACCGGCTGGAATTCCCTGTTGCCGGTCCAAATAAATCTGCGAGAGGCAGGTAGCCAGTTTGCCAGAACCCGGTCCCGGGGCAGTGACGATAACCAGGTCGCGGGTGGTTTGCGCCCATTCATTCTTGCCAAATCCGGCGGGAGAGACGATTAAGTCAGTATTAGTTGGGTAGCCCTTAATCAGGTAGTGGCGAGTTACTTTCAGTCCCAGTCGCTTTAAGCGAGTCCGGAATTCGGCAGCTGCTTTGTTGCCGGATTCAAACTGAGTGAGCACTACGTGTTCTACCAAGAAACCGCGTTCGCGGTAGCGGTCGATTAGGCGCAGGGCATCTTCTTCATAGGGGATCCCCAGGTCCGCGCGCACTTTCTTGCGTTCTAAATCTTTAGCGTTGATGACGACGATAATCTCAAGCTCATCTTTGAGGGTTTCGAGCATCGCAATCTTGTTGTCCGGGGTGAATCCGGGCAGTACGCGGCTGGCGTGGAAGTCATCGAAGAGTTTTCCGCCCATTTCCAGATAAAGCTTGCCGCCTAACTGTTTGCGCCGAGCATCAATGTGTGCTGATTGCAGTTCGATGTAGCGATGTGGATCAAATCCGGGGCGATTTGGAAACATGGCGTCCTCTCGGTTGTTTTCTGGGGAAAAGGCGTTTTCCTGGCGAAAAAGGGGTAGGCTCCCCAAGGCAGGGAGTTACGTCCGAAAGAACTTCAGTTGTTGACTTCCCTGTGAATGGGTAAGTCTTTCGGGAAAGTCAGGCTGGCTGTGCCACGGTGCGGCTTTGCTTAGCTGACTGCCCGGCATCCTTTAACTAAGCAATATTATGCCTGTTGGCGCGGAAATGGTAGGTGCGCGCGGGAAGTTTTCAGGTGGTCTGCATCACGTTGGCGGGGCGGGGGTTGTTTAACCTCGTTCAGGAGTTTTTCGAGGGCGGTGGTTTAGCGTGTGGGGTTGGGTGTGTGGGCTGTGTGTATGGGCTATGTATGCGCTGTGTGTGGCGGTGTTCTAAATGCGGGTGCCAGCTAGATTAATGCGGGAGTTTGGTTTCCCGCATTGTTTTGGGGTGGTTTTTGGGGGGTGTTTGT
>JAUNKY010000023.1 GCA_030532515.1 Actinomycetaceae bacterium
AAAACAACCCACACACTCTAACAACACCCGGCACTAAAAACGGGAACCCCTCAAAGGCTGTTCCCCCACACATCACGTAGATCTACTTCCATTACTACATTCTAAAGATCGATCAGATGTAAGACTCCATCTACGTGGGCTTCAAGTAAATGATTATTTCTCACTCGCGTTTACAGTTGCATACTTATTTTTGAATAGCTACATCGGAGGAATAATCCTAAAATCGATTAGTTTCTTCGTTACCTCGGACAAGCCTCATGATTGGATCGAATTTCTTATTGCCGTAGTACTATACATTGCGAATCTCTTGGTATTCACAACTTATTCCGCTAAAGCTAGGACACAAAATCGTCAGTTATTCCAGCACAATAGGAAGTTAAAAGTCTCTGAGGATTTCTTCTCGCTTGTGCCATCTGTAGGCTCAAGACTCTCCAACCACCGTAAAGAAAGTCGCTTTCCAAGTTGGAAGGTTTTCATGTTACTAGTTATCCATATGAGCTCGACCGCAGGATTCTTATCATATGCTTTCAAACTAAACTATCTGCAGTTTCTTCAACATTATCTATTATTTAGTATGAGCACGATTCTTTTTCCTAGTTTCGCTTTTATCTTTATCTATCTGTATCAAACTGGAGTTGGCACATATTTACTAAACCGATACAGTTCCCGTGTACTCGCTCTTGGATACTACGGCTTTCCCATTGTGCCCCTCCTCGTATTCCACGTTCCAATATTTTCAATACAATACATATATTTTGAATCAGCACTCAGAAATTATCGTAGCCACCTCACTGGGTTTTACATCATTTCAATTTGGCTAAGTGCTCTCTTAACATACGTGTTAGTTTGGATCTTTCTCTTTGCTGATTCAAAAGCCAAAGCAAATAACGCAGCTGCCACAGCACTGTGTGAGTTTGCTAAGCTCCTAGAGAAAACGCATATCGAAAGGAAACAGCATTTAGGAAAGCGACGCTATCATCCACTATTAAAACGGGGCATCATGAAGCTGTTTGGTCGGATAACAGAGAACAGATAAAGATCCAGCCCACTCCCGACTTTACCAGTCAGGGCGGGCTGAACGATTAACACTATTTTCCCATTGGCGTTCTAACATAGTCAATAGAATGCGCTGCAGTAAGCAAACTAATCTGGAAACGAATGTAAAGGAAGTGAAGCAATGGTCCGTTGGCTGATCATGCCCAGAGGAATCAATGTTGGCAAGTACAACCGCGTCCCCATGCCAGAGTTAAAACAATCGTTGCTAGCTTCCGGCTTTGCAGACGTAGTCACCATTGGGCAAAGTGGCAACATCATCGCCACCAAACCGGGCACTGAAAAAGAACTCACCGCACAGGTACATGAGCTTATACTGGCAGAGTTTGGTGTAGACGTTCCAGTTATCGTCCGTAGCGAAGCAGAAGTTCGTGCCGTCTTAGAGGTGAATCCGTTAGCACAAACAGCCACAGACGGATCAAAATACCTGGCGATCTTCCTCTCTGAATCCCCCGCCAAAGAAAGAGTAACCGCATTGGAAACTGAAGACTACAACCCCGAAGTTTTTAAGATTGTTGATCGAACCGCGTTTGTGTGGGCAGCCAATGGGGTGAAGGCACTTAAGCTTTCACACACTTTCATGGAAAAACACTTTGGATTTGTAGCTACAGCTCGTAACTGGAACACTTTGCATAAGATTGCGTCAAAACTCTAAGAATTAGCCACTCACCTTCCATAAGGGACTCGGAGAATCATTCAATTTGCTCGTTCGAATTACTCTTCTCAAAGGCTGATTTGGTCATCAAGTAGTCAGTATTCCGACGGTCCGTAGAACATGCTCTTTCAAGGGTTTTCCTCTCCATTTCGCTCTTATATGTCGTGGTGATCCGTCAGCATTGGCTACTCCCAAAATACGAATTCTGTTTGAAGTTTCTTGAAGTGCTTTACTTATAAAATCAGCAGGTTCGAACTTCCACGAATGACCATCATACGCACCCCACATTGGGATTACGATGTCCGTAGTTTCTAAACACTCGCGCATTAAGATACGGGTAGTTTTATGAACAGCTTCATGAACTTCAGGTAGCTTATTCCATTGTGCTCCGACATCTAATGAGACTCCATTAACCAAGGGAATCAGGTTTAGTATTGTGACCTTCGCGATTCTCTCATTTGGCGCGAATCCAGCATGCTCATGGACTCCGGAATTAATCTCATCTACCCAATCGCATATCAGACCAGTCGTGCCATCTCCCTCGGCCCCTTTAACAAGCTTCGTTGCTTTTGAAGGGTTCATCCCGATCAACAGCACATGCACAGGTGAATCGCCCGGCGCAAGCTCCGCATCTTCAAGGAACGTCCGCTGCAGAAACCAGCGAAAATCTTTACGTTCGTCACTCTGACAACAACTTTCTATACCATTCCGAAACTGTTCAAGAATTTCGTTTACGTCTATACCCATTGCTCTGTCACTTTTCCTTTCCCATTACTCCAGTCTCAGAACCGACGCTCCTGTCCGTACACGGGATCCGTCACTACAGCGCTTTCACCGGTATCCACCCACTTGTAGGAAAACAGGTTCACACCAAATAACTGTGCGTTACAGTCCCGGGCAGTAAGCAAATGCTGCCACTTCGACTGCTGCAAACTTGTCATACTAACTACTTTAGCTCCAAGGCAAAGGGCGCGAAGTAAAATACTTCGCGCCCCACGCTATCAACAAACCTCGTTTACAGCCCCAAAGCTGCATCTACCTCAGCCACAGACTTCGCTAAGGCTTCCTTTAAACCGGCCACAGATGGGCCGGCTTCTAAGAGGCCGCGGGAAGATGACGCCAGCACCTGCGGGAAGTGGCCGGCAAAACGCTTGCGAATATCCTCCGCATCTGCGCCCTGCGCACCAAAACCCGGCGCCAGGATCGGCCCGCTAAACTCTGCAAACGCAGCGTCCAACACCGTGGTCATATCCTCTACCGTAGCACCAATCACCACGCCAAAAGACCCCAGGCGCGCATCCACACAATGCTTCGCATTCACCTGATTAGTCCACTCCAACACCTGCGCCGCCACAGTCACGCCAGAGCCCGAACGGGACCGCTGCAAACGCTTCCCCTCCGGATTAGAAGTCAGCGCCAGGGTAAACAAGCCCTTCCCATGCTCCGCCGCCAAAGCCGCCGTAGCATCATAGGCGGAAGCGCCCATGTACGGGGCGATCGTGATCGCATCAGCCTCAAGCGGGGCGCCCTCGGGAAGAAAAGCCGCCGCGTAACCAGCCATCGTGGACCCAATATCCCCACGCTTCACATCCAAAATCGTCAGCACCCCGGCAGAACGTGCGTCCCGCAGCAAATCCTCCAGCACCGCCCAACCGGCAGAACCGAACCGCTCATAGAAAGCCGACTGCGGTTTAATCGCCGCCGCGCCCGCTAAACCTTCCAACGCAATCTTAGAAAACTCGCGCAAACCCGCCACCGAATCCGGCAGCCCCCACTTCGCCAACAGCGAAGCATGCGGATCAATCCCCGCACACACGTGGCCGCGTTCTTCCATCGCTACTCGCAGCTTAGAACCAAAACGCATCGTCTATTCCTTTCCCGCGCGGCGTGCCAAACGATCCGCGTCATACTCTTGCAAAGTACGAATCTGGAAGTGCCCGCGATTTTCAACTTCAATCGCCTGCACCGCCGCAGAAAACGCCTGCAAAGTCGTCAAAACCGGCTTGCCCATACCCATAGCAGCCGAACGAATCTTGTACCCATCCTGACGGGAAGACTGGCCCTGCGGGGTATTCACCACCATCTGCACTTCCCCACTTTGAATCAGGTCCAAAATCGTGGGTTCACCCTCAACACGTTCCGACTCCTTATGCACCAGCTGCACGTCAATGCCGTTGCGGCGCAGTACCGAAGCCGTACCCTCAGTAGCCAAAATCTTAAAGCCCAGGTCAACCATGCGTGAAGCTGGGAAAACCACCGAACGCTTATCCGCATCCGCGATGGAAATGAAGATAGTGCCGGACTTTGGCAGGCCGCCGTAAGCGCCATGCTGGCTCTTCGCAAACGCCGCGGGGAAAGACAGATCCTTGCCCATCACTTCACCAGTGGAACGCATTTCCGGACCCAAAATAGTATCCACAATCATGCCGTTCTTATCGCGAAAACGGTTAAATGGCAGTACCGCCGCTTTCACGGAAATCGGCTCATCCAAATCTACGAAAGAAGCATCCTGCGCCGGCAGCTCCCCGCCCGCACGCAGCTGCGCAATAGTTGCGCCCAGCTGGATCTTTGCAGCTGCGCGCGCCAGGGAAACCCCCAGTGCTTTAGACGCAAAAGGCACCGTGCGCGAAGCCCGTGGGTTAGCTTCAATCACGTACAAAACGTCAGAAACCAAGGCGAACTGAATATTCAGCAGGCCACGTACCCCCACCCCTTCGGCAATCGCGCGGGTAGACTTCACAATCATTTCAATCTGGCGCTGCGACAGCGTCATTGGAGGCATCACGCAGGCTGAGTCACCAGAGTGAATCCCCGCTTCTTCAATATGTTCCATAATGCCGCCCATGAACAGGTCGGTGCCGTCAAACAGGGCATCCACATCGATTTCCACCGCGTTATCAAGGAAGCGGTCAATCAGCAGTGGCCCGTTTTCAAAGGCTTCACCCAAGCGTTCCAAGTAGTTCAGCATACCTGGTTCGTCGTAGACGATTTCCATGCCGCGCCCACCCAAAACGAAGGAAGGACGCGCCAAAACCGGGTAGCCAACCTTCGCTGCAGCGGCCAGCGCCGTGGCGGGGGTCAGGGCCGTTGCGTGCGCGGGGGAAGGTAGGTGGGCTTCTTCCAAAACCCTACCGAATAGTTCGCGGTCTTCTGCCAGGGCAATCGCCTCAGGGCTGGTGCCCACAATCGGCACACCCGCCTTATCCAACTGGGCTGCCAAAGACAGCGGGGTTTGCCCGCCCAACTGGACCAGCACGCCCTTGATTGGGCCAGCTTGCTTTTCCGCGTGATAGACTTCCAAAACGTCTTCCAAGGTAAGCGGTTCAAAGTAGAGGCGGTCGGAAATGTCGAAGTCGGTGGACACCGTTTCTGGGTTGCAGTTAATCATGATGGTGTCATAGTCTTCGCGCAGTGCCAGCGTAGCGTGTACGCAAGAGTAGTCGAACTCAATCCCCTGCCCAATCCGGTTTGGGCCAGAACCCAGGATAATCACGGCTTCACGTTCACGCGGCTTCACTTCCGAAACTTCATCGTAGGCAGAATAGAAGTAAGGGGTAGACGCCTCATACTGGCCGGCGCAAGTATCAACTGCCTTATAGACTGGGCGGATGTTGAAGGCACCGCGGATTTCGCGTACCACTTCTTCTGCCAGGCCGCGCAGGGATGCAATCTGGCGGTCAGAGAAACCAAAGCGCTTTGCCTTGCGCAGGATCTGCGCGGTGAGCGCTTCCGCCTGCTTAACTGCAACCGCGATTTCATTAATCTGGCGGATTTGGTCTACAAACCACGGGTCAATTGCGGTGGCGGCGTAAACGTCTTCTACTGAGGCTCCCCCGCGCAGTGCCTGCTGTACCTGTACCAGGCGCAGTTCCGTGGGAGTGCTGGCAGCTTCCAGCAGGGCTTTGACTTCTGTCGCGGTTGGTACCGGACCGTCCCAGTGGAAAGTGACGCCCTTTTTATCAATCGAACGCTGGGCTTTTTGCAAGGCTTCCGCAAAGTTGCGTCCCAAAGCCATCGACTCACCCACTGACTTCATAGAAGTCGTCAAAGTTGGGTCGGAAGCGGGGAACTTTTCAAAGGCAAAGCGCGGTACCTTAACCACAATGTAATCTACCAGCGGCGAATCGGCAGCTGTCTTTTCAGCCACCAGGTCGTTGGGGATCTCATCCAGGTTGTAGCCCAGGGCCAGGCGGGTAGCGATCTTTGCAATTGGGTAGCCAGTTGCTTTAGATGCCAACGCGGAAGAGCGCGAGACACGCGGGTTCATTTCGATAACCACTACCCTGCCGTTAGTTGGGTGAATGGCGAACTGTAGGTTACAGCCGGCTTGGTTTACGCCTACCCCAGCCACAATGTCAGCGCCAATCTTTACCAGGTGCGCGATTTCTTCTTCCGTCAGGGTCAGTGCCGGCGCAATGGTAATCGAGTCGCCGGTGTGTACGCCCATGGGGTCAACGTTTTCAATCGAACAGATCGGAATGCACTTGCCGGTACGGTCGCGCACCACTTCCAGTTCGATTTCTTTCCAACCCAAAATGGACTCTTCCAACAAAACTTCACTGGTGAGGGAGTTTTGCAAGCCGGCACCCGCAAAGCGGCGCAGTTCTTCCTCATTGTGGGCAAAACCAGAGCCCAAGCCGCCCATGGTGAAGGAAGGACGCACCACCATCGGGTATCCCAGTACCTCAGCAGCTGCCAAGCATTCTTCCATGGTGTGGGCGATTACGGAACGAGCCACTTCGGCGCCGCAAGCTTCCACGATCTTACGGAACTCGTCGCGGTCTTCCCCGGCGCGGATAACTTCGGCGTCAGCCCCAATCAGTTCCACCCCGAACTCTTCTAAGACCCCGGCTTCTACCAGCGCCATGGCGGCGTTCAGTGCGGTCTGCCCGCCCAGGGTGGGTAGCAGCGCGTCCGGGCGTTCTTTTTCAATGATTTTGCGGATGGTTTCTACGTTAATGGGTTCCACGTAGGTGGCATCTGCCATACCCGGGTCGGTCATAATCGTTGCCGGGTTAGAGTTAATCAAAATGACGCGGATGCCTTCATCTTTGAGGATGCGACATGCTTGGGTGCCTGAGTAGTCGAATTCGCAAGCTTGACCAATGACGATTGGGCCAGATCCGATAACCAGAACAGATTTAATATCAGTACGAAGTGGCATTGGTTTCACTCGCTTTCAACTACGCGGTTTACAAGTTCGGTTTGGATAGAAACAGGAATTTCTGAAGCCTGTTCTAAACTACGTACGGTTTCTGGCAGGGCAATCCCAGAGAAAATCCCGGCTTTTAACCCCGGGTTAGAGTTCAGCAAACGTACCACAGCTCGAGTGTCGATACCGCTGATGCCGACCACCTTATGTGTGCTCAGCTGGGGTTCTAATGCTCCTTCTGCCGTCCAGTTTGACACTATGTGCGCGGGGTCGCGCACAATGAAACCGCCGGCAACATACGGCTGGGTGCCACGCGCGCCAACATTACCGATATGGGGGCTGGTAGCTAACACCAGTTTCCCTTTGTTTTCCCCGTTACGCAGGGCAGCTTCGTAACCTGAGATCGAGGTATCTACCACCACGTTTCCGGTGGTAACGCCTTTTGCGCCCCAGGAAACGCCGCGCATAATAGTGCCGTTCGCGAATACAAGTAATGCGTCAGTGGTGGTCATCGGTTTTCCTTTGCGATGGGTTGTCCGTCTACGACAGTGAATTCTCCGTTGTACATGGTGAACATGACTTGTCCAGTCAGGTCACGTCCGATAAAGGGGGTGTTCGTTGAGCGCGTCCACTGTTGCGCCGGGTCAACAGTGCGTACCACAGTGGGGTCTACTAAAGTTAGTTGGGCGGGTGCGCCCACAGCAATCCGGTGGCCTTGGGTGGCTACTTGACCTATTTTCGCTGGGGTTTCAGACAGTACGCGCGCTACGTCCTGCCAGCTCATACGTCCGGTGTTAACCATGGTGGTGATAACTACCGGCAGCGCGGTTTCCAACCCGGTCATGCCAAACGCGCCGGCTTGCCATTCACAGTCTTTCTTTTCCAGTGGGTGGGGCGCGTGGTCGGTACCGACAATGTCGATTGTGCCATCTGCCAGGCCCTCTCGCAGCGCTTCAACATCTTCTTGGGTGCGCAGCGGAGGATTTACCTTGTATAGCGGATCGTAGGTGCACGCCAGATCCTCCGTGAGGAACAGGTGGTGCGGAGTGGCTTCAGCGGTGACGCGCACGCCTTTCGATTTGGCCCAGCGAACCAGCTCTACCGAGCCCGCCGTGGAAACATGGCACACGTGCAAGCGCGAATCCACGTGCTTTGCCAGGGCGATATCGCGGGCGATAATGGCTTCTTCCGCCACCGCAGGCCAACCTGCCAAACCAAGTTTGGCTGACAGGGGGCTTTCATTCATCTGCGCATCAGCAGTTAGGATAGGGTCTTGAGCATGCTGGGCAATCACCCCGTTGAAAGTTTTCACGTACTCTAAAGCGCGGCGCATCAGCAGTGGGTCAGAGACGCACATGCCGTCATCGGAAAAGACCCTGACTTTTGCTTTAGAGGTGGCCATCCCACTCATCGCAGACAGTTGTTTACCCTGCAGGCCGACAGTGACTGCGCCGACGGGGCGCACTTCCAGCCAGCCAGCGGCATCTCCTAAGGCTTGGACTTGTTCCACTACTGACGCGGTGTCTGCTACCGGGTTGGTATTTGCCATGGCGTGCACGCAGGTGTAGCCGCCTACTGCCCCAGCGCGGGTTCCAGTGTAAACGGTTTCAGCATCTTCTTGACCGGGTTCACGCAAGTGAGTGTGCAGGTCCACCAGACCGGGCAGAGCCACCAGTCCGGCAGCGTCAATAACCCGCGGGTTGGTTAGGTGGCTGGCAGCGTCTTTCCCGAGGGCGATTATCTTACCTGCGGCCACCGCAATATCTGTAGCCCCTTCACCGTATGGCAGGGCTCCTTTAATGAGAATCTCACGATTTTCAGTCATTATTTTCTTCTGCTCCAGCTAATAGTAGGTACAGGGCTGCCATGCGCACGCTGACACCATTGTTGACCTGTTCGACGATTACAGATTTTGGTGAATCCGCTGCTTCTGCGCAGATTTCCAAGCCACGGTTCATGGGACCGGGGTGCATAATAATGGCGTCCTCGGGAAGCCTGTTAAACCGTTCTAAATCCAACCCGTATTCTCGGTGGTATTCGGTTGGGGACGGGAAGAATCCGCCTCCTAAGGAAGTCATGCGTTCTCTTTGGACGCGTAACATCATCACCGCATCCGGGTCTTCAGCTAAGGCTGCGTCAAAATCGTAAACTACTTTGCACGGCCACGTGCCCACGCCGACGGGCACCAAAGTTGGCGGAGCCACTAAAGTGACATTAGCTCCTAAAAGAGTCAGCAGGTTTACGTTTGAACGGGCCACACGCGAATGTAGAATATCTCCCACAATCACTACGTTTGCACCCGCTAAGTCGGCACCTGCTGCCGGCACTTTGCCACCTGCCTGATAGTAGCGGCGCAGGGTCATTGCATCCAACAGTGCCTGTGTAGGGTGCTGGTGGGTGCCGTCTCCGGCGTTAAGGATAGGACTGTCAATCCACCCGGCGTAGGCCAGGCGGTGGGCGGCGCCAGAAGAAGGGTGGCGGATGATAACCGCGTCTGCTCCCATTGCCTGCAAGGTTAGGGCCGTGTCTTTTAAGGATTCACCTTTTGATACGGATGAGCCACGGGCAGCGAAGTTAATGACATCTGCGGAAAGGCGTTTTGCAGCGGCTTCGAAAGAAAGCCGAGTGCGGGTAGAGTCTTCGTAAAAGAGATTAACTACGGTTTTGCCGCGCAAAGTAGGAAGTTTTTTTACCGCGCGCGATTGGGTAGCTGCCATTTGTTCGGCGGTGTCCAGCAGGCTAACTGCTTCTACTTTGGTCAGGTCTGCAATGTCGATTAGGTGTTTCATTTGAGGTCCTCAATCACTACGGAATCAGTGCCGTCGGTTTCTTTGCAGTTGATGGTGACTACTTCAGAGCGGGAGGTAGGGAGATTCTTGCCAATGAAATCTGGGCGGATGGGAAGTTCACGGTGCCCGCGGTCTACCAGGACTGCTAGTTGCACGATAGAGGGGCGACCTAAATCAAACAGGGCTTCTAAAGCGGCTTTCACGGTACGTCCCGTGTACAGTACGTCATCGACTAAAACCACTCGTTTTCCTTCAATTCCGGAAGGGGGAATGTTAGTGGCATGGGGTACGCGTGTGGGTTGTTCCGCCAGGTCATCACGGTACATTGTGGTGTCCAAAGTACCGACGTTGATGGGTGTTGCGGTGATTGCAGAGATTTTCTGGGCGATTCGTTTTGCCAAGGTTTCCCCGCGTCTGGGGATTCCAAGGATGACCAGGTGCTCCAGGACATCCGAGTATTCGATAATCTCATAGGATATGCGGGTTAAAGCCCGCGCAATTTCGTCCTCTGTGAGGACTGTTTTTTGTCGGCTATTCATGCCGGCTCCTTCCCCGCCTCTCTGGACGGATTTAAAGGAATCGTACAGGTTAATAATAACGCCCGAAGCAACTAATTACTTCGGGCGTCCATCATTAATTATCTGGCGTCTCATACTCTGAAAGCACGTCGTCCAGGTCAATGAAATCTTCTGCGAATATTTCATCATCAGCAAAAGCAGCTTCAATAGCGGCGTCTGCTTCCAATACGTTACGCGAATCGCGCCGTACTGCGTCAAGGATTGCGTTAACGATTGCCGGGGATTCGTCGGTGGAAATATTCCGACTGATCCGCACTGCTTCGTCAATCGCCGTAATATCTGGGACACTTTCGTTCCAGATGATTTCCCAGGTAGCGACACGCAAAATAGCGCGATCTACGGCGGGAAGTCTATAGAAGCTCCGTCCCGTGGTGTGGGTTTCTAAGAGCGAGTCGATTTCGTTCAGGTGGTCGCGAACTCCCGCAACGATTTCAATAGCGTATTCAGGTAGCGGGGTTTGAGCTGCCGTGATTTTCTTGCGTTCTGTGAGCATCTGGTCGATGCCTGCCGCACTGTCGGCGCGTCCGCGCTGGTCTGCTTCAAAGATCGTGTCAATCGCGCGTTTGCGTGCGCGAGTCCGTGACGAAAAACCGCGGTTACTCATTAGTCGTTTACGCGTCCTGCGTACTCACCGGTACGGGTGTCGACCTTCACGCGGGTGCCCTGTTCTAAGAACAGTGGAACCTGAATGTCGGCACCGGTCTCCAGGGTAGCTGGCTTAGTGCCGGCGTTAGAGCGGTCACCTTGCAGACCTGGTTCAGTGTAGGTGATTTCCAAAACTACGGTGGCTGGCAATTCAATGAATAAAACTGCGCCTTCGTGGAGGGATACGATCACGTTCTGGTTTTCAACCATGTAGTTCTTTGCATTGCCTACGATATCTGCGGGAACCAGAATCTGGTCGTAGGTGGATACGTCCATGAATACGTAGTCATCGCCGTCTTGGTATAGATAGGTCATGTCGCGGCGGTCTACGGTTGCTGTTTCTACTTTCAGACCTGCGTTGAAGGTTTTGTCAACGATCTTGCCGGTAAGTACGTTCTTCAGCTTAGTGCGTACGAAAGCTGGGCCTTTACCTGGCTTTACGTGCTGAAATTCTACGACTGACCACAGCTGGTTTTCGATCTTTAGTACCATGCCGTTCTTGAGATCATTAGTAGTTGCCATTAGGTTTACCTCATAACTATTGGACTGGTCGCTAAAGCGAGCAGAATTTATTGTCGGTCATAGAATACCTTGTTTTACCCTAATAATGCGACTACACGCGGGGCTACAAACTCAGGTTTTGTTAAAGATGTGTCTATTTTCTCATCAGCTAAGGAACTATAGGCTTCCCGATATGCTTCCACCAGCAATCTAAAGGTTCGCCGTGTGGGTCCTAAAGAAACTGAACGCGGCGCGTTTAAACCTGTGCGGTTAGCTAAAGTGTTGAAATCCGCGTATAGTTCTATAACTTTCACCCCGTCAGCGCGTAGAGCCTTGAGTTTTTCAGCTACTTCCTTTTCTAAAGGAGCATCCGGTGACAGTACTACTACCCCACTTTGCGTTAATGCTTTTAAAGCTCCAGCTATAGTGTGGGCGGCATAAGCCTTTGGGTCAGAGCGGACTACAGTTAGTTCAGCGTCTTGTCCTGCCACTTCACCGACGTAAGTAGCGGACTCGTGTACGGGTTGGTTCAGCAGTTGTGCTACCGCGTGTGCGATTTGGGTTTTGCCCGCCCCGCTCACCCCAATGAAAACCGCTTGTGGTTTACTATCCATGGTTTTGCCCTTCTAATACGGCTTGGACATCATCGACGCCGACGATTTGTACTCCCGTATGGGAGGCACTGGAAAGGACGAATCGTAACTGTCCGGCCCGTACTTTTTTATCCCGTCGCATCTGCTCTATTAAATCACCGGTACGGTAGGATTCCCAGCTGGTGGGAAGCTGCTGGGTTTTGATCAAGCACGTTTGACGCTGTACCCACGTTTCATCTGCCACATTAAGGTGGGCAGAAAGGCGGGCGGCGAAGACCATCCCAACAGCCACGGCCTCACCGTGTCGAATTTGGTAGTTTGAGAGTTTTTCTATGGCGTGTGCCAGAGTGTGACCGTAATTGAGGATTTCTCTTTGCGCAGCTTCGTGGAAGTCTTCGCTAACGATTTTTGCTTTCACGTTGATCGTCCGGTGAATGAGTTCTGCCAGTTGGGGTGAGTCCGCCTGTATTTTACTTTCTAAAAGGGGCAGCATTTGTGCATCGGCAATCACCGCGGATTTGATGATTTCGGCAACCCCAGAGGTGAACTCTGCTTTAGGTAGGGTTTGAAGTAACTGTGGGTCTACTAAGACTGCGTGGGGTGAGTAGAAAGAGCCAACCAGGTTTTTGCCACTCGGCGTGTTAATCGCAGTTTTTCCACCTACCGCTGCATCTACCATTCCCAACAGTGAGGTAGGCACGTGCATGAGTTTAACGCCGCGTAACCAAGTAGCTGCTAAGAATCCACCCAGGTCGGTGACAGCGCCACCTCCAAGAGTTAATACCAGGTCATTTCGTTCTAACCCCATGGCAGAGGCAAGATGCCAGCCACCTTCAATTATCTGCGCGGTTTTTCCGGCTTCTCCCGCTGGAATCAGCAGGGTTTCGAAGCCAAGATCAGTTGCTTTAAGTTGGTTGGTTACTACTTTTAAATAGTGGATAAGATTGTCAGAACACACCACCAGCACTTTTTGGGCGTTTAGTTCAGAAATAAGAGGTACCAGCCGGGTGGAAAGTCCGCCGGGTGTGACTTCCACCGGGTAGGTGCGTTCTGCTTTTACGTAGATAGGTTCGTTAAGCATGGGTGTTTTCCAAGAGTTTTTCTACCGCTTCTTCCAAGGCAGCAGCGTCAGTTTCCAGCCCATAGGTTCCAACTGGCAAAGTCAAAGAGGCTACTTCTTTGAACCAATTTTGGCGGCGAACGAATATTTCAGCTAATTTCAAGCGTTTTTCACTGTGGTCCTCACCGTCTAAGAGAGGCCGGTTTTCGTCGTGCTTGATGCGGTTCCAAATAACTTCGATGGGGCAATCTAAGTAGATTACCAGTTGTTTTTTTAAAAACTCGCGGTTGGAAGCGCGCTCTATAACTCCCCCACCGCAAGAGATGAAGGTTGGTTCAGTGGGTTTTTCACCGTGCAGAGCTTTTTCTTCAGCGTCACGGAAAGCAGTTTCAGAGATGGCAAACAGTTCCGCGATGGTACTTTGGGTTTGTTTTTCGATCAGTTTATCCAGATCGATCTGTACCCATTCAAGGTCGGCGGCTGCCTTTTGCGCCAGCGTAGTTTTCCCACTTCCGGGCATTCCGACAATGTAAATCACGGGGTTTGGCATCTCATTCCTCTCTTGTCTTAGTTAGGCGCGCGCCGATGCGCTCTTGATAGGCTGCTAAGTTACGTTGCAGATCTGCCAAAGTGCTGGAGCCGAACATGTCGGTAAGCGCATTTGCCAAAGTTAAAGCCAGCATGGCTTCTGCTATGACGGCACCGGGCACCACCGCGCAGGTGTCGGAGCGTTGGTGGATAGCTGGAGCTAACTCTAAAGTAGCAAAGTCGAAGCTAGTTAGGGCGTCCGGGACGGTAGATATTGGTTTGAATCCTACTTCTACAGTGAGGACTTCTCCATTTGTCATGCCGCCTTCTAAACCTCCGGCGTGGTTGGACGTACGTCTAAAACCGCTAGCTGCAAGGATTATGTTTTGTGCAGTGCCAGCGTTTTGTGCCTGGTTAAGGCTATGGGTATGACAGCTTCCTGGCTGTTGCGGGACAGGGGCACCGTGAAAGGTAAATTGATCATGTGCTGCTTTGCCCGTGGCATCTATTTGCCCGTTTCCAATTTCCACGCTTTTTGCCGCTTGGATTGACATCATAGCGGCGGCAATTTGTGCATCCAAGCGTTTATCCCACTGAGTGTGGGTTCCCAGCCCGACCGGCAGGTTATACGCGGCGACTTGGATTTTTCCTCCGATGGTGTCTTGGTTGCCTTTGGCAGTGTCAATGGCTTCTTTAAAGGCCTCTGCGGCTTGGGCGCTGAGGGTACGTAACGGGTGCGCGTCGATTTGCGCCATTTGCGCTGGGGTAGGTAGCGGTGCGTCAGATTTACACTGTCCAATAGCAGTGACGTGAGAGACAATTTCGATGCCAGCGGCTTGTTTAAGGAAGGCTTTGGTAATCGCTCCTAAACCGACGCGCATCGCAGTTTCTCTGGCTGAGGCGCGTTCTAAAATATTGCGCAGGTCCTGTTGATCGTATTTCAGCGCCCCGGGCAGGTCGGCATGTCCAGGTCGAGGGCGAGTTAGGGTTTTATTGCGTGCCTGTTCCCGCTCATCCGATCTCCCAACCGCGATTTTCAACTCTTCTGGGTTGACTGGGTTGGCACTCATCACAGTAGCCCACTTATCCCATTCGGCATTGGCAATGTGAATGGCGATAGGAGCGCCGGTGGTTTTACCGTGGCGGATTCCTCCTGAGATGGTGAGCTGGTCGGTTTCGATTTTTTGGCGGGCTCCACGCCCGTAACCTTGGCGTCTTCTTTGCAGTTCTACTTCGATTTGCGCAGAGGTGATTTGTACTTGGGCGGGGATCCCTTCCAAGATTCCAGTTAATAGGGGGCCGTGAGATTCACCTGCGGTATGCCATCTGATCATAGTTGAATTTTCGCATATTTTTACTTGGGTTGGTTTACTTTGTTTTCCGAGGACGCCATAAACAAGTTTTATGACACAAAGTCATGTAAATGGAGATAAATCATCTACAATTCTTACTTTCCAGTTATAAATACAAATAGAATTTATTGACATTATTAATATGACGCAATGTCATTTTAATTGGGTTGTTCACCGCCCTCGGAAAAATAATTTTTCTTATTTTCGTACCAAATGCTCAGATTCCGGGACTGTCAAACTAATTACGCAACGCTACATACACTTAACAAATGTCAACACCACCCCCGCGAACACCTACTAAACACAAGGTTCTCTAACTTTCCAAAATTGAAAAATTAGGCAGACCTAACTAACCTAATGCTGTCGACTTGTCGATATTTAATTAAACTATCTGCTAACTCAGGAGACATTACGCTATGCGCCCAACTGTGAAACGCACGGTGCTGTCCAGCCTGGTAGCCGCCGCGCTTGTAGCCGGTAGCACCCTGCCCAGCTTCGCCGCAGACTCCTCAGAACTGCCTCCGGCTTCCCCAACTGAAACGGTAGCCACCAGCTCTACCCCAGAAGGAACGGAAGGCGCTTCCTCTGAAGAACAACCCGCCTCTGCGCAAGCAAGCGAAACAGCCCCAGCTGAAACTGCGCGTACAGAAACTAACGATTCCAGCGCAGCAACTGCGGGCACCGAAAGCGCAGCTGAAGTTGCTCCCGGTGCTTCCGAAGCAACTGTAGAAAAGCAAAATACTACTGCTGAAGCTACCCCCGCAGCTGCTACCGTAGTCCAAGTTAAAGAAGCCTACGCAAACTGGGACTTCCGTAAATCTTTCCGCGAATACGTTGGAATTGAAAATGAAACTCGTTCCGAAGGCTTAGAGCTCCTTGAAAAAGGTGGACACCTGCTGTGGACCCCTAAAGAAGGGCAAACCTTCGACACCGCCGGTAATAAAGGCAAACTAAAGTTCAAAGGCAAAGTTGGCTGGACCAAATACGATGGTCTGCTAAACGTGCAGATTTCCAACCTAACTGTCGACTTCGAAAACCGCAAGCTGTTAGTAGATGGTTACACCGCAGGCACCATGGCCAAAGCCGGTGAAGTTACTCTTAATCAAGCTGAACTTGCTGACTTGTCAGACTTGCAGGTCACCAAGCACGAAGGCTACGTGGTAATTTCTTCCCTGCGCCCAGTTTTCACTGAAGAAGTCAAGAAACTGGTTGGCCTGTACACTGGCGAAGCCGGGGCACCTTTGGTAATCACCCTGACTACCGCTACCAGTGAAGAAACCACTACCCCGAAGCCAGTTCTGTGGGAACTATTCCCCGATCGTTTCAACAACCCGTCCACCGGTCCCGTATACTCTGACGATCCTATCCGCAACGTCACTATTAAAGACTCTAAGCTGGAAGAATGTATTCGCGAACAGTACGACGTGGCAGCTGGCATTCCAATTACCAATAAGGTTCTGGAAAGTCTGCAGGCATTAAAATGCCCCGCATACGGTATTGAAAGCCTTGAGGGTATTGAACCAGCAATTAACCTCACCTCAATTAGCTTCAAATCCAACAAGCTTACCTCCCTTAAGCCACTGGCAAACGCTACGAAGCTACAAGATGTAAACGTGGCTAACAACAAGCTAGTTTCTTTGGATGGTTTACAAAACTCCCCACGAATCTCGATTCTGCGCGCAGCAGAAAACTACTTAACTGACGTTAGCGCTATTAAATCCATGGGGTACATCTACTCGATTGACCTTTCGCACAACCGTATTTCTGACCTGTCTCAGCTGGCAGTGAAGATGCTAGATGACACCCAAGACAAGCTACGTCTGCTAGATCTGTCCCACAACCGCATCTCTGACCTGTCTAAGATCAACGATCTGCCCTTTGTGAGAGAACTAAATCTTTCAAATAACCTGATTGAAAACATCGGTGAATTGGCTAACAAGCTCGCCTTGGAAAAGCTGAATTTAGAATACAACTTCATCACTGATCCTTCTGCCCTGGGCAAGTGGGCAACTGATCCTGCCCGTGGCGTTTTCACTGAATTGAAGATTCGTTACAATAAGTTCACCGACTGGTCTTCCTTGGAAGCACTCAAAGAAGGTGAAGACCTCTACGGTGGTACCGTAAATAAGATTCGTTTTATTCCTGCAGAAGGTGAAGTGAATGACTACGTCAACCCAGCTAGCTTGGATGAAGTAGCGGCTAAGAACGAAGCTAAAGATTCCGAAATTGCTGAAGAAATTGCCGCCTTGCAGCCAAAGGTTGAAGCGCCTGCGAATGTTGAAAAGCAATTCACTGCCAGCTTGAACTGGGGGGTGCGCTCTTCCTTCCGTAACTACATTAAGAACGGGCCTGCAGCAGGTAGCTGGGAACTTCTTGGTGGAGTAACCGGAGAATTCAACTTCCCATTGAAGGAAGGTCAGAAGCTGGATCCAAAAGCTGTCGATAAGATTGACTTCACCGGCTCTGTACGGTTCACCGGACACGGTGGGCTCTTAGACTTGACTATCTCTGCACCAACTGTAGAAAAGGTCAATGGTAAATGGCAGCTGGTAGCAACCCTGACTTCCAAGCCACTGAATTTAGGTAGCGGACGTCCACACGCGGCTACGAGCTTCCGCAACGCCCTGGATGCGCCACGCACTGTGCGCGCTGCAGTTGCTACCCTGTCAGCTCCAACCGTTACTCCAACTGCTGATGGTGGCGTTACCCTTGGCTTCGCTGACGTACGTCTGACCGCTGCTGGCGCTGATGCTTTCGCTAAGTTCTACCCAGAAGGTAAAGATCTGGATCCAGTTACTGTAAGCGTAACTGTAGCTGGCACTACTCCAGCAAACCCAGGTACCTCCGATCCTTCTACTCCGACTGATCCTCAGCCAGGTCAGCCAAATGGTCCAGTTGCTCCAAACCCAGCAATCCCAGCTTTCGTAGCTGACCTGCACTGGGGTGTAAAGTCCACCTTCCGCAGCTACATTAGCGAAGGCGTGGCTCAAGGTAAGTGGGAACTGCTAGAAGGCGTTACCGGCGAATTCGTCTTCCCACTACTGCCCAACACCACTATTGACCCCCGTAACCACGACACCGTTAACTTCGGTGGTAAAGTACACTTCACTGGTCACAAGGGTCTATTGGATATGACTATTGGGGAACCAACCGTACAAAAGATTGACGGTAACTGGAAGCTGATTGCAACGCTAACTTCTGTACCATTCGACAAGAACGATATTCCACGAGTTCTGCGTGGCGAAAAGATTCAGCCTGGTACCCCAGTAACCAAACGCGTTGTTTTGGCTGATCTGCTGGAGCCAAAGATCACCCCACAGGGAGAAACCCGCCACATCCACTTTGCTAAGGTCATCTTAACTAAGGAAGGCGCTGACGCATTCGCTAACTTCTACCCTGCTGGTCAAGAACTGGATCCGCTCACGGTGGTACTTCGCCCAGCGAACTCTGCGGCTACGCCCGGCACGCCAGCTCCTTCTCAGCCACAGCAGCCAGCACCAGCTCCAAAGCCTCAGGCTCCTAAGGACACTAAGCCTGCTGTAAAACACTGCGAGATTGACCCAACTAAGCAGCGCATCACCGGTGGTAACTTGGCGTGGGGCGTACGTGCTTCCTTCACCAACTACGTTCGCGGCTCTATCGCTAACGGCGGTTGGAACCTGGCAGGCACCTCTTGGGATGGCACCAACTTCAACTGGGGTGCAACCGGTGGTGTTTACAACACCGCTTCCCGAGTTGGTACCGTATACTACGCTGGTTCGGTAAACTTCTATGGTCACAAGGGCGTACTGGACCTGACCATGTCCAACCCAACCATTCAAATCAACGGCAACTCTGGGGCGCTATACCTCACCGTCGCTGGTTCCGATATGAAGGGTAACAAGTTCAACCTGGGTCGCGTACACTTCGCAAACCTCACCTTCGGTGGAGTTTACGTAAACGGGGGACGCTTGAGCTTCAACACTACTTCAGTAGTTCTCACCGACGCTGGAGCAAAAGCATTTGCTGGCTTCTACAAGGCTGGTGAAGTACTGGCTCCAATGAGCACCAACGTAGCACTCACCAACGCTACCGCGTGTGATCCAAAGACCGGTGAACTAATTGAGTACGGTGCCTTTGGGGCGACCTTGCCTGCAACCGGTACGCAAATGGAAGGTCTGTTGCTGGCCTCCCTCCTCACCCTACTTGGTGGCGCAACTGCTTTGGCAGCAAAGCGTCGTCGCGTAAAGTAATAAGCAAACCGTTAGTGTAAGACATTAACAAACTGGCGGTGCGGAGCTTGTTCCACAGGCTCCGCACCGCATACTCATGAGGATACGATGAAGAATAAAGTTTTCGCAATTTTAGCTAGTTTAGCTATTATAACTGCCGCCTGCTCCACCCCCACACACCCCGGGGAAACTAACACTACTTCTGCAAGCCAAGACACCCAAAATACCGCTGCAGAAACCAAACCTAAAGAAACTGAAAAACCCGCCCTTCCCGATCCTCGCTCTTTAAAAGGCTTAAGTGTTGTACCTGACATTGCCGACCCCACCCCTATTTCTGGCGATTTTAAACAAACTCTGCCAGTAAATCTCACAGACTTTGAAAACAATACAGTGACAGTAACCGATACCTCCCGGATCCTGGCACTGGACCTTTCTGGGACCCTTTCTCGCACAGTAATCGCTTTAGGCTACGGAGATAAACTGGTTGGTCGTACCGTTTCTTCTACTGAAACTCGCCTCAAAGACCTTCCTGTCGTCACCGAAAATGGGCACACTCTCAACGTCGAAGCCGTCCTGAATCTAAAACCTACTGTGATTGTCGCTGATCGTTCCGTTGGCCCACCAGAAGCTTTAGACCAGCTGCGGGCAGCGGGCATTCCCGTGGTTTTAGTCGATCCTAAACGCGGCATTGACCAAAACGATGCCCTGATTAAATCCGTTTCCAAAGCACTGGGCGTTCCCGAAGCAGGTGATGCTTTAGCTAAACGCACTAAAGAAGAAACTGATGCGGCACTGGCTCAAATTAAAGAATGGGTTCCCGCAAAGCCACTTGAAGCTTCTTTCCTGTACGTGCGTGGTACCGGAGGCGTTTTCTTCATTCTTGGCTCCGATGAAGGTGCTACCGAACTGCTCACCGGTGTTGGCGCGAAAGACCTGGCAACTGCCAACGGTTTAACAGGGGTAACTCCCGCAAACGCTGAAGCTCTGGTTGCGCTAAACCCTGAAGTAATCTTCACTATGAGCGGTGGTTTAGAATCCACAGAAGGTTTAGCTGGGCTCATGGCTCGCCCGGGCGTAGCTGAAACCCGCGCCGGCAAAAACCAACGTGTTATTGCTATTCCCGATGGTCTTTCCCTTTCATTCGGACCCCAAACTGGAGAAACGCTTTTAGCCGTTGCCAAAGCACTCTACGGGGTGGAAACCGGTAAATGACCACTACGCCCTTAACTGAAGGATTTAAAAAAAGACGCTTAAAAGCTACTATCACCTTCACGATAGTAATCTTATCGCTGATAGCGGCAACCCTTACTTCAGCACTATTAGGCCAATATCAGATCGGTGTTACGGACGTCTTTCGCGCTTCATTCGCCCCCCTGAACCTAACCGAATATCCCAGTGATCCACTGGCTTTTTCAACGCTATGGAACATCCGCTTCCCGCGCATAGCGCTGGGACTGCTAGTTGGCGCTTCCCTGGCTGTAGCAGGCGCAGTACTCCAAGCAGTTTTTTCTAACCCACTGGCTGAACCCGGAATCATCGGGGTGTCCTCAGGCGCATCCGTAGGTGCGGCTTTAGCTCTGGTATACGCGCCACACGCTTTAGCTGGATTCTCAGTGCCTCTAGCAGCTTTCGTATCCGGTTTAGCGGCCGCATTTTTTGTTTACATGCTGGCTCGTTCTGAAGGCAAAGCCGACGTGATTGTACTGGTCCTGACTGGTATTGCTGTGAACGCAGTAGCGACTGCCTTAGCCTCCATCGCAACCTACATTGCTCCTACTACTGCCAGAGACCACATCGTATTCTGGCAAATGGGGTCATTAAACGGTACCACCTGGCCACAAGTCTGGACCGTTCTGGCGGTAGTTTCTTCCGGCATGGTGGCAGCTATTGCTTTAGCTCAGAAACTCGATACGCTTTCCTTAGGTGAGCGCGCTGCCGGACACGTGGGCGTTAATGTGCAGCGGCTGCGGTTAATTGCCATTACCCTAGCCACCCTCCTCACCGCTGCCGCCGTGTCTTACGCGGGAGTAATCGCCTTCGTAGGGTTGATTGTCCCCCACGTGATGCGCTTAGCACTGGGACCGATCAACCGGGTTCTTCTACCCGGAGCAATGTTGGCAGGAGCCCTGTTAGTTACCCTCTCTGACTTAGCAGCCCGCACGTTAATTCCATTCGCTGACTTACCTATCGGTATTTTCACCGCACTGGTGGGTGGCCCAACCTTCTTCATCTTACTTCGTACTCGGATACGCATGGGACGATAACCGTGACTGATACTTCAAAATTTAGCGTCGAACCCCCCGCAGTTACCGCCACCGACCTGGCTTTCTCATACGGATCCACCGAAGTTCTAAAAGACATCTCCCTCCAGGTAAACTTCGGGGAAGTAGTTGGTTTACTGGGGCCAAATGGCACTGGTAAATCTACCCTGGTGGCACTGTTAGCGGGGGATCTAACCCCAGCAAATGGTTTCGTCACCTACGGGGAAAAACTCCTCACCGATTATAAACGCAGAGAATTAGCGCAAACTCGCTCAGTGATGCCACAAAGCACTGAGTTCCCTTTCTCATACTCAGTGTTCGACATTGTGGCGATGGGACGGCAATGTTGGGATCCGAATCCCGCCCTCGATAATGAAATTATCTCCCAATCCATGTGCCAGACCGATGTCAGCCACTTTGTTGACCGCGACGTAACCCGCCTCTCCGGCGGAGAAAAAGCACGTGTCACGTTTGCTCGCGTACTCACCCAGCAAGCTGGCGTAGTTTTCCTAGATGAGCCCACAGCTGCACTGGACATTGCCCATCAGGAACGCACTATGGAAATCTGCCGCGAACTGGCACAAAAAGGGCATGCAGTTATCGCCGTGATGCACGATTTACAGCTGGCAGGAAGTTACTGCGATCGCATCGCCTTACTTGAAAAAGGCTCGGTTGCAGCCTATGGTCCACCCGCGCAAGTGTTGACTTCCCAACGGCTTAGCCGCGTCTATAACTGGCCGATTGAAGTAGTCACCTTGCCAAACGGGCGGCTGGTTATCCTCCCACAGCAACGGCAAAACACCTGTCCCAGCGCCAACTAATATAAGAACTGCCCACCCGATTTCAAACCAGGTGGGCAGTTTTCATACAACCGACTCTACAGTAGTATTACGTGCGCCAACCACGAAAAGTAAGCCCCCAAGGCAAGAAAAGGTCCATACGCAATACGCTGGCGCATTTCAATGCGTTTTGCCAATACCAGGATCAGGGCCACAACGCCACCTAAAAAGAACGCCAGCAACAGTCCAAAATAGGCCACTTGATAGCCGTATAATCCCAGCCAAAACCCTAAAAGCGGGCCAAGTTTCAAATCTCCCTTCCCCATGCCACGCAATCCATAGTAGATAACTGCCAAAGGCAAAGCCCACACCGCAGCCCCTAACGCTCCGGCATACAGTAATCCTAAAGGGTGCGGAACTGGAGTAAGAATCAAAGTTAGCCCCAGTCCAGTAAGTACAGATACCCCCACTAAAACAGTGAGCTTGTCAGGAAGTTTATGCGTGTAGTAATCCACGTAAGCTGACAGAGCCAAGAAAATACTTAGCGGCACGGAAACGGCCAGCAGCGGATCCTTTTGTCCTAAGATGAAAGTCAGCAGAAATACTGCTCCGCTATAAAGACTCAGACGTGAGCAAGCGGCCGGCCCACTGTTTAGCTGACAATTCAGGGTCGCTGCCGAGCCACCAAAACCAAAACTCACCAGGTAGCGCCCAACTAACAAGTAGCCTTTAGTTAAAACCCACCCCAGTGCAGCAAAACCCAAAAGGGTGGCTGCAACTTGAAGATGAAACAGCGGTTCCCCCACGGTTATTCCTTCCTTGCTAACTCCTCTTTTAAAGCTGCTTCCATAACCTCGATGGGCGCTGGCTGCCCGGTGTGTAGTGTGAACTGTTGCGTACCTTGGTGCAGTAGCATGCGCGTACCGGGGATATAAACGCCTCCTGCGCAAACAGCGTCTGTAATCAGCGGGTTTTGGTGACTGTAATCGGCTTCTAAAACTACAACTTGCCGCTTGTTAGTAGCCAAAAACGGAGTGAACTCAGCCAACGCTGCGCTGGGAACCGTGCTAATAACAATATCGGCTTGACGCCAAGCTTTTTCCGCCAATTTTGGCTGTTTCCAAGGGATGATAGTTGGGTGGATGCCTAAAGCTCCGGCGACTTTAACTGCCGAGGGCGGCTTATGAAAGCTACGAGCCAGTAGAGAAATATTTTTCACCCCCAGCTCTCCACAAGCCATTAAGGCTGAAACCGCCGTGGCTCCCGCGCCCACGATTAGCGCGTGTAGACTGTCAAAGCCCAGTTTTTCTTGCAAAACCTCTGCCTCCAACAACGCCTGGTGAATGCCATAAACATCGGTATTAAATCCGGTCCGAAGCTTCCCGGTTACAACAACGGTGTTTACTACCCCTAAAGTCGCGGCCATTGGTTCAACCGCGTCAAGGTAACTAAACACAAGATGTTTTAGTGGAGCAGTTACAGCCAAACCGGTAACGTCAGGAGCGAAGTTTTGAAAGAAATCCGGTAGGTGCTGCGATGCGACATCTTCTATCCCAAAAATGAAAGGAAGATTAAGCGCCTGGTAGGCGGCATTGTGCATCACCGGTGAAAGCGAATGTTTCACCGGTGATCCAATTAAGTTGATTTTTGCTGGCAAACCTAGGGCTATCCTTTATTAGCTTTACGCCAGGCTTTTAGCTCTTCTACGAATACTTGGTGTTCCTTCAGATTCGACGAAAACTTAGTTTCCCCGGTATCTAAGTTAACGGTTACGAAGTACAGCCAGTCCCCCACCTCAGGATCTAACGTTGCCTCAATAGCAGCTTTAGAGGGCATTGAAATAGGTGCTGGGGGAAGCCCTTTATGTAGGTAGGTGTTATACGGAGTGTCCTTCTTAATTTCCTCTCCAGAAGGGATTCCCCCAGATCGTTGTAAACCGTAAAGAACCGTAGAGTCCATTTGCAATAAGCCCACGGTTTCTGAATCTGGTTTCGTCAGGCGGTTTTCAATCACGCGAGCTACCTTACGCATATAGGTAGGGCCGGTAACTTCGCGTTCCAAGATAGAGGCTTTAATCAGTACAGTTTGACGCTGATTTGCAGGTACGTTTAAAGAATCCAGCTCAGCAATGCGGGCTTTAACCATGGCGCGCAACACGTCAGCTGGTTTGTCATTGGAATGCACTTCGTAACTACCTGGTTGCAACCATCCTTCCAAGTTACCACCAGCTTCTGCGGGCAAGCCAATGCCTTCAGGGTTCGCAATCGCGGCATCGACTTCTTCCGCAGTGAAGTTCACGTTGGCTTTGAGGCGTTCGGCAACTTGCCAGATAGTGTATCCTGAAGCGATTGAAACCGCGTTCGAAGTGCGTTTGGTGGGGTCAAGCAAGGCAGCTACTGCATCGCCACTGCTCATTTCTTGTTTCAGCGTGTAAGAACCTGGTTGAACTGAGCTGGCCGCCTGGTTAGCTTCCCAAGCTTTAATGAACGCAGCTTCAGATTTAACAACTTTAAGTTCCACCAGGTTCTTAGCAATTACCAGCCCGGTGTCGCCGGGGTTAACAACTGCGATTACTTCAGTGGTGCCAGGACCTGGGTAGTCATCAGCTTCAACGGGCGTATTTCCACCGGTGAGTGAAGTGTAGGCGATATAAATACACACTAGCAAAATCGCAGTTACAGCGGTAAGCACTGCCCCGGTTTTAATCTTTGACTGGCGACGTTTTTTCACTTGGCGTTTAGTTTTCGTTTCTTGCGCGCGAGACGGTAAGCGCACGGGTACTTCTGGTTCTGTGGTGGCGCGGCCGTATGCGGCTGCTAAAGATGCAGGACGTTGTGCTTTGCCACCATGCGCAGAAGTTGGCTGCGCGGGGCGGCTTGTCCAGCCACCATCGATCGGGGAAGCGCCACCTGCCGGCATCTGGCTTGCCTGGCGGTGAGAGGTGGGTCGGGGGGCTTTACCTGGTTGCATTCTAGGTTGGTCGTCGCCTGCGGCGCTGGCACGAGGACGCCCGTTAACTGCTGGGCGTATTGGTGGCGCTGGTTTGCGTGCGTCTGTAGGACGAGCTGTTGGCGTCGGAGGTTCTTCCCTGGTTCCAGGTTCGCCAGCTAACCGGTCTGTACGACTTGGGAATGGTGGACGCATTGGTTTCGCGCCCCCTGCTTGCGCGTCAGCAGGCGACGGACTAGCGTGACGTCCGGGACTACGGGGAATCCGAGTTTGTCCCGCAGCAGTTTCAGTGTTTCTACCTGTTGGACCAGGTCTGCGCATAGCAGATCTTTGAGAGTCAGGGACTTGAGCGTTCTGACGACGTGGACCTTCACCAAATGGCTGATTTTCCCGGCTCATCGATTACCTCTTGTCTGTTTAACTTGATGCACACTGTCTTGAAGATGGGAGTGAAAGAATGAGTCACTTTCTCAGCTATTTTACCTGCTCACCAGGTACATTGCCGGTAGACAACTCGGTTTCAATCGCATTTTCTAAAATAATAGCGGCAGCCAATTGATCGACTTTATCCTTACGATTACGGTTCTCAATGCCCATATGTGCTAATCCAGCGTGAGCTTGATTGGTTGAGAGTCTTTCATCTACTAAGCACACGCGCACTGCCGGCAACTCTTGGGCTAATTCTTGGGCGAATTCTCTAACGGCATGAGCAGACGCCCCCTCTGCCCCATTTAAGTGTTTGGGCATGCCTATGACTACCTCAATAACGTTACGTTCTGAAACTAGATCCAGAATTTCGTCAATATGCGTGCCGTAGGGAGAGAATTTTAAAGTGGTGTGAGGGAAACATATTTTTCCGCTCGGATCAGTTATGGCAATGCCAATACGGCTTTTACCATAGTCTATTCCGATTCTCACACCACTTCGAAAATACAAATTTAACCCTTTTAAGTTAAATCACGCTTGGGTGATAGCTTGTTTTACGGCCTCTACCGCAGCTGGAATAGCAGCTGGATCCTGGCCGCCACCCTGAGCAACATCGTCGCGACCGCCGCCTCCGCCTTGCAACGTCTGTGCCGCTACGCGTACCAAGGCCCCAGCTTTAGCGCCCTGCAGGCGGGCAGCCTCGTTCGTAGCTACAACTACCTGCGGGCGTTCACCTACAACACCAATACCAGCAACTACAACTGGGTTTGCTTCGCCCAGTCGAGCGCGAATATCCAAAACTAAAGAACGTAAAGCTTCCGCAGAAGCAACTTCACCAAGGTCAACAACCAGAGAGTCGAAAACTCCCAGGCGCTGAGCTTGAGCAGCCAGTTCGCCAGCCTTCGCCAACAACTGAGCTTCACCTAGCTTCGCAATCTGCTTCTCAGCATCTTTGAGCTTCTTCAATAGGCTTTCAATCTTCGCTGGCAGTTCTTCACTCTTACCGCCGATCAAACCGGTTAGCTGAGAAACCAAAGCATGTTCCTTTGCCTGGTGAGCGTAGGCGCCTTCACCAACCAAAGCATCGATACGACGCACGCCAGAACCAATAGAAGCTTCACCCAACAGAGCAATTCGCCCAATGTGACCGGTAGAAGGCACGTGGGTTCCCGCACAAAGCTCCACGGACCAACCATCACCAATGTTCACCACGCGAACTTCCTTGCCGTATTTTTCACCGAACAAAGCCATTGCGCCCATTGCCTTAGCTGCGTCAATGTCCATCACAGAATCCGTGATTGGCAGGTTATTAGCCAACAGAGAGTTCACGCGCCCTTCCAGTTCACCCAACACGTCAGCAGGTACTGCAGAAGTGTGACGGAAGTCGAACCGCAAGCGACTTGGAGAATTTTCGGAACCGGCCTGGGTAGCGCCCTCGCCAATTAACTCGTGTAATCCCTTGTGGACCATGTGGGTTGCCGTATGCGCCCGAGCGATCGCGACGCGACGAGCCACGTCAATCTGTGCTACTGCATGCTCACCAAGAGCCACCGTACCTTCCAGCAAACGACCACGATGCACGCTCAGCCCCTTAATGGGGGCCTGAACATCGTCAACTTCAATAATGGCCCCCCCAGCGGTACGAATCGTACCATGGTCAGCCAACTGTCCACCCATTTCTGCCCAGAAAGGAGTCTTATCCAAGATTACTTCTACGTCGGCTGGACCAGTTAAAGCTGGTACGGCGACAGAGTCGGAAATAATCCCGGAAATAACGGCATCGGTTTCAGACTCGGTGTACCCCAAGAACTTAGAGCCACCGCCAAGTTGGGTTTGGAACTCGTGGTAGATACGGGAATCCACGTGCCCCGCCTTTTTAGCCAAAGCATCCTGGCGGGCGCGTGTCTTCTGTTCTTGCATCAACTCGCGGAAACGAGCTTCATCAACATCAACACCCTGTTCCTTAGCCATTTCCAAAGTCAAGTCAATGGGGAAACCGTATGTGTCATGTAGCTGGAAAGCTTCTTCACCTGAAAGTTTAGTAGCCTTACCAGTGGCCTTAGCCTTCGCTACCGCAGTATCCAAAATAGTGGTGCCAGCAGTTAGAGTACGGCGGAAGGACTCTTCTTCAGCGTAGGCTACGTCTGCAATGCGATCCCAATTAGTTTCCAACTCAGGGTAGGAAAGCTTCATCGCATCGCGTGAAACTGGCATCAAAGTTGGCAAAGTAGCAGTGTCAACTCCCAATAGACGCATCGAACGAACTGCACGGCGAATCAGGCGTCGCAGCACGTAACCGCGACCGTCATTACCTGGCACTACCCCATCGTTAATTAACATCATCGAAGAGCGGATATGGTCAGCTACGATACGCATACGCACATCATCTTCAGGATCATTCCCACCCAGGTAAGTTCGACCGGACATTATTTCAGCGGCACTAATAACTGGGCGTACTTCATCGATTTCATACATGTTTGGCTTATCTTGCAAGACAAATGCCAAACGTTCCAAGCCGGCCCCCGTATCGATTGCTTTAGCGTCCAGCTCACCTAACAATGGGTAATCCTTACCAGAGCCTTCACCGCGCAGATACTGGTCGAATACCAGATTCCAAACTTCCAGATAGCGGTCACCGCCGGGATCTACATTACCGCCAACGGCTTCGGGACCATATGCTGGACCGCGGTCATAGTGCCATTCCGCACATGGACCTGCTGGACCGGGTTGACCGGTGTCCCAGAAGTTTTCGTGACGCGGAAGACGCACGATATGCTTAGGGTCAATGCCAATCTTTTTGGTGAGCACGTTGAAAGACTCAGTGTCTTCTTCCCAAAGGGTAACCCACAGGCGGTCACCGTCAAGCCCATAATGACCAGTTTCTTGGCTGCCAGTAAGCAGTTCCCAAGCGAAATCAATAGCGCCTTCTTTGAAGTAATCGCCGAAAGAAAAGTTACCGTTCATTTGGAAGAACGTACCGTGCCGGGTGGTGCGTCCAACGTTTTCGATGTCGTTGGTACGCAGACATTTCTGCACGGAGGCTGCGCGTGGCCACGGCGCTGGTTCGGTACCGATGATGTATGGGATGAAAGGAACCATACCCGCGATGGTAAAGAGGATCGACGGATCTGGAGATACCAGTGGTACTGACGGGCGAATTTCGTGGTCGTGGCGTTGGAAGTAGTCCTTCCAACGCTGGGCAATTTCAGCAGTGCGCATTGCTTCTCTATTTCTCACCAGGACACCCTACTTATAGGTGTCTAAATTAGGTACTTTAACTTGACTATCATACCGAATCTGACATGGAATGCGGTAGTTGGTCTGGGCGTGAGACACGTTTCAAGACCCCTTTCGCACGGGAAACGCGTTTCGTATGCGAATTCAGAGGCACCAGCCCCTCAATTCGCACGGGAACGGTGGGTGTCAAGTTGTTGTGAGTTGTTTCAGGTGTA
>JAUNKY010000024.1:0-2689 GCA_030532515.1 Actinomycetaceae bacterium
TACTAGAACTCATCAGTTGAAACAAAGACGTTGCAACCACCACTAGAATCCGCCAAATGAAACTCGTATCAAAATGCCAAACTGATACGAGTTATCCTCAAAAAACGCCCAAAAATGCAGATAACTCGCATCAAAATCGAGTTTCGATACGAGTTATCCAAATACGACTTTGGGCGGCTATGTAGAGGTTGGACACCCTCAGATTGCCGTACTCTCCCCCTCAAAAAACCATTTAAACATTAGAAGCATTAGTTCGTGATTCTATTAAGCAGGCAATGGTATATTCAAAGTAAGTCAAATCTAAGATGATTCCGCAGGAGATGACTTTGAAGATTATTGCTATTCGCTACAGTGCGGATACCGCCCAGATGCGTCGTTTTTATGCTGCGCTCGGACTGGCATTGAACGAGGAAACCGCCTCTGAAGGCTGGTCAGAAATGCATAGCTCAGGTGGCTACGTTGCAGTTCACTCTCGCTATAGTGAAACCCTGCCAAGCCATCACGTTGAGCTCTCTTTAGAAGCCGAAGAACCTTTGGAAGACGTACAAAGGCGTCTGGCCGATGCGGGCTTTGACACGGGCGAGATTGTCGCAGAAGACTTCGGTCGTTCACTGCGTATCGAAGATCCCGAAGGTATGCACCTGCAGATCAACGGTCAGTAAGCGACTCTAAGCCACGAACATATTGTGTACAAACGCATCCAGAAGTCCTGTGCTTCTCGATTCGAATATCTATGAGCAGCCGTTAGGAATTCTTTTCCCAAGGCACCAGGAGCTCCACCGGGTAGTGTTCGTCGATTTCGAAGGTGTGGCAGACAACCAGTGCGTCATCGGAAAGATCCACCTCGCCCATGTAATCGACGAATTCTTGGGAACGCCAGAAAGAGACGTGGGCGTCGCGCCATTCCTCAAGCGTGGTGAAACCTTCACCTTCATTGATAGCGTGTTCCAAAGTGACATCTTTGAGGGGAATAATCTCTACCTTGCGGTTAACTGTCACGCACACAATATTCCCATGCGAATCAACAACGGCCTCGCGCGTACCCACACCCTCGATCTTAGACTTATCGAAATCAAACTCCGCAAACAACGATGTCGTAGAGGTCTTTCGCCCATCCAGGATCGCGCCCACCAAAGCATCGCGCAGTGCACCTGGGAACGCGTATTCCCCAATCGGGGTCTCTTCAAGCTTAGGTAGATTTTCAGTCATAGGGAATCCTCATTTATTACTGATAACTCCCCCGAATGTAAAACAAACGGGCAAAGTATTCAACAGCGTAGTTGAGCGATTCGACGAACTATGCGCCCAAGCGAATAATGAGCATTTGGTCTTCGCCCAGATTTGCCAGGTCTTCCTCACGTAGGCGGGAATGCTGGATGGAACGCACCGAGTTAGGTGCGACTTGTGATTGAGGAGTCCAGGCGCGCATGAGAGCAAGAGTTCTTGGAGGTGATAGCAAAGGGCCGAGTTCGCTGAGCCAATGTTGAATCTGTTCAAAAGTAGTGGCGCCACGATACAAGGGCTTTCCGTTCCCACCAATCATCCCTTCACATTCGCATCCGCCTTTGGCTATTGTGTAGGCTCGATTCAGGTGCTCGAGTCCGTAGTCGCGTCGGATTTGGGGATCGATCTTGACATCAATGCGGTAGGGCGCCACATTCAACGCCTGTCGCGCTGTACGTTCAAGATCCTGTAGCTGACATTCCAACGGAAAGAACCAGATATTCATGAAACACATGCTCAATATTCTAGGCGATTATCAGCAAAACCACCATCTAAACGACCTAGGATAACTCCACGAGGGGAATGCTAAGCCGTCCTCGGTTTTATTCTTCAGAGTCTAGAGATAAAGATCCGACGATTCATGCTCCGTTGCGAATTACTCAGATTCCGCTATAGTTCTTTCCATTTCATAAAGATTTTGTATAGTAGTTACGCCTACCTGTGACAGGGTACTGTCTCAAAGCAAACACTTCTTGATACCCGTGCTTTTCATAGAAAACCGGTGCTTGAAAATCGAAAGTATCCACGAAAGAGTATTTACAGCCCCGCTGTCTCGCTTCTTCCTCTGCCTTAACTAAAAGCTCTGATCCAATCCCCTGGCCACGCATATCTTCTCTGACGTACAAGTACTCAATTTCAAGCCAGTTTCCGAAAGTCTCAGCCACCATACCTGCAATCAAAGAACCGTCACTATCTTCCAGGTAAATATTCAAAGCTTCGCTTGCGGAAGGTTCTCTCTTCGCTCTGTTGTAAGCCCTCACCAAATTAGCGATTTCAATGGCTTTAGCTGATTCACTGCTTTCTATCCTAATCTGCACTAACTTCCTCCTTAAAATGCTTTCCCGAGTCACTGTGCTTGTGGATGTCTTAGCATCAAGGGTTAGTTCCTCTATCCTCTGCTTGAGTGTAACGTACACAGAAAACTACCAGTTTCAGACTCGCGTATTCCCCGCCGAAACCTCAACTGCCTGGGCGCGTTCTGATTGAGCATTTTAGTACAATTTCGCAGAAATTGTACTAAAACACCGCCGAAAACCAGCCAAACTGCACCGTTTTAGTATAATTTCGCAGAAATTATACTAAAACCGGGTTGCCGGGGGTGGGAAGGACACGGAGGCCAGGTTGGACATACCCAGATCACCGAGGGTGGCGCGGAGGCCAGGTTGGACATACCCAGATCACCGAG
>JAUNKY010000024.1:2699-28874 GCA_030532515.1 Actinomycetaceae bacterium
GAAAATACCCTAAAAGCCGAAAATCCCCTACATGCCAGATAGCATCAGAGACAAACGAAAAACCCGCTCGGCAAAACCGAGCGGGATTCCTGGTGGAGCTAACGGGATTCGAACCCGTGACCTCTTCCATGCCATGGAAGCGCGCTACCATCTGCGCCATAGCCCCAGTACTCCACCAGTTTACACTGATAGCGCACTAAGCTCAAATCGGCTCATCTAACGCTGTTGGTGAGACCGGAAATAAGCTGCAACTTCGCTGGAAAGCTCAGGAATATGCACTGGAATAGAACCGTTTCGCAGTGACTCAGTAGCGGCGATACCCGCCGCCACAGAATCACGCGCACTCAGCGGATTAGTGTCCGTTGGGCCGCCCTCGGTAATAAAGCGCATAAACTCACCCACCGTCAATACGTCAGCGTCCCCATGCCCGCCAGCATCGCCAATAATCGGGAACTCTAAATCAGCCTCAGCGCGCCAATCTGAACGGCGATTCCAAACCTTAACTACTCCCCCTTCAGAGTCACCGAAGTTCTCCAGTCGCCCTTCATCACCAATCACCGTGTAGTTACGCCAGTAATCCGGCGTAAAATGACACTGCTGGTAAGAGCCCAAAACCCCAGAATCCATCCGCATCAGCATCATCGAAATATCTTCTACGTCAATAACCGGATTCAATCCGCGTTGTTTTGCCGGCGGATACACCGACATATCGAACCAATCCCCCATCAGCGAAGCAGAGTTATCCGCGCGGTCAGTAATCTTGTCATAAACCATTAGGTCACCCATCGCAGTGACTTCCCGGGTCTGCGAACCCGCCAGCCAGTGCATCACATCAATGTCGTGAGCACCCTTCTGTAGCAGTAGCCCCGTACCGTGCTCGCGGGTAGCATGCCAATCTTTAAAGTAGTAGTCGCCGCCGTGCCCTACAAAGTGACGCGTCCAAATTGCTTTAACTTGCCCAATCGTGCCCTTTTGGATCAGCTCATGCATCAGCCGCACCACGCTCATATGCCGCATATTGTGGCCCACGTAAAGCTTAGTACCCGTTTCAAACGCAGTTTGCAGCACCTGGTCCGCGGACTGGGTGGTAATTGCAATCGGTTTCTCTAAATATACCGGCACTCCCGCAGTTAAAAGCTCACAGGTAATCTCTGCATGCGTATCATCTGGTGAAGTTACAAACGCTGCATCAATCCCCGCAGCAATCGCTTCACCCGTAGTGTGATACAGCGGAATATCAGCTCCCAGTCTTTGCGCTAAACGCTGCGGACCTTGCGGCGAAGGATCTACCGCAGCCGTGATCTTGCCACCTAATTGCTGCGCGTGTAAGGCAAGTCTAGAACGAGCACCCACCCCAATAACACCAATGCGGATTTCACTCATAGGTCCCCCTCGCAATAGGTCATCCAAGACTCTTAGCTAAAAAGCAAAGTCCGGACAAAAAGCAGTAACTTCGTTACCTAGCTTACAATATCGGCTGGCCCCACGTTATATTCCACCAGACGCCACCCCGGCTTACGCCGCGTTTTTTCTAACCGTGCGTACCGGCAGTTATTCAACCCACGTAACCCTGCCCAAAGCGCCGGGTCCAACCCCAATAAGGTAACAATCCCTTGGGTAATCGTAGAACCATGCGAAACTACTACGAACTTCTCGCCCTGCTGGGGCACACAAAATTCGCTCACCGCCTGCGCGAAACGTTTCCCAACGTCAGCGCGCGGCTCCACCCCAACGCCTACCGGGTCACCGTATTCACGCCATTCAAAAAATGCCTCTGGAAGCTGCGTTTCCAGTTCTTCAGCTGTAAGTCCTTCTAACTGACCAAAAGCACGTTCCCGCAGGCGCGTGTCCACGCGCAGCTCCACGCCCGTAAGATGTGCTAAAGGAGCAGCCGTCCCCACCGCCCTCGAAAGGTCAGAAGAAAGAATCCCAGCCAAGTTTCCCGCACCAATCAACTCAGCCAAATGCTCTGCTAAGCGCGCTGCCTGCGCCTGCCCGGCAGCATTCAAAGGGAAATCTTTCTGTCCTTGGATCCGCTTTTGCGCGTTCATATCCGTCTGCCCATGCCGCACGAAAAATAACTGCATTTTGACCTCTCTATACAAAACTGCCAGCCTCTAAAGTTGGCATCCCAACGATAAAGACTGGCGGTAGAAAATCCCTCAGCGAGGCGTCACATTAATTTCCAAACGCGGCGCGTCCGCCCACAGGCGTTCCAACGCATAGTATTCGCGTTTTTCGTCAAGCATCACGTGGACAATTACGTCGCGGCAATCAACCAGGATCCAAGAAGCCTCGTCTTTACCTTCCAACTTAGCGCGCTTATGCCCGTGCTTAACCAATTCATCAACTACCTCATTGGCAATCGCATTCACCTGGCGCGGAGTCTCTGCCGAAACAATCAAGAAAACATCCGTAAACGGCATCCGCTCGGTAACTTCCAAAGCCACTGGATTCACACCCAGCTTCGCTTCACAAGCCGCCACTGCAATATCTAAAATTTCGCGTGCCTGCGCTGAAATAGCCAAACTAAAACCTACCTCTAATCCTTATATAAGCCGTACTTAGTAATATATTGAACTACCCCATCTGGTACCAAGTACCAAACAGGTTTACCTTCTCTAACCCGCTTGCGGCAGTCCGTGGAAGAAATCGCCATAGCGGGCACTTCCAGCAAGGAAACTGCGTGAGACGGCAACCCCGAAGCATCCAACTCGTGCCCCGGACGCGTCACCCCAATAAAATGCGCCATTTCAAAGAGTTTATCTGAGTCTTTCCAAGACACTATCTTCGAAAGCGCGTCAGCACCGGTAATGAAGAATAAATCTGCGTCTGGACGCTGGCGATGAATATCATTCAACGTGTCGATGGTGAACGTAGTCCCCCCGCGGTCAATATCGACGCGCGACACGGTAAACCGATTATTCGAAGCGGTGGCGATCACCGTCATCAAATACCGGTGTTCTGCGGACGTTACCCGCCGCCCCGCTTTAAAAGGCTGCATTTGCGTGGGGACGAAGACCACCTGGTCCAAGTTGAACACCTGCATCGCTTCAGAGGCAGCTACCAGGTGCCCATGGTGAATGGGATCAAATGTGCCACCCATAATCCCAATCGACGGGCGTCGCTGCGGGACCGTAGTTGCGAATGATTCCATCTGTTTCCTCACGTAACTTCTGCCGTTAGGGGCCGCGTACGAACCCGGCGTTTAGTCTTCCGGGTCCGTCCAGATACCCTGCATACGTTCAGTCCACAACTCTTCACGAGCGGCAGCTTTCGCATCCATAGTTTCGTGGTAGCGGGCTTTCTTCTCTTTACGAGTTGCGCGTCCGCTTTCTTCAAAACGCAGGTCTGAACCACGCGGACCAAGCAGTTCCGCACCGGTTTGCATAGTTGGTTCCCAATCGAAAATAACGCCGCTTTCAACCGGGCCAATCACCACGGGGTCTCCAGGCAGTGCGCCAGCTTTCATTAGCTGGTCTTCTACCCCGGCATTCGCCAAGCGGTCCGCCAAGTAGCCAACAGCTTCATTGTTTGCGAAGTCAGTTTGGCGTACCCAACGTTCAGGGCGCCGGCCCCGCACCTCGTAAACGGTTTCGCCGTTAAACTTAACTGCGCGTACCGTAATTTGCGAGTCGTCGCCGCGGAGCTGCCCAATTCCGCGAGGACGCAGCACCTGGACTTCTTCACTTGGAGCAGGCAAACTAGCCCGATGCTTGGCAACCATTTCAGCCAGTGCGAAAGAAAGTTCCTTCAGTCCCTGGCGGCTTACCGCAGATACTTCGAAAACGGGCCAGCCGAAAGATTCCAGTTCAGCGCGTTGCAGCTGGGCCATTTCTAACCCATCTGGCACGTCCACTTTGTTAATGGCGATTACCCGAGGGCGTTCCCCCAGCGGCACGTATCCTTCCAACTCACCTAAGTCGGACTTATACTGGGCTAATTCCGCTTCAATAACCTGTAGGTCAGATAGCGGGTCGCGTTCAGTTTCGAAAGTTGCTGCATCAAGTACGTGTACAATAACCGCACAGCGTTCAATATGACGCAGGAACTCTAAGCCCAGGCCTTTACCTCGGGAAGCTCCCTCAATCAAACCTGGCACGTCAGCGATAGTGTAGCGTTCGTCCCCGGCTTGAACTACGCCCAGATTAGGTACCAAGGTGGTAAATGGGTAGTCAGCGATTTTCGGACGGGCAGCAGACATAGCGGCAATTAAAGAGGATTTACCAGCGGAAGGGAACCCAACCAAAGCCACGTCTGCCACGGATTTAAGTTCTAAGACGATGTCTCGTTCTTCACCGGGTTCACCCAAAAGGGCGAAGCCGGGGGCTTTACGCTTTTTTGAAGCCAGGGCGGCGTTACCTAAACCGCCGCGTCCGCCCTCGGCAACAATGAAACGGGTGCCCACGCCAGTTAAATCTGCCAGCACGTTGCCCTTGGTATCTTTAACTACCGTACCTTCGGGAACGGGAAGAATAATATCTTCACCCTTCTTACCTTCGCCGTGGTCGCCAGAGCCCGGCACCCCGTTTCCAGCGCGCTGGTGTGGGGCGCGGTGGTAGTTGAGCAAAGTGGTGGTTTGGTCGCTAACTTCAAGAATGACATTGCCACCGTTGCCGCCATTACCACCGTCAGGACCACCCAGGGGCTTGAACTTTTCGCGGTGAACCGAGGCGCAACCGTGCCCACCTTTGCCACCTGCAACATGCAGGGTGACGGTATCTACGAATGATGGCATCTGCCTACCTCCTGAAACTAGCTGAAAATATATTTTGAGGGTGAACGGTCACCCATTCACCCTCAAACAAGTATTAGACGATTATCAGGCGTTAGCCGCGATAATGTTTACTACTCGACGATCACGCTTGGTGGAGAACTCAACGTCACCAGCAACCAGCGCGAACAGAGTATCGTCCTTGCCACGACCTACGTTTTCACCTGCGTGGTAACGAGTGCCGCGCTGACGAACCAGGATTTCCCCAGCCTTTACAAACTGACCGCCGAAACGCTTTACGCCCAGGCGCTGTGCGTTGGAGTCACGACCGTTCTTGGAAGAACCAAGACCCTTCTTAGAAGCCATTTTCCAGCCCTTTCTCTAAATAGAAACTTGACCGCGGATCAGGCGATACCAGTGATCTTGATCTTCGTCAGTGGCTGACGGTGACCCTGGCGCTTACGGTAGCCGGTCTTGTTCTTGTACTTAATGATAGAAATCTTTGGACCCTTGGTAGGTTCGACGATCTCTGCAGTAACCTTTACGTTAGCGAGTTCAGACGCTGCAGAGGTGACTTTATCACCGTCGACTACCATTACGGCCTGAAGTTCGACAGAATCGCCGATTTCTCCAGCCAACTTGTCGACGACGACCACATCACCGACGGACACCTTCTCCTGTCGGCCGCCGGCCTTGACAATCGCGTAGACCACGTTGTTGCTCTCTTCTTTTCGATTACAAATAACTCAGTTAATAGAATACCGGATTTTCTCCGCTATTCCACTACTCAGAAAGCGAAAACTTGAAATAGAGATATAGACCTCATTAGTCTCGCTTAGCCAAGTATTTCTGTGCGTGTATGAAAACCGCACCGACTGTCTACAATACGCTATCCAGACAGTCAATATCAAACCATCGGGCGGTGGTTTGCACACTTTTCAATGTGCAATACACCACCCCGGGTTTGAACAGTCTAAAACGTCAGCTATTTTCGCCCGAAACCACCGGATTTGCCACGGCAACGCGGCGGCTCTTCTTAACTGGACGATCAGGTGACGAAGTGGCTGTAGTTTCTGCTACCGGACGCGCAATTGCTACCGCTGGAGCACTCACCGGCTCACTGGCGGCAACCTGCGGTTGTCCGGCAGCCATCACTGCCGTGCGACGGCGTGAACGCGCCGGCTTAGCTACAGAATTTTCACCAGCTGTTTCCCCGGCAGGGGTTTTATCAGCAGGCTTCTCGCCGCTACCGTGCTTAGCTTCCACCTTCGCATCCAATACGGAATCGATGCTATCAAGCAGGGCTTCCGCATCGTCCAGCAGGCGGTTTCGCACGCCCTTACGACGATCCTTTAAACCGCGGCGAGGACGCTCTGACTTCGGCTTTTCTGCCTTGAACTTTCCGCCACGCGGACGTTCCTCAGAAGCTTTTTCTTCACCAGAGGCAGTCGCTTTCTCAGTTTCAGAGTCAGCTGTTTCTACTGCAGATGCCCCTGCAGAAGTTTCAGCAGGTCCCGACACTTCCCCGTTGCCGGCATTTTCTGCGTCACCAGTGATTTCTGCATCGCTCAGGCGCTTCGCACTGCCAGCCTTATCTCCGTGCGCAGAGGCAGCGGCAGCAGCAATCGCTGAAAGCGCTGAACGCACTTCCTCATGTTTCGCTTCAGCTTCCGGATCCACCACTGGTTCAGCAGCAGGGCGCGCCTTAGGCGGAATAGAAACTCCTGCATGATCACGCTCAACCGGGTCGTGGTGCACAATGAAGCCACGTCCATCACAGCATTCACAAGGAGTAGAAAACGCTTCTACCAGCCCTTCACCCACGCGCTTGCGGGTCATCTGTACCAGCCCCAGCGAGGTAATTTCAGTTACCTGATGGCGCGTCCGATCCCGTCCTAAACATTCAACCAGGCGGCGCAGCACCAAATCTCGGTTCGATTCAAGCACCATGTCGACGAAGTCGATTACCACAATGCCACCAATATCGCGCAGGCGCAGCTGGCGTACGATTTCTTCAGCTGCTTCCAGGTTATTCTTGGTAACAGTTTCTTCTAAGGTGCCGCCCGATCCGATGAACTTACCGGTGTTAACGTCAATAACCGTCATTGCTTCCGTCCGGTCAATCACCAGCGAACCACCTGAAGGCAACCAAACCTTACGGTCCATCCCCTTCGTGAGCTGCTCGTCGATGCGGTGAACGGTGAAAACGTCTTCCTTCCCTACCCAACGCTTCAGACGATCGCGCAGGTCAGGGGCCAGTTCATCCACGTATTCCTGTACCGTCTGCCAGGTTTCTTCGCCCTGCACAGTCAGAGTTTGGAAGTCTTCAGTAAACACGTCGCGTACCACGCGCACGGCCAGTTCTGGTTCCGAACGCAGCAGGTAAGGCGCTTTCTGCGTCTTCTTCTGCTTCTTTTCGATATCTTCCCACTGGGTTTGCAGGCGAGTTACGTCATCGCGTAGCTGTTCTTCCGTAGCGCCCTCTGCGGCGGTACGGACAATCACGCCGTAGTCTTTCGGCACGATCTTTGACAGTAGCTTCTTCAACCGAGTACGTTCGCGTTCTGGCAGTTTGCGGGAAATCCCCGTCATCTGTCCGGCAGGTACCAACACCAGGTAGCGTCCCGCTAGCGTGATTTGCGAAGTAAGGCGCGCCCCCTTATGTCCGATAGGATCCTTGGTGACCTGTACCAGCACCGTGTCACCTGATTTGAGAGCCTGTTCAATGCGACGAGGGCGGCCGGCTAAACCTACGGCTTCCCAGTTAACCTCCCCCGCATAAAGCACTGCGTTGCGTCCCTTACCCAAGTCCACGAAAGCAGCTTCCATAGAAGGAAGTACGTTCTGTACGCGACCTAGGTAAATGTTGCCCACCATCGTCTGTTGCGTACGGCGTGCCACGTAGTGTTCTACCAGCAAACCGTCTTCAAGCACGGCAATCTGGTTTAAGCCATTTTGCTCGCGCACAATCATTTCGCGCTTAACAGATTCGCGGCGCGCCAAAAACTCTGATTCGGTAATCGTCTGACGGCGGCGATTTTCTTTCCGCGTATCCTTGCGGCGCTGACGTTTAGCTTCTAAACGGGTAGAGCCTTGTACGCCAGTAACTTCGTCATTTACTTCTTCAACTTCTTCGGCGCGCACGCGGCGGCGACGACGGCGACGGCTGGTTCCCAACTCATCGTCGTCTTCAAGCTCAGAAGCAGAGAAAAATTCTTTTGGAGCTTCTTCAACTTCTTCAGTTGTTCTTACCCGCTTACGAGTCCGGGTACGTGGTAAAGCCTCTGGTTCACCGTCCTCGAAGAAATCCGTTTCCTTCTTTACCCGCGGAGGTAATGGCGTAATCTCTGGGGCCATGAAAAGTAAATCCGCGTAAGAGTTAGCAACTGGCGCAGAAGCCGCCGGGGGAAGCTCAACCACCTGATTTTGCGCGGCTGAAAATAGTGGTACTGCAAAAGGTGAAGCAATTGAGGCTTCGACACTATTCAACCCGCTGAACTCAGGTTCAGGCATAGTTTCGTTAGACACTTAAGTTCTCCAAAAAATACTTACAAGCAGGTTTAGACCTGCCTACTTCGCCCAATCAAGGACGGAAACTTTCGTGCTTGTCCATATAGTTAAGGTGCACTGCTGATAATTATGGCATAGGATTTAGCGCTGATGCCAGCTCGCCACGTCAGCTGGACAGAGTTAAATCGGAAAAACTATTTGCTTCAACAAATCACTTTATGCAAACGAAAAAATATTTAAGTTACAAAACCGTTTTTAAAATCTGCTTTTTCAAAGGAAACAAACCCTCAAAGAACTGACACTTATTCTGAAGAATGTCAGCAAAACCTCTGCAGAAACGGGAAATTTAGGGAAACCTTAGCACATTCCAGCTGTTTGCTATAAAACTCGAAAAAATAATCCTATGCTTTTAGTATGCCCGAGCTATGTTCTCGGCTAATTTCAATCTAATTTATTCAACACAAGGAAAGGTGGACGCATGACAGTCCTCCCAGCGGCACTCGATGCTGTGTTCCTGGCTCGTTGGCAGTTCGGTATTACTACCGTCTACCACTTCATCCAGGTTCCACTGACCATCGGCCTGAGCCTACTGGTTGCGATTATGCAGACTAAGTGGCACCGCAGTGGCGATGATGTCTGGCTAAAGGCAACTCGCTTCTTCGGCAAGCTATTCCTAATCAACTTTGCTCTGGGTGTAGCAACCGGTATCGTACAGGAATTCCAGTTCGGCATGAACTGGTCAGAATACTCTCGTTTCGTGGGCGACATCTTCGGCGCCCCACTGGCAGTTGAAGCACTTCTAGCGTTCTTCATCGAATCCACCTTCCTGGGAGTTTGGATCTTCGGTTGGGGTCGCGTATCTAAGGGTATGCACCTGGCCTCTATCTGGTTGACCGCAATTGCCACCAACATCTCTGCCCTGTGGATCCTGGGAGCAAACTCCTGGATGCAGGCTCCAGTTGGTGCATTCTTCAACCCAGAAACCGGCCGTGCAGAACTAGACGGCAGCTACGGCTTCATTGAAGTAGTGCTCAACCCAATGTTGGCTTACACCTTCAGCCACGTCTTCTTCACCGCAGTCTTCACCGCCGGCACCTTCGTAGCCGGTCTGGCACTGTGGTGGATCACCCGCGCTGCTAACGCAGGTGAACACGGCGTTGCAGAAGCACGTAACTACTGGAAGCCAATCGCTCGCTTCGGCGCAATCGCCCTGCTAATCGGCGGCGCTGGCGTAGCTACCACCGGCCACTTCCAAGGCCAGCACCTGGCTGAAGTACAGCCAATGAAGATGGCAGTTGCTGAAGGTATCTGTATGGATACTAAGGGTGCTGCTTTCACCGTGGCTGGCTTCGGCGAATGTCCACTGGATGACTCTGGCGACATGACCCGTTTCATCACCGTTCCCGGTCTGGCTTCCTTCCTGTCTCACGATGATTTCAATGCTGAAGTACAGGGCGTTCGTGACATCCAGAAGCGAATGGTAGATGCGCTCAACCAGAACGAATCCTTCACCAGCCGCTACGGCGACGCTTCCCAGTACGACTTCCGCCCACCATCGATGCCAACCTTCTGGTCCTTCCGTGTAATGATCACCCTGGGCCTGGCATCTATGCTGACCGGCTTGGTAATCCTAGTTGGTTTGCGTGGCGACCGCCTGATCAAGTCCAAGCTGATCGGTAAGCTGGCACTTTGGTCTATCACTGCTCCATTCATCGGCGCATCCGCAGGCTGGATCTTCACCGAAATCGGTCGCCAGCCATGGATCGTTTACCCGAACCAGGCAGCTGCTCTGCAGGGCGACCCAGTTGGTGGCGTTCTGCAGCTGACTGAATACGCTGCTTCCGGTGCAGTTCCAGGTGCACAGGTTGCCACCACTTTGGCTCTGTTCACTGTTCTCTACGGCGCCCTGGGCGTTGTATGGTTCCTGCTCATTCGTCGTTACGCTCTGGAAGGCCTGCACGTGCCTTACCACAAGAGCGAAGGCGACGATGACGCCGATACCCTCTTGAAGTTCGGTTACTGAGAAAGGCTAGGAAAATAAAATGGATTGGCTAAGCATTCTTTGGTTCATCCTGATTGCCGTTCTCTGGACCGGCTACCTGATTTTGGAAGGCTTCGACCTGGGCGTCGGCGCACTGCTTCCATTCGTTGCTAAGAACGACGAAGAACGTTCTCAAGCAGTTAAGACCATCGGCCCTCACTGGGACGGAAACGAAGTATGGTTGCTCACCGCGGGTGGCGCTACCTTCGCAGCCTTCCCAGAATGGTACGCAACCATGTTCTCTGGCATGTACCTGGCACTGTTCCTGGTACTAGTTCTGCTGATCCTGCGTATCGTGGCTATCGAATGGCGTAAGATGATCGACACCGTACAGTGGCGTAAGATCTCTGACTACACTCACACCGTAGTTGGTCTCTTAGTTCCAGTACTGATGGGTGTTGCATTCGCAAACCTGGTACAGGGTATGCACATCCAGGTGGTAAACCCACTGACCAACGAACCTCTCAACGGTCCAGTTACCGATGAAATGTTGGCTGCTGGCGTACACAACATCACCGGCGGATTCTTCTCCCTGCTCACCCCATTCACCGTGCTGGGTGGCCTGGTAGTTCTGGCAATCTGCCTCTCCCAGGGCGCACAGTTCCTGGCTCTGAAGACCACTGGTCCAGTCTTTGAACGTGCAGAAAAGTTCTCTGCTACCTTCTCTTTGGTAGCTACCGCTTTGACCGCCGTCTGGGCTCTGTGGGCAGTACTGGCTTACGCTGAAACTGTTTGGGCATGGCTGCCACTGGTTGTCGCTGCACTGGCTCTGATCGCCTCTGCAGTCTTCTCTCAGCCAGCATTCAACAACTCCAAGTTGTCCTTCGCATTCTCTTCTTTGGGCATCGCCGGTGCAGTTGCTTTCATCTTCACCGCTATGGCTCCAAACGTTATGAAGTCCTACTTGGACCCAATCTACTCGCTGACTATCGCACAGGCTTCCTCTTCTCACGCTACCTTGGTAGTGATGACCATCGTGGCAGTTCTGTTCGTTCCAATCGTGTTGGCATACACCGCTTGGTCCTACTGGGTATTCCGCGCACGCGTTACCCTGGATGACATTCCAGAAGGCATGGGTCTGCTGCCAAAGCAGATTCGTGAAGGAGCAAACTTCCTAAAGGGCTAATCCTTTAACAAATAGTTGTGGGGGTAGGAAATCTGATTTCCTACCCCCACAACTATTTTCCAGTCCACCCAAAACCCTGAAGATACAAAACGAAACTAAACTAAGTACAATCGTAAGTAGCATTCTTAAGACCCAAAGGACCGTGTTTTGAAACCACTAGATAAGCGTCTGCTCAAATACGCGCAGTCTGCTCGCCGATACATGATCTTCATTGTCGTCACCGGCACCATCGGCACGCTACTTACCATCGCCCAAATCATGGCGATCAGCGCCGCTATCTCTCCGATTATCACCGGTGAAAAAACCTTCCCCCAGGTCATGCCAATTATTGGCATACTCATCGCAGTGATCGCGGCCCGCCTGCTCTTAACCTACATTCACCGTGCCTACGCTCACCGCGCAGCTAATCAAGCCATTGCAGAACTCAGACAAAAAGTCCTCTTCCAAGCCACCGCTTTAGGACCACGCTGGTTAGCCACGCACTCTACCGACACCGTCACGCTCACGACCCGTGGTTTAGACGATCTGGGTCCATACTTCGTGGCCTACCTACCGCAGCTAGTCCTCACCATGATTGCCACCCCCATGGTACTGGCGGTTATGCTCTACCTAGACTTGCTCTCTGCCTTCATCGCGCTAATTACTATTCCGCTTATTCCCATCTTCATGATTTTGGTTGGGAAACTCACCCAAGAATACTCACAGCAAAAACTACGCACAATGGAGCGTTTAGGTAGCCAGCTGCTAGACCTAATTTCTGGTCTCCCCACCCTCAAAGCTTTAGGCAGAGAACACGCCCCAACGGAACACGTCGAAAAGCTGGGCAAAACCCATGCGCGCACTACTATGCAAACCCTGCGGGTAGCCTTCCTCTCAGGTGGTATCTTAGAGTTCCTCTCTACCCTGTCAGTTGCCCTGGTAGCCGTGGAAGTAGGTATCCGTCTGGTCTATGACAATGTCAGCCTCTTCGCCGGCTTAGCTATCATCATGCTGGCACCAGAAGTTTACGCTCCGCTTCGAGAAGTTGGTAAAAACTACCACGCTTCCGCAGACGGCGTAGCCGCCGCCAATGCCGCCTTCGAAATCATCGAAGCACCAGCATTAGAAACTTCCCCAGCGACCGTAACTGCCGACAATCCGCCCTCGGAAAAAGAAACCGGTATCGCAGTACCCGCCGGGAAACCCACCGCCAAAGCCTCCCAACTGTGGGATGAAAACGTCACCAGCTTAGAAATCCACTTCAACGACGTTTCTATTGCCGCACGCGGAGCCTGGGCTCCCCACCGCCTAAATGCCACTATCCCCCACGGTTCCATCACCGCTTTAACCGGGGTATCCGGCGCCGGTAAAACCTCTACCGTCATGGCCATTCTGGGGCTGCTACCTGCCACCCGCGGTCACATCACCTTGCAAACCGGCGCAGCTGACGGAACTTACCAGCAGTTCCCACTAGAGTCTTTGCACAAAGACAGCTGGTGGACGCAGATCACCTGGGTTCCGCAAGCACCTGCCATTATCCCCGGAACCGTGTTAGAAAACGTAGCGCAAACTCAGCAGTTCTCTAATGAAACTCTTGATGCCGCGGCCAAAGCCACCGGCTTTGATTCAGTAATCGATACCCTCAGCAACGGTTGGGAAACTCGCCTGGGACACGGCGGCGTAGGCCTATCGGTGGGCCAGCGCCAACGTTTAGCACTCACCCGCGCCCTATTGCAGCCAACGCGCCTAGTAATCTTAGATGAACCCACCGCACACCTTGATTCTCTAACGGAAAACCAAGTAATCGAAACGATTAAAGAACTGCAAGCTAAAGGCTCTACCGTAGTAGTCATCGCCCACCGCAAAGCAGTTGTAGAAGCCGCTACCCACGTAATTGAAGTTAGCGCCCACACCGCAACCACCGCAGAAATTCAACAGTACCCGCAACTCCAAGTAGACACGGTGGAAGTAGATAACCTACTGGCAACCCCGCATCTCTTAAACGATTTACTGCAAGATGACCCTGACGACCTAGCAAAGGCAGCCAAATGAGACTCTTTATTACCGCTTCTGAATACGCGGCATTAAAACGCGTCCTGCCCCTGCTACAGCTCAATAAGCGCATGTTCGTTGCCGCCATAGTGCTAGGTGCCCTGGGCCTGGGGGCTTCCTTAGGGTTAGCCGCTACCTCTGCTTGGCTGATTGCTCGCGCCTCACAGCACCCGCCGGTACTGTATCTAACCATGGCCACCGTGGGCGTGCGTTTCTTCGGTATTTCCAAAGCACTACTACGCTATGTCCAACGCCTAGCTTCCCACCACGTAGCTATGGATGGGATCGCAGCTTTGCGCACTAACGTGTACCGCAAACTCACCAACGCACAGACAGCTACTCTGGCGGGGTTGAAGCGCGGCGACCTGCTCGCCCGCACCGGCGCTGACGTAGATGCGTTGGGAGACCTGCTGGTTAAATCTGTCCTGCCCCTGGTGGTGTCTTTAGTAGTTGGAATCGGCACCGTTTTAGGAATCGCCCTGATCTCTATTCCGGCAGCTTTAATCTTGGCGTTTTCGCTTTTCCTCTCTGGCGTAGTTGGACCGGTACTCACGGCCCGCCACGCCCGCCTTGGAGAAGTTGCCAATGACCAAGCGCGCATCGGAATGGTGGAATCCACCACTACCCTGCTGACTAACTCGGCTGAACTGCAAGTCAGCGGAGGCTACCAAAGTGTGTTGGACGATATCCGCACCCATGAAGCCCAGTTGATCACTGCCCGTGATAAGGCTGCTAAACCAGCTGCAGTAGCGGCGATGATCGACCAGCTGGCGATTGGTATTGCCGTTGTGGGCGCGATCTTAGTTTCGATTCCCGCCGCTGAAGCGGGGATTATTTCCGTGCTTTCCATCGCGATTTTGACCCTTACTCCGCTAGCGGCTTTCGAAGGCACTTCAGAACTGGCCGCCGCTGCTGTGCAGTTGGTGCGTTCTGCCCGCGCCGCGGTGCGTATTGACCAGATCATTCAGCCGTCTTCACTGACTAAGGACGCGCAGCTTCCAAAAGAGGCTGTTTCAACCCCGGTTTTGGAAGTTAAAGATTTGGCAGTGGGTTGGCCAGGTGGGCCGATAGTTGCTGAGAATATTAACCTTACGCTCACCCCGGGACGTTCTTTAGCTTTAGTAGGGCAATCTGGGATTGGCAAAACTACCCTACTGTACACCTTGGTAGGTTTACTTGAACCGGTTTCAGGTTCAGTCCGCCTAAACGGGGTGGATGTTCACCGCCTGGCGAGCACACAAGTTGGGCAGGTAGTTTCATTCACCCCTGAGGATGCGCATATTTTTGCTACTTCCGTTTTGGAAAACCTGCGTGTTGCTAACCCGGCAACTTCTGCTGCGGATGCAGCTGAGCTGTTGCAGGCAGCTGGGTTGGGGACTTGGCTTTCACAGCTTCACGAGGGCGTCGAAACCGTGTTAGGTTCAGGTGGAACTTCCCTTTCAGGTGGGGAACGCCGCCGCGTCCTGTTAGCTCGGGCGTTAGCAAATCCTGCGCCGCTGATGCTCCTTGATGAACCCGGGGAACATTTAGAAGCCGCTACGGCAGATGCTTTAGTAACTGATTTACTTTCAGTCCAAGATGAGCACCGCGGCACTTTACTGGTAAGCCACCGGGTTTCGGCACTGGGAGCTGCTGACCAGATTATGGTGATGGGACGCGAAAATGGGGTTACTACGATTATTGCCACTGGTTCACACAATGAACTGTTAGAAAACGTGCCCGCCTACCGACACGCCTACCAGGCGGAAACCGCTGCGGAAGCCATTAACTGAAAGGAATACCTGTGATGAATGAGTTTGGGCTCCGCGCCGCATCTGACCCGACTTCACTGGTGTCAGCTACTTTAGGTTTAGCTCGCCAGCTGGAAGTTAACGAAATCCTCCAAGAGTTTGTTGACCAGGCTTGTCAGTTAACCAACTCTCGCTTCGGAGTATTAGCAACAGTTGATACTTGGGGCTACCCCACTAACTTCCTCTACTATGGTTTTTCACCAGCAGAGAAAGAACAGCTCACTAAAGCTGGTTTGCACGCGCATTTCATTGCGACCGTTCCAGATGATCAGCCGCTGTGTGTTAATGATCTATCCAGTTCAGCGCAGGCTGATTTTGCGACCTCAGTTTTCCCGATCCGCAATTTCTACACTTGCCCCATTCAGTTACATTCGCAAGTTTACGTGCGCCTGTTTTTGGCAGATAAGTTCGGAGACTATGCGGAAGCTGACGCACAGCTGATTAAGCTGCTGGCACAGGGGGCTTCGGTAGCGATTGAAAACGCGCGCCTATACCGGGAAGCGCAGAACCGGGAACGCTGGATTCGCGCTTCCCAAGAGATTACTTCAGCGCTGTTACACGATGCGGATGAAGAAGAAGCCCTGGCGTTAATTGCCAAAACCGTCTTAGAAGTTGCTAAAGCGGACACAGCTTTGATTATTCTGCCATCGGTAGGGTTCACTTGGGCGTGTGAGATTGCCGAAGGGTACTTGGCGCAGCAGATGCTGGGGGTAGTGTTCCCACCCGAAGGGCGGGCAATGGTCGTTTTGTCCGAGGGCGCCGGAATGATCGTTGATTCCTTACAGCGCGCTACCACCATGCGGGTAGAGCAGCTTCGTGACTTTGGCCCAGCCCTGTATGCGCCGATGATGAACCGCGATGAGGGCACCGGGGTGCTGTTGTTACTGCGTAAGCCAGGCGCCCCCGAGTTTGAAGCCGCCGATTTGCCTTTAGCTGAGGCTTTGGCGTCTCAAGCGGCGTTTGTCTTAGAAGTCGCTTCTGCACGCCATTTAGAAGATGTGGCAGCACTTTACGACGAACGTGATCGGATTGGCCGGGATCTGCATGACTTTGCGATTCAGCAGCTATTTGCCACCGGCATGCAGCTTGAAGCAGCAAAGAAGCGGGTTACTGAAGGAGGGATGAGCAATCAGGAAGTAGTTTCCCTCTTACAAGACTCTTTAACTTCAGTAGATGAGTCAGTGCGTCAGATTCGCCAGATTGTGCACAGTCTGCGCGATAAAGACTACGATACGGAACTGTTAGAGCGGATCCACCGCGAGACTTCGATTGCCCGCACCACCTTAGGTTTCGCGCCGGGCCTGGTAATCAAAGTCGATGGGCAGGTAGTTTCTGCAGATGATGAAGCCCTGTTGGTGGAAGTAAATAACCGCATTGGCGCTGATTTAAGTGACGACGTAGTAGCAGTGATCCGCGAAGGCATTTCTAACGTGGCGCGCCACGCAAAAGCCACTGCGGCAAGTATCGTGGTGAAGGTCGATGGGAAGGCTCCCCAAGGGCAGGTAACCGTACGAGTCCTTGATAACGGACGGGGAATTCCGCTGGATCGGACCCGTACTTCTGGGCTAGGGAATTTGCGGGCGCGTGCACGCCGACAAGGTGGAGACTGCACGGTATTACCCCGAGAAGATACTTCCGGGACCGTCCTCACCTGGTATGCGCCGATTTTCGATGAATAAAGCCAAGCTTTTTCGCGTAAGTTCTCTTAGCTCCCTTTGACAGAAAACTAAAAAATACCGGCGTTGAGAAAGTTTCTCTGCGCCGGTATTTTAAGTCAGGGCCGGTATTTTAAGTCAGTGCCGGCATTCTAAATCAGTTTCGCCAAGCAGCTGCCCGCTGCCCGGCTACCCAAGCGGCTACCTGGGTGCGTCGCTGTAACCCCATCTTTGCTAAGAGCGACGTGATATGGTTCTTCACGGTCTTTTCAGCAACTCCCAGCTTCTCACCAATTTCGCGGTTCGAAAGCCCGTCACCAATCAAGTTCAGAACTTTCCGCTCTGCCGGTGTTAGCTCTGCCGTGGGATCTCCGTGGTCAGCGCGGCGGCGCGTTACCGTACGTTCATCCAAAAGGACACGCCCATCGGCAACTGCCTTGATTACTTCAGTAATTTCAGCACCGTGTACGGACTTCAAAACGTAGGCTAAAGCACCGGCTTCAAGAGCTTCAGCTAAAGCCGCATCATCGTCAAAAGAAGTCAGCACAATCGGCTTAATTGCAGGTTTAGTTTCCTTCAAGCGACGCATTACGTCAATGCCGGTGCCGTCTGGAAGCTGCAAATCCACAAGCATCACATCAGGGGCTACCAGTTCCGCGCGGCGGACCGCATCCACTACGGTGCCAGCTTCAGCCACAACTTCTAAACCATCGGTACGGTCAACGATCTCGGCGATTCCGCGGCGCACAATCTCATGATCGTCAATGATCATTACTTTAGTGTGCTCCCGCTTTGGTTCAATGTTCATGGCTTTCGCTTTCTTTTGGCTAGGGGCTGGCAGTTCCTGCAAAAATGATGGGAACGTCCGCCGATAGTCTCTCTCTCAATGAGATTACCGCATTTATAACAAGATTGCCCATTTCTTCCGTAAACCTGCAGGCTAATCGCAAAATACCCTGGTTCGCCAGAAACATTCACATAAAGCGCGTCAAAAGAGGTGCCCCCAACTTTAACCGCGGCTTCCATCACTTCTTGGGCAGCGCGTAAAAGTGTTTCTGCCTGGGCTTTAGAAAGGCTAGCACCGGGCTTTGCCCCATGGATTCCCGCTTTAAACAGGGCTTCGTCAGCGTAGATATTCCCAATCCCCGAAACCAGTTCTTGTTTAAGTAGCAGAGTTTTTACGGCTACTTGGGATTTGCGAAGCTGCGCCGCCACCTGCGGAAGGTTAAAGCCGGGGTCCAAGGGGTCGCGGGCAATATGGGTTGCTGACTCTGGCATTGCAGCAGTTTCTGTACCCCACCCACCGGCAAAACCATCCGCGCAAGGTGCTAAATCAACAACTTCAGTTTTACCGAAAGTCCGTTGATCTACGTGCGAATAACCGGTTCCATCTGTGAAAGTAAGACGAATATGCTCGTGTTTACGCTTCTGCGCTGGCGGTTCATCCCAGGCGTGGACTTGCCCAGACATTCCCAGGTGGATGACCAGTGCCCGTTCGTCGTCTAACTCCAGCCACAGGAACTTTCCTCTGCGCGCGGCCGCTTGGATTTTTGCGCCGGTGAGGAAATCTTTAAACTGCTGTGCTCCACCGGGTTGGGTGCGGGTCATCCGCGGATTCCACGCCTCTACTTGGGCGATTTCTTTACCCACTACACGTGGTGCCAGCCCCAGCCTAATGGTCTCGACTTCAGGTAATTCAGGCATGTTTACAGTTACTTCGTGGTTTCCAAAGTAGTTTGGGACCCGCCCTCGGAATTTGGATGCGCGGCTTCCTCCGCTGCCAACTCAGAAGTGGCCGCTACCGGCATGAAGTGATCCGGAGAGGTGCCTTGGGTGATGTTAAAGTATCCGGCGCGGGCAGCTTCAGATTTCGCTCCCTTTTTCGAGGACGCCTGGCCACGGCCCACCAGTTCATTCCCAACGTGTACGGTCGCAATGAAGTAACGCGCATGATCGGGCCCAAATCCTTCTGCGTCGTAAACTGGTTCACCCAGATTTGCCTCTGCACAGTATTCTTGCAAAGTGGTTTTGTAGTCTGAGGACTTCCCCAGTTCAACCGCTCTTTCTAAGAAAGGACGCAGATGGCGTTCGACAATTTTGCGGGTAATTTCCAGGCCGTGAGTTAAGTAGGTGGCGCCAATCATCGCTTCCGTCATATCGCACAGAATCGAATCTCGATCGCGACCCCCCGTTAGATTTTCACCCTTGCCCAGTAGCATAAAGTCACCCAAATTTAGATTGCGGGCTACTTGAGCCAACGTCTTTTCAGAAACGATGGCTCCGCGCATACGCGAAAGGTTAGCTTCGGAAAGATTCGGGTAGTTTCTAAAAAGATACTCGGTGACGATAATGGAAAGCACTGAGTCCCCCAGGAACTCTAAACGCTCATTTGGTTCTAAATTCCCCACCTCGTAGGCGAAGGAACGGTGCGTGAGTGCCAAAATCAGCAGATCTGGGTCAAAGCTGATCTGCCACACGCCAAAGAGATCAGCTAGGTTTGAGTTTAGCGCCGCTGGAGGTGCTTCCGTTTTACGCTTCCGTCGTCCCAAAACTATGCTCCGGGTTCTTCCTTGCTAAAGAGCGCGTCCAAAGCGGACAAACGAGGGTCCAATAATTCGTGAGAGTGATCTGCCGGCAAATCGCGCAGCGGCTCACCGCAGTCTTCACAAAGCCCTAAGCAGTCGTCACTACACAGGGGCGAAAACTCCATGTCAGCAATAATCGCGTCCCGCAACAGTGGTTCAAGCTCAATCTGGTCTGCTTCTAAAACTTCCAGATCTTCAATCGCTTCTTCGCCTTCTTCAGCTTCCATCCGCTTAATCGCTTCCGGAGTGAAATAGAGCTCATCCAAAGAAAGATCGACGGTTTCTGAAACTTCATCCAAGCACCGCGCGCAAGAAAATACGATCGGAACTTCAGTGTTTAAACGTAGCAATACGCCGTCAGTTAATGACTGGGCGGTAGCGTTTACGTGCAGAACCGTACCAGGTTCCACGCGCATAACGGATGTCCCCAAGTCATCACCTACAACCAGGTCAAGTTCGTAATCGCGGAAATGATCTGGGCGGGTAGGCAGGTCAACGATAGATAGTTTCGCACCGTTGAAATCAGAAGTAGTCAAACCTCATCCTCTTTTTCTTAGCCAAAGTTGTGCCGACTGATTCCTAAAAGAAACCAGCGTGAAGAATAATCCTACCAGGTAAGTCTCTTCCGGATCAGCGACGGCGTTCTTGGCGGCGTTCAATCAAAGTATTCTGTCCGTTAAGAACCTGCTGGTAGATGCTGTCTAGTTCTCGCAGCATGTCGTCAAGCGTGTTTTCACAATAAATATCAGCTTTATCAGTTAAATCAATCGCATGCTTTTCAGCTACAGTAACGATTTCTTCCGCACGAGCTTCAGCTTCTTGATAGATATGTTCCTGACTGATTAAACGGTCCGCTTCAGCCTGTGCAGCGTAGAGCATTTCTTCTACTTCACGCTGGGTTTTTTCGCGCAGGTTCTTAGCTTCATGTTCCGCGCGCATCCGCAGTTCTTCAGCTTCTGCGCGGGAGCGTTCTTTCAAAGCGGTAGCTTTCGCTTCAGCTTCGGTAATAATCGCTTCTGCGCGCGCCGTAGCTTCAGCTTCGGTAGATTCCTTATGCTCGTCAGCTTGAGTGATCAGCTGATCCATCTGGGATAAAACGCGGTCTGCTTCCTTCATATCTTCTGGCAAAGACAGGCGGATTTGTCCCAAAAGGTCTAAGATTTCAGCTTTGTTAACCGCCACATTTGCGGTGAACATGAATGACTTGGCAGAGCTGACGATCTCTTCAATCTGGTCCAGAATCGAAATTACGGTTGAGAACGAGTAGAGGTCATTTTCTTCCTCATAGTATTCGTCTTCATAAACTTGAGCGTCATATTCGTCGTAAGCCATGAGCGTACTTTCTGCTTAGATCCTAGTTTGTTTCTAGTCTACGTTTTAATGCGGCTAATACTGGTTTTGACACCAGGTTTTCGGCATTTCCGCCATAGCGCGCCACTTCTTTCACAATACTGGAAGAAACGTGCCCCAGGTGCGGTTTGGCAGGGAGAAATATAGTTTCAATTTTCCCGAAGTCGCCATTCAAAACTGCTTGGGGAAACTCGTACTCAAAGTCGCTTCCACTGCGTAAGCCTTTAACAATTACGCTTACGTCATGAGCGGCGCACCAGTTAACTAAAAGCCCTTCAACTGGCACTACCGCAACATTCGACAATGAAGGCAGCGAAGCTTCGATTAGTTCGATGCGTTCTGCCAGCGTAAACCAATAGTTCTTGGCACTGTTGTGGGCCACCCCTACATAGACGGTGTCAAAAAGCTGGCTGGCGCGACTTATCACATCTAAATGCCCGTTAGTTACGGGGTCGAAAGATCCGGGTATCAGCGCTTTAACCATCTAAGTCTTCTTTCCGATAGGTTACGAACCAGACGCGAGTCTCGCCCCAATCTCGGAAGGATTCTAACGTGTAGTCAGCCGGCCAAAGTGGTTCGGCGGTGCGCTTTGAAGCCTCTAAAACTACCAGGGCGTTATCCGCTAAATGAGCACCTAACCCCGTGAGCAGGGTTTCTAAATCCTTCGCCGGGAAATCATAAGGAGGGTCGATAAAAACCAGCGTGTAGTTGTTAAAGCCGCCCGTGTTCGCAAATTTAACGGCGTCAGCGCGAATAATTTGGAACCGTTTGGGCTCCCCTACCGCGGCCGTATTAGCTTTCAAAGTGTTGACGGCCGCTTGCCCAAAGTCCACTAAGGTAGCAGAAATTGCTCCGCGAGAAACCGCTTCAATCCCTAAGGCGCCTGAACCGGCAAACAGGTCTAATACTTGCGCCTCGCGCAGTTCATCCCAAGTTTCCAGTCTGGAAAATAAGGCTTCGCGTACGCGTTCAGAAGTGGGGCGTGTACCGGAAGCGGGAACGCTTAAGACCCGCCCTCGGTATTTTCCTGCAACAATCCGTGTCATGTCTTAAGGTTACCCCGTGCGCTGCCAGATACTAACAATTTGCGGATAGAAATGCGACCAACTTGCCCGCCTCAAACGCGGTCAATCCACTGCGCCGCCTGCCGCGCCAACTCAACGCGCTGCGCCAAAGCGAGGCGACTTGCCAAGCTCGGGTCAGCGGCAATAACCTGTTGCGCCAGTTGCCGCGCCGAAACAATAATGTCCGCGTCACGTAACACTCGCAAAGCTTTTAAGGAAGTGGTTTTCCCAGATTGCGACTGCCCCAGAACGTTACCTTCTTTACGTAGTCTTAAATCAATCTCAGCCAGTTCAAACCCACTGCTAGTCTGTGCAAAAGCTTCCAGGCGGGCTAAAGAATCTGCGGAGATTTCCGCCGGATAGACGGCGATGCAGGTAGCCGCCTGGCCGCCGCGCCCCACCCGTCCGCGCAGCTGGTGAAGTTGGGATAAGCCAAACTGTTGCGCATCTAAAATCACCATTAAAGACGCGTCGCGAATGTCTACCCCCACTTCGATCACCGTCGTAGCAACTAAAAGACTTAACTTCCCCTGGTTAAAATCAGTGATTATTTGCGTTTTTTCTTCGGCCGAAAGCTTCCCGTGAAGCAACCCAATTCCTACCCCGCAAAAAACCTCTAGTCCACGCAAACGCTCCGCGGTTTCCTGCGCGGAAGCCAACTGAGATTCACCTTCATCATCGATACGCGGCGTCACCACAAAGACTCTTCCCTGGGCGTCAATTTCTTCCCGCGAGCGCTGCCAAACCCGCTGCATCCACGAGTGGTTCGCTTCGTTAACTAAAAATGTCTGTACCGGAATGCGCCCAGCGGGTAGTTCACGGATTTCAGTAGTGTCTAAATCTCCAAATACGGTCATGGCCACCGTGCGGGGAATGGGGGTGGCAGTCATCGTTAGCAGGTGCGGTACTTTCGCGTGGTTTTCGCGAAGTTTTTCGCGTTGGGCAACTCCGAAACGATGCTGTTCGTCGATAACTACCAGCGCCAGGTTGGCGAACTGAAGGCTGTCTTGGATTAACGCGTGCGTGCCAACTAACACAGCAGGTTGGCCGCTTTGAGCGATTTGGCTGATATGCTGGCGAGTTTTCGCAGTAGTACTTCCCGTAAGCAGTTCAACGGGGACGGGTAGCAGTTTCCGCAGTGTCTGCGCATGTTGGGCAGCGAGTACTTCAGTGGGGGCCAGTAAGGCAGCTTGGTAGCCGGCATTAACGGCGGTGGCCATGAGAATGCCGGCGACGATAGTTTTTCCTGCCCCCACATCGGCTTGTAAGAGCCGTTGCATCGGAATGTCTTTTTCCAGGTCTTCCCATATGGTTTCCAGGGCGGCTTGTTGTCCTTTGGTAAGTGGATGGCCGAAGTTTTTGAGGATTTCTTCGCTGATTGCCCGTGCTTCTTGGGGGACGACATGGGCTTTAGAAGCGGCATTTTGGTGCCGTTGCACGGCGAAAGCTACCTGGAGTTCGAAGGCTTCAGTCCAGCGGAGCGTGTGTTTTGCAGCTTTTACATCCGCGTCTGTTTCGGGGCGGTGAATATTTTTTAGGGCGGTAAGTAGCGGAATGAGGTTTTCTTGTTCTCTTTCAGTTGCAGTGAAAGGGTCGAGGACCTCTGCCTCACGTAGTTGGTCTAAGATGATTCCCACTGCTTTGGCGGTAAGCCAGGTGGGGCATTTTGGGTTGGCAGCGTAGACGGGGATGGGGCGAGTCAGAACTCGATTTACTTCCGTGGGATCGACTTCTTCAAAACTGGGGTGGGTTAGTTGCAGTTGCCCGCGGTATTGGCTGATAGTGCCGGCAAAAAGATGCTGGGTGCCGGGTTTTAGCAGGCGTTGGTGGACGCTGAGTTTTGCGGGGTGGGCGGCAAAGAAGGTGGCTGCCAGTGTGTGGTAGCCGTCGGTGAGTTCAACTGCTAGGCGTACCCCTCCGTTGCGGTTCGCGTGGATTTGTGCGGTTTTAACGGAGGCTAGTATGGTGGCTTCTTCACCTGGAAAGAGGCTTTGCAGGGGGGTTAGTTTTCCCCAGTGCAGGTACTTTCGCGGGTAGAAGTGCACCAGGTCGTGGGCAGTTTCTAGCCCTAGAGTGGCTAGTTTTTTGGCAGTTGGTCTGCCGACAAGCCGTTCGAGGGCGGTGTGTAGGAAGGCTGGTTGTTCCACCTGTATCACCCGTTGACTAGCACAATATGGGGCTCAGTGGATTCAACCATTTCCACCAGGTCTCTGGCTTGGGACCAGATACGTGATTGGCGGGTGAGTTGGTCATAGAGGTCTCGGTGGGCATCGTCGGTAAAGAAAACGATGCGCTGGAGCCCAAATCCGATCAGCAGGTCGATTTGTTCTTTAAGTATTTCCGGATCGGTTTCTGTTAATACTGCGCAGCGGCGTAATCCGGTTGAGGCAGATGAGCGCAGCAGTTGACGGGTGATTTCTTTAGTCTTTTCCCCCATTTGTGGCATGAAGATGGGTGCGGCTTCCGCGGCGCAGACGCTGGTGATGGCATCTGAATACGGGTAGTTGCCGTAGATGACTTCGGCTTCTGTGCTTAGCAAGGTTTCCGCGCGTTTGGCGACCTTGGCGGCTTCTTCATCGGCAACTAGAATTAGGCCAACTTGTCCGGGAGGGTCGTCGATTAAAGAGGCGATTAGCGGGGCGTCCTCGGGAATTGGATTGAAAACTGTCCACGCGCCGGTAGTGGCGACTTCTTCAATGAACTGCCAGTGGCGCACTAAAGCTACCACGCGCACGGTGTCGGGGCGCTGCCAGGTGGGGCGCGAAAGGTACAGGACCCCCGAAGCTTCCTGTTGGATAGCTAATTCGTCGTGTCCGATCAACTCGCCGTAGCGCGCGTCTTTGATCACTACGTGGCGCAGCCAGCCAACGCGCGGTAGTACAGCGCGAGGGTAGGTGGTGTCGACGTGGAAACGCCAAGAGCCCATCCCCAGCAGATCGACGGTTCCTTGCTGTGAGTAGCGCACCTGCAGGTCATCTAAGCGGGTGCAGAACTCTTGGTAGTCTTCCACGCGGCAATCTAGGTGGAAGTCGACTGAAAATTCGCTTCCGTGGCGGGGTGGGTTTGGTTTTGTCTGCCCGGTGACGGCGCCGGCAGTAATGTTTTTAAGCATGTCTCGCACGGCAGTGGAAGGCAGTTCAATGCCTTCGTAGAAAGAATGCAGGGTGGACATGAAGATGGTGAGGAAAGCGGCTCCGGCATTACACCAGCCAGTGGTGTTTTCTATCAAGGCTTCTTGGGCGATCAAGGAAGCGGTACCCACCATGAGAGCCGGGTGGCGAATTGGGTCTGGCTCAGACTCCCCTACCTGCGCGATCTGCGTGGCCATTTCCAGCAAGATTGGTTCGGGAGCGCGGAAGCACTGTTGGATCGTAGCCGGCATCTGTTTGAGGAAGCGGCGCATTTCAATGGGGCGCAGTTGTTCTCCACTGCAGTTGTGTTCTAAAGAGGCGAATAGGCTGGCGATGAATACTCCGATATGTCCGCGTCCGAAGGTGCGGGCATAGGTGGTGCAGGCAGCTAGGACAGAGTGGGCTGAGGTTAGGTCAGCTTCGGTTTGGGATAAGCGCTGTTCGATAATATTGAAGAGGTGCAGGGAGTTTGAGCCGGTGTCGAAGTCGGCGCCTTCTAACGCGTTTAAGTCGTCGATGAGGGGTGCAAGCTGTTCCAGGTTCGTGCGAACCCGGCTGATAAACTGGATGAGGTCTGCAGCGGTGAGGCTTTCCAAGTGTTTTCCGTCCAACATACCCTTAGTTTCTCACAAAATGTGTCTGACCTGACAGTTGTATAGGGGTGGGTAAGTTGGAATCTGGGAGGAACTAATATATTCTGGATTAGTTGTCTGTTTTTGAAGTGAAATACCTATCAATCAGACTCGCTGGGCTTTGGTGTTGAACTTTTTCGCGCTAAACTGGCGTAGGTAATGTTTTAATCGAGATTCGGAGATACAACCGTGGCTTCTAAGTGCGACGTCTGTGGCAAGGGACCCGGCTTCGGCAAGAGCGTTTCGCACTCCCACGTGCGAACCAACCGCCGTTGGAACCCAAATATTCAGCGTATTCGTGCACTCGTAAATGGCGCTCCAAAGCGTCTGAACGTTTGCACCAACTGCATCAAGAGTGAGCGTGTAGAACGCAACATCTGATTGCAAACAGCTTCTAAGGACCACTACTTCGGTAGTGGTCCTTTTTTGTGTCGCCTTTGGATAACTCGTATCAAAATCGCGTTTTGATACGAGTTTTGGGTGCTTTTCGCCTTGTTTTAGGGATAACTCGTATCAGATTTCAGTTTTGATACGAGTTATCCCTAT